>NZ_FUYJ01000001.1:0-842639 GCF_900167515.1 Sporosarcina newyorkensis | reverse complement strand
ACAGAAATTGGCTGGCATGAGTCCGGTACAATACCGTCTTCACACCAGCCAACTAGCTGCGTAATATAAAACTCTAACTTTTAGGGGTCACTACATTCGCTAGTTGCGAGTGTGCTTTTTTGCGTTTAACTAAACGAATGCTCAGGCTTGAGACTCTAGCTCACTATCAAAGATTTCAAAGGGTTTTCTGTTAATTGAATCATTTACAAATCAAACGGTTTTTACCGTACAAAAAGATTATACCGTAAAAAGTATTGTAAACACTATCAGAAATCTGTTAACATAATGGAGTGTCAAAAAATAAATTGAAATGAATCTTAGGCGTTTCACCCGTAACTTCAAGAAAGTGAGAGGAAATATGATAGAACTTCGAAAAGTGAATAAAGTTTATGAGGACGGTACTCATGTATTGAAAGACATCGATCTCCTGTTTGAAAGCGGTAAAATTAATGTTTTGATCGGACCAAGTGGATGCGGAAAGACGACCACAATGCGACTGCTGAATCGGTTGACTGAGCATACAGGCGGCGAGATTTTCATTGATGAGAAGAATATTGCGGATTTTAATCCGATTGAGTTACGTCGCCATATGGGGTATGTAATTCAAAGTATTGGGCTGTTTCCGCATATGACGATCTACGATAATGTGGCAACAGTGCCGCGCTTATTGAAATGGGATAAGTCTAAAATCGACAAGCGTGTGAATGAACTACTGGAGCTGGTTAATTTAAACCCTGAGCAATATAAAAAACGATACCCGTCAGAATTGAGTGGCGGACAACAGCAACGGATCGGTGTGGCTAGAGCGCTGGCAGCTGAACCGGCAACGATCCTGATGGATGAACCGTTCAGTGCGTTGGATCCGATCAGTCGAGATCAGCTGCAAAATGAATTGGTTCGTCTGCAAGAGGACATTCAGAAAACGATTATCTTTGTAACACATGATATGGACGAAGCGTTGAAAATTGCCGATCAGATTATTTTGATGAAAGATGGAAGGGTGGTCCAAAAAGGAACACCGCGTGAAATATTGACGAATCCAGCGAATGATTTTGTCAGAGAGTTTATCGGGGAGGAACGATTGAAAACTGCAGAACCATTGCCTTCATTAAGTAATTTCATCGATCCTACGATACAAGCAATCCATCTATCCGAATCCAAAGAATCGGTAATTAAGAAAATGATGGAACAACAATGTTTTACATACCCGCTAGTTGATGAGACTAATCAATTCCTTGGACAGCTTTCATTGCAAAAGATTATGAATGAGTCATCTGTTCATTTAGAGGATTTTGTCGATCCATCTGTGCAAGCGTTAACAGCTGATCAAGATATTGAGGATGTTTTAGAATACTTAGAAAAACATAAGCTTCACAGTCTACCAGTTGTTGACAACGAGAATATGTTCGTAGGAATGATCGACATGAAGGAACTGTTTCGATCGGTTCGTTCCGTCTATGGGAAACGTGGTGGAAATTAAATGGAGTTTATACGAAACTATTTAGAATTTTGGAGGGATCGATATCCGTCCATTTTGGAGTATGCAGTACAACATTTGATTATGTCTGCCCTTAGTTTGGTGATCGGAATACTTGTGACGATTCCCCTTGCTATATTATTAACTCGTTTGAAACGTAACTTTCTAAAAAGCCTCGTTTTTAACATCGCAAACGTATTTCAGACAGTTCCTACCATTGCAATGTTAGCGCTGATGATTCCTATCCTCGGGATCGGTATGAAGCCGGCGGTTACGGCAATGTTTTTATACTCACTCCTACCTTTACTTCGAAACACCTATGCAGGTATCCAGTCTATCGATTCAGGTATTGTAGATGCAGCAAAAGGAATGGGCTATAACTCTTTTCAAAGTTTGATTAAAGTCGAACTTCCTTTAGCGATGCCTTATATTATGTCGGGGATTCGCGTGACTTCTGTGTACATCATTAGCTGGGTCACGATGGCTGCAGTGATAGGAGCTGGGGGGCTGGGAGGTTTGATCATTTCCGGCATTGGATTTAATGATAAAAACTTGATTTTCACGGGTACTCTTCTGGCGATTGTGTTGGCAGTAGCAACAGATTTGCTTTTTGCTCGTTTTGAAAAATCAAGAAATCGAACTAGGAGGAAGACAATCTGATGAAGAAACTTACATTATTATGTACATCCTTATTGCTGTTAGTGGTTTTAACAGCGTGTGGTGGGAAAGACAAAGAAACGGCTGCTGGTGGAACTTTTTTTGAAATGGGGACACAAGATTACACCGACCCTAAAATTATCGCATATATGGTGAAAGAGCTTGTAGAAGACCAAACAGACCACGAAGTGAATGTCACAGAAAATATCCAGGCGAGCCCATTAATCATCACAGCGATGGATAAAGGTGACTTTGATTTGGCGACTCTTTATTCCGGAGAAGTATATAACAATCATTTTGATGATGATCAAGTAGAATATACAACAGATCCTGACAAAACTCTTGAACAGGCTCAAAAATTATTCGATGAAAAATTCAACTTGAAATGGTTTGACTCGCTAGGCTTTGAAAATAAATATACGATTGCCATTACTGAAGACTTGGCGAAAGAGAAAAACATCAAAACGATGACGGATCTTGGAAAGTATGCGAAAGATTTGACGATTGGTACGGACTCCGCTTGGATTGAACGCGGCGATGATGGATACCGTGCATTCCAGGAACACTACGACTATTCATTCAAGAAGGCAAATGGTTTGGAAATTTCATTGATGTATGAAGGCTTGAAATTAGGGGAGTTGGATGCGATTACTGCGTATTCAGTGGATCCGGAAATTAAAGAATTAAACTTAAGAGTCTTGGAGGATGATAAAGGTTTCTTCCCACCATCAACTGCTTCCCTAGTGGCGAGAGAAGATACTCTGAAAGATTATCCTGAATTAGAAGAAATTATAAATTCATTGACAGATCAAATTAATGAAGAAGAAATGACGCAAATGATTTATGAAGTAGATATTGAAAAGCAAGAACCGAAAGATGTAGCAAAAAAATTCTTAATTGAAAAAGGTCTGTTGAAATAAGGAGAATGTAAATGGAGTTACTGACAGAGTTAATGCAGTATATAATGAATAACCAGTCGGAGCTGCTAGCTTTAACGGTTGAGCATATCCTGTTAGTCATTTATGGAGTGGTCTTAGCGTTTATTGTCGGGGTTCCATTGGCAATTGTGGCGGTTAAAATTCCGCGGTTGGCACCGGTTATCTTGTCGGTCGCGAACATTTTGCAAAATGTCCCGAGTCTTGCGATGTTGGCGATTCTCATGCTGTATTTCGGATTAGGGAATACTGCAGTGATTATCGGATTGTTCTTTTACTCATTACTGCCAATCATTCGTAACACGTATGTAGGATTGCAGGAAGTGAGTGGCAGCCTGCTAGATGCGGGCAAAGGTGTCGGCATGAATTCGTTTCAGTTGCTGACAAAGGTCCAAATCCCTCTTTCTTTACCATTTATCGTGGCGGGGTTACGGGTTGCTGCAGTTATTGCAGTCGGAGTAGCTTCGATCGCGCCTTATATCGGTGGCGGTGGATTAGGGAAGGAAATTGTCTCAGGAATAGCACAGCGTTCTGATATCAAGATACTAGCCGGTGCGATACCCGCAGCTTTATTAGCAATTCTCGCAGATTATCTCCTAGGATTTGTGGAAAAATATACGAAGAAAAGAACGGCTTAAAAAGGTGGGATTCGTTTGAAGGAAGAATTATTTACTCGCCTGGAGGATGGCTACGAAGAAATGATCGAGTTGCGTCGTGAGTTTCATATGTATCCCGAGCTCTCCTTTCAAGAGGTGAATACGGCAAAAAAAATCGCTGACTACCAAAGGAAGCTAGGACTAGAAGTGCAAACAGGTGTCGGAGGGAATGGAGTCGTTGCCACGCTGCGCGGAAAACATCCAGGAAAGACGATAGCCATCCGTGCTGATTTTGATGCGCTTCCGATATGGGAAGAGAATGACGTACCTTATAAATCGAAAAATCCTGGAGTTATGCATGCATGCGGACATGACGCGCATACGGCGATCGCATTGGGGTTATCTAAAGCACTGGTTGCGATGAAAGAACAGCTTACTGGAAATGTTGTATTTATCCACCAGCACGCTGAGGAAGAAGATCCAGGTGGTGCAAAATCCATGATTGAATCAGGGGCCTTGTCTGGTGTTGATGTGATTTTTGCGACACATATGGAAAATTATATTCCGGTAGATCATCTCCTGTACAATGAGAACTATATATTAGGTGCATGCGATGATTTTACGATTGATATTCTAGGTTTTGGCGGACACGGTGCATTTCCGCAAGACACGGTAGATGTCATTGCAGTAGGTGCCCAGCTAATAAGTAACTTACATCAAATTACTAGCAGAAAAGTAGATCCACTACAATCGGCTGTGTTATCGATAGGTGCCTTCCGCGCGGGTGAAGCGGCAAATGTCATACCGGAAAAGGCTCAACTTAAAGGGACGGTCCGTACGTTTGACGAGGGAGTTCGCCAAGAGATGCATAAGTGGGTGCAAACAATCACTTCTCATACTTGTCA
The DNA here is from genome assembly GCF_900167515.1 of Sporosarcina newyorkensis. Taxonomy (NCBI): domain Bacteria; kingdom Bacillati; phylum Bacillota; class Bacilli; order Caryophanales; family Caryophanaceae; genus Sporosarcina; species Sporosarcina newyorkensis. Next base: position 838,069 of record NZ_FUYJ01000001.1, on the reverse strand, counting down.
GGCATTCGGTGCAACGTATGAAATGGACTATATGTTTGGCTATCCAGCAACAAAAAACGATCCAACGATTACAAAGCTGATGGTGAACGCAGCGAAAGAAGTGCTACCGGCTGAAAACATTCAAGAAGTAAAGCCAAACATGGGTGCAGAAGATTTCTCGTACTTCCTACAGCAAGTACCAGGAACTTACTTCTTCATAGGTTCTGCCAATGAAGAAAAAGGTTTGATCTATCCCTATCATCATCCCAAATTTGACATTGATGAAAAAGCATTACTAAACGGTGCAAAAGTACTTGCTTCTAGCATGGTTGACTATTGGAAAACCTATAATAAGAGCTAATGCTTGGTATATATACACCTCCTCTTACCATTTTAAGATGGCTAGAAGAGGTGTTTTTCATTATGGGGTGTTTACTACTAAATTGATGCATTGTAAATAGATTGCATAACAATCTCTAATGATTCATTAAAATCATCATCCGTCTGATTTAAATTGAAGTCCTGGCTGAGTACACAAAAGAAAATTGGTCAACTGTACCATCTCCTGAAATTTGATATAGTTAGATTATCATATTCAGTGAATTACAATCCAATAATTAACTAATAATAGATTGTGAGTAAGTATAGAAAAAGCTGGATCAGTGAATTTTTTGAAAGAAGGATACAAATGTCATTGAATAAAAAAGCACTTCAATTGTTTGAAAACAATCAATACGATGAAGCAATCTTACTGTTGGAAAATGTGGTGAAAGCAGAACGAACGGTTCAGTCGCTAAATAATTTGGCGTTCATGTATTTATACGAAGAAGAGGATGTAAATCGAGCAAAACCACTCCTTGAAGAAGTTATTTTAAAAAAACCGCAGTCACATTTCCCTTTTAGCATGCTTGGAGAAATTGCAATACAAGAAAAACAATGGCTTGATGCGAAGAATTACCTGCAAAAATCCATCGACTTTCATCCTTCTATAGAAGCAATACATAATGTGGCAGTCGCTCATTACAATCTAGAGGATTATGAAATGGCGGCGACCAGTTTTCATCAAATTGCCAAGGATTCTGATGTCATTCGCTGGTATGAAGTACTGGCACGCATTCAAAATAAAGACTATGATGTCGCTCAGTCTATTCTTGATCAATGGAACGCTCAGTCAGATGATTATGCAGGGGCGATTGAAGCGGCAGATGCTTATGTAGAAATCGACTGTTTTGAAAAAGCTCGAGACATGTTCAAGAGGGAATGGGACGAGTATGCTGTTACGTCTTACATCATTAGCAGGTATGCTTATACTTTATTCCAGTTAAATGAGGTACAAACATGTCATGACCTGATAGAGCAAGAAATTGAAAAAAAGCGTGTTGAAATTGAAGAAGAGAAACGAGAAGAATGTGATGAACATTGGTCAGAGCTGGATAAAAAAGAGAGAATTGAAGAACTTCATCAGGAATTAAATGAACTTCTTCAATTGTTTGCTAAACTGCAATCAGGGTATCGTCCTCCCATAGAGATCGAATTGGACCGGACAGGCGGCTGTTACTTATTCGGTTGTCAGCAACATATGCATGAAGAATATAATAATTAGTAAGAGTAAGTTCTAGCCCCTTGCGCGATTAAGTTATCGGAAATCGATTCACAGAATAAGTTCATGTTGGAGGAGTGGTTACTGATGCAAAATGATAATAAATTCCCCATACTGGAAACCGATAGATTGATACTGCGTCAAGTGACTGAAGAGGACGCTGGTAGCTTGCTAGCTTATTTATCTGATCCTACTGTAGTTAAGCACATGGGTTTGGAACCCTTTCTGTCTATCGATGACGCAATAAATGAAATTTCTTGGTATCGTTCCATATTTGACGAGGGAAGCGGGATCAGATGGGGAATTGCCCTTAAGGAAGACGATGTCATCATAGGTAGCTGCGGATTTCTGAATTGGATTCCAAAGCATTATCGTTCGGAAATTGGTTTTGAGTTAAGTAGAAGTTTCTGGGGGAAAGGCATAGCGAACGAAGCTCTCGAAATAGTGCTGGCTTATGGGTTCAAGCAGATGAACCTGCAACGGATTGAAGCATTGATTGAACCACCGAATGAATCATCCAAGCGTTTAGTTGAAAATCACAGTTTCGTTCGAGAAGGTTTGTTAAGGAGTTATGAGTGTACGTTAGGGAAGTTTGATGACCTTTATATGTATTCTTTATTAAAGGAAGAGTTTTTAAATGCTTAAAAGTGGTGCCGGACCCCTGAAAAGAGAATCTAGCACCTTTTATTAATTAATATATCTGCCCTCCGTGATCCGAAAGCAAGTAATGATCACCATCCTCGGTTATGGACCAGCCCTCAAAAAGAGTGCTACTGTGAAATACATCGATAAATAAATCATCCAACTGCACCATGAGGAAAGGGCAGTTTTCCCAAAGCTGTACATCTTGGATGGTCTTGTTGATCAATAAATCTTGAAGGTCTTTCCAACTCATACCATTCACATCCATATCAGCATGGCCGAATAAAATGGTTTCTGTGTTGCGAATTCTCCAAGCGCACTCAATCATTAGGCGGCCGTTTTCAAACTGCACGATAAATCGAGGAGCTGCTTGCACATCGACATCCAATATCCGCTGGCCAAGTAGTGTAGAAAAGGTATACTTGCTTTTTTCTGAATACCAAAGTTCGCGTGCATATGCGATGATTTTTTCGATTACTTCTTCTTTTGATAAAACAAATGCTTTGTCATATTGAAATTGATCAACCCATTCACTGGGTTCATGCCACTGAAGCTGTTTTTCTTCTAAATCATATTGAATCGAACAGTTATAAATTTCTTTGACGTTAGCAAACACTTCATCAGAATTAAAAAGTAAATGTTGATGCAACAGATTTATATGGAATAATGCGCAGTCTCTTTCTGAAGGAAGCTCCCAACCTATTGCGCGAACTGCTTTCTCAAACATCTCATTTATTTCAAAAGGTTGGAGGGGCGGCCGCATACTTGCCAACATCTTCACTTCATCCATATCTAAATAAATTATTTCCTCTGCCCACCGCACATAATCAGCGGGGGTATCATAGCCAGTGTACTTCTTATACAAAAGCTCTTGCAGTTCCATATGGATCATCCTTTCTCTATGTACGTTGCAATACCGTAAAAGACACTGCGTAAATGAGCAAACCACTGATAGGAATTGAAGCAACAGCAAATACTGGAAACCAAATATGATCTAAAAAATAATTCGGTATAAACATAAATGAACCAATTACGAAAAAAGAATAAATAAGTAGACCGGAAAATGCGTAACTTACTGCTTTTCTTGTATGATCAATGGCTCGTTCATCGGTGGCATCATACTCAAAAGTAAAGAAGTCCCGTATATCTGTATTCGTCTGTTTCCGCAAACGCCAAAAATGTAGTAGATTGGCAATAATGAAAAAAAATAAAATCCCTAAAAGCATATATCCTGGCCAATTGGAAATGTCTACAGAGAATCCATCAAGAAGACCTCTATCCATTTGGATAAATAATTGTTCCACTCTTAAAAAATCAAACACCATCACTGCAAGCGCTACAAATAATAAAATTCGTAAACTGACAGCCAGAAACACATTCTTCATTTAGCATCCTCCTTGAAAAAAATATCCTCAATCGGCATCTTAAATACTTCTGCAATATTCATTGCTAACAAAAGGGAAGGCGTATAGCTTCCTTTTTCCAACGCGACAATCGTCTGCCGTGTTACGCCTACTCGTTCTGCAAGCACACCTTGAGTCAAATCAAATCGTGCCCGCAGCTCCTTCACTCGATTTTTAATCACGCGCATCCTCACCTCATTTATACATAATGTATACTAAACTATACATTATGTATAGTCAACCATACAAATTTAAAATGAATTACTGCCATACTAAAATGAAGCGTGCAGTGAAGGTGTTCCAAACGTTATACTATAAGAGATAATTTAATTTTATAAAAAAGGATGATGGAACAATGCAAGTCAGAAGAATAATTAACGATGAGGATCTGAAACAAGCATTTGATATTCGTAAAGCAGTATTCGTAGAAGAACAAAACGTGCCCGAAGAAAATGAATTTGATGAGTTCGATGCTCAAAAAGGCATATGTGAACATATTTTAGTAGTAGATGAAGAACAAGCTGTCGGCACAGGTAGAATTAGAGATGTTGATGGTGTAGGGAAGTTGGAACGGATCTGTATCCTACCTTCTCATCGGCAGTTAGGTTTGGGGAAAGTGATTGTCAGTGCATTGGAAGAGATTGCACAAGAACAAGGAATTGGTCGAGTGAAGTTACATGGCCAGACACATGCCGAGAAATTCTATCATAAGCTTGGATATAAGACGGCTTCAGAGGTATTTATGGAGGAGGGTATTCCGCATATTGTGATGGAGAAAGAACTTTCAGCAACAGTTAGATGACTGCGGAAACCGAATATGAAAAATCTCCCACACTCAGTGTAAGGGAGATTTTTCACGTTATGCTTTCACAGGACTTCTTTTCGGCTTCGAATCCTTAATCAGAAAAGACAAGACGAGCCCGACAATTGAGATGTATCCTGCAACGAGAAATGCAATATTGACTCCATGAATTTGACCGGATACCGTACCGTCATCTATTTCAGCTGTTACCATAATCGTCACTAAAACAGCGGTCCCGACCGAGCCGGAAATCTGGCGGAAGGTGTTGTTCATGGCGGTCCCATGCGAAATCAAGTGGTTCGGTAATTGATTCAGGCCAAGTGTCGTAGAGGGCATCATGACCATGGCTATGCCTGTCATCCGAACTGCATTCAAGATAGCTAAATATGTAAAGCTAGTTCCTGCGGATAAATTCGCGAACATGAACGTTGTAATCGTCAGGATGGTGAAACCGGTTAGCAGCAGCCATCTTGCCCCGTATTTATCGAACAATGCACCGGTCACCGGATTCATGATGCCCATAATAATCGCACCTGGTAATAGCATAAGGCCTGAATGGAAAGCATTGAATCCAAGCATCGTCTGCATGAAGAGAGGTAAAATCACAGTTGTTGCGATCATGGATGAGAACACGATCATGCCGAGTCCAGTAGCAATGGTGAAGATTTTGTATTTAAATACCCTGAATTCAAGAATCGGCTGTACCAGCTTCAATTGCCTTCGTATGAATAAAATTAACGAAATTGCTCCGATAGCAATGGATAGACCGACTTCCGCACTGAGCCAATCCGCTGTACCCGCGATACTGAATCCGTAAAGAAGTCCGCCGAATCCGAATGTGGAAAGAATGATCGATAAACTGTCCATTTTAGGATTGGTTTGTTTCGTCACGTTTTTCAGTAAGAAATATGCCGCAATGATGTTCAATAAAGCAAATGGCAGTACGACATAAAAGACACTTCGCCAAGGGAATTGGTCAACGAGATATCCTGATAAACTTGGTCCGATGGCAGGTGCAAACGCAATAACGAGCCCGTACATTCCCATTGCTTTTCCTCGTTTTTCGATAGGGAAGAGAAGGAACATAATAGTTTGCAAGAGCGGCATCATAATCCCCGCACCGGCTCCTTGTAAAACTCTTCCTAGCAATAAAAAAGAAAAGCTGGGAGCAACGGCAGCGATTAGTGTACCGAAAGCAAATATACTCATAGCAGTAAGGAATAGTCTTCTCGTAGTAAATTTTCCGATTAAAAAGGCAGTGATCGGAATCATGATCCCATTGACGAGCATAAAAATCGATTGCAACCACTGCACCGTGCTCTCCGTGATATGTAGATCAACCATGATCGGCGGCAATGCTGTCGCGAGAAGGGTTTGATTTAGGATCGTGATAAATGCACCTGATAATAAAACGACCATCAGTGGAATATTCTTTTTAAAATCAAATGTTTGCGAGTTTACCATAAATAATAACCACCCATTTTAAAAGTCGTATTCATGAAAAAATCAGAATACGACATGAATTGGACACATCTCACATGTTAGTGGTTATTTGACTGGACCTCAATTATATTGCCTAACTACATACAGTTTTTCGATAATTGAACTGGCGTCACTTATTAACGAAACGCTTCGGATTCTAAAAAGCCAGTACTCGAAACAATTCTGTCTCGAGTACTGGCTGAATCAATTTAAATAGACGCTTCATAAATGGATTGCACGGCTTTTTCAAGTGTGTCATTAAATTCTTCATCTGTCTGATTGGCATTTAAGTCTTGGCTCAGTGCACGTGAAAAACTTGCAATCAGTCCTTCGTTTTCTTTGAGCTTTTCATTCGCGATAACTGTTGAATATCCCCCTGACAGTGCGACTACTCTCACTACACGAGGGTGATCGATAAGCTCTTTATATACGTTCGCTTCTGTCGGGATCGTCAATTTCAGCATAACGTTCTCAGTGTCTTGCAACTGATCTAGATGCTTTAGAATTTCTTTTTTCAGCAGCTGTTCACATTCTTTTTTACCTGAACTGTTGATATCGACTTCAGGTTCGATGATCGGAATGAGACCCGCCGCAATAATTTGTTTACCAACCTCAAATTGTTGATCGACGATTGCCCGGATGCCTTCTTCGTTTGGCTCTTTGATGACGGAACGCATTTTGGTACCGAAAATATGACGTTCGTTTGCCCGCTTCAATAGTTCATCCAAATTAGTGATTGGTTTCATCAATTGAACCCCGTTTGCTTCTTCCGCAAGCCCTTTATCCACTTTTAGGAAAGGTACGATTTCTTTCTTTTCTGCTAAGTAATCCGCAGTGTACATGCCCTCAATTTCACGATCCATTGTCTGTTCAAAGAGAATCGCTCCGAGTATATATTTTGAATCAAAGGCAGGAGATGTAATGATCCGTGTCCGCATGTCGTGCACTAAATTGAACATCTCGTCTTCATTGGCGTAAGCATCTTCTTGTACGCCATAAGCTGCCAACGCTTTTGGTGTACTTCCGCCACTTTGATCCAGTGCGGCAATAAATCCTTTACCATTTTTAATTTTGTCAAATTGTTTTTCATTCATTTACTTCACTCCTTGTAAGTGTGTGATATATCTGATAGTTTAACATGGAATAGAGTTCGGGTGTGTGCGAAACAGCTCGCTCGTAATTATGTAGAGCTTTAGGCGACATGTCCTTTCCGATTTTGTATAAAAGCCTATATACAGGAAATCCTTACGATAAGACGTTAATCTGGCAAGGAGTGTGTCACTATTGAAAAAAGCAGTGTTTCTAGATCGCGATGGTGTGATAAATGAAGTGCTCACCGACCGGGTGAAATTTGTAAATGAGCCTCAACAGCTGTTCTTTTTGCCGGGTGTTGCGAAAGCGATTAAGCAATTGAATACGGTGTTTGATTACATCTTCGTTGTGACCAATCAAGGTGGTGTCGGACTTGGGTTTATGAAGGAGTCCCAGTTGAAGGCGATTCATAAACATATGATGGCCGAACTGGCAAAGGAAGGCGCGTTTATTCAAGAGGTTGCGTACTGTCCGCATAAACCAAAGGCAGGATGCGCTTGTCGAAAGCCGAACAGCAAAATGATTGAAGATTTGGCGAGGAAGTATCATGTAGACGTTTCCTCGTCGTATATGGTTGGGGATACTGATACGGATATTATCGCCGGTAAAAATGCAGGGACGAAAGGAGTCTTTCTTGGTACAGCAGACCCACTTGCAGATGCTGTGTTTCCTGATCTTCTTAGTGCGGCTGAGTGGATTATTGAGGATGCAAATCGAAGTTGACAGGTGAGCTGCACGACTATAAAGCTATATGGAGAATTTATATGTCCAGGGAACAAGTGTAGGATACGTGCGCACGTTACATACCTATTATTATGCATAAAGGAATAGGAGCTGAAAATGGGTTCATAACAATAAGCATAATAAAAAGAGGAGTTGAAGCTGGTATTCGAGGCTTTGACTCCTTTTTCATGTAAAACAGCTTTCTTTACCCCGTGCTGTGTACACTATACGATAGGATTGAAAGGAAATTAGGGGGAGAATCTAGTATGAAACGAATTAAATCGGTAGAAGCATGGAAGACGCTATTGAAGAAATCAGACGAACAGCCATTTCTTTTATTCAAATTGAGTATGACGTGTATAAGTAGCGTGGCGGCGAAAAAAGAATTGCAGAAGTTGCAGACAGAACTTCCTATATACGTAGTGATTGTGCAGCTAGACAGAAAAGTTTCGAAGGCAGTCGAAGAGGATCTTGGCGTGAAACATGAATCTCCGCAGCTGTTGATTTTAAAAGACGGAAGAGGAATTTGGCAAGCGACGCATTATCATATAAAACAATCAATTGTTCTGGATGCGATTGAAGAGTATGTGTAGGCAATATTTCTCGTAATGAACCTCTAATTTTAATTAGGGGTTTTTAAAATTCCATCTACGAGCTAAATGAAAGCAATTAAAGTCAAAAAGACCGTAAATACTTCTGGTATATTAACGTTAGAGAGGTGAGGAGATGAGCTATAGTCCCGTTATTCAAAGCACTATTAACTTTATTGAAAAAAATTTGAATGAGGAATTGTCTCTTGAAGACGTATCAGCAAATGCTGGTTTTTCTAAGTTTCATTTTCACCGTATATTTCAGAATGAAACCGGCGTCTCTGTTACGGAGTATGTGAGATACAGGAGAATTACCGAGTCTGCTCAGGTGCTTATCTATACCAATGCAAAAATCATTGATATTGCGATGAATTATGGTTTTGAATCACAAGAAGCATTTTCACGAGCTTTCAAAAAGTATTATCATTTGCCCCCAGGCCACTATCGGAAACTAATGGGTAATTTAACTAAGCAAAAGGAGGAAACAACTGTGAATGAAGAACATGCTGTAAAAGGATGGATCTTAAGCGGAAGTAATCCGAATCTTTACCAGATGGGTATTGATCAAGAAACAGTGCATAAAGGGAAGTCTTCAGGTTTTTTACAATCTGTACTTGTGCAGTCTACTGATGAATTTGCTACAATGATGCAACAATTTAAAGCCGAAAAATACCTTGGGAAAAGAATGAAGTTCTCAGGATTTTTAAAGGCATCGAGCGTCGAAGGATTTTGTGGTTTTTGGATGAGAGTCGACAATACACTGGGTGACGTTTTGCAATTTGATAATATGAGCAATCGACAAATTAAGGGAGATACCGAATGGAATTATTATTCTATAGTCTTGGATGTCCCTGAAAACGGATCAACTATTTCTTTTGGAGTTCTTTTGTCAGGTAAAGGGCAAGTATGGATTGATGAATTACGTTTTGAAGAGGTAGACCACCGGGTGGCGACTACCAACCTGGATATTACATTTGAACTTCTAAATGAACCAATGAACTTGTCGTTTGAGGAATGATCAGATGTCTACTAAAAAACAATTTATCAGTATAATGATTTTTGTTCTGATTATCGCAAGCATTATGGCTATGAAATTTGCTGCAGGCAATCTCCTTTTTCCTATAATTAGAGATATGTTTAATTCGATTTTTTAAAGTGTGCGATGGATAGATTGTGGTAAATTGGCTTCTTATCGATATGTAGTATTTTAGCTCACCTTGTTATTAGGTGGGCTTAATTAATTCCATAAATAGTTTATTATTTCTCAACCAGTTGGCAGGGGGCTCTTTAATCTCTCAAATGACTGGCAAATATGAATCATAGACTGGATGAGAATAAAAGGGCGGTCTGGGACCGATTTGAGGAACTTCCATTTGCAAAAACTGATTTCCATAGATTAAAACAGATGTCTGCTCAGAGTACGGGAGTAGCAAGTAATGCACATAAGGAGAAAAGTAAGATTCCATAAAGTGTGCCTCCTAAATTTTACTTTACAATACACTATATTCTTCTAGTTTCAAGTATGTGAAGTATAACAAACTGTTTTTAAACATAAAGTAGCCTGATTAGCATGAAGTCAGGAGGAGAAAGAATTGACACATGATCATTCAGGGAGCGAAGACTATCCTCTTTATCCGAATTACGGGAAAATAACCCGTTATGAAGAAGTGGCACTGACGGTACCAGAGCAAAGACAATACCATCAGCCGGGAAGGGAAGCATTAATGGTGCCGCGGCCTATCATCGAAAACCCAAATTATTTGGGAAGTGGCAAGTTGAAAGGAAAAACAGCACTTATTACAGGAGGTGACAGCGGTATAGGAGCTGCGACTGCCATTGCTTTTGCAAAGGAGGGAGCCGACGTAGCCATTGCCTATCTAGATGAGCATGAGGATGCCAAACGGACTAAAGACAGAATTGAAGAACTTGGCCAGCGCTGCCTTCTGTTGCCCGGTGATCTGCGCCATAAAAAGCAATGTGTGGAGATCGTCGAAAAAACGGTCAATACATTCGGTTCACTTCATATCCTTTGTAACCATGTCGGCATTCAGTTCCAGCAATTGAGCATTGTAGATATTAGCGATGACCAATTTGATGAGACGTTTAAACTAAATGTTTATTCCCATTTTTATACTACACGCGCCGCAATGAACTATTTAAAAAAGGGTAGTTCCATTATTAATACAGCTTCCGTTGTTGCTTTTGAAGGCAATGAGCAATTAATGGATTATACAGCAACAAAAGCGGCAATTGTGGGTTTGACACGGGCATTGGCTAGAAATTTGGTCAGCAAAGGAATCCGTGTCAACGCTATTGCACCAGGTAAAATTTGGACTCCATTGATTCCTGCAAGCTTTTCAGCAGACCAAGTAGTTTTGGCGGGTAACCCGATGGATCGGCAAGGGCAGCCATTTGAAGTAGCACCGACTTTTGTTTACCTTGCCTCTGATGATTCTCGCTTCGTAACCGGGCAAGTATTGCATGTAAACGGTGGTCAAGTGTTCGCTTGAAGATTTTATAAGCGTGAAGTTATTTTTGGCAATTATGGCACAATGTTTCAAAAAGTTCTTTGTATTCTTAGACTAAAACGGTGTAAATAATATTAAGAAATATGGGAAAGCTAATTTGGAAGGAAAAGCGAAGGAAGGAGGATGGAAAATGGATAAAAACTTTCCCAAGCCGAATGATCCAGCTGATAACAAGGAAAGATTGAACAAAACAATCAGCAATATGGAAGCCGCGAAGGAAGCAATGCACTTCGCAGAAGGTGAAGAACGTGCCAAAATCAAAGAAAAAAATGACCGTAGGGAAGAAAGCATTAAAGACTTAAAGAGTGAAATACATGAAGAAGACAAATCGCGAATTAATGGATATATTTAAAGATAACTGGGCAACGAACTTACTCTATGTTGCCCAGTTATCTTTGTTTATACTCTCGCCGGCGCCTCTACATTTTTATACACATTTACGATAAATAGAAGAATAGAGAAAGCTAAAGCGATACCTCCGCCCCAAACACAAATTTGTATGAGCATCAATGGGGCACCGATAGCTGGCTGGATGATCAACATACCTAGCAATAAGATCGGCAATCCGATGTTATAGAGCCAAAATTGTGCTTTTCCTAACGCACTGTTTCCGGCTTTCGGATATACTGAATAAATAATACCGATTGCAGCAGTCGTCAACCACCCAACAACATTTATATGTGCGTGTGTTGCCCCCCACTGAAGTTCGATTGTCGCGTGCATATAAAGTCCAAAACCTACTCCGATTAAAAAATAAATAACAGCCGCTTTAATCCATTTCGCTCCCATGTTTATTCACCTCCTTTCAATCTTGGAGAATTTAGATATGTGCTACCATTCACTTCATAACTATTCTTTATAATAAACATGTTGATTTTTCGTCATTTCTGTTAAGTTTGTTCTATTATATGCAAGATAGGTTGAGAATAGGTACAGGGTTCCCCTCATGGAAAAGAGCCAATCACAAGGTAATTGGCTCTTTTCCATGAGGTTTTTGTATTGCATTTTCGCAGTGGAAAATACTTTTTATGTAAAATAGTCAAGTGAAACGGTTTATAATATATAGTTTTTCACAATAATTTCACAATCCAATTTTCCTTTAATTTGTATTAACTTCTAACATTTTAATGAGTTGCAAATATATAAAAATATATATAAGAACCTTTTGTGACAACGATTGTTATCTATTGTTTTTCATTTATGAAAGGCATAATATAGATTTCACAAAAGTGCTATTTTACTTTAAATGTAATAAATATTAGCTTTTATTGATATTTAAATATAGTTAATGGAATATGAGCGCTTTAAATACAGAAGGAAGAGGGGAGCCCCATTGAAGAAAAAGTGGTTATTAATTTCGAGTTTTCTACTCATGATTTTATCCGGTTGTGATAACCCGTTGCTTATATTCGACCCAAAAGGTCCACAGGCTCAAACGATATCGGATACAATTCTCTTTTCTATCCTAATGATGGCGGGAATTTTATTCGTTGTGTATGTTCTCTTTGCTTTTATGTTAGTGAAGTATCGATCGTCTAAATTGGCTGCTGATTATGAGCCGCCGCATGAAGAAGGAAGCAAATGGTTGGAAATAACGTGGATCTCCATTCCGATCATCATAGTAGTGATTTTATCTGTCGTCACTGTACGCTCTACGGTAGACGTGGAAAATACACCAAAAGCATATGCAAATGAAAAACCACTCATTGTCTATGCCTCTTCATCCAACTGGAAATGGCATTTCAGTTATCCTGAAGAAGGCATTGAAACAGTGAATTACGTTAATATTCCCGAAGATCGTCCGATTGAATTCAAACTTTATTCATACGGTCCGATCACAAGCTTTTGGATTCCTCAGTTGGCAGGCCAAAAATATGCAATGAGTGATATGGTGACGACGATTCATTTGGCTGCTGATACGCCAGGATCGTATATAGGAAAAAACTCCAACTTTAGCGGGAAAGACTTTGCACATATGGAGTTTGAAGCACAAGTCCTGACTGCAAAACAGTATGACGAATGGGTGCAGGATGTGAAAGAAACAGCGCCTATGTTAACAGAAGCAGAGTTCAATCACTTGCTTGAGCCTGGTATTTTGGGCCGTAAAACTTATAGGTCTACGCATTTAGGATTCATTCCGGCCCCTGAAGGTGAGCATGCAGGCCATCAACACGAGAAAAATGCGGACATGGACATGGGAACGATGCATGAAAATGATTCAACTATACACGGTGAACATCAGAATAACTAGTTTCAACCCAAACCTCGAAAGGAGTTTACATCTATGAAATGGGATGAATTTTTTGTCACCGGTGAACCGATGATTTACGCGGCGATGGTCAGTATTGTGCTTGTCTCCATCGCGATTCCGGCTGGTCTTACATATTTTAAAAAGTGGGGATATCTTTGGCGTGAATGGCTGACCACGGTTGACCATAAAAAGATTGGTGTCATGTATATTATTGCCGCTTTACTCATGTTGTTCCGCGGAGGAGTCGATGCACTTTTAATGAGAGCGCAAACGGCTGTACCAAATAATGGTTTGCTTGACGGACAGCATTACAATGAAATTTTCACAACTCACGGGATTATCATGATTCTCTTCATGGCAATGCCTTTCATTATTGGTTTAATGAATGTGGTCGTTCCGCTTCAAATTGGAGCACGGGACGTAGCATTCCCGCGTTTAAACGCAGTCAGCTTCTGGCTCTTTTTCTTCGGAGCGATGCTGTTGAATATTTCCTTTGTCATCGGAGGATCGCCTGATGCAGGTTGGTCTGCATATTTCCCGCTTGCCAGTTTGGAGTTCAGCCCGACTGTCGGAAATAACTACTACTCCCTTGCATTGCAGATTGCAGGAATCGGGACGCTTATGACGGGGATCAATTTCCTCGTGACGATACTTAAAATGCGGGCACCTGGTATGAAATTAATGAAAATGCCGATGTTTACATGGTCCATTTTGATAACAAGTGTCATTATTATTTTCGCTTTCCCTGTATTGACAGTAGCACTTGCGTTAATGATGCTCGACCGCCAATTCGGCACGCAGTTCTTTGCGATGCAAAACGGCGGAATGGACATGCTCTGGGCGAACTTGTTCTGGGTATGGGGTCATCCGGAAGTATACATTGTTATCTTGCCGGCATTCGGTATTTACAGCGAGATCATTGCTACGTTTGCCCGGAAAAACTTGTATGGCTATAAATCAATGGTCTATAGTATGGTCGTCATTTCCTTGCTGTCATTCCTAGTATGGGTCCACCATTTCTATACAATGGGGCATGGTGTCATGGTCAACAGTGTTTTCTCCATTACAACAATGGCCATTTCAGTACCGACTGGTGTGAAAATATTTAACTGGCTCTTTACTTTGCGGCGAGGGAAAATAAGTTTTACGACCCCGATGCTCTATGCACTCGCGTTCATTCCGATTTTTACAATCGGAGGGGTAACAGGCGTCATGTTAGCGATGGCGAGTGCCGACTATCAATATCACAATACAATGTTCTTGGTTGCGCACTTCCACTACGTATTGATTCCGGGTACTGTATTTGGCGTCATCGCCGGCTTCCATTATTGGTTCCCGAAAGTGTTCGGTTTTAAATTGAATGAAAGACTGGGGAAATGGGCGTTCTGGTTTATCGCGATTTCATTCAACATTACATTCTTCCCACTCTTTATCCTGGGATTGAATGGTATGACGCGTAGAATGTATACCTATTCTGAAAGCACAGGATACGGCCCGTTAAATATGCTCTCCATGGTTGGCGCTGTGGGCTTGACGATCGGTTTCATCCTGCTAGTCTACAATATTTATTGGAGTACACGTTATCAGCCGCGTGAAGTAACGGGAGACCCTTGGGATGCGCGCTCATTGGAGTGGAGTACACCAAGTCCTGTTCCAGAGTATAACTTTGCGAAGACACCGGTTGTCGATAAATTGGATGCTTTCTGGTTTGCGAAAAAAGAAGGCAAATCGTTGACTGAAGAAGGGGATTATGAACCGATTCATATGCCGAACAACAACGGTCAGCCGTTCATCATGGGCGTGGCATTTTTCTTCTTCGGTTTCTTCATGGTCTTCAGCTGGTGGCTTCCTGCGATTATTGCCGGAATGTTTATCTTAGGTACGATGGCATATCGAACATTTGAACAAGATCATGGACATTATGTTACTGTCGAAGAAATTGAACGGACAGAAAATGCATTGAGAGGTGAGAAAAAATGAAAATAGATCACTCGTTGCCATTGGAATATAGTACAGAGGAAAATAAGCTGAAAATACTTGGATTTTGGGTGTTTCTTGGCGCGGAAATCGTATTGTTCTCGACTCTTTTTGCTGTCTATTTTACATTGCAAAATAATATAGGGAATGGACCGGGCGGCAGTCATATTTTTGAACTCACGCCTGTGATGATCGAAACAATTGTATTGCTGTCGAGCAGTTTCACCATCGGTCTTGGCATTCACGCCATGAGATTAGGCAATAAAAAAGCGATGATGACCTTCTTTGGTATTACGTTATTTCTGGGCCTCGGATTCTTGGGCGTGGAAATTATGGAGTTTTTCACGTATGTACATGAAGGTGCGACAATGCAAACGAGTGCATTCCTTTCCGCGCTCTTTACATTGCTTGGAACCCATGGAGCTCACGTGACATTCGGCTTGCTGTGGGGCGGTGCGATTTTGTTGCAAGTGAAAAAACGTGGTTTTACACCGGAGACGGCAAATAAATCCTTTATTTTCTCCTTGTATTGGCACTTCCTAGACGTTGTCTGGATCTTTATTTTCAGTTTTGTCTATATGAAAGGGATGATGTAAGTTGAAAGAACTGTTTCCGGTACCGCATGTGATCGGTTTTGTTTCTTCATTGCTCCTTTCACTTATCGCACTCGTCGTCATTAAGTTTGATCTATCGTTTGGCATGGGTATGACCATATTGGGAGTGACAGCTATCATTCAAGCGTGCTTACAGTTGTTTCTTTTCATGCATGTCGGGGAGAATGAAAACAAAACTGCACTGTTGACCAATATTGGCTACGCATTATTTGTAGGACTGGTCACCATCTTCGGCACATTATTTGCGATGATGTGGGGCTATCAGATGTTATGAAAGAAAGGGCATCATGCGAATGCATGATGTCTTTTTTATGCTTACCGCATGTTGTAAGAGGGAAATGATATAGTAGATTAATTGAAAGGAATGAAGCGAATGAAAAAGCGAGTTTACGGTAGCCTATTGATTTTTCTGCTAGTAGTATTGAGTGCATGTTCTGCGGATCATGAACCAGTCAAAGAGTCTCAAATTGATGCAGAAACTTCAGCAGATCAGGGAGAAGTGAAGACAAAACCTGATGATAAAACGACTGGAGATAAAATAGAAGATAGAAAAGCGGAACCTTTGACGCAACAAGAAGTACTGAGCGCAATTGCAGATGAATTGCAAACAAATGTGGAGAAAATATTGCCAAATCATCTGCCTCTGGAAAAAGGACAGCATCTTACGGCGAAAACAGAATCCCGACAGAACGAATATTTCATCGACTTTTATTCAACCAAAGATCTGATTCCTATTAATAATGAAATACTAAAAGAAGAACGTCCAGATATCAAGAAAATAGCAAACCTCAAAGTCGAAATCTATTCATCTGAAAAAGAAGCCGATGAGACCATTGAGTTTGAAGACTATTCTAAAGTAGGGGGTCAGAAAGTAGACCTGGGATTTGAAATCACAGGCTATCAAGATGCAGGTGTCGGCAATTTATGGACGAGTTGGAATGAAGGCAGATGGGCGTTGGCTACGCATACTTCGATTCAGCAGCCTGAACAAGGAGTTGATTTAGCTAAACAAAGTGTTAAGTACTTAGAAGAACATACATTGCCGATACCAAAAATGTATGGGCTAATTCGCTTGGATGCTACAGGAGACAGTCATTATGCCATTTGGACAAAAGGAAGAGTGGTCGTTGAAGTTACTGAAGTATCGTCAGCGCAGAATTTATTGGAGACAATTGTGAGTTTTGAATGACTGTCTAGAGAGATTGCTTCATATAGATAAAAGGGAAATTTAGATGCAGAGCGAAAGAGTAGGATAAGGGAGGAATGACCATGAGTAGTGGAGCTGAACAAGTAAACACGAATGCCTTGCCAAAAGGGTATATTGAAACACCTGTTAAGACCATTTTCAAGAAGTTTGCTAATCAAAGAGATGTATCCTTAGTCTATGGAGAACCTATTGAACTGGGCTTGCAAAAAGTGGTTCCTGTAGCAAAAATCAAGTATGCAGTTGGTGGCGGTGGGGACGGAAACGGTGGAGAAGGTGGTGGAGGCTCTTTTAAAGTAAAACCGGTGGGGGTATACATCATCACACCGGATCAGGTGAAGTTTCAATCTACACTGGATGTAAAAAGACTTACTGCTTTGACAGTTGTAGTAGGCGGAGTTTTGGGGTTGTTATCTATTGTAAAGGGAAGATGAGAATCACTTTCTAGTTTCACTGAAAACGGCCGCATGTCGATTGTTTAATCGATATGCGGCCATTTTATTTAGCGCTTTCTAGACGGTAATGCTTAATATAGAGGGCATAACTGTAGTTAAATATTTTGGCGGTGAAGAAGGATATGTATCTATTAGGAAGTAAAATAACACCCTTCAAGTTACACATGCATAGTGTACGAATATAGAGCATTGATAATTAGAGGAGGTTTACCATATGATTTTTCCTCCCCCACCGGAGAATCAACAATTGGTCTCCCGTAGTCTTTATTGTGAGGAGACTCAGCAACTGCAGGAAGGAATAGCGGAAAATCAAGTGAAAACACAAGCACTTGAAAAGAAAATCGAAATAATGAAAGAACAAAATCGAGATCTAAGAAAACAGTTACAAAATCAGCGCACCAGTATGCTTCATAAGCAGAAAAAAATGCTGAAGCATGTAGAGAGTTTGGTTGAAAAACAAGACGATCGAGATCAATTGCTGTTGAACGAAAAACTGCGAATAAATCAAGAAGTCCAAAGGTTGGGAGCCACCGCTCATGACCAACAAATGAAAATTCATGATGTTGAAAATCAATTGGCAGAAGCAGCTGTAATGCAAAATCAAAGGGAAGAATATCAACGTCAGCAGTTCAAGGAATTGGGGAATGAACTAGCCATACTACAAGATGTGAAAAGACGTGTGGACCAAAATGGAAAACTTATGCAAGAAGTCGGAAATGAAGTTAGCCAACAGAAACTTCATTTACATGGAATTGATCAGAAGTTTACGGCATTACAGGAGGAAACTGAAGACCTTCATGAAATTGTGCGTACACATGAAAGTAAAATCAATGCACTGGCAACAGGGTTTAGAGAGTTAATGAGAAGGATGGAACAAAAGATGTTGGGCTGGGTTGTGAATCATAATCTCATCAGGAAGAAATGAATGAGTAGTTAGTAGGGATATACATTTGACGCAGGGCCTCGACCAAATTGGCTAGGGGCCCTTTATTGTCATGCACTAAACTATGCTAAACTAATATGAATATAGTTAGTAAATCATTCCAGACATTCTAGAGGTGTTTAAAATGAAGACAAAACCTATTTACGTAGAAATACCGATTCAAGTCCCTATTCAGCGAGTATGGGATGCATCTCAAGAGCCTGACTTGCATGCGCAATGGGATTTGCGTTTTTCTTCGATTAGCTATCTTCCTAAAAATGAAGAAGAGCCTCAATTTTTCACCTACACACGAAAGGCAGGTCCGTTTTTGACGGTGGAAGGTTGGGGGAAAAGCAGTGGTTCGCAGCAATTAAAGAACGGGTCACGAAGCTCGGCACTTCATTTCGGAACGGATCAGAAAGTATCGCCTATACGGGAAGGACGAGGTTATTGGAAGTACGAGCCGATAGAGAATGGGACTAGGTTTTTAACGCAGTATGATTATACTGCGAATTTCGGGGAAATCGGTCGCTTCTTTGATTTGTTTTTCAGATCGCTAATGGGGTATGCAACGGCTTTGAGTTTTGATGTGTTAAAGAGATGGTTGGAAAAAGGTGAAGCGCCGGCATCACAATACAGACGTTTTTTTACAACGCAACTCCTGACTGTATTCTTTGCTTTCCTATGGGTTTATCAAGGGGTGATGCCTAAACTAGTCGCGATGCATCCGCAGGAAAAATCCATGATCGCAAGCAGCTTGTCTCTATCAGATGCGCAGGCGACTTACGCAGTAATCGCTGTCGGGATAGCGGAAGTTTTAGTTGGTTTATTTTGGTTGATTTATAAAAAGAAGCGGCATCTTTTTGTAGTGCAGATTGTCTTTTTTCCTCTTCTAACAATTGCCGCCCTGATCGCTTCTCCTGAAACTGCGATCCAACCGTTTAATCCGGTAACTTTCAATCTGTCCTTGATGATGTTGACTGGGATTGGGTTGCTGATGAGCAAAGATATTCCGACTGCTGCATCTTGTAAAAGGAAGAAATGAGGTGATAAGGATGACCATATATCAAAAGGTTTTACAGGCAGATTTTTTACGTCTTCATCCTGAGCTTCAAAAAAGATATGATTTTGGAAAAGGTTCTGTCTTTAGAGCTTCAGGAAGAATGAACTCTATACAAGGTGGACCCAAATGGCTTTATCCACTCTTTAAATTAGGCGTGAGATGGAAACTGCTTTTTCCCGAACGAGGACAAGATATCCCTTTCACAATCATTAATTCATCCTTTGTCAATTCAGAAGGAGAACAGCAAATACATTGGGAACGCAAGTTTTTCTTTCCGAAGAAAACGCGCTATTTCAATGCGTTGATGAGTTTAGATGAAAAACGAATGGTTGTGAAAGATTATTTGGGAGAGCCGCATTTACTTTACTCGGACTTGCAATTCACTGTCTCGGATGAAGGCGCATTGGAGATCAATTCAATGGATCAGCGGCTGGTGCTTGGCAAAAAAGAAATCCCATTGCCTCGATTTTTTCAGGGGTTGGCGACAATTGTGGAAACATATGATGATCAATCTGAAGTCTTTCGAATTTCTGTTGTTGTAAAGAACCCTTTAATAGGAAATGTGTTCTCATATGAAGGAGAGTTTACAGTCGATGCCTAATTTCATTTTGGTTCATGTGCTACTATTCTTTTTCACTGCTGTTTTTAATGTAAATCCTTGGCCCTATATCTTGCTGTCCGTTGCACAACTTGTCTATATTCCGATTATGCTGTGGCTTCTATGTAAGGAACGCGATTGGTTTTTCCGAGTCTATCCGTATTTTGCGGTACCGGCTTATGCGGCGGTTGTAATTGAACAAATTACTTCGTCTGACTGGGATATTTTGTTGGCGGCGATCTACCTTTGGTTTACGCTTTACATAGCTCTTTATGGAATATTCCGATTTCTTCATCGAGGGTTTACGAACCTGGAAGAGTTTGCGATCGATATAGGATTGATTTACTTGGCGATGGGTGGAGTTTGGTATTTTGCTTTTATTGCCGAAATTGATTTAGGTTTCAGTCCGTTGCTGACTTGGTTGACGGCTATTCATTTCCATTACTCGGCGTTCCTTTTACCGGTTTTTTCAGGATTGATAGGGCGTCTTCATACTTCGCGTTTGTATAGAAGCTCTACTGCTGCATTACTCGTTGCACCGATGGTTGTGGCGATCGGCATTACGTTTTCGCGATGGATTGAAGTCGGTTCGGTTCTTTTATATGTTTATGGCTTGGCTGGAATCATTTTGATTGCCTGGAAGTTACCTTTTTCGAATTCACTGCAAAAATGGCTAATTCGGATTTCATTTACTGCACTCGCTGTGACGATTTCATTTTCCGTGCTCTATGTACTTAGCAATGGATTTGGGCTGTTTTCTGTCACGATCGACTTTATGCTTCGTTTTCATGGTGTTTTGAACTGCGTCTTCTTTGCTTTACTAGGTATTGTCGGATGGTCTTTAGCTATTCCGCCATCGCGTTTCAAACCGCATTCTTTTCCCATTAGTCAGATCCGTGGAAGGCAGTTTGCAGAGAAAATCGGGGATGTCGGGAGATACCGCGGTCTTTCTGATGATTTAAGCGTTTATAAATTAGAGTCAGTGAATCTCTCTGCACATATTATTGACTTTTATGAAAATACAACGGATTACAGACTCAGAGCTTCCGTCAATTGGCATGCTTGGTTCAAGCCATTTGCATTTCTGTATTCATTCATCAGTAAGCGAACACAGCAAATAAATTTGCCTTTTAGCAATAAAGAAGTTGAGATGACTGGAAGTATTTATACTCTGTATGACGGGTTGGATGGAAGAGAAAATGTTCGTGCGTGGGAACGGAAAGTCGGCAATGAAACAATATTCACGGCTCTTTATTCGCAACATCAAACGAATGGTCGGATGTATATGAATATCGCGCTGCCTTTGCCTTTTACAACAATGACGGGCATACTGGAGTTGTGTTCAGCAGGAGAAGACTTGCGGTTGACGAGCAATCGGTCCGAACCATCTTCAGATGCAGGTGTGTATGTATCGATAGGCAGTGAGGGGTTATTCAAGTTGCCTTTGCAAGAAGACTTTTTAATTCAAGATGTGGGGAATGGGTATTTAAAAGCAACGCATACTATGAGGATTTTTGCGCTGCCATTCCTGACGATTGAATATTCGATTAATCGATGTTAAGTAGGAAAAAAGCGACAGTTTTTAGCAGCTGTCGCTTTTTTGCTTTTATTCATCCATTGGAGGACCAATCAAAATCGAAGGCTGGATATTGGCAGTCGCCGCTATCCATTGATTTTCATCCAGACCATACGTATAGGCGAAAACGTCAGCTGGCGTTGCTGTTAGAATGTCTGAACCTAAAATCACTTCGGGTGTATCGGTATTAAAGATTCCTTGTAAGTGGGTATCATCAGTATTTGCGATTTGATAATGCCACCAACCTTGAGGAATATTGACCACCTGTCCTGGGGTGATCTGATAATGTTGAAATTTTTTCGTGTTAGGATTCATTAATGAAATGGTGACGGAACCGGATACGCAATATGTCAGTTCCGATGCATTGGGATGATAATGTGGCTCGATAATACTATTTTTGCTTAGGAAGATATCGAGCATCGAAATATCGTTTAGTGTATTCAATTGCTGAATGCTAAGAATATTAATGAAGTTTTGTTCGTCTTTCTTGAAGAATGTACTTTTATTAACATTTGCAGCGTACTGATCGTGATTTGAAATCAGTTAAATCAACCTTTCAATTATACTATTGACCATATCTTTTTACTGTATGCTTCTCAACAGAGGAAATTGCGTTAAACTATGATTGACTTCAATTTACTGTCTTCTCAATATCCCTAACCGTACCATTCAAGCGTTTTTCACTCATCAGCTCACTGACAGTGCCGAGCCTATATCCTTGTTCTTTAATCTGCATAATCATATCTTCTAAACCTTCTGCAACAGGCGATGTAGGGTGCATCAATACCATGGAGCCGTTTTCGACCTGAGATACTACTCTGTTCACCATCACTGTCGTCGCTGGTTTTTTCCAATCCACCGTGTCGACTGTCCATAAAACTGTATGCATTCCAAGCTGATCGGCGACCTCGACAGTTTGCTGATTGAAACTTCCGCTTGGCGGTCCAAACCACTTTGGCGGATCAATTCCCAATGTTTTTGAAATGATATCATTCGTTTTCCTTAATTCTTCGACCGTTTCCGTTTTGGATTTCTGCTGCAAATCTGGATGACTGTATGCATGGTTTCCGATTTCATGGCCTTCCTCGAATATTAATTTCGCCATATCCGGGTTTTTGCTTACCCAGCTGCCATCAAAGAAAAAAGATACCTTTGTTTGATGTTTTTTCAACACGTCCAAAATGTCTGGAATATATTCATTGCCCCAGGCAACATTAATTAAAAAAGTTACCATTGGCTTTTCAGGATTACCTCTGAATATGGGTTGTGGAGGATTCAAGTCTTCCAAATGAACGCTTGGAGAAATTTCTTGGTAGATGACTTCCGAGGGGTTCAATTCGCCACTGACTTTCATTTTTTTGTAGCTGGCTTTTATATTCACTTCGAGACCATTGTATCCAGGGATTGCTTTCCAAACTCGATCTACTTTTGCATCAACTGCAGGTATCTTATGTTCTTTACTGAATGCTTCCAATTCCTTATAAAGCTCATCTTGGTTGAGCTTCGAAGCAGAAGCCTTACTATTTGGACGTGAATCGATGCCTAAATACTTCGTGGAAACACCCCAGCACAAGATTCCGATACATATGAGAAGAGAAAGTATGCTTAAGTTCTTCACTGTTTTCAACTCCTTTTTGTTACGTAAATGGTTTTACTAATAAGTATTTCCTAAACATAGGGAACTATGCTTTTGATAAATGAACTGTAAAGTATTAGAAGTGTGACAATTTGAATTCAGGGTATTTCATTACATAATAAGCGATTTGCGTGCTCCTAGATTAGGAAAGCAAATTTTTAAATAGGTAGTGGCTAAAGGAGGAGATTGGATATGGTGAAGGAGTATGATTTGCTTGTAATTGGAACGGGAACTGGCGGATCAATTGCAGCTAGTAAATGTAAGGAAGCCGGTTGGAGTGTGGCAATTATCGATGACCGCCCATTTGGCGGTACATGTTCTCAGCGCGGCTGTGACCCGAAGAAGGTGTTGGTAGGAATTGCTGAGCTGACCGATTGGAATGAGCGGATGTATGGCAAAGGGGTGCGGACGGCGGCTCGGTTTGATTGGCGAAATCTGATGGAATTCAAACGCACATTCACGGCAACAATTCCCCAAGATACGGAAGAAAAATTTAAGAAGTTGGGTGTGGGTTCGTATCATGGGAAAGCAATTTTTTATAGTGAGAATGAACTGAAAGTCGGTTCAGAGCTCTTGAAAGGGAAGTATATCCTAATTGCGACTGGAGCAGAACCTATAGAGATGGGAATTGGGGGAGAAGAATATTTGAGGGCAAGTGATGAATTTTTGGAATTGGAGGAACTCCCAAAACGCATCGTTTTTGTCGGGGGCGGGTTTATTTCATTTGAGTTTGCGCATATTGCAGCCAGAGCAGGTTCGGAAGTTCATATTGTGCATAGGAGTGAACGTGTCCTGAAGCATTTTGATCCAGATTTAGTTGATTTACTGATGGAACGATCAAAAGAAGTTGGTATTCAGGTTCATTTGGAAGTAAGTGTGGATGCGATTGAGAAGCGTGGAGATTCATTTGTTGTAAAGGGAAAGCAAAACGAGAAAGAACTAGAGTGGGAAACCGACTTGGTTGTGCATGGGGCAGGACGGACGGCGGCGCTCGATATGGAGTTGGACCGAGGGAATGTGGAGCGCGACAAGAAAGGGGTACGTGTGAATGAATACATGCAGAGTGTCAGCAATCCTTACGTCTACGCAGCGGGAGATGCAGCTTCAACGGATGGGCCGCCCTTAACGCCTATCGCTAAGGCCGAATCGCTCTTGGTAGCGGCCAATTTATTGGAGGGGAACTATGAGAAAGCAAAATATCCTGTCATTCCATCAGTCGTTTTTACAGTCCCCAAGCTGGCATCGGTAGGGATGAGTGAACAACAGGCGAAAAAATCGGGACTGGACTTCCACGTGGAGTATCAAAACACGACTGACTGGTTCACGTATAAAAGGACGAACGAATCGGCCGCAGCTTTTAAAGTGATTACAGATCAGGAAGAAGGCGTGGTACTGGGAGCTCATTTACTTAGCGAAGAAGCAGATGAGCTTATAAACCTTTTCGCTTTGGCTATCCGGTTTAAACTCTCTCTTCAGGAATTAAAAGACATGCCGTTTGCATATCCAACTTCAGCTTCGGATATTTCTTATATGATCTAGTATTAGGTGGAAATAGTTCCATAGGGTTTTAATCATCTGAACGAATAGACAAAGGGTGGACATTCCCTTTGTCTTTCTTTTTTGAAAAAATGAACATTAGTCATAGTTGTTATAAATAAAGAAAAGTTGACGATAAAGTAGGTGGCTATGCATAAAGTATTCAAAGGGCAAGGAAAGTTTTATGCAGAGATTGAATGATCTTTAGCATGAACATGTAGATGGGGGAAATCAAAAATGTCAATCGGAAAAAAGCTATATACGGGTTTCGGGGCAATCTTAGTAGTGATTTTATTATCCTCGGCTTGGAATCATTATGAGTTGAATGAAATTGAAAGTAGTTATGATGAGATGATGCAGGGCAGTGTCGCATTGACGATGCAAGCACAAGCCGTAAAAACTGAACTCGCATTGTCAGGATCATACATCCGTTCGTTTATTCTGCGAGGAAAGTCTGAGGATGTAGAGAAGTTTATCGAATATGAAGAAAAAGCACGACAAGGTATAGGTATATTGCAAAATATGGTGGAGAGTGGGAATTCTCAAGAGACCAAAGACTTTATTAATGGCATCAAGGTAATGTCAGAGGACTTTTCGGAAGCTGCATCCCGTGTGATTGATTTGAAGAAGGCGGGCCAAACGAGCCAGGCAGGCATTGTATTAGAAGAGACAATGCGCCCGCTCGATACTCAAATACGTGAATCAATGGATGGAATGATTGCGGTGCAATATGAAAATCTTGAAACCCAGATGAGTGAAGTCGAACAAGCTGCTAACTCTGCAAAATGGGGATTGATTTTTGCGGGCATAATTGCCTTGATATTGGCGCTAGTTATTTCCATCTATATCACCCGAATTATCACCCGTCCTTTGCGGCGAGTAACTGCAGAGTCAGCAATCATCGCTTCTGGAGATTTGACTCGTGAAGATGTAGAACTCAATTCCAAGGATGAACTTCGCGAATTGGCGGACTCATTCAATCAAATGAAGCATAATCTCCGCAAAGTAATTGGTGATGTCCATGACAATGCACTTCATTTGACAGCGTCTGCCGAAGAACTTTCAGCGAGTACAAATGAAGTGGCGGATTCCTCTGAAGACATCTCAAAGGCCGTGGAAAGCATTTCAAACGGCGCACAGGGATCTGCTGTCTCTGCTCGAGAGAGTTCAAAAACTATGGAAGAAACGGCTACAGGGGTACAACGGATTGCAGAGTCAACAGTCAGCTTGCATGACCGTGCAGAAAATGCCATGAAGCTGGGTATGGAAAGTGAAAGAACGATGCAGTTTGCCAAAGAACAGATGGCGCTTATTCATACTTCATCTTCAGAAACGAATGAGATGATCAAACGATTAAGCCAGCAATCCGCTGAAATAGAGAAATTTACAAATGTCATTACGAATATCACAGAACAAACCAATTTGCTGGCGCTTAACGCAGCAATCGAAGCCGCGCGTGCAGGTGAGCACGGCAAAGGATTCGCAGTCGTTGCGGATGAAGTTCGAAAATTAGCGGAAGAATCGAAAGCATCGGCAAGTCAGATTGCCAGCTTAACCTCTGCTATTCAGCATGATACGAGAAATGTTGAAGTGTCGGTACAAGATAGCTTATCCAATGCGACTCAAGGTGTAGAAGTGATTGAGGACGCTGCACATTCTTTCATGACAATCGTAGAAGCGGTTCAAAAAATGAATGACGAAATTGAAGAAATATCTGTTGCGACTGAAGAGATTTCGGCAAGTGCGGAAGAAGTATCTGCGTCTGTCACAGATATCGCTTCACTGGCAGAGGTAGCTTCGGAACAAACAGGACAAACATCTGCAGCGATGGAAGAACAGATGGCAACTGTTCAAGAAATTAATGCAGTGGCTAACGATCTCAGCAATAAGGCAATTGATTTGCAAGAGATGATTCAACAGTTCAAAATATAATACATGACAGGTACTCTGGCATATACCGTTTCGTCGGGAATGGTAGGAGTACCTGTTTTCCATAACGGCAGGCGCTTGAGCCAATTGAACTTGTTGGAATGATGGAAATTGACACTTTAAATAACGTCATATGTTTCGTTACAATAGCGCAGTTATCCATTACTAAGGAGATGTCACAATGAACATAAAACGAGCACTAACCATTGCTGGATCTGCAGCTCGGGGTGGAGCAGGCATCCAGGCAGATTTAAAAACTTTCCAAGAGTTCGATGTATTCGGCATGACAGCAGTTACAGCGATTGTTGCGAAGAATCCAAGAACCGGAACAGGAGTATTCCCGCAATCTTGGGAAGCGATTGAAGCGCAATTGGTGACGATTGAAGAGGATATAGGAGTCGATGCGTTAAAGACGGGTATGCTGTTCACTAAAGATATTATTGTCAACGTAGCACAGTGGATCCGACAGTCGGAGGCAGATAATATTGTAGTGGATCCGGTCATGATCGGTAAAATGGGCTCTGCTTTATTGAAAGAAGATGCCATGGAAGTAATGAAAAACGAACTGCTGCCGCTCGCTACGATTATCACACCGAATATGCCGGAAGCAACATATTTACTGAATGGAATGGAACTAAACTCAGTTGTGGATCTGAAGGAAGCAGCACGTCGTCTAATTGATTTAGGTCCGAAATTTGTGCTCGTAAAAGGCGGCCGATTAACTGGTCCGGCAGTAGACGTATTATGCGACGGAAAACAATTTTATTTAATTGAGGCACCGCGCATCGATACGATTCATACAAATGGAGCGGGCTGTAGTTATTCGGCAGCGATAACGGCAGGACTTGCAAAAGGGCAAACTGTACCTGAAGCTGTGATTGAGGCAAAAAAATTCATTACGGCAGCTATTCGTCATTCGTTAACATTTAAGCAAGGAGTAGGACCTACATACCATGCAGCTTATGGCAAATATGATGAAACAAGCTGTCGTGTGACAGTGGAACAGCTGTAAATATGAGAATGGGTGAGTCACCATCTTCCGTAAATGAAGTGCGGAAGATGGTTTTTTCGAATGTTCATTGAGTTCGTATGGTTTTACTTATCGGTAAAAAATTGTTAAGGTTACTATTAGTAAGCTTAATTTGGTTGCTTCTGAAGACCTCGAATATAGTACTAAACGATTGGGGTAGTGCGAATCATGATTAATGAAGAGTTCGTTCAATCGGTAAACCCTAAAGGGCAACAAACATGTGATAGTTTCCATGGAACGATCGAATTTATCGGCAAACGATGGATGGGAATTATTATCTATCAGTTATTGGACGGACCAAAACGATATCACGAGCTGGTGTCTGAAATCGAAGGGATTTCGGATCGTCTTTTAACCGAGCGGTTGCGTGAATTGGAAGCTCATAAATTGGTCGTTAAAAAGAAATCAGATCCAGCAGCCAGGAAAGTTGAATATGAGCTAACGGGTAAAGGTAAAGAATTAGAAAAAATAATTCATGCTATTTTTGAGTGGGTTAAGAAAAATGGCTGTAGTTATAAGGAGTGAATGATGTGATCAGTGAAAAAGCTAAAAGATACAAAGGAATACCATTGTCTATATTGGATTTAGCAATGATTAATGAAGGCAGCGACGCGGGACAGTCTTTCAAGAACAGTGTCGACCTTGCCAAACATGCGGAAGATTGGGGGTTTAACCGCTATTGGCTGGCAGAGCACCATAATATGCCGGGTGTCGCGAGTTCAGCAACGTCAGTCATTATTGGACATGTTGCCGGGGAAACGAAGACGATTCGAGTAGGTTCGGGTGGTATTATGCTGCCTAACCATGCGCCGCTTGTTATTGCCGAGCAGTTCGGAACGCTCGATGCGATGTATCCGGGTCGAATCGATCTGGGCCTCGGGCGTGCGCCGGGCAGTGACCAAGCGACGGCTTATGCACTTCGTCGAACATTGCACAGCAGTGGGGAAGAGTTCCCTCAACAATTGGAGGAATTGCGGTCTTATTTCTCATCTGACTCAACTGCCCGAGTTCGAGCATTTCCTGGAGCAGGGCAGGACATTCCGATCTGGTTGCTTGGTTCAAGCGGTTTCAGCGCACAGTTGGCAGCTCAACTTGGATTGCCGTTTTCTTTTGCTAGCCATTTTGCGCCGGCGTATATGATGCAGGCATTACAGTTGTATCATCAAAATTTCCGCCCTTCTAAAGACCTTCAAAAGCCACATGCAATGTTAGGGGTTAACTTGATTGCGGCAGATACAGATGAAAAAGCACAGTACTTGGCGACCTCGATGCAACAGCAATTTTTGGATATTCGCCAAGGTATCTCGAAACAATTTAGACCGCCGATTGAGGACATCAATGCAACATGGTCACCGTATGAACAGGCTGCGGTCACTCAGCAAGCGGATGCGCCGTCCGTCATTATAGGCGGACCTGAAACCGTACGCCGTCAGCTTGAAGAATTTGCGGAAATGACAAAAGCGGATGAACTCATCATTAGTTCCGGTATATTCTATCACGAGGACCGACTCCGTTCGTATGAAATCTTAAGTGAATTGATGGACTGAAAGATGAAAAGCATCAGCTGTGCAGGGGAATCCTGAACAGCCGATGCTTTTTTACGTTCGTTTTATTGAGCTTCAATTTCTTCTGTCAGCTTCTCTATCTGTTCGATTAAGTCGCCGATGTAAGTAATCGTGTCGCGTAACGGTTTGTCTGTCGTGATGTCAATGCCTGCCATGTTCGCAAGTTCGGCTGGATTTTTGGATCCGCCTGCACGTAGGACATTCAGCCAATCCTTGACAGCTGGGTCGCCTTCTTTTAGAACGCGCTGTGCCATTTCAGTGGAGACTGTCAACCCCGCACTATATGTGTAAGGATATAAGCCCATATAATAATGAGGCTGGCGCATCCATGTTAGTTCGGCTCCTTCATTCAACGTGACAGTATCACCCCAGAATTCTTCCAATACACCGCGTTTTAACTCATTCAATATGGTTGCATTGACATTGCCGCCAGCATCTACCCGTTCATACACTTTACGCTGGAATGCCGCCTCCAATAAATGGGTGACGAAGTTGTGGTAGTATGTCCGAGAAACAATAGAAGAGAGTACCCATCGTTTGAATTTCGGGTCTTCTGAGTTCTTAAGCAAATGGTTGGCCATCAGCATTTCATTCATCGTCGAAGGTGCCTCGATGAAATAAAGGGATGCTTCGTAGTTAAATAAATTCTGCTCCTGGTTGGCATGGTAGAAGTGTCCCGCATGACCGAGTTCGTGTGCCAACACAAAGACGTCTTCCATGCTGCCCGTCCAGGAGATCAGGATAAATGAACCGCCGCGATAAGGGCTTGCACAAAATGCACCCGTTGATTTCCCCTCGTTTTGCGCAAAATCAATCCAGCGCTCCGAGAAAGCCCGGTTTACCATGTCAAGATAGTCTTCGCCCATGACGGCGAGTGCATCGTTCATATAGGTTTTTGATTCTTCAACAGTAATGGAAGGCTCGTATAATGGGTCGATTGGCATTTTGAGATCTGCAAATGTCATCTCTTCCAAACCATAGATTTTCTGAAGAAGTTTCGCATATTTTCGCATATGCGGAGCCAACTCTTCCATAATGACATCGATCTGTCGATTGTACATCGAACGATCCACGTCCTGATCCATCAACAAGTAGTCGATAACGGATTTATAGCCACGTAAATCGGCTGTAGTTTTCTCCATTTGGACATGCATGTCATACGTTTTTGCTGTTGTATGCTGATACTCTCTTAACTTGCCCGAGAAAGTCAGGAATGCGGCGCGTCTTTTGGCAGTATCCGGCTCGGATTCCCAAACACCTTCAAATGAAACATAACTAAGTGGATAATCCACTCCGTTTACAGTGAAATTAGGAAAATTGATATCTGCCATCTTGGTCGTATTGTACAAAGTATATGGCGCTTGGAAAGTCGAAGAGAATGCAGCGAGTGTTTTCTCTACTTCGGGGTGCAGCTGATATGGCTTTTTGCGTATGATCTTCTCGAATGTCACTGCATAATCTTCTGATTGCTCACTTGCCTGCTGTAAAACTTCTTCAGGCAGTTCCGATAGTTCGCTCATGACAAATGAAGTTTGACTGCCAATTTTAGCAGCGATCGATCCGTATTGACTTTCTCTCATTTGTGCCTCATCATCTGTCAAATCGACGCTGGCAGACAACTCTGCATAACTGCCAATCTTGGTCATTTTCTCTTGCAAACTGCGGTATGCATCCAATGCCTTGATTGCTGAAGCTGTGTCTTTAATCGTTCCCTGATAGTGCTTTGCGAATGTGGTGGAATCTGCTTCAGCCTCTTGTAGAGCCTGCTGATAAGCGCTGTCATTTTCAAATAAAGTTTTTAAGTTCCATGTTTCCTCTACTTTAACTTGTTCACGTTTAGGTAAGCTTTTCACTATGTGGATCGCTCCTTTGCTTCGATTATTCGATTTCCGAATTATTTAATAGTATAGTACAGATACTAGCGAGAGTACAAAATTACGGTTTATTGGAAATGATAAATTCCATCAACCAGTCAACTTGTAAAGGTCCGTTGACGACTTCGTAGTATAATTGATCGTTTTGAATCAAAATCCCTTCTTCTATTAAGATTGTCATACGGTTTCCTGAATCATCGTGAAGGTCGATAGTGAAGAGAGGCTGATCGTCAAATAATTGCAAAGTATCCGGATCAACCCGTTCAAACTCATAAGCTTGCAAAAAATGAAGCAGGCGATTGACTTCATCCACTTGATCTACTTTCCATGTGACGGACGGTTGTTCATGTAAGCCGGGTTGTCGGAAGATGATAGAGGAATAGGGCGTTCCATCCTGATCTGCATATAACCATTCAGTGGGCTGGAAAGTAGTTTCCTTGATTGTCTGGACCATCACATAGAAACCTGCTGAAACTAATAAGGCCAGTAAAACAGCACGTATTTTCATTGAAACTCACTCCTTTTACATACTCTGTGTTTCTTCATAGTATATGAATACTTCTATTACTATACGCACTGAATTATAGACTCGGCTGTACCGATATTAATTTACACTCGATATTTCAATATTCGGAATGTATAATAGAGAGAATTCATTTAGAAGGAGGAGCTGTCGTGAAAGAATTTATTACCCATGCAATTCAAGATGAATATCCAGATGATTTTTCGTGGTGCTATGGCTGTGGCCGATTAAATGAAGCAGGTAATCATTTTCGTACTGGATGGGAAGGTGAGGAAACGGTGACGTATACTTTGCCGTCAGAAACCTATACTGCGATCCCGGGATTTGTCTATGGCGGATTTCTGGCGTCGTTCTTGGACTGTCATGGCACGGGCTCTTGCTCGCTTGCGTTGCATCGTAAAAATGGTCACGAACCCGGCGACGGAGCAATTCCACCTCGTTTCGTTACGGCTTCCTTGCAAATTACATACAACAAGCCGACGCCTCAAGGTCAAGTGCTGAAGGCGGTTGGGCAAGTCACGGAAATCCATCCGAAAAAGTGGAAGGTGGATGTGAAAATCTTTGCGGGAGAGGAATTATGCGCCAAAGGAGAAGTAGTCGGTGTCGTGATGCCCTCTACATTTACTGAATAAAACGGCAACTAGATAAGGTGTGAACAGATAATGAAGAATTCTCCACAGGCTGCAACGGCTGCAAATCCTGTATTTCCAATCATGATTGCAATCGGTGTCTGTCATTTATTTAATGATACGTTGCAGGCGGTGATCCCGGCCATGTTGCCGATTCTTGAGAAAGAACATCAGTTTTCGTTCAAGCAATTAGGTTTCATTGTATTTGCGCTGAATATCGTGGCTTCTTTGCTACAGCCGGTCATCGGTTATTTCAGTGATCGCAAGCCGAAGCCTTTCGCTTTGCCGATTGGTATGACGTTTTCGTTAGTCGGGATGGCAGGCCTTGCGCTAGCGCCTAGTTACTGGCTGATTATTGTATCGGTGCTATTTCTAGGTTTTGGGTCAGCGGTATTTCATCCGGAAGGTTCCCGTGTTTCTTTTTTATCTGCCGGTAATAAACGAGGACTTTCGCAATCTATCTTTCAAGTAGGCGGAAACTCAGGCCAAGCGCTTGCCCCGTTAATTAGTGCATTTGTTCTCGTTCCGCTCGGACAGATCGGAGCAGCAGTTTTTGTTTTGGTGGCAGCGGCAGGAATTGCGCTGTTGTACCGTATTTCGGTTTGGTATAAGAAACAGTTAAATGAGGAACGTCTGGGCAAAAGAAAAAAGGCTATTTTGTCCACGATGGAGAATCTGTCGAAAAAACAAATTACCATCGCATTAATTCTTTTAATGATCGTTATTTTCGCCCGATCATTTTACGTGACGAATATTACGAGTTTTTATATCTTTCATTTGATAGATAACTACGGATTGACGATCCAGCATGGCCAGCTCTATATCTTCTTGTTTTTAGCGCTGGGCGCAGTCGGAACGTTTTTTGGCGGACCAGCGGCAGATCGGATCGGACGAAAGAAAGTTATTGTCTTGTCTCTGGTCGTGCCTTTGCCGCTCTGCCTGTTGTTGCCGTACGCTCCGTTATGGGCGGTCATATTGCTTTTGCTTGTCATCGGATTCTTCATTATGCTGAGCTTTTCGGTGACGGTAATCTACGCACAGGAATTGGTGCCGTCCAAAATCGGTACGATGGCAGGTCTTACGGTAGGATTGGCATTCGGAATGGGTGCTATCGGCGCGGTAGCGATTGGTGGTCTGATGGATTCGTTAGGAGTGTATCAAACAATGATTATTACATCGTTCTTACCTTTCATTGGTCTGGTTGGCTTGGGATTGCCGCGTGACCAGAAAGTTCAAGCGATGAATTGAAATAACTTATAATTTATATCAAATTACTATGATTTAAAGCTTTTAGTTTGTTATACTAGGTTCACCATTAAAAAAGAAGGTGAACGAGAATGTTAGTTGTAAATAATATGGCGGAGTTGATTGGAGAAACGCCTTTAGTAAAAGTACGTACGCTAGGAAGCCCGAGTGGTGCTGCTGTTTATGTCAAGCTGGAGTATTTCAATCCGAGCCGCAGTGTCAAAGACCGAGCTGCTTATCAAATGCTTGTGGAAGCAGAGAAAAGCGGAGTCTTGAAGCCTGGCGCTACGATCATTGAGCCGACTTCCGGCAATACTGGAATCGGCTTGGCGATGAATGCGGCGGCGAAAGGTTATCGTGCCATCTTCGTCATGCCCGACAACTCGACGATTGAGCGGATCAATTTGATGAAGGCTTATGGAGCAGAAGTGGTTCTTACACCAAGTTCGGAGCGCATGCCGGGTGCGATTGCAAAAGCGAATGAAATTGCTGCATCGATTGATCACAGTTTCATTCCGATGCAATTCGAGAACGAAGCGAACCCGGACAGCCATCGGCATACAACTGCTATTGAAATTATTGAGTCAATCGCTTCGATCGACCGTAAGCTGACGGCCTTTGTCTGTACTTCCGGTACTGGAGGAACAGTAACAGGTACTGGAGAGGCACTGAAACAGCACGATCCAACAATTACGGTCCATGTAGTGGAGCCTGCCGGATCACCGGTCTTATCGGGTGGTCAGCCGGGAAAACATAAGCTTGTGGGTACGAGTCCTGGTTTTATTCCTCCAGTATTGAACACCGATGTCTATGATGAGATTTTCCGAATCGAAGATGATGATGCCTATACGACAGTTCGGCAATTTGCGAAACAAGAAGGTGTGTTGCTTGGCCCTTCTGGCGGTGCTTCACTCTATGCTGCTTTGCAAGTGGCCAAACGGCTGACACCTGAGGACACGGTTGTCTGTATTGCACCTGACTCCGGTGAACGATATCTATCAAGTGACTTGTTTCACTAACAAAATCTATTTATTAACCTCTTTCTGCATAGCAGAGGAGGTTTTTTGATTTGTGAACAATTTGATTCCACCGTTTTCCTGCAGTTTAAAAAATTAATTGCAACTTTAAAAAAGAATTTTTAAAATAGTGTTGACAAATCCTATAGGAATGGTAGATTATATACATGGTTAAACATATAAAGATAGTAGGAATTAAAAGTTTTAGATAGAAAACAAAATGAGCAATAGGGGGAATCGACATGTATTTATCAATTAAAGGGATTGAAAAGAGCTTTCCCCATAAAGAAAGAGGAACGGTCAAAGTATTGGATAAGATTGACCTTGAGGTGGAGAAAGGTCAGTTCGTCTCGATTGTCGGTCCATCCGGATGTGGAAAATCCACCATGCTGTACTTAATTGCAGGACTTGAAAAAGCGGATCAAGGAACGATCAGCATTAACGGAAAGACAGTGACTGGATCGGGTTCAGACCGCGTTGTCGTCTTTCAGGAAGCGGGATTATTTCCATGGCTGACTGTCCTGGATAATGTGACGTATGGCTTGCTGCTGAAAAAGATACCGAAAAAAGAAGCGGAACAGAAAGCGATTGAGATGCTGAAAATGGTTCATTTAGGAAATTATATTCATTCGTATCCGCATCAGTTGTCGGGGGGGATGAAGCAGCGAGTATCTATAGCACGTGCACTCGTGATGGAGCCTGATATTTTATTGATGGATGAACCGTTCGCAGCACTGGATGAGCAGACGCGCATGGTGTTGCATAAAGAGTTACTGGATATTTGGAGGAAAACAAAAGTCACGATTTTCTTTATTACCCATAACATCCGAGAAGCAGTGCTGCTTTCCCAAAAGATTGTAGTATTCGCTACTCGTCCTGGAAAAATTAAAGCGGTCTTCACATCTAAGGATTCAAAAGATGGCGTTGTACCAAGTGACGTGACACTGCAATTGGAAAAGCAAATTTTAGCAGAACTGCAAGACGAAATAGAGAAGGTGCTGAAGGAGGAGATGGGCGATGACTACAGCTTTAAGACGAATAGCGTTTCTCGGGATGCTAGTGGCGATATGGGAAGTCACATCTAGATTATCGGATTTACCCGATTTCATGTTTCCGAGTTTTACGCAAGTGATGGCAACGTTATTTTCCGGGCTCATATCCGGCCAGATTCTAGTCGCAATTGGAGCTAGTCTAAGTCGCCTGCTCATCGGTTTCACCATTGCATCGATTCTCGGTCTTGTGCTTGGTTATTTGATATGGCGCTATAAATTGGTGGAAGATACGCTTGGTTTTCTTGTGACGGCTTTGCAGTCGATTCCCAGTATCGTCTGGTTTCCATTGGCGATCATTTGGTTTGGTCTAAATGACTTCGCTATTTTATTTATCGTTACATTAGGGGCTACTTGGACAATGATAGTCAATGCGACGAGTGGGTTCAAAAATGTACCCATACTTTACCAACGAGTTGCTAAGTCTCTTGGATCCAGTGGAATTCATTTTTTAAGGACCGTAATCTTGCCAGCGTCCGTTCCGCAGCTGATTTCCGGTTTACGTATTGCCTGGGCTTTCTCATGGCGCGCCCTGATGGCAGGTGAGTTGCTTGGTGCTGGTGTCGGGCTCGGTCAATTGCTGGAAGCAGGCCGTGCGCTCGGTCAGATGGATCTCGTAATTTCGGTCATGATCATCATAGGAGTGATCGGAACGATTATGGATAATGTATTATTCTTACGTTTGGAACGAAACGTAGAACGAAAATGGGGAATTCGGACGTAACGAATCCAATTGGAAAAGGGGAGAATGAGATGAATAAAAAGTTACTGGGTGTGTTGATTTCTATAGTGGCACTCGTTGGGATTTTATCTGGGTGCGGTAAAAAAGATGCAGCAGAAGCTGATAAAAATGAAGTGAAGATAGGCTATTTCCCGAACTTAACACATATTGCAACGATCATTGGTCTGGAAAATAACTACTTTGCAGAAGAATTTGGTGAAGATATCAAAATTTCTACGAAGACAGTGAGCAACGGCGGTCTTTTCATGGAAGCAATGGCTACAAATTCAATCGATATTGGAACTGTTGGTCCGGGACCGGTCATCAACTATTTTGTCAAGGACCCAAAATATCATATCGTTTCAGGTGCGGTGAATGGTGGCGCAGTATTGGTGGCAAGTGGTCATAGCGGCATCGATGAATTGGCGGACTTAGATGGAAAAAAAGTCGCGATTCCTGTTATCGGCAGCACGCAGGACGTCATGTTGCGTAAAGCATTGCAAGACGTAAACTTGAAAGCAAAAACAAATGGCGGAACAGTAGACTTATTCGCAGCTGCTCCTGCAGATACCGCTACATTATTCATACAAAAATCAGTTGATGCCGCGGCGACTCAAGAACCATGGGGCTATATTTTGCAAAACCAAGCAGGCGGAAAACTGTTATTGGATTGGGAAGACTTTGCATGGGGCAAAGAGTCAACAAATACTGTTGTAGCGACAAGCGATGGATTTTTGCAAAATAAAGAGCTTGTGACAGCATATTTAAAAGCCCATGCCAGAGCGGTGCAGTTTGTGCGTGATGAGCCGGAAGAAGCACAAGCACTTGTCGTGAAGCATATTAAAGGGCTGACAGGCAAAGAATTAGACAAAGCAGAGCTTGAAGCGGCATTCAGCCGGATCGAAGTGACGACGGAAGTGAATGAAGACGTCTTACAAGAAATGGCGGATATCAGTCAGGAAGCAGATTATATTAAAACGAATGATATTGACGGTTTGATTGATTTGAATGTGATTAAGGAAATTACCGCCAAATAAAATGAAAGCGAGTGTCCAAAATAGGATGCTCGCTTTTCCTATGTCGTTGGAGTTTTGTCAATCCGGATGAAAACAAAATATGCTACTATAAAGAGAGAACGTAATTTCGCTATTATGAAAGGATGAGAATGTATGCTGGCAGATTTATTGAAGAAATCAAAGAGGACAATCGTCTATACAGGGGCGGGAATGTCGACGGAAAGCGGATTGCCGGATTTTCGTTCGGCCAAAACAGGAATGTGGGAAATGGAAGATCCATCAAAAGTGGCGAGTGTGACCGCTCTCAACGAACAGGTCGAGCAATTTTTCCAATTCTACAAACAACGCGTACTGGCCACGAAGGAAACTGGACCGCACGCCGGACACCGCATCTTGGCGAAGTGGGAACAGCAAGGCTTGATCAGCGGTATCATTACGCAGAACGTCGACGGTTTCCATACAATGGCCGGGTCGAAAAACGTGATGGAGCTGCACGGTACGCTCCGTAAGGTTCATTGTGAAAGCTGCGGAAAAGACTACAGTAATGAACGCTACGCACAGGACGAATTCTACTGCGAATGCGGTGGCAAACTTCGACCATCCGTTGTTCTTTTCGGGGAAATGCTACCTGAGGAAGCTTTTCTCCAGGCTATATTCGAAAGTGAAAAAGCCGATTTATTTATCGTCCTAGGCTCTTCATTAACCGTCTCCCCAGCCAATCAATTCCCGACGATGGCAAAAGAACAAGGTGCAAAAGTAGTCATCGTCAATTTGGAAGCAACTGAAATGGACGACATCGCAGATTTGGTCATCAACGGGCGGAAAATTGGAGAAGTTTTAAAGGAAGCGGATGAGGAATTGTTGCGATAAAAGGTTACTGGCCATTTTTATATACCCCGAGAGGAGAATACATTTGAAAATATTCCACACAGCGGACTGGCATCTTGGCAAACTGGTTCAAGGCGTTTACATGACGGAAGACCAGCGCTTCATCCTGCAAGCCTTTATCGAAGATATCAAACAAGAAAGACCGGACGTCGTCATCATCGCAGGCGACCTATACGACCGTGCCATCCCGCCAACCGAAGCTGTCGGACTGCTAAATGAAGTCCTGCAGGAAATCGTTATAGACTTGCAAACACCGGTCATCGCAATCGCCGGAAACCATGACAGCCCAAGTCGACTTCACTTTGGCAGTTCATTTATGAAAGAACGAGGGCTCTACATAACAGGAGAACTATCTGCCGATTTACCGCCAGTAGTCTTGAAAGATGAATTTGGAGACGTACATTTTCACCTCATACCATACGCTGATCCATCTATTGTTAGAAGCCTATTTGAAGACGACACCATCAGCAGCCACCAACAAGCGATGCAAAAAGTCATCGATCATTTACGATTATCGATGGAACCAAACGCAAGACATATTTTTGTGGGGCACGCATTCATCACACCAATTGGTGAAAAAGAAGAGAATACGAGCGACGCAGAGAGACCCTTATCAATCGGGGGAGCAGAATATGTCTCCTCAAATTTGTTCGAGCCTTTCCATTATACAGCACTTGGGCATTTGCATAGAGCTCATTTTGTTGGGAATGAAACGATTCGGTATTCAGGTTCGCCTTTGAAATATTCCATTTCAGAAGAGAATCATCAAAAAGGCTATCTCATCATTAATCTGCAAAAAGACGGAAAAGTGGATGTGGAGAAACGATCACTGACTCCGCGTCATGACGTCCGGACTGTCGAAGGAACTATGGAAGACTTGCTTGCACACCAGCCGAATGAAGACTATGTTTTTGTGAAGCTATCGGATACTGTGCCGATCATCCAGCCGATGGAAAAAATTCGTTCTGTCTACCCGAATGCTATGCACATCGAAAGAAAGCTCCTCACATCGTCGTCTGAAGGATTAAGTGCTGCAGTAGACGTAAAAAAGCGGGAAGACGATCGTGCGATGTTTTTATCGTTCTACAAAGAGCTGCAAGGTGAAGAAGCTGATGCAGAAACAGCGAAGTTATTTGAAGAAGTTTTATGGGATGTCATGAATGAGGAGGACAGAGCATGAAGCCAATCACATTAAACATGACTGCATTCGGCCCGTATAAAGATACAGAGACCGTAGATTTTCGTGATTTGAAAGAGCATCGCTTATTCGTCATTTCAGGTAAGACAGGTGCAGGAAAAACGACGATATTCGATGGCATTTGTTTTGCACTTTATGGGCTGGCGAGCGGGGAAGACCGAACAGATTCAAAAGCATTACGCAGTCAATTCGCAGATGACTCTGTTCAGACGACGGTGGAATTACTATTTGATATTCATCAACGAAGATACCGTGTTTTGCGGCAGATTCCTTACAGAAAACGAGGCAATAAATCCGAAACATCTGCGCGCTGTGAACTGTATGAGGTGAAGGATGAGCAAAACATTCCTGTAGTCGATCGGCAAATTGTCACTGAAGTGAATGAGAAAATCGAGCAGTTATTAGGATTTACACACGCGCAATTTAGTCAAATCATGATGCTTCCCCAAGGGGAGTTCCGTAAATTCCTTACGTCCGATACAGGAAATAAGGAAGCAATCATGCGCAAGATCTTTAAAACGGAACCTTATCAGAAAATCGTTGACCGGTTAAAGGCGAAAAAAGATGAAGCGAAAATGGAATATCTACGACAGAAACAGCTTAGCGATGCTATTCTACATCAAATTCCAGCGAAATTGCCTGTGCGTGATGCATTGCTCTTCACTGAACTGGAATCGGAGTACCCTAATTTTCATCAGCTAATTTTAGGGTTGCAAGAAGAACAACAGTATTACCAAACACAATCCGTGGAAAAACATGAAGACTATACCCGTTTTTATACCTTCCATAATGATAAACAAAAAGAATTGTACTCTGCTCGCACTACTAATGAACTGTTTGAGAAACTGCAGAAGCGTCAGGAAGATCTTCAGCGATTGTACGCGCAGCAAGATGAAATGACTTCTCTGGAGCAACAATTGCAAGCAGCCGAACGCGCTGCCGGCTTGGAAGATCTGGAACAACAAGTGAAATCGAATAAATTAGAACAGGACAAGAAAGACCGCAGTTATCAAGAAGTGGTTCACTTGCTCGCGAATGCTAATGAACAACTTGCGAATACTAAGGCTTCATATGAACAGGAGAAAGTGAAGGAATCAGACCGGATAGCAGCGAAGGAAGAATTACTAAGATTGAACGGACTTCTTCCGACGGTCACTGGACTGGCGGCTCAGCGTCAGCAGCTTGATCAGCTTCAAAAGAAAACGGACCAGCTTGAGACGCAACTACAGCAAAATTATCAAGCGGTTGAGCAACAGCAAGCCACTATTATTTCCCGGAAAATAGAAATCGAGGAACTGGAAGGTACATTGGAAGATTACGAACTGCATCTGGACGAGCTAGCCGCTTTAACTGCCATTGCGAAACAATTGAAATTCTATCAAGAAAGAGTTCACGAACTTCAGCAGCTTCATCTTCAATATGAAGCTGCTAAAGAAGAATACGAAGAGTATGCCTCGGCTTATCGTTTGCTGGAAGATCGTTGGATTGGTAATCAAGCAGTGCTGCTGGCAGCTTCCTTAAAAGAAGGAGAAGACTGTCCTGTTTGCGGCAGCGCTCACCATCCTGCAAAAGCAACAGGTTCAGAAGAACAGAATGTAACAAAACAGCAATTGGACGAGGCAAAGCAAGAGTTGGCATCGAAGGAGCAAGTCTTTCATACGAAATCTGCTGAAACTCGGCAGCTTCAGCAAAATTTAGAAACAATCAAACACGAACTGGATGAACAGGACGTCGATTTCGGGCGTGATTACAAAGCTGAACAGACGAATCTCGAAAACAAAGTGGCTGTGCTTCGAAAGAATCGAGATGTTTTAAAGCAGAAAAGAGATGCCGAAACTCAAGTTAAAATTGCTATGGACAAACAGATGGCTGAAACCAAAAAAATGGAACAGCAGCGTAATGAAACAAAAAGTGAATTGGAAACGAAGCGAGCCGTGTATGACCATACAATCGCATCTGTCCCTGAAGATGTAAGAGAGTTTGCTGCTTTAAATGAACAGATACGAATGAAAGAAGCCGTTAGTCAGCAGTTAGAAGATGCATGGGGAAAAATTCAAATGCAATTGCAAGAAGCGAATATCTTGCGAACACAAATGGAATCGCGTGAACAGATGGAAAAGCAATCTGTGGCGGAAATGAAGGAGAAATTGAATCGTAGTACGCTAGCATTTAAAAAGCGATTGGCAGAGGAAGGTTTTACGTCGGAGGAAAGTTATCTGAAAGTAAAATTATCCTCGAGCGATCGTCAAGAAATTAGACATCGTTTACAATCGTACAATCAAACGCTCCATACTTTAAGAGCTTCTGTCGATGAACTGAAACAATCGGTTGAAGGCAAAAAACTGATTGATCTCGAGACACTGGAACAGCAAGTAGAATCTTTGAAAGAACAATATGAGAAGGCATTTGCACATTTCAATCAGTCAGAAGGATGGAGAAAGTCTTCAGAAGAATTGTGTGAACAGCTGGAAAGCAGTAAATCACGTGAAGTGGGATTAGAGAAAACACATGGTAAGTACACAGACCTTTACGATATTGTACGTGGTCAAAATCGGTTAAAAATTTCATTCGAACGATATATTCAAATTGAATATTTGGAACGGATTATCCAAGCGGCGAATATCCGTTTACGAGATCTGTCGAATGGGCAGTATGAATTAGTCCGCAGCGATCGTCAGGAAACGAGAGGGAAGCAAAGCGGGCTGGGTATTGATGTCCATGACGCATATACAGGCCAGACGCGAGATGTAAAGACGTTGTCAGGCGGCGAGAAGTTCAATGCGTCTCTTTGTCTGGCACTTGGCATGGCGGATGTTATCCAAAGTTTCCAAGGTGCTGTACGGATGGAGACAATGTTTATAGATGAAGGGTTCGGTGCACTGGATGAGGAAGCCATTCAGAAAGCGATCGATACATTGATCGCTTTGCAGCAATCCGGAAGAATGATTGGAGTTATTTCACATATTGACGAAATGAAAGAAGCGATTCCAGCGACATTGCAAGTTACAAAATTGAAAGAGGGATATAGTAAGACGAAGTTTGTGCTGAGCTAAATAGATGGTGATAAGGAAAGGGTAGAACTGACCGCTTATATGGTCAGTTTTTTTGTTTTGAAAAAGTATATTAAATAGAAGAAGGCAGGTATATCACGGATACAATTAAATAGTCAGTGAGTTAGCAATAAATTCAATAATTAAACGATTTATCACTCTGTTGATTTTCTGGTTTAGGAAGAGTAATATATTGCATACAGAAAAGTACTGTCGTTAGTAGGAGGATTTTTATTCAAATGGAGAAAAAATTATCATTTTCATCAAGTCTCGTTATCGGGGTTATGCTGTTCGCTTTATTTTTTGGGGCAGGCAATTTAATTTTCCCCGCTGAACTTGGTCAGCTTTCAGGAACTCACACATGGAAAGCAATGCTGGGCTTTTTATTTACAGGTGTTGGTTTACCTTTTTTAGGAATATTAGCGATAGGTTTTTCAGGGAAGAAAGATTTACAGGACTTGGCAAGCCGGATTCACCCTATCTACGCGGTACTATTCACTTCAATATTGTACTTAACCATCGGTCCGTTTTTTGCTGCACCACGTACTGGAGCAGTAGCATTTGATATCGGAGTTGCTCCGTTTTTGGGTGGATTTTCTATTGATTTGGCCAGATTGCTATTTACTTTGGCATTTTTCGGCATTAGCATGTGGTTATCAATGAATCCTGCAAAAATCGTTGATAGGGTCGGTAAATATCTATCACCTCTTATCATTATATTGTTGATTGGTTTAATTGCGATGACTCTCATCAAGCCGATGGGAACAATCCAAGCTCCTCAAGATCCATACATAGAGTCTCCGTTCTTTAAAGGTTTCCTCGAAGGATACAATACGATGGATGCATTGGCGTCGCTTGTTTTTGGAATTATTGTGATTAAAGCGTTGCATGCGATGGGTATAACGAATAAAAAACAAATTCTGACTTCCACTATGATGACCGGCTTTGTGGCAGCTGGATTTTTGGCTATTATTTATCTCGGTATCGCTTACCTTGGTGCTACGTCGGTCGAATTATTCGGCCAACTGAATGGGGGAGGACCGGTCTTGAGTCAGACGGCGTCTCATTTCTTCGGTTCGATTGGTCTGGTGTTGCTCGGTGTAGTAATCATGCTTGCATGTTTGACTACAGCGATCGGATTAATAACAGCATGTGGTGAATACTTTCATTCAATTATCCCGGCGATTAGCTATAAATCATTTGTGATTTTCTTTTCGACATTTTGTTTAGTCGTTGCGAATTTTGGTTTAGAAAACATTATCAATTACTCACTACCTGTGCTCGTATTGCTTTACCCACTGGCTATGGTACTGATCTTGCTGACTTTTACAGGGCCTTTATTCCGACAAGCCAAGATAGTATACCGGATCGCCACAGTTACAGCTTTTCTGGTCAGCTTTGTGGAAGCGCTCGTGAAATTCTATTCACTGGTTGAGAAACAGATGCCTAAGTGGCTAGAAGTAATTAATGATGCGTATATAAAATACATCCCATATTATGAGCAGGGGATTGGTTGGCTAGTGCCCGTATTGATCGTAGCGGTCATTACCGGGACTATGGTCTTTATTACCAACAA
Organism: Sporosarcina newyorkensis; assembly: GCF_900167515.1. Classification (NCBI taxonomy): domain Bacteria; kingdom Bacillati; phylum Bacillota; class Bacilli; order Caryophanales; family Caryophanaceae; genus Sporosarcina; species Sporosarcina newyorkensis. The sequence goes on along the minus strand of NZ_FUYJ01000001.1, from coordinate 794,087 downwards.
AAAATAATAAAATTAAAACAGGATCCGAACTTACCTCGGGTCCTGTTTTTTGAAGAACTAAAAAATATTTGATTGGAAATAGTATTACTTTATGAATTGACTCTCTTAACAGAATGAAACTCTTCGATTGCGCGTAGCCAATTTTCTCGCATAACTTTTGTTACTTGTTCTCCGTCTCGTGCACTCATCAGATCTATTATTTGTTCGTGTTCCGTAATTGATTGGGAAGTTAATATGATGGAGTTATGGAAAAATAGTCTTCGTACATGGGCCTGTAAGGAGACGAGCATTGAAGAAATATATGGGTTTTCAGCCGTATCCACAATGATTTGATGGAATTTTTCATCGATTTTCAATGCCTGAAAATAATCTTCCTTTTCTACTGCCCGTGCAAAACGTTTATTCGTATCCCGCAGTTTCTTAATGATATTGTCAGTGAGATTCGGTATCGAAAGTTCAGCTGATAAAGCTTGTAAAGCAGCGAGCGGAGGCAATAAGTCTGAGATGGTCTCGCGATCTACCTCGGTTACTTGCGTCGCTTTTCCAGGAAACATTTGTACGAATCCCCGGACCTCTAAAAGTTGCAGTGATTCACGGATCGGCGTACGGCTGACACCGAGTGCTTCTGCAAGTTCAACATCATTCAGTTTTTCACCGGGCTGGAGAGTTCCATCGATAATCCACTTTTGTAATTGACTAAAAGCGTTTTCCTTTGCTGTCTTACGGATAGGTTGTTCATGATTAGTTGGTATAGGCAATTTCTCACACCATCTTTCTCTTTTTTCAGTCTATTTTGACGAATCGCAATCTAAATGGAGATGATATACAATATACTACATCTTTTAGCTGTTATTTAACAGAGAAAACTTGTTAAGGTTGAATAAAATCGAAAAAAGGGCACGTTTATTTAGAAAACTTAAAAAATAGCGAGTAATAAAAAATGTTCTTGTAACTTTCACTTGCATTTGATAGATTAATGAGTATATTAACTTGCTTATCTCAGTAGATTTAATTTTACAAATCTTCGAAAAAAGGTATTGCAAATTAAGTAAATGTTTGGTATTGTTTACATGTGTACTATAACAAATAACCTGTTTATTCCGCTGTGACATATTAACTAGACAGGCTAATGATGAAAGCGGTTTCAGAGGAACGGAGGAGATTGGTTAAATCGCTTCACTTTGCTAGATAAAATAGAAAAATAGAAAGGGGATTAACAAATGAGTAATCAATCGAAAACTACATTAGACTATGAGCGACTTGTCCAAACTGAAGACTTTAAAGGTTTGGTGAGAAGGAAAAAGAACTTTGCAACTCCTTATGTCGTAGCCTTCTTTGCAGCGACCTTCCTTCTTCCACTCTTAACTGGTTATACTACGATCCTAGAAACAAGAGCAATAGGCTATATGACATGGACATGGGTGTATGCGTTTTCTATGTTTTTCATGGTATGGATATTCACATCTATTTATATGACAAAAGCGAAACACTTTGACGTTGAAGTAGATAAGATAATAGAGAAAAACGTCTTAAAATAAGGGGGTTCTGTTGATGAAAATGGATTTTATTTCTGCACTAATATTCTTCTCAGTCATTGCACTGACACTTTTTATTACATGGTGGGCGGCAAAGCAAACGACCACAGCGAGTGACTTTTACACAGCCGGCGGATCATTGACTGGTTGGCAAAATGGTATGGCAATTGCCGGTGACTACTTATCAGCAGCCTCTTTCCTTGGTATCGCGGGTGCGATTTCACTTAACGGCTTCGATGGCTTCTACTATAGTATTGGTTGGCTGACAGCCTACCTAGTTGTACTATTTCTAATCGCAGAACCACTACGAAACTTAGGTAAGTTTACAATGGCCGATATGATCGGTGCTCGCTTCGGTGCTAAAAAAGTTCGTGGAGCGGCTGCATTAAATACAATTACAATTGTTATGTTTTACATGCTTGCACAATTAGTTGGTGCTGGAGCTCTTATTAAATTACTTTTTGGTATCCCATATGCGGGATCAGTTCTACTTGTTGGAACGATGATGTTGATTTACGTTTTATTCGGCGGAATGACTGCAACAAGCTGGGTACAGATTGTTAAAGCGATGCTACTAATGGCAGGTACAATTATTATCTCGTTCCTTGTACTTATGAAGTTCAACTTCAACTTCATTGGTATGTTTGATGCAATGAGAAATGCAACGCCTCATGGGGAAGCATTCCTTCACTCAGGGGTTGTCTATAAGGATACAATCGGTCTAATATCTGTATTAATGGCCCTTGTTTTAGGTACAGCGGGTCTTCCGCATATCCTTATGCGTTTCTTTACAGTTAAAGATGCGAAAACAGCGCGTTCTTCTGTTATTTATTCAGTTTGGATTATCGGTCTTTTCTATATACTTACAATTTTCCTTGGCTTCGGAGCTGCCAAGTTCGTTGGGGCAGATGCGATCATCGCGGAAAATGCCGCCGGAAATATGGCAGCGCCTATGCTCGCCGGAGTTCTTGGTGGTAATGCCCTTGAATCCTTTGTTGCAGCAGTTGCGTTTGCAACAATTCTAGCGGTAGTTGCAGGTCTCGTTCTTTCAGGTGCATCTGCAATCGCTCATGATCTGTATGGTCAAATTTTCAAAAATGGTAAAGTGACAGAGAAAGAGCAAGTTAACGCTGCGCGTTGGGCTTCCATCGCGATCGGTGTATTCTCTATCATTCTAGCACTAGGCGCTGAAAAACTGAATGTTGCATTCTTAGTATCACTGGCATTCTGTATAGCGGCCTCTGCCAACGTGCCGACAATTCTTTTGACAATCTATTGGAAGCGTTTTAATACAACGGGTGCTGTTGTATCCATGTTATCAGGGCTTATCGTAGCATTGGTACTTGTGGCAATGAGCCCGAGTGTTTGGAATCCGGTTGAGGGAGCTGCATTGTTTACAGGAGAGCCAATCTTCCCGTATCCACTTCCTACAATTTTCTCTGTTCCAGCAGGTTTCATTGGTGCGTGGCTAGGTACAGTTCTAAGTGCAAAGCGTCACGAAGAGCTCGAAACTTCGTACGCCGAAGTACGCTTCAAAGCAGAAACTGGCTACAGAGAGCTTGATAATTAATTATTTGTAAGATAGTTTTAAGAAATGCTTCCCCTTCTACTAGTTACTCAGAAGGGGAGGCTATTTTTATGTACTGTCAGGGAACCCCGAATAATAAATTGTTCATGAACCGTTAATTTGTGAAGGAGGTTTTGGAGTGCTGCAGACGATAAAAGATCGTGCGTTATATGAAAAAATTCATCAGAGCCCATTATTTGAAAACACAACAGAAGAAGAATTCGACAAGTTATTGCTAGAGTGTAAACTAAAAATATATGAAAATGCCGAGAAAGAGAACTACTTTAAAACACCACAAGAAGGACTATTGATCATTTTGCAAGGAACTGCAGAAGTTCATATTGAAGGACAAGATGGAAGCTCTGTCCTGTTGGAAGTGATTCAAGAAGACGAGATTATCGGTTTTTCTAATTTTGCTTACTACTTAGGTGAAATGGCTCGACCGCTGGATAAACATCATATTGATATGGAAGTGAAGGAAAATGCAATTTGTCTTCAGATTCCGTATGAAGTAATAAAGCAGCGAATGGATGATCAGAACGTACGTGATTTCGTTCTGCGTAAGATGTCATTGCGTCTAGCCAACGTATATACCTCCCTAGGAGAGCAGGTTCGTTTAGCTGATGAGTATGGTGAAAGTGAGCCTTATGTGCGCCGTGTACAGGACTTCATGAGCAGTCCTGTCATTACGATTGGTGCTGATGCAAGAACGAAGGAAATTGCGGAGTTGATGATTAATAACTCCATCAGCTCAATTATTGTGGTAGATCAAATAGGCAAACTCATCGGCATCGTTACTGAAAAAGATCTAGTGGAACGGGTAATAGCGGGTGGAGGCTCTCCGATGGATCTAGCAGCCAAAGATATTATGACGAAGAAACCTCACACTGTTCGTTTGACAGATTATTATTATGAGGCATTGACAAAGTTCTACAAACACGGAATCAAGCATTTGCCGGTTGTGAAAGCTGGAAAGCCTGTAGGAATCGTTACGTTTGCTACGTTAATCATGAAACGTGACCGTAATTCCATGAATATTTTGCGTACGATTGAAGAATCTTCATTTGAAAATTTGCCAATCGTGAAAGCGGCGATTTATGATGTTCTTTCGAATTTGATTCACGATGAAATTTCTACCATTCATACTTTAGAAATCATCACGAAATTCTATGATCGTTTAGCTAAACATTGTGTAATGCTAGCTGTTAAATCACTGGAAGACCAGGGGAAAGGTTCACCGCCAGTGCCGTTTGCTTGGTATCAAATGGGGAGCGGGGCACGGGGAGAACAGTTCATGCTCACCGATCAGGATCATTTTTTAGTATATGAAGATGTTTCTTCAACTGAAGCACAGCGAGTCGAAAGTTATTTTGAAATTCTAGGGAATGAGATTGTCGTTCATTTGGAACAAGCCGGGTATACTAGATGTAAAGGGTTTATGATGGCGAGCGAGACTCAATGGCGCGGTACGATGAATGATTGGAGAGAGCGTCTGCGAAAATGGGCTTTGCAGTCGACGCCTGAACAAATTTTATTGGGTTATAACTTTCTATCATTCCGTTTCCTATATGGAGAGTCATCGGTGAATGACCGTTTTGTTCTAATGGTGAAAGAACAATTGAGGAAGTCTTCCACGTTCATCTATTACATGGCTCAGCAGGAGAGAGAAAAACCGATTCCTCAGCTCCATCAGAATTTCCTGACGATTTTTAAAGGGCGCAGCATGGCAGATATTATTGATATTAAAAAGCATGCGTTGTTTCCTCTGCATCATTGTTTGCAGATTTTAGGTGTCAACAACGGTATCATTAACGCGACGCCTTTAGAAATTATTTCAGCTTTGCATAAAAAGAAAAAAATCACAAAAGATTTTGCAGAAGAAGTGCGCCATGCTTATGAAATTTCATTGAGCATTCGTATTTCGATGTCATGGGAAAAACATTTACGAAATGAGAAAATCTCCACAGAAATTGATTTGCGAAAGTTACGCCGTTGGGAACTGAATGAATTACGAACCACCTTAGATACTGTAAGAGCTCTTCAATCGCACTTATTATCAAAATTATAAGATGATTTAGATGAAGATCCCTGTACTAAACACGTGCGTAATGTACTATATAGGGAGGGGAGGCAAGATCATGTTCTGGAAAAAGAAAAAATTAACCTATGAGCTACAGCAATCTCTTCACTTAAACACGCCTTTACAAGATATGAGCTTTACAGTATTCGACACCGAAACAACTGGCTTTGCGATAGGAGCAGACGACAGGATGATAGAAATCGGCGCGGTTCAAGTGGAGGGGTTTCATGTGACGGATCGAGTATTTCAAACATTCGTCAATCCTTCAAGAGAGATTCCGACTGCAATCAAAAAATTAACCAATATACAGCAAGCACAAGTGGATGAAGCTCCTTTGCCTTTACCGGCCATTGAAAAATATTTCACATTCATCGAAAAGAATAAAAGTGGTGGCTGGGTAGGTCACCATGTTAGTTTTGATGAAATGGTCATAAAAAAAGAATTAAGCAGACAGAAATGTACCTTTGAAACGCCTACTTCGTTCGATACGATGCATCTCATCCGCTTTTTAGATCCAGCAAGCGAGCAGCAAGATTTGGAAGATTATGCGCGGATTTTTGGTACGGAAATTTTTGAACGGCATCGCGCACTAGGCGATGCCTTAACGACAGCGCATGTGTTCACTGAATTGCTAAAGAAACTCGACCGTCAAGGAATTAAGACACTTGCTGATTTATTGCGCATTAAAAATGGTGGAGCGCATAAGTTTGTATCACATACTTAATCCCTATCGAATAGCCCGCATTCAAGTGAACCTTGGATGACGGGCTGTTTTTGCCAGTCAGTTCATTGTGCTATAGTGAACATACAATTAGTTAGTTGAATTAATTAAGGGGCGTGACAGAATGAATAAACGTCAGCTGATTTTACTAATCCTCATCATCGCAGCTGTTTTACTCTATTGTTGGATTCTGTTTTTTGAACTGCCCGATAAAACTTTATAAGGGCAAATTGAAGAGTATCGCACATTGATCTGCAGAGAAACAATTTGGAAGGAGGTAGAAAAAATGGAAATTATCATTATTACGGGTGCATCAAAAGGAATTGGACAAGAACTGTATAAACAATTTACTGAATCCGGTGCAATGGTTTACGGTCTAGCACGCACGAATCCAGACCGCTTGCAACGTATGGAGGAAGTGGATATTACGGATTTTGGGAAAACGTCAAACATAGTGAAAACAATCATCCATCGCCATATGGACGAGGCTAAATCTTTCACCTTAATCAATAACGCGGGTGTGATCGATCCGATTGATATGGTTGGTTCATTGGATTCGGAAGAAATTGAGAAAGCAGTGAAAGTAAATCTGACTGCTCCTATTCATTTGATCAATACATTTATCGCCACTTTAGTAGATTTTTCGGGAGAGAAAAAGGTCTTGAATATTTCATCCGGCGCTGGTCGCAATGCTTATGAAGGGTGGAGCATTTATTGCACAACGAAAGCGGGGCTTGATCACTTCTCGCGAGTCGTTGCATTAGAACAACAGCAGTCAGAGAACCCAGTAGGTATTGTATCGATCGCGCCTGGAATTATTGATACGGGCATGCAAGAGACCATCCGATCTTCTTCAGAAGAACAATTTCCTCATTTAGAGAAATTCATTGCGTATAAAGAACAAGGACAACTAAGTTCTGCGGCAGAGACTGCGAGTAAATTATTGAAGTTTATTAACAAAACGAATTTCATTGAAACAGAAACAATTGCAGATATTCGTCACTTCAGCTAATTAGAAAAGAAACCCCACGGCAACTTGAAGAATCCAAGCTGCAGCGGGGTTTCAACTTCATTCTATAGCTACATTGCGAACCTCTTTAAAATCCTTCATTTTTTCCAGCGCAATCAAAAAAGGTGGGTTTCTGCGTTGATTCAGCAATTCGTAGCGGATGGCATGGACATCTCCTTGATGCAGCGTCTTGACATATTCGAGCAGCGCATCGCGTTCTTCGCTGCCACCTTCATGTCCGTCATACACGGTAATCGTGATGATGCCCGTTTTTTTTAGTAAGCCAAGCAAAGCATCCAGCGCTGCAATGGTTGAAGAAGGCTTTGTAATGATGCTTTGGTCTTCACTATAAGGCAGATAGCCTAAATTAAACATGGCACCGCCGATTTCGCCGCTTACATACTGGCGGACGTTCTCGTGACTATCGAGAACTAAAGAAGTCCGGCCTGCTAAATCGCCAAGATGTTGACGCGTCGTATCCAGTGCCTGCTGTTGGATATCAAACGCAAATACCTTTCCGGAGTCTCCGACAAGCTCAGCCAGAAACAGTGTATCGTTTCCGTTGCCTGCTGTTGCGTCGACCACCATTTCGCCCGGTTGCACGCGTTCTGAAATGAGCCGCTTTGCTACAGGCAGGACACGATGCAAAATAATGTCCGTCACTTCAAGTTCACCTCTTGCACATACTTTTTCCCTTGCCAGCTGTTCCGTCTTTCCAATTCCGCGTCAATGCCATTCAGCACTTCCCATTTGGTTACGCTCCACATCGGTCCAATCAATAAATCAATCGGTCCGTCTCCAGTAATCCGATGTACAATCATCTCAGGAGGCATGATTTCCAACTGATCTGCGACAAGGTTTATATACGCTTCTTTTGTCAGGAATTCCAATTTGCCTTTTTCATATTGTTTGACCATAGGAGTACCTTTCAACAAATGAAGCAAATGAATTTTAATTCCCTGAACGTCAAGCTTTGCAACTGCCTGCGCAGTTTCCATCATCATTTCTTCCGTTTCACCCGGCAAGCCGTTAATAATATGGCTGCAAATGCGGATGCCATGTTTCCGGAGTTTATCGACGCCTTCTTTATAGCACTCGAAATCATGCGCTCGATTGACTAGTTTTGCAGTGGATTCATGAACCGTCTGTAAACCGAGTTCGACCCATAAATAGGTACGCTGATTGAGTTCCGCCAAATATTCAACTACGTCATCGGGGAGGCAATCCGGACGAGTTGCGATGGAAAGCGCAACGACTCCTTCTTGTGCGAGGGCAGCTTCAAATTTCTCTTTCAATACAGGAAGGGGAGCGTGGGTGTTCGTATACGCTTGGAAATACGCCATATATTTTGCGTCTTTCCATTTTCTTTGCGAGCGTTCCTTGATTTCTTTAAATTGCACTTCGATTGGATCGACGCGGTCTCCGGCGAAATCACCAGAACCTGCAACGCTGCAAAATGTACAGCCTCCATGCGCGACAGTTCCATCGCGGTTCGGACAGTCAAAACCCGCATCCAGTGCTACTTTCGCAATTTTACATCCAAATGTATCTTTTAAATGTCGAGACCATGTATGATACCGTTTCCCTTCACTCGGGAACGGAAAAGTTGGTTGGTTCATCGTATCCAGCTCCTTTACAACAGACATTGTACCACGTAGCAAGCGAATAAATCATACAACAATCTGCATGTATACGACAAAAAGCAACAGGGAAGGCTTGTATTCAATCAGGGTTTCGGGTAAACTGAAGAAAATAATGATGGCTTTGATCAGGAATAGTAGTTCTACCGCTTATTTTAAGAGAGCAGACGGCAGGTGCAAGTCTGTAGTAACGTAGATCGAACTCGCCTAGGAGTCTGTATTAGTGAAGAGATGTAACTGATACCGTGATCCGCGTTAAGGAATCAAGTTGGACGGAGAAATCCGTTAATTTGGGTGGTACCGCGGGAAGCTATATAGGCTCTCGTCCCTGTGCAAAGGGACGAGAGCCTTTTCTTTTTGAATTGGAGGAATTTTCAGATGAGTTATAATCACGTGCAAATCGAAGAAAAATGGCAGAAGTATTGGGATGACAACAAGACGTATAAAATGATCAATGATCCATCCAAGCCGAAATTTTACGCATTGGATATGTTTCCGTATCCGTCCGGCGCGGGGTTGCATGTCGGGCATCCGCTAGGCTATATTGCGACAGATATTTTGAGCGCATTTAAACGTAAGCAAGGCTACAATGTGTTACACCCAATGGGCTGGGATGCGTTCGGTTTGCCTGCGGAGCAATATGCGATCGATACAGGAAATGACCCTGCGGAATTCACTGCGAAAAATATTGCGACATTCAAGCGTCAAATGCAAGAACTTGGATTTTCTTATGACTGGGACCGTGAAATCAATACAACGGACCCGAGCTATTACAAATGGACACAATGGATTTTCATTCAGCTGTATAAGCGAGGCCTTGCGTATATCGATGAAGTTCCGGTCAACTGGTGTCCTGCTTTAGGAACTGTGCTTGCAAATGAAGAAGTCATCGATGGACTGTCCGAACGAGGAAATCACCCGGTTGAACGCCGTCCGATGCGCCAGTGGGTTTTGCGTATTACTGAATATGCGGATCGTCTTCTTGAAGATTTAGATGACCTTGATTGGCCTGAAAGCCTGAAAGATATGCAGCGCAACTGGATCGGTCGTTCAGAAGGTGCACAGTTAACATTCCAAATTGCCGACACGGAACATTCATTTGATGCGTTCACAACACGTCCAGATACGATTTTTGGTGCAACGTATGCAGTTTTGGCACCTGAGCATAAATTAGTACAAGAGATTACGACGGATGCGCAGCGTGAGGCAGTGGAACAGTACATCGACAATGTGAAATCAAAGAGTGATCTGGAGCGTACGGATTTAGCGAAAGATAAAACAGGCGTCTTCACAGGTGCGTATGCGATTAATCCGGCAAGTGGCGAGAAAATGCCAATCTGGATTGCGGATTACGTTTTGGCGACGTACGGAACAGGTGCAATCATGGCGGTTCCAGCGCACGACGAGCGGGATTACGAATTCGCAAAAACATTTGATTTACCGATTGTCGAAGTTGTAGCAGGCGGGAATATTGACGAAGAAGCCTATGCAGGTGAAGGTGAGCATGTCAATTCTGATTTCTTGAATGGTTTAGGAAAAGAAGAAGCGATTGCAAAGTCGATTGAATGGTTCGAAGAACAAGGAACTGGCGAACGCAAAATTACGTATCGTCTGCGTGACTGGTTGTTCTCTCGTCAACGCTACTGGGGCGAGCCGATCCCTGTCATTCATTGGGAAGACGGCACGATGACGACAGTGGATGAGTCGGAATTGCCATTGATGCTTCCGGTTACACAGAATATCAAGCCGAGCGGCACTGGCGAGTCGCCACTAGCGAATATTGAAGAATGGGTCAATGTGGTAGATCCAAAAACAGGTATGAAAGGTCGTCGTGAAACGAATACGATGCCGCAATGGGCAGGTAGCTGCTGGTACTACTTGCGTTATATCGATCCGAACAATGATGAAATGATTATTGATCCGGAATTAGCAGAGCGCTGGCTGCCGGTGGATATTTACGTAGGAGGAGCAGAGCACGCGGTTCTGCATTTATTGTACGCGCGTTTCTGGCATAAAGTGCTGTATGATATCGGCGTGGTTCAGACGAAAGAGCCGTTCCAAAAACTCTTCAACCAAGGGATGATACTAGGGGAAGGTCATGTGAAAATGTCCAAGTCTTTAGGTAACGTCATCAACCCGGATGATATCGTTCATTCTCACGGTGCAGATACGCTGCGTCTTTATGAAATGTTCATGGGACCTCTTGATGCTTCGAAGGAATGGTCGACAAACGGTTTGGACGGATCCCGTCGTTTCCTAGACCGAATTTGGCGCTTACTGGTCAATGAAGATGATACGTTGACGGATAAGCTTACGGAAGAAACAGGCGGACCGCTTGAGAAAGTATACAATCAGACAGTCAAGAAAGTAACCGAAGATTTCGAAGGCATGCGCAATAATACGGCGATTTCTCAGATGATGGTCTTCATCAATGAGTGCTATAAAGCGGATAAATTACCGAAAGCGTATATCGAAGGATTCGTTTTATTGATTTCACCGATTACGCCGCATTTGGCAGAAGAGCTATGGGTGAAACTCGGTCATACGGAGACAGTAGCTTATGCACAATGGCCGACGTATGATGAAACGAAATTGTCTGATGACACGGTAGAAGTAGCGGTACAGATCAACGGTAAAATCCGTGCGAAAATCAATGTGTCGAAGGATAGTACGAAAGAAGAGCTAGAGCAAGTTGCACTAGCGAACGAAGATGTAAAACAGTGGATGGAAGGTAAGGAATTGAAAAAAATTATTGCGATTCCTGGACGTCTAGTAAATATAGTCGCTGGTTAATAAAATGTTTAAAAGCCGGTCAGAGAATATTTTTCTCTGACCGGCTTATTTTGATTGAAAAGATGGTCGCGATCATAAATTGTGGGCAAGCGCTCATACTGCATCGATACATGATCATACCTCTTCGATTCACGCTCATAAAAGTTTTTTACCGCTCATAAACCTTCACTCCGCGCTCATACAACACAATGTTTTCACAGCATCCCTGCATTTATACCAGCTAATCTGCCTGTAACAAGCGCAGCGGTAATATTATATCCGCCAGTGTAACCGTGTATATCAAGAATCTCTCCGCAGAAAAAGAGACCGGACTTTTTTCGTGAAGCCATCGTCTTTGGTTCGATTTCTTTCACAGACACACCGCCGCCTGTGACGAATGCTTTCTCGATAGGTTGTGTCCCGGTAACGTGAACAGGAAATGTCTTGAGCAAATGAGCGAGCTTGCGAATAGCTTCCTTGGGAATATCTGCGCCGATTTCAGTTTCAGCGATCTCAGCTTTTTGTAGTAAAAATAAAAGCCAGCGCTCAGGTACAAGCCCTTTTAAAGAAGTCTTCACTTGCTTTTTAGACTCATCCTTCAAAACCTTTGTAATGGATTGCATGAGCTGTTCCTCATGCTGATCGGGTATAGAGTCAATTTGTAGCAACACCGGTTGTTTGCCGTTTTTCATTTGTTCCTTGACGACAAATTGGCTACAGCGCAATATCGCAGGCCCGCTCAATCCGAAATGGGTGAAAAGCATGTCCATTTGATGCGAAACAAGCGTTTTACCTTTTTTATTCAGCACCGACACATTGACATCACGCAGCGCGAGACCTTGCAATTCCTTTGAGACGATGAATGGTTCTTTTGACAATAAAGGAACTTCTGTCGGGTAAAGTTCTGTTACAGTATGTCCGGCGCGTTCAGCCCAAGGATAGCCGTCTCCTGTACTGCCTGTTTGGGGAACTGCTTTGCCACCGACTGCTACGACGACTGCGTTGGCCTGCAGTTCTTCGCCGTTATCCAATCGGACACCAAGAATCTTTTCGTCATTCATCAGCAATTTTTGAACACGGCATTCCAAACGCACTTCCACTTCAAATTTATCCATTTGATTCAATAAGGCATTGACGACATCTTTCGCTTTATTGGAAACAGGGAACATACGACCGTGATCTTCTTCTTTCAAAGGCACACCTAAGCCTTCGAAATACTGGATGATGTCTTGGTTATTAAAGACGGAGAATGGTCCGTAGAGAAATTTTCCGTTACCCGGGATGTGCTTGATTATATCTTCTTGAGACAGGCGGTTAGTAACGTTGCAGCGGCCACCTCCAGAAATGGCCAGTTTATTACCGAGCTTACGCCCCTTTTCAAGCAACAATACACGTTTGTTTTGTTCGGCCGCTGCAATAGAAGCCATTAAGCCAGAAGGGCCGCCGCCGATCACAATTACATCATACATAGTAGAACCACGCTTTCATTCGTTTTGAATTCATTATACACCATGTCGCTTGCAGTTAAAGATTGTACAAACACGTGCCGAGGGGTAAACTATATAAGTATCTCTTGAGAAATGGAAGGAATCAATCATGGCATCGAATTTAATTAAAGGCACAGCCATTTTAACGATTGGCTTATTTTTGTCAAAGGCACTTGGGCTGCTTTATGTTATCCCATTTTATGCAATAGTCGGTGAAAAAAGTGTCGGTCTCTATCAATATGCATACATACCTTATAACCTAGCACTTGCGGTGGCAGTTTCGGGGGCACCGCTTGCAATCTCGAAGTTCGTTTCGAAATATAACGCGCTCGGGGATTATGCGACAGGGCGAAAGTTGATGAAGTCAGGCATGCTCGTCATGTCTTTGACAGGTTTACTGTCGTTTCTCGCTTTGTTCGCCTTAGCGAATCCTATCGCTGGCCTCGTGATAAGAGATGATGAACAAATTTTCACGGTGCAAGATATCGCCTCAGTCATCCGCTGGGTCAGCTTTGCATTGCTTGCCGTTCCGTTACTCAGTATTGGGCGCGGATTTTTGCAAGGCTATCAAAAGTTCGAACCAACTTCTGTATCTCAATTAATTGAACAGATCGTCCGGATTGTTGTTGTACTTGCAGGTGCTTTTATTGTTGTGAACGTACTGGGATTATCTCCTAGGATAGCTGTCCAATTTGCGGTCTTTGCCGCGTTTATTGGTGCGCTTGCGGGTTTGTGGAGTTTGTATCATTACTGGAAAAAGTATCGTGATGAATTCAATTATTTATTGACTAACAGTCCTCCGGCGAGTTCTGTATCACTCCGTCAAATCTATACAGAAGTATTCGCTTACGTTTTGCCGTTTGTTCTTGTCGGCACCATTAATCCGATTTATCAATTTGTCGATATGGTCACGTTCAATGATGCAATGAAATCGATTGGGCTGGCAAGCGTGTCAGATTTGTATTTGACGAAGCTGAACTTCTTGACGCATAAAGTTGTGATGATTCCTGTCATGGTGGCGACTGGGTTTTCGATGGCGCTCATTTCCATTATCACGAGCTATTACACAAAGAATGATCAGCAAGGAGTAAGCCGGTCATTGGACCAAACCTATCAAATCATGTTATTTCTAACGATCCCGATGGTTATCGGGCTGATCGTTTTGAACAATGAAGTTTATCAGTTTTTATATGAACAGGACGCAGCAGGTGCAGGTGTACTGGCGTCTTACGCTCCAGTCGCCATCCTGTTTGCAATGTTCACGGTAACAGCGGCGATTTTACAAGGTATCGATCATCATAAATGGATTGTCTTTACGTCTTTACTTGGTTTACTTGTGAAAATGATCATCAACATACCGCTAATTAAACTGTTTGAAACAAATGGTGCGATTCTCGCTACTGCAATTGGTTATTCAGTAGCGGTTGGCATCAATTTACTGGTCATTAAGAAGGCGTTGAATTATAAGTCGCAGATGGTCATCAGAAGATTGGTTCTTATCTTAATCTTTAATGCGATCATGTTTGCCGGCGTATGGCTGACTACTAAAGGGCTGAACGCATTGCATGTGCCGGTAGGTCGCTGGCAGGCATTGCTTTATGTACTGATCGGAACAGGGGTCGGTATGGCGATTTACGGGTTCCTGTCATTCAAGTCAGGACTTGCACAACGATTATTCGGTGATCGGCTGACGCGGATTGCGCAGCGCATTGGATTTGGAGGGTGACGAATGAGGCTTGATAAATTATTATCGAATACGGGGTATGGTTCTCGGAAAGAAGTACGTCAGTTATTGAAAAAAGGAATGATTCGCGTGAACGGGGCGGTGATGAAAGATCCTGCCCAGCATGTGGATCTCGACAAAGATGCGGTTTCATTACTTGGCGAGGAAGTTGTTTACAAGGAATTCATTTATCTTATGTTGAATAAACCGCCTGGTGTTCTATCTGCAACGGAAGATTCCCGTGATCGCACTGTAGTGGATTTACTAGGAGCTGAAGAACGGCATTTTCAGCCGTTTCCTGTCGGTCGATTGGATAAAGACACAGAAGGTTTGTTATTGCTGACCAATGACGGACAGTTGGCACATAGTTTATTGGCACCAAAAAAAGAAGTGCCGAAGACGTATTTTGCCAAAGTATCGGGATGTGTAACAGAAGAGGATGTAAATGAATTTTCTAAAGGTGTCGTGCTCGATGATGGGTATGAAACAAAGCCGGGATTTTTGAATATACTTCATTCCGGCGAAATTTCCGAAATTGAACTTACGATTACGGAAGGGAAGTTTCATCAAGTAAAGCGGATGTTTGAGTCGGTAGGAAAAAAAGTAGTTTATCTCAAACGGCTGACGATGGGTCCCTTAAAGTTAGACGGCAATTTGCAGTTAGGGGAATACCGGGAGCTGACAGACGTGGAGCTGCAGGAATTGCTGAAATTGGATAGTTCCAAGCGAAAAGGCTGATGCAAGAATGCGTCAGCCTTTTCCGCTGTATAGACAACTGTATATAGGATGCTGAATCAGGAAGTTAATTTCACTTTCTTGGACGTCGTCGTCCATTCGCCGCGGACTGAGTTCTTGATCAATTCGTTGTACTCCAAAACGTTAAGGTCTCGCTGAGCCGTACGTGAGGAAATATTGAATTCCTCCGCCACATCTTCAGTCGTTACTGTACCGTTATCCCGAATGAACAAATAGACATCTTTGATACGAATTAACATGCGATCGGTAGCTGGGTTCATCGAAGAAACCACTCCTTCATCTTCATATTTTCACACCAACATAGCAAACGAAGACTGTTGGGTATTCTCTGAAATTACCTGTCCTGATCCGCTCCTTTTGAGTAGTTATGCCAGAATAGTATGTGAAATGTTCTGACAATATGATTATAACTTATTTTTTCATAAATCGCACATATTTTTGCTTCATTCTTTAACAAACTCCAATAAGATAGTTTCCCTTTATTTTATTCACTAAACGTGGGAAAATAGAGTCAGAGGAAACGGCAGCCTATCATGGTTGTTTTTAGGTTCTATAATAGAAGAGGTGACGGACGTATGATCTACTTTAAAGATGGAGAATACCTGCAGGAAGAACAGATGAATCTATCAATGAATGATCGTGGCTATGTTTTTGGCGACGGCGTTTACGAAGTGATAAAAGTGTATGATGGCGTACTGTATACAGCAGAGGAACATATGGAGCGACTGCTTGAAAGTGCTGCCAAAATTCGTTTGACCTTACCGTACACTTTGGAACAGCTGGTTGGAATTGCAGAACGGTTGTTGCAAGAAAATGAGTTATCGGTAGGTCATATTTATTTGCAAGTGACACGCGGGGTAGCTCCACGCGTCCATCAATTTCCAGATCATAGCGTGTCTCCTGTCTTAACAGGCTATACAGTTGAAAATCCACGACCGCTTGAACAGCTGGACAAGGGGGCTGCCATGAAGTCAGTGGAAGACATGCGCTGGCTTCGTTGTGATATTAAGAGCTTGAATTTACTCGGTAATGTTTTGGCTAAGCAAGAAGCGGTGGAACAAGGTTGTCAGGAAGCATTGTTTGTGCGCGACGGAATTGTCCGGGAAGGTTCAGCTTCTAATGTATTCGGCATTAAAGACGGTATCCTACATACGCACCCGGCCAATAACTTTATACTGAATGGCATTACTCGTCGTGTTGTTCTTCAGTTAGCGTCCGATCTTTCAATACCTGTCCAAGAGAAGGAATTTACATTAGCTGAAGCTTTGGCAATGGACGAATTTTTCTTTACATCTACGAACGCAGAAATCACACCGGTCGTGACCATTGATCGTCAGCCAATCGGCGAAGGTATACCAGGCCCGCTCACTCGACAGTTGCAGAAATTATTCGATGAGCAGATACCTGCATTAGTAGCTGCTGGACATGCTTCGGAAAGGGATTCAAATGGCTCAACTAGTTAAGCTAGTCGACTATGTTTCGCGCTATGAGAATGATTTGACACGCTATCCGACACAATTCATCCGTCTAAAGCGTTATCAATGGAAACGGATTAAAAACCAATGGGAACATGGTTTTAATCTTTTTGAAGAACAGGCCGCTACGATTGAAGAGGATCCACGAGAAGATGCGAAATGGTATTCTCTTCTCTTCAAGAAATGGCGGAAGCGGCGAGATGAGGAATTTGAAGAGGAAGAACCGAACGTTGGGAAAGAAGAAGGTACGGAAACGGATTTGGCATTCCAGGCCGCTATCTCCGACCGGCCTTCTACTATTGAACAACTGAAAAAATCGTATACGAATCAATTATTTCAGTTCCAATTAAAATGGGCGAGTTCCACACTGTATGATCGTTCACGAGTAGATCCGAGGTTTTTCTCCGATCCCTTATTGAAAGAGTTGACGCAGCGCTTACCTGATAGTTTTTTGCTGTTCTATTATCCGATCGTCAAAGTGAATAAAGCTCCAATTGAACTGGATATTTTATTGCTGACACCAACTGCCTGCTATTGCATCACGGCACTGGAAGATGAGCGGATGGCTGCTTATATCAGCAGCGGTGATCGATTCTGGCTGAAGAAGTTCGGTGAGAATGAAGTAAAAGTGTTGAATCCAACCATTGCACTGAATCGGATGGAGAAAGTTGTTTCATCATTTTTCACGGCTGCGAATGTGGAGTTGCCTATCAAGAAATTAATCCTCACGAGAAATGGCTATATCGATTATCCTGGAAACCCGAATGAAATCACGTCAATAGATAAAAAAACATACGATGAGTGGCTGGAGCGACTCAGTAACAACCCAAGTCCGATGAAGCATACACAATTCAAGGCGGCACAAGCGATTTTGGAACATGCACAAACGACTGCAATGAGCCGGTTATTTGATCCGGAAGAGCCAGGCGAAGAATAAAAGAATTTAAAGAAAAAGTGAGAGTGTACTGATTATGCGTTTACGAAACAAACCATGGGCGAAAGATTTTATGGCAGAGCATCCTGAGATGTTGATCATGGATTCTGAAGGCAAGAAAAGTCATTGGGCGGAGGAGTTCGGAAACCCGCAGCCGATCCATATTGAAGTAGGGACAGGAAAAGGTCAATTTATCATTGGCATGGCGCTTGCCAATCCTTCCATCAACTATATCGGCATCGAACATTTTGATAATGTCATCGTTTCGGCATTGGAGAAAGCAATCGAGGCAAGCAAACCGTCCAATCTGCGTTTATTACGTGCCAATGGTGAAGATTTAGAAAATATTTTTGCGGATGCTGAAATCGATCGAGTGTATTTAAATTTTTCCGATCCATGGCCGAAAACACGCCATGAGAAGCGTCGGCTGACTCATGCGAAGTTTTTACAAAAATATGAAGGTATTCTGAAGCCGGGTGGAGAAATTCACTTTAAGACAGATAATCGTTCGCTCTTCGAATACTCTTTAGTGTCCATGACAGATTACGGCATGAAATTACTGTCTGTTTCCTTAGATTTACACGCGAACATGCCGGAAGACAATATATTAACGGAGTACGAAGAAAAGTTCTCAAGCAAAGGACAACCGATCTATCGCTTGGAAGCCGAGTATCCAATCAGAAAGAAAATATAGGCTATTCCGCGAGGTCTCCTCGCGGAAATCCATGATGGCGGGCGGGATGTTAATTCGGAAGGTAGGGAGGAATTATTATGGATCAATTAACTTTTCATGACATGAAACTAACATGGTTAGACGGTGGAGTGAACTATTTGGATGGAGGTGCGATGTTCGGTGTCGTACCGAAAGCGTTGTGGTCAAGACGCTACGAACCCGATGAAAACAACTTAATCGAATTGCGGACGGATCCGATCTTAATACAGTACCGAGGCAAGAATTTATTGATTGATTCAGGGATCGGCAAGGGGAAACTGGATGAAAAGAAGAAAAGAAACTTGGGTGTCCGTGCTGAAACTAGAGTAGAAGAAAGTTTAGAAGAGCTCGGCTTGACACCAGAAGATATCGACATCGTGCTGATGACGCATTTACACAACGACCATGCGGCAGGCCTGACACAATGGAAAGGCGACCGACTCGTCTCTGTGTTTTCGAATGCTACAATCTACACATCTAAAGTGGAATGGGACGAAATGAGAGAGCCGAATATTCGTTCACGCAACACGTATTGGCCGGAGAACTGGGAGCCGATCCAAGATCAAGTGGAGACATTTGAAGATGAGCTGGAAGTATTGCCAGGTATTAAAATGATCCATACAGGCGGTCATAGTGACGGCCATAGTGTGATCAAGTTGGAACAGCAAGGCGAAACACTTATTCACATGGCGGATATCATGCCGACACATGCGCATTCTAATCCACTGTGGGTACTTGCTTATGATGACTACCCGATGGACTCCATTTTCGCAAAAGAGCGCCTCATGAAGGAAGCGCTTCCAAATAACTATGGATTTATTTTCTATCACGATGCTGTGTTCCGTATGGCAAAGTTCAGCGAGGATGGAAAGCAAATCGTAGAGAGCGTTCCGCGTACTCGATAAAATGAAAAAATGAAGCTGTCCTGAAAGTAGAAATCACTTTCGGTGACAGCTTTTTCTCGTGTGGTCAAGCGAGAAAAGAATTGGAACTCACTAAAGTCTCGCTGCACCTAACATACAATATCGACATAAAACAAGAAATGAAAAAGGACACGTAAGATGAGTTACTCAGTCTCCGTGTCCTTACCTGTTATTTGTATATAGATTATTGGCGAACTAATTCCACGACAGTACCTGTCTTCGCATCCGCAGCAAATTCATATTGTTCCAGTCTTCCGTCTTTCATACGAGAAACTCCTCCACGGTAGACCTCCATAGAAATTACGTGATTTGTATAAGGTTCTGGTTTCATTACGATCCAAGAACCGTCAATTGGACCTTCCTCTTTAAAAGCTTCTTTCACTTTTTTAAGAACGTTGTCAGCAGGTACTTCTTCATTTAATTTGTTGAATGCTTCATTTACTACTACTCCTGCAGCAACACCAGTTAAAATGCCAGCTAAAAATTCTTTTACTCTCATGGCCAATTGCAGCCTCCTTCGCAAATCTTTTCTTATAGTGTACCATAGATTAAAAGAGCATGGCGATTCAAATGTCTTTCCTTTTTATCCATTCAGCATATTTTTAATCATCTAATTAAAGAAAATGAGGAACCTAAATAGTTTTCATCTGTTTGCCATCTCGATATAATGCAGATAGATCGTAAAAAAAGTGAGGGATTTGCATGAAAAAAGAAACTTTGGATTTATTTCGCACATTGACAGAACTTCCCGGTGCTCCAGGAAATGAACATCGTGTCCGGGCTTTTATGCGTGAACAACTTAAAACAAATTCAGACGAGATCATTCAAGACGGTCTGGGCGGCGTGTTTGGTGTCCGAAACGGTAAAGAGGGGCAGCCGAAAATCATGGTAGCCGGACATATGGATGAAGTCGGCTTCATGGTGACAGGCATCACGGACAACGGAATGCTTCGTTTTCAGCCATTAGGCGGCTGGTGGAATCAAGTGCTGCTTGCGCAACGAGTGCAAATTATTACGACCAAAGATACTGTAACAGGTGTCATTGGTTCAATCCCTCCACATTTATTGAGTGATGAAGCACGAGCAAAACCAATGGATATTAAAAATATGCTAATCGATGTCGGTGCAGATGATAAGGCAGATGCAGAAAGTTTTGGAATCCGTCCTGGACAGCAGATTTTGCCGATTTGTCCGTTCACACCAATGGCAAATCCGAAAAAAATTATGGCGAAAGCCTGGGATAATCGATACGGCTGCGGGCTAGCGGTGGAATTGCTGCAGGAAGTGAAAAACGACACGCTGCCGAATACTCTTTATTCCGGTGCAACTGTCATGGAAGAAGTTGGTTTGCGCGGTGCACAGACCGCTGCCCGCATGATCAATCCAGACTTGTTCTTTGCGTTGGATGCAAGTCCTGCGAATGATGCGAGTGGCAATAAAAACGAATTTGGCCAGTTGGGAAAGGGAACGTTGTTGCGTATTTTCGACCGTACGATGGTGACACATCGCGGAATGCGTGAATTCATTTTGGATATGGCGGAAACTCACAACGTGCCCTATCAATATTTTGTTTCCCAAGGCGGAACGGATGCCGGGCAAGTCCATTTATCCAATGAGGGCGTGCCAAGTGCCGTCATCGGAATTTGTTCTCGATACATTCACACGGCGGCTTCGATTATTCATACGGACGATTATGCGGCAGCAAAAGAATTGCTCGTTCATTTAGTGAAAGCTTGCGACAAAACGACTGTCGAAACGATTAAACAAAACAGTTAAGCGGATATCGAGAGAGGAAGGAGGGTGCTGAATGAAATTTATAACAGGTTCTGAAAATCAAGCGAAAATGCGTGCGGTGACGCGGATGATTGAACGCTACCTTGGCAACAGGGACATATCTTCAGCATCCGTCGCTTCTGGTGTGAGTCCACAGCCAATGAGTGACGAAGAAACGAGACAAGGTGCGATTAATCGAGCGGTCGCGGCGAGTGCGTTGCAAGAGGATACATATGGAATCGGATTGGAAGGCGGCGTCCGGATAATCGGAAGGACGATGTATTTATGCAATTGGGGCGCACTTGCCACACCGGATGGTCAGGTGTTTACAGCTGCAGGTGCGCAAATTCCGCTTCCGGAAGACTTGGCTGCCGAAATTAAGAACGGTAAGGAACTGGGAGATGCGGTCGATTACTATTTTAAGAAACAACAAATTCGCCTTTCAGAAGGAGCCATGGGAATGCTTACAGCCCAAACGGTTCCGAGGGATGTATTGTTCGAACACATCATGCAGCTGTTGATTGGCCAATTCCTATACAGCAAGGCTAGCAGTTGAATATTGCAATAGAGACGGCATGCGATTAGAATAGGACTGATAGAAAATTGTACGGAGTGGAGAAGGGGGGAACCTAGATGTTCCGAAATGGAAAGGTTGTCTTGCTGCTGCTTCTGGCCGTAGTCCTCGTAGGATGCAACCAGAAAGTCGAAGGACTGACTGATGAGGGCTTTGTCGCTGCAAGGGAAGCATTTGAGGCAAATGCTAAAAAAACCAATGAGGCGGCTGGTGACATCCATTTTTACAAGCCGACAACGATGGAAGTGGACAAGCAATCCACTTCTCAAACAATTGTCCTAACGAAACGAAATGATTCATTTTATTTGACTGTCAATCCAAACGAAAAGAAAAATAGCCGTGTCTATTATGATTTGCTGATGACAGATGAACCTGAAAACTTAGTAGGAGCGCAGACATTCGCAAAGGACGAGGTGTTTGGCTTTGTTGCGGTCATACAAAAAAGTGAGAAGTTAGTGGAATTGATTGCTAGTGTAGGTGGAGTGAAAGTGGAGACCGTAACAGATGAAAAGAATATCGACTCTCATTTGGGAAAAATGATGCAAATTGCGCGTTCTGTTCAGCAAGACGAGAAGTGATGAAATAGGACGAACGATTGTTGAGAAGGAGAGTGTCTGGAATGGAAGCTAAAGATTTAGTAGAAGAACTGAAAAATCGTTTACCTAAAGAGAAGTTTGATTGGCAGTTCGATCGTAAGGCTGACAAGCTGCGAATCGTCCATCATACACTTCATAGAGGGATGGATATTTCATTGCCGGAGATTTTGGCGAAGTATGAGTTAAAAAAAGAGCGAGCAATCGATGAAGTAGTCTACACAATCCAAGAAACGTTCCATGCGATGGAACAGGAGCATGAAAAAGGATTTGTTGGTGAAACAACTATTTATCCTGTTATTCGTTCGACATCGTTCCCGACTGAAAGTGCAGCGGGGCAACCGTTTCTGACGAAGGATCATACAGCGGAAACCCGTATTTTTTATGCGCTGGATTTAGGTACGACTTATCGTTTGATTGATGAAGGCATGCTTACTGAGATGGGAATGACGGCTAAGGAAGTACAGGAAGTTGCTATGTTCACAGTGAAGACATTGCCAACTGCCTGGAAACGTGATGAAGTATCCGATAATGTATTTTATTTCATTAATAATAATGATGGCTATGATGCGAGCCGAATATTGAATCAGCCGTTTTTGAAGGAAATGGAACAGAAGATTGAAGGTCATATGGTTGTGTCGGTACCGCATCAAGACGTGTTGATCATCGGAGATATCCGGAATGACACAGGCTATGATGTCATTGCACAAATGGCAATGCAATTTTTCACAACAGGCGCGGTGCCTGTTACATCGCTGTCGTTTATTTATGAAGATGGCAAACTAGAGCCTATTTTTATTATGGCAAAAAATCGATTGGCTAGAAGGGACAAGAAAAAATGAACTTATTTTATAATGCCGCAGGTGTAGGCGATGTTTTATTCGTCCAGTTGACAACTGAACGACCAACTGAAGTAGTATGCGAGCGTAAAAATGATGTAGCGATCCTCAAAGAAGCGAAAACTGGTGATATCATCGGATTCAATTTGTTTGACGTGTCGAGTTACTTCCCGCTTGCTGCAGACGGACAAGTGGAATTAACAGAAGAACTTGCTGAACAACTTCAAGAAGCGCTTAGGAAGAATGAAGTGGAATTTGAACTTGATGTCGACTTCAGTCCGAAATTCGTTGTAGGGTATGTGAAAGAAAAAGAGAAGCATCCAAACGCAGATAAATTGAATATTTGTCAAGTTGACGTGGGCGAAGATACATTGCAAATCGTTTGCGGCGCACCGAATGTTGAAGCTGGACAAAAAGTAGTCGTAGCGAAAGTCGGTGCAGTTATGCCTTCTGGGATGGTTATTCGTGATGCTGAACTACGTGGCGTAGCGTCATCTGGAATGATCTGCTCTGCTAAAGAACTTAACCTGAAGGATTCTCCTGAAGAAAAGGGAATTCTTGTGCTGGACGAGCAAAGAGAAGCTGGAGAAGCTTTCCAACTTTAAGGTTATTATAATTATCTAAGTCGATCAGCTTTTGTACGAGGCTAAGTCCAGCTCGCTGCAAAAGCTTTTTTTATGACTTCAGTCGTATAAGAGGTCCGAGAATCTTGTTGCATTTGGATAGGCTGACTCTTGCAATATTCTTTTTATTTTCAACATACATAGATCTGTTTGATTTCCACATAGTGAACCTGTTAAAATAGATTGATTGACATGAAAAGAGTGATACATTTGAGTTGGTTACGAAATATGAAAAGACGTCTTCAACAAATGGAAGAAGACGGAGAAAAAATAAATGAATCCTATGAAAATTCTATCACCAATGATGATATGGAAGGTAATAAAAAAGTAAACTTTAGATTTCCGATTGTTTCAGATCATGAAATTTATGGATGGGAAAAAGAAATCGAGCACAATGAATATACAAAAGATTATTTACAACAAGAACTAGAAGAAGAATATGAAAAGATTCCGCTTTATCAAAATGCACGCTGGCCTGGCAGATTTGAACAAGAAGGTAAGGTTTATAGATCCGAACCAAAATCTGAATCTCCAAAGCCATCGACGATTGCTAAGATTCGCCCCAAGGCAGCACAAGTGAAAAGCACACCTGTTAAGGAAGCTCTGCCAAAGGTACCTAGAAGACCGTTCTCGCCATCTGAAGTACCGTCTCCTATCTATGGCTATGTTAAGAGCACGCCTGTCTTATCTGCTATGGAAGAAGCTAAGTTAAGAAGAAAGCAAAAAGATGCAATGCAAACGGAAGAACTAGAGGAAACCCAAGCTATAGATGATCTGGACCTGCAACAGGCTGAATCGGTAGATGTTGTGACAGAAATCGAAGAAGTACCTGCAGAAATGACTTCTGATAGTGGTTCAATCGAAGAACTCACACAGCCTTTAGCCGTAGAGGAGTTTGAGAGTAGGAGCAATGAAGTTGCTGTAGCTGAATCTTTTGTTATGGAAGAGCAAGAAACTGAGGAAATAGAGGATGAAGTACAAGAAGTACAAGAAGTAGAAACAGAAACAGAAACAGACTCACAGTCAGAATTGCCCCTTTCTATGTCAGATACATCGACGATATCTGCCATTTCAGATGAAGAGGAAGACACGACTGCAATTTCCGAAGCACCAATGGTGGCAGTCCGTGAAATCGAGCAATTGGAAGTTGCAGAATCTGAAACTGATGAGTTTGATGCAGAAGAAGCTGAATTAGGAGAAGTGAACGAGGAAATTGATTTTGTTCAGACGATTGAAGAAAATGCTGAATCACAAAAGAAAGAAAAAATCATACCTTTTAATGTGTTGATGCTCCAATCGGACAAAGAAAAATTGGCGATGAAACATGCACAATCTTCATTGGAAGATAAAAACGTGCAAGAAGCCGTACAAAAGAAACAACCTTTAGTTGAGAAAACGGTCATTAAACCCTCAGTTGCGCAAGCAGTACAGCCTATTAAGAGCATGGAAGATGAAGTGGACGAAGAACCACTTCCTTCGTATGCATTCCCACCCCTGAATTTCTTGGCACCGCCGGAAGAAGAGGTGAAGGATGAGGAGTGGCTCGAGTCTCAGTCAGCGAAGTTAGAAGAGGCACTGTCATATTTCTCCATTCAAGCGACCGTCATGCAAGCTGTTCAAGGTCCTGCTGTGACGATGTTTGAGTTGACGGTGGAACAAGGGGTAAAAGTAAGTAAAATCCGCAATCTGACGGACGACTTGAAACTTGCTTTGGCAGCGCGGGATATTCGTATTCAAGCTCCTATTCCAGGAACCAGTTTGATCGGAGTAGAAATACCGAATCGTCAAACGAGAGCAGTCCGTATTTCAGAGGTGATAGAAAGTGAGCCCTTTAAAAACTCGGACTCACCTCTAGAAGCTGTTCTTGGACTCAGTTTAACAGGTGAACCGCAAACGATCGACCTGCGCAAAATGCCGCATGGAATGATTGCCGGTGCAACTGGCTCCGGTAAATCAGTCTGTATAAATTCATTGCTGATCAGTTTATTGTATAAAGCATCCTACCATGATCTGAAACTACTGTTGATCGATCCGAAGATGGTTGAGCTTGCTCCTTATAATGGCATTCCGCATTTATTGAGCCCGGTCATTACAGATGTCAAAGCTGCTACTGCTGCTCTAAAATGGGCTGTTGAAGAAATGGAAAGACGGTACGAGCTGTTTGCCCATTCCGGTGTACGAAATATTGAGCGCTATAATGAAATGGTCATGGAATCGCGCCGCTTCTCCTTGAAGATGCCATACATGCTGATCGTTATTGATGAGTTGGCGGATTTGATGATGATGGCGCCGGCAGACGTGGAAATTTCCATTAGCCGAATCACCCAAAAAGCCAGAGCTTGCGGCATTCACTTGATTATCGCGACACAAAGACCATCCGTCGATGTGATTACGGGAACGATCAAAGCAAATATTCCGACACGAATTGCATTCGCGGTCTCGTCACAAGTCGATTCACGGACGATATTGGATTCGGTTGGCGCAGAGAGGCTGCTCGGAAAAGGGGATATGCTGTACTTAGGCAATGGACAGTCAGCGTCTATTCGTCTACAAGGGACATTTGTCACGGATGATGAAATTGAGCGTATAATAGAACACGTTCGTAACGAAGCTGAACCTGACTATCTCTTCGGTCAAGAAGACTTGCTGGCCACAGCTATTCAGGAAGAGGAAATGGATCCATTATTCCAACAGGCATGTTCCTTCATCATTGAGCAGGGGAGTGCGTCCACCTCGATGCTACAAAGACATTTCAGCATCGGATATAACCGTGCGGCCAAACTGATGGATCGTATGGAAGCGAATCAGTTTATTTCTGAGCAAAAAGGAAGTAAACCGAGAGATGTATTTTTGACACATCAAGCATTAGAAAACTTCCTAAACTGAAGAAATCAGTAATTCAGTCGCTAATTTTTTTCTTAAACACATGCTATACTATGACAAGATATAATCTTCAAGCGTAAATATTTTTAGCTGAAGATAAAAAGTGGGATGAAAGAATTCCCGGGAGGTTTCAATATGACATTGTTACACTTTACAGGCATAAAAGGATCGGGAATGAGCTCGCTTGCCCAGTTGCTGCATGATTCTTCTTATAAAATCCAAGGTTCTGACGTAGAGAAATATTTTTTCACGGAAGATCCTTTACATGAACGAAATATAAAAGTCCTACCATTTGACGAAAGCAATATCCAACCTGGTATGAAAGTTATCGCAGGCAATGCTTTTAAAGACGATCATGCCGAATTAAAAAGAGCAGACGAACTTGGAGTAGAAGTGATTCGCTATCATGATTTCCTTGGATCTTATATGGAACAATTCACTTCAATTGGCGTAACTGGCACTCATGGAAAGACGTCCACGACTGGCTTACTTTCCCATGTATTGGGCGGTTTCGCACCGACATCGTACTTAATTGGCGATGGAACTGGTAAAGGCGTAGAGAATAGCGAGTACTTTGTATTCGAAGCGTGCGAATATAAACGGCATTTTTTGGCGTACCATCCAGACTATGCCATTATGACGAATATTGATTTTGACCATCCGGATTATTTTAAGAGCTTGGACGATATTTTGGATGCATTTAGTCAAATGGCAAGTCAGGTGAAGAAAGCATTGATTGCTTGCGGTGATGATGAAAATCTTCAGCGTCTACAGACACAAGTGCCAATCGTTTATTATGGACTCGATTCCTCAAATGATTTCTATGCGACCAACATCGAAAAGGACAGAGTCGGCTGTTCCTTCGACGTGTTTATTCGCAATGAATTCTATCATCGATTCACGATTCCTTTAACTGGCGATCACGCAATCAAAAATGCGCTTGGTGTCATCACCCTATGCCATTATGAGAATATACCGGCTGAAGTAATCGATGCTCGGTTCGCTACGTTTCCAGGTGTGAAAAGACGTTTTTCTGTCATGGAATTCGAAGGCAGAGTGATCGTGGACGACTATGCGCATCATCCGACTGAAATTCGTGCAACGTTGGATTCTGCACGTCAAAAATACCCGGATCGGGAAGTAGTGGCGGTATTTCAGCCGCACACTTTCACGCGTACGGCTGCGCTTCTAGATCAGTTTGCAGACAGTTTGTCCGATGCCGATCAAGTGTACCTGTGCGATATCTTTGGTTCAGCTAGAGAACAGGCAGGAAACTTAACAATTCAGGATTTAGTCAATAAAATTCCGAGTTCTCGCCATTTAACAATAGATGATACATCCGATCTTTCGCGACATCAAAACGCGGTCATCCTATTCATGGGTGCAGGAGATATCCAACAATACTTAGAACAATTCAAATCCAATATTTCCAAAGAAGAGACAGCCTAACCATATGGGGAGGCTGTTTTTTTATCTTATTCAACGGGAGACTTAAATGATGAGATGAAGTAGTTTTTATTGCGTGTTTGAGGGATGTTCAAACGCTCGCTGAACGGCAGGAGAACACAGGTTAATGCCCCTGTCCTGCATCAAAGTTTACTGACCTGCATCACGCAGAACTAAGCACAATTCAAATTTCAGGCGCAATTATTCCGAGGAGTAATCGATAAAATGAAACAATTAATTGGAGATTGAAAAAGGATATCGCTTAGTTTTGTCGAAGAGTAGCTATAAGGCGAAAAGTTTAAAAGCTCTTTAAGAAGGGTAAAGTTTTCGTAAGAATATGCTCTAGGGGGATAACGTCGGTGGTTAATTTACTTTATGTCGCAGCAGTTGTGGCTGCGATCGCATTTCTTATTCTTTGTGTCAGTCTTGCCATGACGCTCGGGTCTTTAAAGACTACTTTAAAAAGCGTCTCGCATACAATGGACGGCATGACTAAACAACTGGAGGGAGTCACAACAGAAAGTACACAACTCCTTCACAAAACTAATCAGCTGGCTGAGGACTTACAAAGTAAGGCGGAAAAGCTGACCACTGTAGTGGATGCAGTAAAAGGAGTAGGTGATTCGGTAAACAACTTGAATCAATCCGTGCACCGTATTTCCAGCTCTGTTACTACACAGGCTGAACAAAACAGTGAAAAAATAGCCCAAGTCTTGCAGTGGGGAACCGTGGCAGTTGGTCTCTACGATCAAGTGAAAGAACGGAAACCGGCAAAGTCCACTGGCTGGACACTATATAAGGCCCGCTCCTAGTTCAAGCATTTTCCTTAGCAGCATACCAAACATTCAACACACAGGAGGAAGTAAAATGACAGAAAACAAACCGAACTACAATACAAACCAAGGTACCTACGCAAACACGTACGGTGAACCACAATACCCGGCAAATTACACGTACCGTTCTACAAACGATTTATATGAAGAAGATAACAGCGGAACAGGAAGCTTCCTGGCCGGAGCAATTATCGGAGGTGTCATCGGCGCAGCCACTGCACTTTTCTTGGCACCGAAAACAGGACGTGAGATGCGTGAAGATTTCACAACACAAGCAGCACAACTGAAAGATAAAAGCATTGAACTTAGCTCAACTGCAAAAGATAAAGCAATAGAATTATCAAGTACAGCAAAAGATAAAACGGCGGATTGGACGGACGTTGCCAAAGAGAAAACAGCTGCATTCACTTCCGCTGCAAAAGACAAATCATCGGAACTTTCTCAAACAATCCAAGAGCAATCTGGTCAGTTAGTGGATAAAGTGAAATCCGTTGCAGGCAAGACAAATATTCCAATGGATGATGGAACAGTGTCTTCAGAAGGTGAAGAGGCAACAGAATATAAAAGCATGAAGGAAAGCAAAGAAGAGTCTGGCAAGATCAAGAAAGCGGATCAATCTGTAGACCAAAATGAAAAAGAGAAGCCGCATAAAAATGTAAATCCGAATAAAACCGTGAGTGCAAGCAAAAAATAATGCTCAATAAATTAAGAGGCTGTCATTTTCTATATGAGAATGACAGCCTCTTTACGCTTTATTCAAATTGAATTTCCAGTCGGTCTCCGCCGAAAATAGGTTCATTGAAACGAATGGACTCTCCGTTACGCAGCAAAAGATAAGCAGAAGCGGAGTTAGTAGGCAGCGAGAAATCGGTGAATGAAAAAATATCGCTGAAAATGATAGGTGCATCTGAGACGGACTTAAATTCTACTTGATCTTCGGGCTGAACCTGATAAGCATGGTCCGCCAGCTGACCGTTGATGAATACGGCAGTGCGTTGTTTCTTGATACTGACAGGTTCAGTATTGAACATAACATCTGCACGAGCTTCCAAGATAATCTCCAATTCGTCCGCAATTTCTTTAATAGATAAAGGCTCAGGAGATCTGGTCTCAATGATATCGCCGTCTTGGATTATATATTGATGAGTAATCTCTATACCATCTACGAGATATTTAGACGGACGATGTTTCAGGATATGATTGCTCCCGTTCCACTTTACGGAAAACGATTCTGCAGATACTTTCGGATGTTGTATGCTGTACACTTTTTCAATAGCCGCACCTAATGTGTTTGCTTGCCGTACAATCAATTCATCACGATCTGAGACCATAGTGTCTATAGAGGCAACTTGTCCGTTCAGTAATACCTCGCTGTCAACTGTTACAGCCAAACCATCTAAGTGAAAATGGATCGATGCAGGACCATCTACTAAATCTTTAACTGCAGCTTCCGCGTCTTTGCCGTCCATTCCGAAATCCAGTTCAATTACATCTTGATTACGAATACGATCTTTCGTGCTGGCTTCTCTGCCATTTAATAAAATCGTGGTGGAAGACCCATGTTCGCCAGGAATTGTTACCCAGCGCCCGTTTACTTTCACTGTCAAAGCGAGTCCGGGCTTTCCGTATAATTGGCGAGCAGTGACATGCGCTGCAAGTAATGCGTCGCCGACTGTCATTTCTTTTAGTTCGAAAAGACGAATATCCTGCTCGTTGACTGTGATGGACATGTAGTGAATCGGTGCTCTCTTCGCAGCAATGGCAATTCCAATCGGCGTGACGAGTGCAGGGGAAGCTTCAATCGTGTCGTTAAGAGTGACGCCTGTCAATGCATCCAAGCTTCGAATCGCCACCCGGTTCTCAGGCAGCTCCAGTTGGACGCTTAACTCTTTTGATAATGTGGGCGTCAAACTTCCGCCTCCAACAATCATAACAGCCTGCGGAGAGGTCCCGTTATTTAATCTTCTAATCTCTTCGCTGATCGAAATAGCCAAGCGTTTTACAGCAGGACGAATGACGTCAATAACTTCCTCCGCTGGAATTTCTTGTTCGAACCCCAAAATATCGTGAACGGTGAGCGTTTCCTGCGAAGCTATTTGACGTTTCATTTGTTCGGCAAGCGGGAAGTCGAGCAAGTAATGACTGCTCAAAGTTTCCGTTACTTCATCACCTGCTACCGGGACCATGCCATACGCTGTTACGGTATTTTCATTCGCGATCGCAATATCCGATGTACCGGCGCCAATATCGACTAATGCAATATTCAACCTTCTCATGGAAGGCGGGATGAGGACATTAATCGCGGCAATCGGTTCAAGGGTTAATGCTTCCATCTCTAAATCTGCCCGTTTTAACGCCGCGAGTAATGATTCAACGACAACACGCGGTAAGAATGTAGCGATAACTTCGACTGTTGCTTCTTTTCCTTTCTGGTCGATCAGACTGCCGATTTCCTCGCCATTTAATTTATAGTGAAGTACGGAATAGCCAACACAGTAATAATGATCGTCCTCTTTCAGTTCATCCGAAGTGAGCAAAGTTTGCTGTGCATTCTGAACCGCTGATAATTCCAAGCGGTTAATATCCTCAGTCGAAATCAATGGTCGTTCCGAGATATCAATCGTTATGGAGCCTTCTGCTGTCTTCAGAGAGCGACCTGCCGCTGCCACGCTGACATGCTGCAACTTACCATGATGCTGTTCTAGCTCTTGTTTAATCTCTTGAATGATAGACGCCACGCTTAAAATATTATGTATTTGTCCGTCAATCATCGAGCGTTCCTTATGTTCTTTCGAAATTAAATCGATGATATGAAACGAATCATCATATTCTTCAAGCACAATACCGACTACAGAACGCGTTCCGATGTCGAGTGCAAATAATGTGTTAACCAGGATTTTCAACCTCTTTTCAAGCTTTATTCTATGTGAAAATAGTGAAAATGTATTAATTCGGTGAAATTGCGTGACTTTTCAAAGATAAGTCATTATACTTGGTCTATTATATAAAAATGTAACATAGATTCCGGACTTAGAAAAGGATGATATGTGCGGGGAGGAGACAGAATGATGAGCAAGCAAGATTTAGGTGAGTTAAGAGGTCGCATTGATCAGTTAAACAATAATATTTTGGATTTGATCAATGAGCGTACCGCCATTGTACAAGAAATTGGTAAACTTAAGGAAAAGCAAGGTGTGAATAGATATGATCCAATCCGCGAACGGGAGATGCTAAACGTCTTAAAGGATGCGAATAACGGTCCATTACCAGACGGAATCCTGGAGCAAGTGTTCAAATCGATTTTCATGTCAGCGCTTGAGGTGCAGCAAGATGAGCAGAAGAACGCATTGCTCGTATCCCGTGCACGGAAAGCTGAAGATACAATTGTAAATGTGAACGGCCAGAAAATCGGAGGTGGGGAACCTACTTTCATTTATGGTCCTTGCGCAGTAGAATCTTACGAGCAAGTATTGGCTGTTGCACAATCTATCAAAGCAAAAGGCTTAACGATGATTCGTGGTGGAGCTTACAAGCCGCGTACATCTCCATATGACTTCCAAGGGCTTGGTCTGGAAGGACTGAAAATTTTAAAAAGAGTTGCGGATGAGACAGGACTTTCCATTGTCACTGAAATCATCACACCAGCACATTTGGAGGAAGCACTCGAGTATATCGATGTAATCCAAATTGGTGCTCGTAATATGCAGAACTTCGAATTGCTGAAAGAAGCGGGCATGGTTGATAAGCCGGTACTTCTGAAGCGCGGAATGTCTGCTACGATTTCTGAGTTTGTTAACGCAGCTGAATATATTATCTCTAAAGGAAATACTGAAATTATGCTATGTGAGCGTGGAATCCGTACATACGAAACGGCTACACGAAATACACTCGATATTTCAGCGGTTCCAATTTTGAAGCAAGAAACGCATTTGCCGGTATTCGTCGACGTGACGCACTCTACAGGACGCAAAGACCTATTGCTTCCAACGGCGAAAGCAGCGATTGCAGTAGGAGCAGATGGTGTCATGGCAGAAGTTCATCCGGATCCTGCAGTAGCACTGTCGGATTCAGCACAACAAATGAACCTAGAGCAGTTTGATACGTTCTATGAAGAAATGAATCGCTTCATGAAGACACACCAAACAATCTGACAATCAGGCACCGATCCCAGTAATGAGGATCGGTGCCTTCTATATAAGTTGAACAACTGATTTTTTACTTATTCACACTAAGTTGCTTGGAGTGGAAGGCATCTTCCTGGAACGGAAAGTGACGGTTGAGACCGTTCATTTCTTTAATTCATCGTATGTACATAATTAGAAATTTTAAAATAAAGAAAAAACCCTATAAAGATGGGCAACACTGTATACTAGTATAGAATAAGGATCGTTGGGAGGATTGGAAATGGCTATCACCATTTACGATGTAGCAAGAGAAGCAAACGTATCTATGGCAACGGTTTCACGAGTAGTTAATGGAAATCAAAATGTCAAGCCTGCTACTCGAAAAAAAGTATTGGATTGTATTGAGAGGTTAGGATACAGACCGAACGCAGTCGCTAGAGGGTTGGCTAGCAAAAGGACAACAACGATTGGTGTCATTGTTCCTGACATGTCCAAAAGCTATTATGCAGAATTATCTAGAGGAATTGCAGATGTGGCGACGATGTATGAATACAATATCATCATCTCCAACTCAGACAAGAGCACTTCACGGGAAGTCGAACTTTTTGAAGATCATTTAGGAAAACAAGTGGACGGCTTAATTTTCATGAGTGATTCGATCTCTCCAGAAGTGCGGGCAGAAATGAAGACTGCCAATGTACCGATTGTTTTGGCGGGTACATTGGATTTTGAAACCAATTTACCCTCGGTGAATATTGATCATGAACAAGCCGCTTATGATGTCGTTAAGAAATTAATTGATAATGGGCATAAGCGAATTGCCTTCGTATCAGGCCCGTTCACACGTGATATTAACCGTGTGTGTAAACGGGTAGGTTATATCCGGGCTCTAGAAGAAGCCGGTATGCCGATTGATGAATCATTGATTGTCGAGACAGATAATACGTATGATGATGCCTATGAAAGTTGGAATGTATTAGGGAAATTGGCAGATCATCCAACAGCTGTCATGACTAGCAGCGATGAGGTGGCGGTTGGAATTATGAATGGCGTACGTGATGAAGGTCTGAGTATACCAGATGATGTAGAAATCATTTGTTTCCAACACTCCATTCTCGCAAGAATCGTCCGTCCACAACTGTCGGCTATTGTCGTTCCTTTGTATGACCTCGGTGCAGTATCCATGCGTTTGCTGACAAAGTTGATCAATGAAGAAGAGGTAGAAGAAACAGAGGTTATCTTACCGTATCATCTAGAAGAGCGCCAGTCTGTAAAGTAAAAACGAGCAACTTATCATTTGGATAAGTTGCTTGTTTGTGTAGATTAAGAAACTAGTGGGTGAGGCACCGTTGACCTGCATTCCGGGCGGTTGCTTTCCGCGTGGCTCCTGCGGGGTTTCACCTGTCGGGCTAATCCCACAGGAAAAGCCGGAACGAAAAACGGCTTTTGCGAACAAAAGCGTAGCGTTGAGAGCATATTTTCGCCTTTCGCCGCCTTCCACCACGATCAACTGGCGTAATATCCTGAGGATGATGGATATAGGAAATAACATTCGAGTTAAAGAATAGAAATATTTTTTGTTCAAGGAAGAAAATATCAAACTTTCCACAGTGTTTCCACTATGTATAAAATCTTCGGTATGCAAGCACAGACGATCTTACATCATTTAATTACACTATCATATATTCGTCTTTATTCTATGTAGGCTACATAGTCAAGCAACTTATCACTGAGATAAGTTGCTTGTTTTTTATAAATAGATTACGAACCATTGCGAATGACATGGAGAGCTCTCGTTAGCATTTGCTCATTCTTTTCATTGATATCCTTTTTACGTGGCACAGGCTCGTACAAATTGGGGGGGTCTTCCCATGTTTCAATCAGGGAAACAGGGGATTCCGGCTGCCATTTTTTCAACCATTCTTCAGGCAGAGCGCCGGTTGGAGCTGGAATCGCTTTCATAGTTAACCATAAGTGAGACCAAGCGCGTGGAACGACGCGCCATATATCATAACCACCTCCGCCTATT
Organism: Sporosarcina newyorkensis; assembly: GCF_900167515.1. NCBI lineage: Bacteria > Bacillati > Bacillota > Bacilli > Caryophanales > Caryophanaceae > Sporosarcina > Sporosarcina newyorkensis. The sequence continues at coordinate 759,036 of NZ_FUYJ01000001.1, read as the reverse complement.
GCAATCCAACGTCCATCACAATATTCTTCTGCCAGTTCTTTGGCAACTTTTGGAATCTCTTCGTAAATCTTCATCGTTCCATACAAATGGGTTAGCGGATCAAAATAATGTGCGTCCGCACCGTTTTGTGTCAGTATCACATCAGGTTTAAAAAACTCTGCAACTTCCCGCAATGCTGTACGATAAATGTGTAAGAACGATTCGTCTTCCGTGAATGCATCCACAGGGAAATTGAACGAAGTGCCATATCCTTTACCGTTCCCACGCTCCGTTACGTTCCCGGTTCCTGGGAATAAATAACGGCCGGTTTCATGGATAGAAAATGTACAAACACTTGGATCGTCATAGAATGTCCATTGCACACCATCTCCATGATGTGCATCCGTATCGACGTAAAGCACACGGGCACCGTACTTTTCCTGCAAATATTTTATTGCAACAGAGCTGTCATTATAGATACAAAACCCTGATGCTTTGCCCTGAAAACCATGGTGTAAGCCGCCGCCTAGATTCAGAGCATATCTTGAACGACCTTCCATCACTTCCTCAATCGCAGTGAGCGTTCCGCCGACTAGTAGTGCACTGGCTTCATGCATATTAGGGAAGAAGGGAGTATCTTCTGTTCCGATTCCATATATACTGCCAATATTTTCACTTACTTCACCTTTACTTGCTTTTTTCACAATTTCAATATACTTCGCGTCGTGAGCCAACAGTAGTTCTTCATCGGTTGCCGATCTTGGCACGACAATTTCATCTGGCTGGATCGCATGGATTTCTTCCAGTAAATCTTTAGTTAAGATAATTCGTTTTTGATTGAATGGGTGTGTCTCCGAAAATTCATAATTTAATTGGTCGGGTGAAAATATAAAACTTGCTTGTTTTTTCATAAGTTCATCTCCGGTTCGCTCGGCCAAAGAACCTGAAACCCTTCCATTTTTAAATCTTCGATGATGGAAAGGGGATTCATCCGTTTGATTCTGACAGCTAGAATTTTATATGATTCGTCATCTTGATAAGGATAGACAAGAACACTCAGCACATTGGTATTATGGTGATGAAATACTTTTGATACTTCAAAAAGAATGCCTGGTTGATTTGGGACTCTAATTTGAATATGAGAACTTGGCTGGTTCGCACCTGTCAATTCAATATAATTGTAGAGCAGATCTGTTTTGGTCAGTATACCGACGAGTTGATAATTTGATACGATAGGTAAACAACCGATTTCATATGTGTAAAATAGCAAAGCAGCTTCTTCTATAAAATCTCTTGGATGACCAATGATCAAATCAGTTTTCATAATTTTAGAAAGAGGTGTTTCATAGAGTAATGTTTCTAACTCATCGGAGAGGCTGGAAGGGGCGGCTTCTTTGACATCACGATCCGTTACCAATCCAATTAAGCGGTCATTTTCTATGATCGGTATATGTCTGATCTTTTTCTTTTGCATCAAATGGACAGCTTCTGCGATCGTATGCGTGGAATTCAACGTAATAACGTCATTCTTCATAATGTCTTGTACGAGCATCGTCATTCCTCACTTTCAGTAGTTTACCCGGTTTTTGAAACGAACTCGATCAAATTGTAGGATCGATTCTTCGTCGACTCTTTTTCCTATCCGTGCCATCAAACAATTGGCTGGGTGTGAGCATACCTCCGGATCGTCCGTTGAGAAAAACTCCATTCCACCAGCACGCATCATTTTTTCCATGACTTTTCGGTATTCCCAAACTGTCAATCCGGTTCCTTTTAGATCCCAATGCCAATAATACTCCGTCGTGATCACGATATAATCTTCCATTGCATCGTCGATCATCGATAACTCCAGCAATGACTTTCCGATATGAGCACCCCGATAAGCTGCAGCTACTTCGACAGCACCAAGCTCAATTAAGTTGGATAATTCTGCTTCATACCATCTTTCAAGTGGATCAGGATAGAGAAAGGTCACGTAGCCGACGATCATGTCTCCGATTCTCGCGATATTGATGCGTCCTTCTGGAAATGAAGCAATTTTTACTAATGCTTCTTGTTGCTGTTTAGGTGGACGAAATGCTTTCAGTCCTTCATGGAAATTAAGCGCAGACAATTGCTCAGATGAAATAGGTCCTTCAATAATTAATTCACCTTCTTCGTGAGGAAACGATCTTGAAAAATACGTTTTTTTATGTTCCACGCAGTTCACTCCTTCCTTTTCAATTTACCCTTAAAGTTGGCAGGTAATCGCTGTGAGCCCAATATGTGCTACTCTACTTCAAGTATACAATTTATGTTGGAAAAATGCGTGTAGTTTTCAGAATATCATGAAATTGTCAATGTTATTTTTTCACAGAAAAAACCGAATTACAAAAGAATAATTGTAATTCGGTTTCATATTCAATCTGTCTTTGGTGGTTCCTGTTTCTCAGGTTCCGGTTTTTTCGGATCATCTTTGTTTTCATTGTTGTTAGAACCGCCATTAACGTTTCCATCTGTTTCAGGAGCGGGTGAACCACCATTTTCTTCAGGTTTGGTTTCCGGTGTAGTTGAATCCGGATCAGGTGTTGGTTCTGGTTCAGGCTCGGGCTCCGGCGCAGCAGTCACTGTATTGGAAGCACCTGATAATAATCCTGTAATATCAACAGCTCTTACATAGTACGACCCAGCGCCAGCCGGATAGGAAAGTGATTCGCCATCTCGGACTGTACCGACGCGAACGCCATTTTGATAAATGTAATAGCCGATTACATCATTAGAAGGTGAAGCTGACCAAGTAAGGACAGAACCATTTTGACTTGCTGAAACTGAAGCTGGCGGTACATTGTCTGCAGGGAAGACGGAGCCGGAAACTACACTGCTTGAATATCCGCTTTGTCCGGAGAATAATTTCGATCCGTCTCCACCAAGTCTGCCAAGCATACGTTTAATAAATTCAGAGTTCAAGCCAACGCCGCCAGATGTCACGAATTCACGTGGTGTGGAAGGCAATGCCTGATACATTTGACCTTTCACTCGTACTCCGGCAGATGAAATGATGCTGTCATCCGCTTTCGATGGGACCATCACTTTAGAATTAAACAAATCAGCGCGCACAAGCCCTGCAGCTGAGCAGGCAGCAGAAGGAGCCATGCCCGAAATCGAACAGAATGAACGAGTTACAACGCCACTTGGACGTTTAAATGTGTCGTACGCCTTGACAATGTCAGGTCGTACGCTGTTGGCTGTATTCATCAGCTGACCGAATAATCGTGCAGTCCGTTCAGAAGGGTGCATTTGACTAGGACTGCCATTGTATAATGTTGTTTTCTGATTTTTATATCCAAGCCAAACACCGAGAGATACATTCGGATTGTAGCCAACGAGCCAAGCATCAGCATAATGCTGAGATGTACCGGTTTTGGCGGCTAAGTCTGGACGGAAATTCATGAATCCAGGAACTCTCGCCCCAGTACCAAAGCCTTTTAATACATCTCTCATCATATCGGTGACGATATATGCGGTCTCTGGACTGAATACTTCGACTGGCTCCGCTTTATGTTCGTAAACAATATTGCCTTTCATATCTTCAATGCGCTCAATCATATAGGATTCAATGAATTGACCGCCGTTGGCGAATGTTGCAAAGGCATTGGTATTTTCCTCAACTGTGACGCCGTATTTTAAACCTCCGAGTGAAGCGGATGGGTTATGGCCATCTTCTTCAATAATTTGAGAAAAATTCATTTTCCGTAGAAAATCAATCGGTTGTCTATCGATAATTTGATTGTAAAGACGTGCGGTGGATAAGTTTTGAGACCGTGCTAATGACTCGCGGGCTGAGATGATGCCCATTTCGCGATCATAGTAATTGGCAGGTTTCCAACCGTGCCAGTTGAACTTCACATCAACAACTGGACTGCCTGCCCCGATAACGCCATATTCAATGGCGGGCGCATAGACAAGTAAAGGTTTGATGGAAGATCCGTTCTGTCTAAATGCTTGAGTTGAGTGATTCAACGCTTCAATTTCGTGATCGCGTCCACCGATAAATGAAAGAATTCTTCCCGTATGGTTTTCGATCATTGAAGCACCGACTTGTACTGGGTTTTCTACGATATAACTTTTACCGGAATCTTCATCCGTTTTCTCAGTAGTATAAGTAAAACCGTAGTGTTGGAAATTCTTCGCTACTTCATTCATCTTGTCATATAGATCTTTATCAATTGTAGAATAAATTCGGTAGCCGTCTGTGCGCATGGATCGATCTGCAATAATCTCATACTTTTCCTGTATTTTGGAATCTTCTTCAAATCGACTAGCTTCAATACCATCTTTTTCTGCTAAGACCTTCGCAAGTATTTCGACTGTCCGATTCTGGATTTCTTGTGTAACGTAAGGGTAGCGGTCAGTTGCGCGTCTTGCAGGCTGTCTGAAATCTTTAACGATATCATAGGCAAGCGCTTCCTGATATTCTGCTTCTGTAATGTAGCCAGTATCCCTCATGCGGAATAATACCGTCTTCATTCGATTAATTCCGGGTTGCAGTTTTTCTGGTTCTTTCATCCCCTGATTCTTACTATAGAAAGGTGTGTAAGAGAAGGGGGCTTGCGGTATGCCTGCTATGTATGCAGCTTGTGGCAAATTCAGCTCGCTTGCCTTAATACCGAAAATCCCGCGTGCTGCTGTTTCAATTCCCGCAATATTTTGACCTAAGACATCTCTGCCGTATGGAATGATGTTCAGGTACGCTTCTAATATTTCATCTTTAGTCATGAAGTGCTCTAAACGCATAGCGAGTAAAATCTCTTTCGCCTTACGTTCATAAGATACTTCATTCGTTAAAATTTGGTTTTTCACGAGCTGCTGGGTCAAAGTCGAGCCGCCCGTTTGACTTGCAGAATTGGTGACATCTTGGAATACACCGCGAAAAATCGCTTTCGGCACAATCCCTGTGTGCTCATTAAAATACTCATCCTCTGTTGCGAGAACAGCATCCAATGCATATTGTGACACCTTGTCCAAAGTGATCTGCCTGCGCTCGATGTCCGAGTTGATTTTCCCTAAATATACATTGTCGGCAAAATACATTTCCGATGTTTCTTCATAGGTGAAAACCGCATTGCGCAGTTCTTCTTTAGAACGCAAAGGTTCTTTCGCAACTAGTGAAGCGAAATATCCGGCACCGACAGATGTGGCGAAAACCGCGCCGATTACACCGAATATCAGTAACAATATGAATAAGTTCCAAACAACACCTGAACCGATTCGAACTTTTTTGGCCCACGGTTCTTTTTTGAGCTGTTCGAATTTACTTTCTAGTTGTTGGATCCGATTATTTTTCTCTTTATCCAAATCATTCTCCCCCTAAAAATCTTACTCATTATATCATAGATTCAACATTAAATAAGCAATTAATGTTGACTTTCATTGGAACTTGGTTAAAATGAAAGACATACGAAATTACATGTCGAAAAAACCGAAGTAATGTTAGCGATGGTCCGTATTAGAGAGGCAGCGGTTGGTGCAAGCTGCTCGGTGCGCTATACATGAATTACAGTTTTGGAGTGTACGTTTTGCGCAACGTTATCAGCGCCTTAAAGCCGGAGAGTTTCTCTCAAGCCGGGTGGTACCGCGTTATGTTTAATTTACTCAACTAGCGTCCCTGCATGATCATTATTGATTGTGTGGGGACTTTTTGTGTTGAGCTGAGGAGGAAATGGAAAATGGCGAATGAATTAATGGAAGATTTGAGATGGAGAGGCCTGCTATACCAACAGACGAATGAAGAGGGCTTGGAAAAATTACTGACGGATGAAAAGATTGCTCTATACTGTGGTGTGGATCCAACCGCAAATAGTATGCATATTGGTCATATCGTTCCGTTATTGACATTGCGACGCTTCCAATTGCACGGACATCAGCCGATTTTATTGATCGGCGGGGCAACAGGAATGATTGGAGATCCATCTGGACGCTCTGAAGAACGCCAGCTGCAAACGACGGAACAAGTGGAAGATAATGTGCGCGGAATCAAAAAGCAATTGGAAATGATTTTTGATTTCCAATCAGATAATGGTGCGAAGCTAGTTAATAACAATGACTGGATCGGCTCAATGTCATTGATCGAATTCCTGCGTGATTACGGTAAATTATTGAGTGTCAATTACATGTTAGCGAAAGATAATGTCGCATCTCGTTTAGATCAAGGAATCTCCTATACGGAATTCTCGTACATGCTCATGCAAGGTGCGGACTTCAATCATCTATATGACCATCATAACTGCCGTGTGCAAATTGGTGGATCGGATCAGTGGGGGAATATCACGACAGGTCTTGAAGTCATACGTAAAATGCATGACGAAGAAGTAAAGGCATACGGATTTACAATTCCGCTCGTGACAAAGTCAGATGGAACGAAATTCGGAAAAACAGCGGGCGGCGCGGTTTGGCTAGATGCTAAGAAAACTTCTCCTTATGAGTTCTACCAATTTTGGATCAACGCAGCGGATGCAGATGTCGTGAAATACTTGAAAATCTTCACTTTCTTGAGCCGTGAAGAAATCGAAGCACTCGAAACTTCAGTTCAAGAAGAGCCACATTTACGTAAAGCACAAAAAACATTGGCAGAAGAAATGACACGCCTCATTCATGGAGAAGCGGCACTCGAGCAAGCCATCCGTATTTCAGCTGCTCTATTCAGCGGCGACTTGAAAGCGTTGACTGCCTCTGAAATGAAAGATGCTTTTAAAGATGTGCCGACTGTTGAAATGGAGAAGGCGGATCAGAACATCGTCGATTTCATCGTTCAGGCAGGCGTGTCACCGTCGAAACGCCAAGCGCGTGAAGATGTGACAAACGGTGCGATTTCATTTAATGGGGAACGCATTACGGATACAGATTTCACAGTGGGGGCAGATCAGCGTTTAGAAGATGCCTTTACGATTGTGAGACGTGGTAAGAAGAAATATAGTATGGTGAAGTTTGTGTAATAGGTAGCTGAATTGAAAAGCAAGTGACCGTAAACGAATTGGTTTACAGTCACTTGTTTTATTTTTAAAGTGGATTGGAAAGCGTGTTCAGCATTTGATCAGAAACAGGTTATTCACATCCGACTCCATCGCCATCACGATCTAGGTGCTTTCCGTATCCCGGATCTCCTCGATATACAGGCGCTGCCCCTGCAGCTCTTGCAGCAGTACAATTTTTATAATAAGCAGTAGAGCTCTGTTGGCTCGGCTTTGATACACTGCTGCCAGATGATGAATCTGATTTATTACTAGCAGCATTTACAGTGGCGTTTGTATTCATGCTTGCTACCTGGCCTTTTAGGTTGCTAACTTCACTTGTCAAAGCCGTGTTCTTCACTGTGAGATCAGTAATTTCCTGTTCAAAAGTTTTGTTGTTCTCTTCGTGAGCAGTTTGTTTTTCCGTTAACTCTTTTGTTAATTTATTGGAATCATCTAGCTTCACCACTAACTCGTCAATTTCTTTATTCGCATTCTTGTTCTCTTCTAGCAACTTCGAATTTTCTTCTATAAGTTTATTGTGTAAGGTTTGCATCTCTTCGTTCTTTGCAATCAACTCGATATTCTCTTCCTGAGCTTTCTCGAACGCAACTTGTACGCTTGTATCCATATTGAAAGCCCCAACGATAAATAATAAAAGACCTCCGATTAAAGCGGAGTAGAAAGGCTTCTTCGGTAATATACGATTACTATTCTTAATTTTCCTTACGAAATGATAAGCCAGATAAATCAATGAACCAAAAAATATAAGTAAACCTACCGCTGCAATTGCCAGCATATTCCCACCTCAATATAGTATTTAATAGAGGACTAATGAAGTCATTACATTTATCTCAAACATAGATTGAATTACTCTAAGCGAAAAATTAAATTTGTTGGCGACCCTTTTTCACTCCAAACTCTTTCAAACTTATATGAAACTTGTCTATGTATCCACCATCCTTGTTATATATCGTTATCCTATCTGTTTCTTTATGTGACTTCTGAAAAGTTTCTGAAGTTATATTTAACGTAGTAGGTGTTCTTTAAAGAATGTATATCGAGGGTTAATAATATTATTAAGCAGAAACTCGTGAGGAGAAGAACTATTTCCCCTGAGTAATCAATAAAAAGTATAATGCATCAAACATAAGAACGACAGTGTTATAAATGAGGACGGAAGTTTACGAGACGAGCATTGGGGCCTTATAAAAAAGGATTATTATTGATAATTACAGAGGGAGGTACAGCGACGTTTGCTAAAGAACGTTTAAAAGTGTATTTTGGTGAAGGTATTAAATGAAGGTTTTTTCTTTCACTTATCGTATTAAATAAAGAGGGAGGGATTAATCATGACAAACGAAGAAGTAACTAAACTATTAGATATGCTGTTACAAAGCCTTTATGATTATCATTTTGCGAATAATGGAGGAAGCTACACTTTGCCAAAAGCAATGCTGAATGCCGATGCGAATAGTAAACTGGCTATTGACTATCTTATCGAAAATGAATATGCCGTAGATAGTGGGAAAGGGTCGGATAATTTAGTTTTGTCCATAACGCCGAAAGGTATGGAATATGTAAAGAGCAAATAAGCGATTAATAGGGGCGTCCGTCTTGGGCGTTCTTTTTATTTTATTTAAAAAGAGAGAAGTGGGCGGGGATGGATAGTAGTAGGGGACAGTGTTTATTGCTTAAAGAAGTGATTTCAAAACAATAAAGCCAATCAAATCGAATTTTTATTTGTTCTGACTGGCTTTATAAAGATCTGAGATTTTGATTAATAAATATTCCTCCCTCTAATTAAGCAGCTTGATCAAAGTAACTATTAAGCAATACATCTAATTCTTGACTGCATTTTACTACTAGCGGATGTGTGAACCCTAAATTTTCAGCTTTTTTATACATGTCCTTTCTTTTTACTTCAATTTTACGTTTTAATATTTTCTTTAACAAGAAACTTATCATTATAATCCCTCTCATCCAATATTTTTAGCTTTCTTCATCTGGGGCGTTTGATTGAGATGAAACAACCTTTTCTATATTAGCCTACCCATAATGTAAAGAGTGTCGATTTATGCGTAAAAAAGTGATTTCATAATAATGTCATAAACAAAGAGTTTTGTGTAAAATAAACCGATTTTGTCTTGACTTTTATCAACCCTTTAGTTTTTGATTTCGAAGATGGAGAATGAAGGTTTTTGATTAAGTTGGGGGATAGGCTTTCATCTAATAATGTTACGCAATTTGCAGACAAAACGACGGAAGTGACACAAAACATGTAGTGGAATTAACTCTTTTATATATGAAAGAAGAGACCAATCTCATTGATCTCTTCTTTGTAATATTTTTTTAGCCTAAAAATTAAAAAAAATATAATGAGCTATTTGGAACTGTCCATTTAATTTTCTGGAGGGTCTGCTTGAATAAAGTAGTTAGGAGTTAAAATGTCATTGCTATATGGTTTATGGTAAATGTCAGTTGTTGCTGGTGATAGTGGTGGAATAAGCCATGCCCAATTACCTGTGATAGGTCGACCATTTTTTCTTTCATTTTCTTCAAAAATCTTAAATTGTTTTGCAGCTGTATGATGGTCGACAAGCGTTACGTGTTCTTTTTGATAAGAATGTATTACTGCGATATTTAATTCAATTAAAGCTTTGTCGATCCACAGCGAGCTGTTTGACTTAGTGTCTAATTCCATTATTTCGGCAACTTTTGGCAGTAAATTATAACGGTCTTGATCGGCTAAGTTTCTTGCTCCAATTTCTGTGCCCATATACCAACCATTAAATGGGGCCATAGGATAATCAATACCGCCTATTTCCAAACGCATGTTTGAGATGATTGGAACGGCATACCATTTTACACCCAGCTTATTAAAATCATCAAGCTGCGGATGAGTTATCGGCACTTCTTTAATAATTTCATGGGGGACTTCAAATAATTTAGGTTTTTTTCCTGTTTCCTGAATGACTAGAGGGAGGATATCAAAGTGGGTATTATCCCCTTTCCATCCCATTCTTTGGCACATTTTTGTCAATTTGATAGATGTTGAATCACCAATTACTTTATCGCCCTCTTTGTATCCGGCATAACGTAGTAATTGATGGTTCCAAATTCTAATAGGATCTTCTCCATTTTTTCGAGGTGCAAAAATCGTAATGGTAGATCGGATTTTCCCACCGTTTGTAGCAAAATCAATATGATTAACTAATTTTTCATATGCATCTTCTGCTGTAAGTGCATCTCGTGCATCAAAAATATGTAATGTGTTCCAGAGTAATCGACCTATACAACGATTGCTATTGCGCCAAGCCATTTTTGCTCCGTGCGTTAACTCAAAAGTCTTATGTGAATATGTTCCGGTAGTATTTATTTCATTTTTAATTTCTTCAATTCGCTTCAATTGATTTTCTTTAGATATATTGAGTTCATCGTAACAATGATTAATAAATTGTGTTGCTTCCATTAGCAATTTATTTGTTTTAGTAGATTGAACCATTAGCATCAACTCCTTACATTGAGCTTAACACGAATATAAGAGGGGGATGACTAAACAATTTGTAGATTCATTGAATTGTTCAATTTGGAAAGATGTGAATGAAACATGAGGGTTAAACGAATTTGATACACATTTCGAAGAAAAGCGGAGTAGACGAAGAAATGAACCAAAAATCCCTAAGGGATGCCTGATCATCTATCGGGTTGAAACCTATGACATTGACGGTAAGCTCTTCCGCATGGTGACAGGAGATGCGGGCATCAGGTGGCATGATATCGCTGTCTACATCTTGGAGGATGTGCAAACGAGCGTAAGAATGCAGGTAACAGAATATATAGCAGGCCACTATTAGAGTGTTTATGTGAATGTTTTTCTCCATATATTTTACAAACTACGAATAATAAATCAAAGTAAGGGCAAAATGATACAAGCATACTTAGATTGGAGAGATTAACTTGAAAGAGAAAAAGTATATTATTCCACTTATGTCGGTTATTTTATCTGCTGGATTTTTATTTGGCTGCAATGGAGTAGATGAAAACGAACCGGATCCGACAGAAGAACCATCTGAACAGCGTCAAGATGAGAATAACCAGTAAAGTATGTGGCACCGTTTAGGCGGTGCTTTTTCTATGCCTAAACAAACTATCCTGAAATAGTTCCATTTTCAAACTCAACCCTTCATAGTGGATATTTTCCCCTCCTATGTATAATCCTTTAGATTTTTGTTAACCACTCCAACAACTCTATGCCAGATGTAAAAATCAACGTCTCTTCTATAGAAGCGGAAGTTACGGAAGTTGCTACAGTTGAAAAAGAAATCGATGCGTCCTCTGCGCAAATTAACAACATCCGGCTATCACGGCAAAGCAAAACGTGCGGCCATGCGCTTTGCTTGGTTCTCGCACTTCGCAATAGCATATTGATCTACGCTTAACTGTGTTTCGTGGTGTGCATACAGATGACAGAACTCTTCTTCAAGCAGTAGCTTTTTCTCGATCTCGTCCAATCCTTTTTTAATGTAGATGGTTCCGAGTTTGCCGCGATCTCTGGGTACGGAGGGATACTCTATCACATTCGTGACCTCTAAATTAAACGAAAGGAGATTGCAACGTAGAGAAATTTAGTATTTACACAACTCTGATTCTGTCGCGCGTTCTGGATGGACTCGCGCAGTTGGTTGAGTTCTATCGATGCCTACTTTGATAAGAGCTGCATTATTTAAAACTTAACTCAGCAGCCAATCCGCGCGAAGTCTACTTCCAAATGCGGAATGTGAAAAAGAAAGTTAATGGTCAAGTTGTTTGGACTAAGCAAATTGAAATGGGGATCGAAGGTTTGGAGGTGTAGCTGATTCCTAACTGGACAAACAACGGCGGAATCTACATGGTTCCCCGCTCAGATAAAGTGGACTAGCAGCAGATCAAGGGGGAGATGGATGCACTGGAAGCGAAGTTGCAAATTGCAGAGGTGGCGATAGCTGCGCGAGAGGGGATGACGGCGTGAGGGAGTTTAAGCTGTTAAAGTATTCATTTGCCAAAGGTTAATGGGATTATATCTTAATTATCCTTGAACTTTAATTTATAGCACACTTGTCTAGCTGCCACTAGTTATTTAAAACTAATCAATTGATAATCGTAAATAAACTATCTAAAGGAAATGGGGCGAAATACAAATGAAAGCACTTGGAATTGTAAGAAATATAGATCAGTTAGGCAGAATTGTTATTCCTATGGAAGTCGGAAGAACACAGAAATGGGAACACGGGACTTTGGTTGAAATGTTCGCGACAGACGATGGAATTACTATGAGGAAGTATCAAGAATCAGAGAAAGTGCACCAAGTCATTGTAGGCTTAGAAGAGGCGAAACTAAAAGCCAAAGATGTTGATACCATTCAAAGTCTCCAAGCGGCTATGGAGTATTTAAATACAAAATTACAATAATAAATTTAATTTAATTTATCGGCTAGCTTACATTATAACTAAAATTATTGCTGGATGTAGAAATGATATTTGGAAGATACAAAACTATATATTCTTACAGCCTGCAAATATTCGAGGTTGTAAGTAAGGATAGTTAGGAGTATTAAAAGTGCCTACAATAGACTAGTAAAGTCTACTGCAGGCACTGAGGTTAATTACCTTGTAATACTCCAGATCCAGTACATTGAGTACCTGTTGAACAAGACAAACCGGTACTATAATAGCCAGGGCTGATGGAACCCGAAGTAGTTTGATATTCGAAACGTTAAAGATTATTGAAAGCATGGGTACATGGAAGCCGAGAGTGGTTATTGGGAAAAATGTGAAAAATGTCTTGTCGAAAAGAATGAAGCTGGCATTCGATCGTTATTTATCAGATATGGAAAGATTGGATTATACGAATAATTTCGATGTGCTTAATGCTCGAGGCTTCGGGATTCCTCAAGCGAGGGAAAGAGTATTTGTCGTAAGCAGACTGTGTGGATCAGTTTTCAATTTCGCGAGACTTAAGAAAAGCCAATGCAAGATATTTGGAGTTTCATCCAAGACAAAGCGGACGATCGGTACATTATCACTCAGCCAAACATGCTTAACAAAATAGGTGTTGATCCAACCCTTTTGGTGGCAGGCTCACTCTTATCAAAGAATATGCATGGACAATAACCACGAAGCAAATGCGTTGCCCGAACAGCGGCATTATACCAATCGGAAAAGAAAATTATCGGTTGCTGACAGGAAAGGAGTGCTGGCATTTGATGTGCTTTGATGATGAGGACTTTAATGCCGCTGAGAAAGAGCATCCGCGCAGGCGCGACTTTCTTAATGGCACGCTTTATCACCAAGCAGGCAATAGCATTGTGGTGGATGTGTTGGAAGCGATATTCGATGTTCTATTAAGTTCTGAACAACCAAATGATTTTATTCAAGAAACAAACGGGCAGTTAAGGTGGATTTGTTAAGTGGGGTGAAAGCGATGCACGATATTTTATATAGTATCCGCTCTAACCATTTCCATGCTGTTTTACTGGATCGGTCGTAGCAACGGTTACATAGCAGGAGTAAATGCTGGCTATGATCACGGCTGGATAAATGGTAAGCGGGAAGGCGAAAGGCTTGGAAGGTGTAGGAAGTTTTGATACACAATTGACAAAAGCTGCACAACAATGAGTTTTCACATTAAAAAATAGTCCCTTCTTAATTAGCTATTAAGAAGAGACTATTACTTAATTTTATTCGTTTTTATTTAAAGAGAAGATTTAAAAAAGAAACGTTAGGGTTTAATTTCCTTTTTATAAAAGTCGTATAACTGGTTAATAGAAGAACCAGACAAGATATGGCTGGCCCGTTCAATTTTCTCACGTTCCCAATCGAACCAACGCATTTCCTTCAACTTTTCGATTTCTTTTTCTGTAAAGCGTTTCTTTATCTCTTTTGCAGGATTACCACCTACTATCGTATATGGTGGGACATTTTTTGCAACGACCGATCCAGCCGCAACAATGGCACCTTCACCAATGGTCACACCAGGCATAATCATCGCATTCATGCCAATCCAGGCATCATTTTCGATGATTGTATCGCCTTTTGGTTCGTAAGAAGTTTCAATTTGTTCCACAAACGGATACACGGTAATCCATTCGGGATGATGATTGTTATTTCCGCCCATTAAAATAATTACACCACTTGCAATGCATACGTAATTTCCAATAATTAACTTATCTAAATGCCAACCATAGTCTTCGATGGGGTTAAATAACTTTCTTGATTTTTCGTCTCCCCATAAGTATCTAACGCACCCATCTTCAAAATCTTGATTATCGTAATAACCAGAATAGTAGGAGTACTCCCCTACTTCAATCATTGGATTGTTGACAATATCTTTTAAATACTTAATTTCAGACCAGTGGTTAAATCGATGTTTTTTCATTTTTTTTCCTCGCTTCTAAGTAGTATAAATCATTTTTTACTTAGAAGCTTAATGCCGTAGCAACATTCTTAAACCGTTTCAAACGACGAACCATCGCCCTCATCCTATTCCTAATTGATGGGGGAATTGTAACAAATGAATCAACTTCTGTCAAATCTTACTGCAAAGTCGAAGGAAAAGCGCAAGAGGGGTCAGATGAAACCGAAAATTCACAAAGGTCGCCCGATTATCCAGCCAGGAGAACCTATGACATCGACGGCAAGCTAAACGAAGTCGTGACAGGAGTAGCAGGCAACGGCAAGGTTAGAGGTGACTCAATATCGCTGTCGCAACTGGTCTATATCTTGGAGGATGTTCAAACAGGCGAACGAATGCAGATAGGTGAGAAAGAGCTTCACGCTAAATTCTCATGACAAACAGACCGCAAAGCGCGGTCTACACTCACCATTTGGTGTAATCACAGTTTCAGCGAGTGGGGCTGTAAATAAACATAGTATATTTTGGACAACAGGTGAAGAGCATGAGCAAAAATCCAATAGCAGAAATAACGAAGATATCGGACCAGCTACCGATCGTAGCGTTACAAGACATACACGAACGCATAGCGGATTGGTTAGCCGGCGGAGGCAAGCATGATGATCCGTATGTTTGGCGGCAGTTGAGATATGTGAAGAGTGTAGCAGAAAGGGTGAAAGTGAATGGTCGCTAAATATGAACCGATCTATTTGCTATTTGAAGATGCCCCAGTCAAGTGGCGGTGGTCAAAGAGTGAGTTGTTCCGCTTCCGGCAGATGTGGGTGATGGCGCTGATATTAGCGAATTGACAAAAGCGTTTAAGACTAATCGGCGTAGTATTGCACTTGTTGTGATGGATCAGGCGGAGCAGGGGTTTATTGACCATCAGCGATTTGGGTTGTTTGGGAATTGAAAAAGACGAGGATCCCTCCGCGGCATGGCTAACAACATTGTAATACACAAAGAGGTATCCTATGGGAAACACTCATGTTTTTAAATTTTATGGCAACAATAATTTGAAATGTTGAAAGAGAAACGGAGTGGAAATATAAGTGGAATTTTTTTATGGTCAAGAAAATCTTACAAGTATTCAATGGATATTACGTGCAATAGTTTCATTTTCCGTTTTACTTTTGGCAACCAAATTATTGGGACGCCGCTCAATTGCACAGTTAAGGCTTCTTGATTTTACTATAGCCTTAATACTTGGAAATATACTTGCACACCCTTTATCAGACGAGCAGTTAGGATTAAAAGGTTCAATTATTACGACAGGGGTGCTAATTGCTCTTTACTTGCTAAGTGTATTTGTTTCTTTGAAGTCGAGAGGATTTGGAAAATGGTTAGAACCATCTCCTTTCCCTTTAATAGAAAATGGAGAAATTCTGTATAAAGAATTGGGTAAAGCAAGGATCACAATAGACCATTTATTATCAGAAGCTAGAAAAGCAAAAGTTGCAGAAATTAATCAAGTCGCCCTTGCAATGTGGGAACCTGATGGAACCATTTCTTTTTTCTTATCGCCACAACTCCAGGCATTAACTCCAAAAGATATTCAATTAGTGAAAGATCCTTTTTCTATTTCGAAGACGATTATCAAAGAAGGGAAAATAGATCTCGCTGAATTAAGCCAGATAGGTAAAGACATTGCTTGGTTAGAACATAAAATGTCAATTTCTAATGTTAGTGAAAAAGATATTTTATTGGCAACTATGGATAATCAAGAACAATTAAGATTTTATTTTTATTGATGAAGTTGTTTGTAAATAAAAAAAGACAGGATCTCTCCCGTCATGGCTGACGTTATTGTAACACACAAGGAGGGATCCTGTGGGTGTAATTCAAGAAGAAGTATACGTTAAGAGAGCAGGCAAGTTTGTAAAAGTGAAAAATGCGGCGCTGGTGAGTTTGGATAAAAACGCGGTTTATCGAGTGATAGATAAGTCTATAGATGAGACGGACAAGCATGGAGAGGGATTTGGGAAGCAAATCTTCAACTGGCAGGATGATAAGCCGTTGTTTTATGAGGTTAGTTATACGAAGAGGTAGGTGGGTGAATAGATGAATGATATAGTTAACGCTATGAGTTATCGTGATGGTTACTTAGACGTTCAATTCTCAAGTTCCCTATTAAAAAAATTATACGTCAAGAAAATAAAATGGGGAAATGATACAATATATATAATTCAGGGTTACGGAAAGCATCCACCAGTAATAGAATATATAGTCAAGCGCACAACTTGTTGAAGAGTCACAAATATAAAGATGTTATCTTGAATCACAAAAACGATAGTAAGGTAGGATAAGAAAATGAAAACTCAACTGTCAAAGTATATAAAAACGGGCTCTTCAAAACAATTTATTTCTATTATTGGTGAAAATAACAATCTGCCTCTTTTAGTGTATTTGCATGATGGTCCAGGTGATGCTGCTTTACCACTGATTTATAAATATAACTCAGAACTTGGAAAAACGTTTAATGTTGTAGTTTGGGAACAAAGAGGGGCTGGGAAATCCTACTATACTTTTTCTAATGAGGAACAAATATCTAGTGAAACTTATATAGAAGACTTATACAGTTTAATTCATTATTTGTTAGAAACGTTTAAACAAGAAAAAGTTTACCTTTTAGGGCACTCGTGGGGTAGTGTACTAGGCTTAATTTTTATTAAAAAATATCATCATCTAGTATATAGTTATTTTGGATCTGGTCAAGTAGTTAACATGAAAAAAGGGTTGAAGTGTCAATATGATTTTGTTCTGAAAGAAATTCAAGAACAAAATAAAAAAAGCTTATTCAGCGATTGAAAAGTATTGACCTTTCATTAACTCAAAAAGATTGGTTAAACGATTTATTATTTATTACTAAATTAGTGGTACGATACAGACGTTCTTTATATGGTAAAAGCAATTATAACCAACTGGTAAGGGATTTCGTTTTTTCATCAAAGTACACATTTAAAGATTTAATTAATCGTGAAAAAGGGAGTCTACAATCAATACAATATTTGTGGCAAGAGCTCATGAAAATAGATTTTAGTGAATACAAGAGTTTCGATGTCCCTGTTACGTTTTTTGAGGGGCGTCATGATAGGCATGTTTCTTCCGCGTTAGTAGAGGATTACTATCACACAATAAAAACGACAAAAAAACTTATTTGGTTCGAAAATTCAAGTCATTTTCCCCAGTGGGAAGAATCAGTCAAGTTTAGTGAGTCTTTGATAAGTGATATAAAGCAAAATTAGTTTTACAAGCTATTGATTTCTTTGAAGTATGTAATTTGCAATGCTTTAGACGGCAGTATATCAAAGCTTTTCATATCTGGTTGGTACAAACGCAGGACTATGAAAGGATATGCATAACTAAATAAGTCTACTGGAACAACCAGGGACACTGAGGAACGGCGTAACGCTGTTGTTTGGTGTCCTTTTTATTTGTTGCACAAGGGAAACTGCTCTCTGGGACTTTTTTACCCAAAAACGATAGTTTTGGCAACATTTATGAAAGGAGTGGGGAAATGAACAAAACTTTAAAAGAACAACTCATTGAAAAAGGACTCGTGCAGCTGGTCAAACAAGCGAAAGTGAAAAAGGATACTAGGACAAGCAAGAAGAGAAACGAGCGGTTGAGCGAGCGGGATTGGAGGAAATTGATGGGTTCGAACATGCCGACGTATGGACGGAAAAAGGGCTGAACATTTAGACAACGATAGGATGGGGGATACAACATGCTGGATTGGGCGGATCTGCTGGATAGAAACAATCCGATTGAGATGGAGGATCTGAAGCATTTCAACTCTATGATTAAATTCATGTCTTACTCTCTGGAATGGATGGAAACAGGACGTCAACCAGGGACTTATCGGGGAGCGGAAGAAAGTAATGTTTATCAAAAAAGATCCTACGAAAATATGGATTGGCTGCCTGATTTGGAAGCGCAACTACGTGAAGAAAATGACATAAACAAAAAGCATTTATTCATGACCAGGGAAGAAAAGATAATACTCGCTGACATACTTTCCTCCTTTTCGTTGAGAGAGCGTCAGTGCTGCCTGTTGCACAAGGGGCAGAAGAAAAGCATGAGTGACATAGGAGAGGGTTTAGGTGTCAGTAAAAGCATGGTCCAACAGTCTATACGCCTTGCCAAAAAGAAGATTTCTGATCGTATTCAAAAAGATTCATGATATATGCTATGATATACGAACTTGCTATACTTGAGGGGAACCATTAAAGGAGCCGTGATATTACCCCTTTCACGGGGATGTTTTACTTTTTTCCCGCACTGATATCAATTCTTTAGTAAATATCTTCACCCTCTTCAATGAATTTTGCTCGCTCATTATACAGTTCTAATTCTTCAGGTGTGAGTTCACGCAGCTTACTACCGTAGGTTGAACTTTTCTAAACTGACTGAAGCAAATGGGTGTACTCATCTTCATTCTTCTTTTAAATCTGTCTAACTCTCCATCTTTTCTTTTTTACTTTTATTTATTTGTTTATTTATTCTTTTATTATGCTTTGATTAACCTCGAATACAAAATATTGGAAGGGATTTAAAATGATCAGAATAAGTAAAAAATATCTAAAACCTTTTGTGTTGTTGTTATCTTTCACACTATTTTTAAATATGATTTCTCCAAGTATAGCTTTAGCACAAACAACAGCTTCTGATCAAAAACCTATCGAAAATCTACAGTATGACGAAAATGGATTTGAAGTACAACCTATGTTTTTAGGCTTAATTGCAAGAGTTGTTATTCAAGGTGGTTCAAGATTATTAAAAGTTTTTAGAGGCAACTCATTAGTCACTACTCATAAACTTATTATTCATTCTGGAAAACAAGGTAAACACATAATAGGTCACAGTAATTTCATACCAGGAAGAAGTGTTTTAAGAGCTGACGCTAATGCATTATTAAAATCATATGCTGGAAAAGGAAAAATGATTAATGAAAATAAAGAAAGAGTAGATTTAGGAAAATCAATTGGAGATTATTACAATCCAACAACAAAGCATTACCATCCTACAAACCAAGGAATTATACATTACAGTAAAACAGGTGCTTATATAGTTCCAGCAGCGCCATAATAGACTAAGGAAAGTTATTATAAATGATCCATATAGATAAAATTGTGAAAAAGCTTCTTAAATATAAAACAGGAACTTTATTAAAGATAACTTGGGATAATAATTATACAAGCTTAAATGGGTAAATTTTACACGCGTGTATTTTTTAAGGAATAACCGGAAAGAACATACGAATACCATTATTTTTCAAAAGAACGTTTCTTCGGTGCTGCTTATGAAAATGGCGCAGAAATAGAAACGACGGAATATCTGAAAAATGCAAAATACCCATAACATAAGCGACTCTATCCATTCAGACGGAGTCGCTTTTTTTATTTGCCCGGTCAGTACCCAGTTTAGAGAATACATTATCATATTGATAAGAAAAAGGAGAGAATAAATGGACCCGCGTTTAGCAGACCTTCTTCAGAAGACCAGTTTGTACGGTACTTTAGCCAAATACTACGAACATATCGATCCACGATGGCATATGTATTTTTACGAGTTGCACTTTAAATATGAAAAACAGCTTGTAGAACTATACTGGAAGCTTCATGCACAAAATCCTAAAATGGATAATGAATAATAAATTTTAATTTATTGAGCCGCTAATTAGAAAGCGGCTCTCTTTTTGTATTATGCCTATCTCCCAATTCTAATAGTGTTTGTGCAAGCATACGTTGTTCATCTATAGATCCAGATTTTAAAAGTTCCATTAACATTTTCAATTCATTACTTGACCCCTTGTCACCAAACTCAACTCTCTCTGAAAGCATGATTACACCCCTTTAACGTTATGTTTCACCAATATGATTTGCATCATTCATCACCTCATACTCATTATGTCCACTTTTAATAATTACAATACATACCATTGGCATACGAACATTCATTCGATATAATGAGAAAAAGGGGGGGACGAGTGTGCGTAAAATATTAGAGAAGTAGGTAAAGTATGGAGAAATATTAGAGGTTATGTATATGGCCAAGGATGGTTCGATCAGTAAAAGACGAATCCGCGTGTTACAAGTGGAAGAGAACTCATTTCGCGCATATTGCTTTCTACGAAATTCCAAACGAATATTTCTGATTGATAATATATATTAGCAGCCGTTCCCATATGCCACAGAGAAAGCCTGGTGATCTGATTAATTTCATCAGGCGACTTGAGTAAAATGAGTTCGGTATTGCACCGGACTCATTTTTAATTTTGCCTTCATCCGTTTCGTATTATAATAATTGATATATTTTTCTAGTTCTATTTTAAATTGTTCTACACTTTCAAATTCTTTTAAGTAGAGGAATTCCGACTTCATAATCCCAAAGAAATTCTCTATCATCGCGTTGTCGTAACAGTTGCCCTTACGAGACATGCTTTGGACGATACCTCTTGCTTCAAGGGTGTGACGATATTGTTTCATTTGATAATGCCAACCTTGATCCGGATGCATCATTAGCTGGTGATCCTCTGGCAAGCGTTCTAGAGCGTTCTCCAACATATCTGAAACAAGTGAATACGTAGGTCTAGAGCCTATTGTATACGTAATAATTTCTCCATTAAATAAGTCTAAAACAGGCGATAAATAGAGTTCCTCGCCAAATAATTTAAATTCCGTAATGTCGGTTACCCATTTTTTATTTGGGGTATCTGCGGTAAAATTGCGGTCTAAAATATTGGGCGCTATTTTACCAACCGTACCTTTATATGATTTATACTTTTTCATACGTACCAAGCACTTTAACCTAACTCTTTCATGATGCGTTGAACCTTCTTATGATTAACTTTCTTTCCACGATTCGCTAGCTCATCACGAATACGACGGTAACCGTAACGTCCCTCATGTTCTTCATAACTCGCTTTGATTTCAACTTTTAAATCAGCATCTGGATCAGGCTGATTCATTCGTTTCACTAAATCATAATATGTGCAGCGTGGAATGCCAGCAAGCTTCACGAGTGCTTTCACCGGATATTTATGCCTTAACTCATAGACTACTTGTGCTTGTCTTGTTTGGTGATTTTTCCTTGTTTTGAACTAAGATACTCAACTTTTTTGAATACTCGTTTTCCATCTCAAGCTGTTTAATGCGCGCTTCAAGCACTTCCGTTGATCTTTCAGTAGCGGATGGTTTTGATGATGGATGTGACTCTTTTTTCATGGATGGACGCCCCTTTTGTTTTGGCTGAAGGGCATCAATTCCTTGTGTTTTAAATTGTCTTTTCCAAACACGAATCGTTGAAGGAGAAGTTATTTTGAAAATAGCTGCAGTTTCATTCAAGGACGTACCATTTCCAACCATAAAATTTAGTACGTCCAGTCTAAACTGTTGGGTGTAATTTGTACATCGTTTTATGAATGCTTCGACACCATTGTACTCATATTGTTTGACCCATTTAAGAATCGCTTTATGATCAGTTCCTAAAGATTTAGCTATTTCACGAGAACTCTCACTTCCGTTTAAGTACTGATTAACTGCTTGTAATTTATCTTCTGCAGTAAATTTAGCCATAGAAAAACTGCACCTTCAATTGTTAGATTGTGTCTAACAATTGGGGTGCAGTTCATAAGCAGCTTCGGGGGTTTTGAATACTGTCGTTTACTAAGCGTTCTAATTAGCGAGAGTAAACCGATAATTGAGGATTGGTTATTGTGGTGAATAAAAAGACCACTCTATTTTGAGTGGTCCATAAATAATCGGTATATTAGCCGCCTATGCTGTTTTTTATTAGCCCCAACTATATACTTTAACGTGCATTATAATACTTACATGAATAAATGAAAAGAAGCCCAGAACCTTGATTTAACAAGGTTTCTAAGGCTTCTAATACCATGGTTTGCAATGCAAACTAATTAACGAGAGTAGAATTCAACGATCAATGCTTCGTTGATTTCAGCAGCCAATTCGCTGCGCTCTGGAAGGCGAACGAACGTGCCTTTTTTAGAATCTTTGTCGAAAGTCACATAGTCAGGAACAAAGCTGCTCACTTCTAGCGCTTCTTCAACAGCAGTTAAGTTTTGAGATTTCTCGCGAAGAGAGATTTCAGAACCTGGTTTTACAGCGAAAGATGGGATATCTACGCGTTTGCCGTCTACTAGTACGTGACCGTGGTTGACCAATTGGCGAGCTGCGCGACGAGTGCGAGCAAGACCCATGCGGTATACAACGTTATCTAAACGAGTTTCAAGAAGAATCATGAAGTTTTCACCGTGAATTCCCTGCATTTTCCCTGCTTTGTTGAAAAGCGTGCGGAATTGACGTTCGTTTACACCGTACATGAAACGTAGTTTTTGTTTTTCTTGTAATTGCATTCCGTATTCGGAAAGTTTTTTACGTTGGTTAGGACCGTGTTGTCCTGGTGCGTATGGACGCTTTTCAATTTCTTTACCTGTGCCGGTTAGTGAGATACCAAGACGGCGTGACAGTTTCCATGATGGACCTGTATATCGAGCCATGAGAGACTCCTCCTCTGTTGGTTTTATTTTGTTGTAAAATAAGACCAGATATGTTCAATCCATTTGCCATTCTATTATCTTGCATCTTCGCCTCTGCAGCCCCGAGGTTACGCGATACACCTTTATAAAGGAATAGACTGGACACAATGGAACACATAACTGCTGCAACTATTTTACACAAAAAATAGCATACCAATTAATTAGTCCTAGGTCAAGCTTTATACATATGGAGGAAGTTTAGAGAAACGATTCTTTTACTTTTCGAGAATTCGCGTTACACTGAAAATAGTATAACGAAAATACGCTTTCATATGATTAATTGAATAAGGTAGTAGAAGGAGGAATCAACATGCAAAAGAATAACAACTGGCATAAAGAAACGGCAATGATTCATGAAGGGTATAATAGTAAAGAGCATCAAGGTAGTCTCGCTGTACCTTTATATCAAACGGCAACCTATGTGTTTGATTCGGCCGAGCAAGGTGAGCGGCGATTTGCAGGTGAAGAGAGTGGTAATATTTATTCACGTTTAGGAAACCCGACTGTTGGTGTACTGGAGGAACGGATTGCCAGAATGGAAGAAGGTTCAGCGGGACTGGCTTTTACATCGGGAATGGCAGCTGTTAGTGCAGTGCTCGTCCATGTTACAAAGGCGAATGATCATGTGCTTTGTTCTCGCGGAATTTATGGATGTACCTTTGGTTTATTAAAAATAATGCAGGAAAAATACAGTATCACACATGATCTAATTTCCATGGCGACAGAAGAAGAAATTGAAAAAGCGGTAAAGCCTGAAACGGTATGTATATATGTAGAAACTCCAATTAATCCGACGATGGAGCTGGTGGATTTGCAGGCTGTCGTCAATGTTGCCAAACGTCATGGCTTGAAAGTGATCGTAGACAATACATTCTGTTCGCCTTATATCCAAACACCTCTGACATTCGGGGTAGACTTTGTGTTGCATAGTGCAACGAAATATTTGAATGGTCATGGGGATGTAATTGCAGGATTATTGGTAGGGAAAGATCAAGAAGAAATAGCGACTATTCGCAGTACTGTTCAAAAAGATTATGGCGGCGTGATTTCGCCATTTGATGCTTGGTTATTGCTGCGGGGAATCAAAACGTTGCCTGTGCGTATGGACAGACATTCTGCCAACGCCAAGATTCTCTTTGATTATCTGAAAAAACAACCGAAAGTAGAAGAAGTCTTTTATCCATTTGATGATCGACATTCACAGTATGAGATTGCGAAGAAGCAAATGAAAATGGGTGGAGGATTGATTTCCTTTACGATTAAAGGTGGTAAAAAGGAAGCACAGCAGTTGCTGAATAAACTGGAGCTTGTGAAATTGGCCGTTAGTTTAGGTGATGCGGAAACATTGATGCAACATCCCGCGACAATGACACATTCAGGAATACCAAAAGCAGAACGAGAAAAAATGGGCGTTACGGACTCCTTGCTTCGGTTATCTGTAGGACTAGAACATATGGATGATGTGATAGCTGATCTCGAACAAGCATTACACTCTATTTAATGAAGAAATGAAGAGAGGTTGCCGTGGAAGGTCTTTCCGTGGCAACCTTTTCGTTACACAAAAAACCGCCCAAAGTGAAAAAAACTTTTCGGGCGGTTCTGTTTACTGTATAAAATTGTGGAAGGGCTGCCTCTTTTGGAAGCAGCCCTTACTTTTGATAACTTACCAGTTTATTATGTTGGATCTCTCTATATCATAAGTGTGTTGGTTTCTATACATCATGTAGAATCTGAATAAACCGTATTTGCCGCGGTTGTTGTTCTACTGGTTGTTTTACTTAAGCAACGCAAACCCTACCTACTTTTGCGTCCTTGCGACCCTATAGTCGCGCCAGTGATGAATAAGTGTTCCGAAAAACATCTGCAGAACGCCATTTATTGTGTCAGATCAGTTATCAATACCAAATACTTATTATATACCACGTACCATTACATGTCAACTGAATTGTAAATAGCCAAGATGAGCGGAGTTTACATTTAGATGAAAGGGGAACAAATAAATTAGAGCCTGCGCTGTTAAAAGGTAGGAAAATTTGAACTGGAGGGATTAGGATGAACGTAGAGATTGTTAATGAATTTCCGCATGAATTTTTGAGGGAGCAAGCAGAGCTATGTATCTCCATCTATCAACCGACCCACCGTTATCGTCCTGAAAATCAGCAAGATCCAATACGGTTTAAAAATTTATTGCAAAAAGTACATGAAGAATTAGTAAAAGAATATCCTGTGAATGAGGTGAAGAGCTTACTTGCACCACTTGAAAAACTTGAAGGTGAGAGACCGTTCTGGGCACATGCAGGGGATGGACTAGCGTTGTTCGCAACGAAAGACCGCTGTATTGCCTATAGACTTCAGCGGCCTGTTCCCGAATTGGCAATCGTATCAAATAGTTTTCATATCAAGCCGCTCATCCGAGTATTCCAATCGGCGGATCGCTATCATTTGTTAGGAGTCAATCGACAACAGTTTAAATTGTTTGAAGGGAATCGCTATGGTGTAGAAGAAGTGGAGATTCCTGAAGAATTGGCAAAAACTAAAGCAGAAGCGATCGGTGATCAAGTGACCGAATCATACTTAGGTGCAGGTGATTCAAGCGGAGCTGCCGGAACCGCAATGATGCATGGGCATGGAAGTAAAAAAGACGAAATCGATATAGATATTGAGCGTTACTTCCGCTATGTCGACCGAACGATTGCAGAACATTACTCTAAACCAAGTGGACTGCCTTTATATTTGGTCACGTTGACAGAGTATCATACGCCTTTTAAAGAACTGAGCCACAACCCGCACTTGCAGCAAATCGGAATCAAATCTGATTTTGAAGCACTGAGTTTAGAACAATTACGAAAAACCGCATGGGAATGCATTGAACCAAATTATTTAGAAAAAACAAAGAAACTAGTAGATAGTTTTGAGAACGCAAGGTCTAATGGTCAAGGCTCTGAAAAAATAGAGCAAGTTGTTCAAGCCGCCAGTGAAGATCGGATTAGTCGTCTTATGTTAGAAGACGGCCGTTTGTACCCAGGTAGAATTAATTTGGATACAGGAGAAATTCAGACAGAAAACCTGAAGAATACAGCTGTTGATGATGTGATGGACGACTTGGCTGAAATTGTTTTTAAAAGCGGCGGGGAAGTAGTCGTCTTGCCAGAAGAGCGAATGCCTGTCGATACCGGAATAGCGGCAATTTATAGATGGTAATGAAAAGCCGGTTGGGAAAATGTTCTCGACCGGCATTTTGTAGAATTATTCATTTTCTAAAAGTTCTTTTGCGGCAGACAAAGCATTTTGAACACGCGGAAAGCCGACGTAAGGTATTAGTTGCATAATGCATTCGACGATTTCTGTTTTAGTCAAACCAACCGTCAATGCTCGTTTTACATGTGTCTTAATCTGTGGTTCTGTACCTTGCGTCACAAGAGAAGCAAGCGTCACCAACTGTCGCTGTTTACTATCTAATCCAGGCCTAGAATAGATTTCTCCATAACCAAACTCTACGATGTACTTTCGTAAATCAGGTGCTAGATCTTTTAATGTATCGGACGTCATCATCCGTTCTGCTTCTTCCTCGCTAACATATTCTTTGATTTTGCGTAAACCTTGTTCCAAACGATCTGTCGACATAATGTTCCCATCCTTTTTCTATTATTTTCTAATAAATTATAGAGTTAGTATAGCATAGTCCGAATGTACTCTAAACAAATGGAGGTTTTTTGCTTATAAAGGAAGTGAGCAGTTTATATTAGTTAGGTGAAAAGGTAATGGGTACAAAGTCGCGAAGTGTGTAGAGGAAGTTTGAAAGGCAGGCTGAATAGGTATAGATGAATAGAGCGGAAAACAATTATTTGGAGGTTTTACAAATGGAAAAGTTTTTCTTAGAAAATGCAGTACAAGCAAAAAAGAAGATTGAAGAGCTAGTGACTCAAGGCTACACACATGACGATATTTATATATTCGCACACAATCAGGATCGCGAAGACAAAATCGCAGATGCGTTAGATTCTGAACAAGTGGGAATGGGGGAGATGGGCTTCCTTAATAAAATGAAGAATATGTTTACTTCTCGTGGAGATACATTACGCAGTGAAATGCAATCAGTTGGATTGACTGAAGCTGAAGCGCAAGAAGGCGAAAGCGAGCTTGATAAAGGCAGACTTTTACTCGTAGCAAAACGATAAAAAAATAAAAAGTCGGTGAAGGACAAGTCCTTTGCCGACTTTTTTTATACTCATAAATTATCCAATGCTTCATAGTAGGCGTCAATCGGAATGAAAAGCCCCACTTTACCATGGTTGTCTTCGTTTAAAGTAGCAAAAATAATACCGATTACTTCATCTTCATTATTGATCACGGGACTACCGCTATTGCCGCGATAAACTGGTGCTCGGATCATCACGACAGGGCGGTCCCAATCAGGCAATTGAATATAATCAAGTACATACCCTTTATTGGCTATGCCTGAAAAACTTAATGGGTTGCCAATGAATGTGATAGCTTCATGTTCATCAAAATGGGTTTGTTCGGCCAACACTAAATAGGGAAGATCCTCTCCCCGCACTTCTAAAATAGCGAGGTCAATGTCTGGGAAAGTACGAGTGACTGTGGCAGAGTATCGCTGTCCCTCAGGGAAAAAGACCATAACCGATTCATTCCCTTCGATCACGTGATAATTTGTAAGGATTGTACCTTTATCACTAATAGAAAATCCAGTCCCTTTACCATCCCCGGTTGAGACGACAACAACAGCTTCTTTATATGCAGCAACTTGCGGGTTTCTTGAGAGTTCAGATGAGGTCTTTAAAAATTCAATTGCTGGAATCGAAAAAATTTGAAATACAATAGCGAATGTGCTGACTGCCAATGTTGTCGCCATGATCCAAAATATCCATTTTGGAAATGGGCGGTATACGCGGCGTTCGTTCTTTTCAGTAGCTGCTTTTTCAAGCGCTTCACGTTGCGCTTCCAGCACTAGTTCTTGTAGCTCTTCATCATCCAAGTCTTCATGCAAAGGATCTTTAGAATCCACTCATTCCACCTCTTTCTACTAAGTAGTTTACCAGAAACTGAATGAAAAATACTGTACCGCACCTCTGACCTAATAATGTGAACGAGGAAGAGTGATTCTGTTTGATTTCTTGTCTTTGAAAGTCGATTAATCAGAAATTTGAGATAATAGTAGTAGAAAAGATTCTTTTTATGATATAATAGAAATGGAGATAAAGGACTATTGATTTGGAGGTGAGAGTGTGAAAAGGTCTGTTACGATCCAAGCAGAGACTGTAGAGCAGGCGTTGGAGCAAGCGCTTCAGGTATTGGGGCTCACATTGGATGAAGTGTCTGTTCGAGTAAATCGACCTGCTGGAACATCCATGTTCAGACTGAAAAAAGTTTTAGCAGAAGTCTCAGTTACAGAAGTGGAAGAAAAGAAAGAAAAAATTATGGAAAACCAATCTGTCGTACGAATTCACAACGGACAACTGGAAGCGCACTTTGAAGATCAGAAATATCCGATGATTATTCCGTCCGCTGGGACCGAATTAAGAATTAACGATGATATTGTGGCACGGCGTACAATTCTTTTACCCACAGATCAAATCGTTTGCAAAGCAAAAGCAGAAAAGCTAGATCCTCAGTTCGTCATTCAATTAAAGGATGACGACATGATCGCAAAGGCTATCGTGACACCGGGAAAAACGATTACACGTACATTGATGGATACACAGTGGGAAACGGTTCTGAATATCCAAGTAACAGAAGAAACGCAAAACTTTAACGAATTAAAAACAGAGAGCTTTGTGGATGAACTGAGAAAAATGGGGATTGAGAACGGTTTATGTATGGATGCTATAAAAGAAGCGGCAAATTCATTGGAAGTTAAAGAATTCGTCGTGGCAAAAGGGACTGCGCCAATTGAAAGTAAAAATGCTGCGCTGGTTATTCATTTAAAATTTGATAAAGAACAAGCAGAGGAGCATGAACGAGTAGATTATCGGGAGCAAGATCCCATCCCTACTGTTCAAGCTGGTCAGTTGATCGCAACATATAGTCCACCGGTGGAAGGAATCGCGGGGAAGAGTTTATTTGATGAAGAAAGGCCGGTAAAACCGCCGCAGGAAATCATAATGCGATCGGGTCGGCATGTGAAAGTTTTTCAAAATAAAGTTTATGCAAAAATTGATGGAAGACCCGTAATAGAATGGCGCGGGAAATTGGTGAAAATAGATGTTAATCGAGAATATAGACATTCTGCTGACGTTAATTTGGAGAGCGGAAATATTTATTTTGATGGGGATGTCTGGATTGGCGGCAGTATACATCCCTCAATGTTTGTCGCAGCGTCTGGGTCGATTACGATCATAAAAAACAGCACGAAGGCTTCCATACGAGGAACAAAATCAGTATTTATTAAAGGAAGTATTTTTTCTTCCACTGTTACGGTTGGGATACAGGAAAAAGTGATTTCGATGTTGTTGAAAGATCTTGAAGAAGTTCTTTCCTATTTATGTAATATCGAATTGGCGCTTGTTCAAATATTTACATTACGTGGCGAGAAAGCGGAAGAAATAGCGCCATTTATTTTGAAACAAGCGATTCAACTTTTATTAGAACAGAAATATAGTGATTTCATGCAATTAAACAAACAGTTTATTCAAGTTGTCAAGAACCATTCGAGACGATTGGAGAAAGAATGGCTGGAACTTTCCGAGCGGCTGTATCTATTATTTGCCGATCCGCTGAGAGAAGAACAAACAACCATCTCTTATTTGCGACAATTAATAGACGATGCAGACGTGTTGCTTCAAATATATAATGAAGAGAGTCGGCCTGAATCGGTATTGCAAGCCTCCTTTGCGCTGAATAGCATATTATATAGCAATGGGAAAATCCATATTATGTCGAAAGGTGTCTACAACTGTTCAATTACTGCATTACATGACATTGCCATCAAAGGTGTTTGTCGTGGCGGCGAAGTAATTGGCAGAAGACATATTGACCTAGATGAAACAGGTTCTGCTGCTGGCGTGAAGACGAATATCCAAACTGATGAGGTTGGAGAAATTCGGATTGGAACAGCACATCCAGGAACTGTCATTCAAATTGGGAATCAGCGATATGAGTTTTTCGCTCTCAGGCATCATGTTACCGCAATGCTGAACTCCGAAGGATTTTTGACGATTACCTGATCCATTACACCGAGATGCATAGAGTAGGAAGAGTAAAGTTACCGAATTTCCCTCTAAAAACCGCGTCTAATTGATAAAATATCTGTTATTTCTCAAAAAACATGTTAATTCAAGACGAAAAAGCTTTAAACATGTTACGATATACTATAATATCTAGAGTAATGACTTTATGCGCGAAGTGTGGGATAGGGGGATCATAATGCGATGAAATATTTCATCATTCCATTAATTATTGTCATCGTTCTGACAGTAATCGCATTTCTGTTTAGGCGAAAGCATATACAAGAAATTGGAAGATTGGAACAAGAAAAATTACAAATTCAACATAAACCGATATTTGAAGAAATGACGAAAGTGAAACAATTGAATATGACAGGCCAGACGGAAGAGATGTTCGAGCGTTGGCGAAGCACTTGGACGGAAGTCGTTGATGATCGTATTCCAAAAGTGGATTCATTATTATTTGATGTGGAAGATCACGTGGATCGATTCCATTTCAAAAAAGCAACAGAAACAGAAAAGCATATACAAGAAATCTTGTCTCAGTGCGAAAAGGAAATGCATGCCATCCTTGAGGAACTGAATGAGTTGATTGGCAGTGAAGAAAAAAATCGCATTGAAATGGAAACGATTAAAGAGCAGCATTATGCGGCAAGAAAAGCAATCTTAGCACATCAACACTCATACGGGCCTGCCGTTGAACCACTTGAGAAGGAATGGGAGTCGTTTAATCCGAGATTTGATGAATACGATGCCTTGATCGCAAATGGGAACTATCTACAAGCCCGAGAAATCGTTATTTCATTGGCATCTAAAGGAGATAGGCTATCTCATATTATCCATGAAATTCCTTCGTTACTGACGGAGTTACAATCAAAAATACCTGCTGCATTACGTGAACTACGCATCGGGATTTTAGAAATGGAAGAACAAGCCTATTATTTGGGACATCTCAACCTAACTTCGCAGTTTGACGAAATTGAACAGCGCCTTACCGAACTTCGACAACAGCTTGTTGAGTTGCAAGTGAAAGAAGTTGGGCAAGAAGTATCGGAGCTTCACGATCGGATTGACTCCTTCTATGATGTCTTGGAGGAAGAAGTGAGTTCCCGACATTATGTTGAGGACCGATGGGAAGCGGTGTTGGATTTATTTGAAGAGCTGCAAGGAACGATTCAAGATACGATACGTGAAGTGAATTTTGTACAGCAAAGTTATCGTTTAGATGAAAAAGAAGCTCAAGTTCCGCAAAATGCTATGAAAAAGTTGAATGCGTTGGCAAAACGTATCGAGGTATTCATTGAACGCCAGGATAATCATGTATCCGCTTATTCCGGCCTACAGACAGAATTGCAGGAAATAGCAGAAGAACTAGATCTGTTGGCGGGAGAACAAGAGAGATTTACGAATCGTATAAAAAATCTTAGAATCGATGAAAATCAAGTACGTTCGCGTCTTTTGGCATTGTCGCAACAACTTCAGGCTGCGGATCGCAATTTGCATCGTGCGAATATCCCTGGTATTCCGGATGAAATGGAAATCCAGTTGGAAGAAGCAGATGAACAAATTTTTCTTGTCAAACAAAGTTTGGAAGATGTCCCGCTTAATATGGCTTTAGTGGAGTCGTATATTCAAAAAGCAACGACTGTTGTCGATGATGTATGCAAAAAAGCGGAAGATTTGATTGAAAATGTGATGTTAGTCGAACGAATTATTCAGTACGGCAATCGATATCGCGCTTCTCATCCAGAAGTGCATCAGAAATTAGTACAAGCGGAAGATTCTTTTATGCAATTCCGCTACATGAAAGCTTTGGAAGAGGCAGCTACCGCTGTTGAAGACGTCGAACCGGGCGCCATGAAGAAAATTCAAGAAATGCTTCATCATAAAGTGTAACTATATTCCGACAAAGCCACCGGTTTGCCCGGTGGCTTTGTTTCGCTAATTCTGATTAAGAAGGAAGGTTTGAAATGTGTATTTTGATCACAGTGCGACGACAAAAACGGATGAAAGGGTACTGCGCACATTTATAGAGGTTTCTACAAATTATTTTGCAAACCCAGCATCTTTGCACGCTGCAGGGAAACAAACAGAAAAGCTGCTGGAACGTGCAAGAAAACAATTATTGGATACCATTGGGACAGGGCTCACAGAAGGAGTTTTTACATCGGGTGGAACGGAAGCAAATAATCTTGCTATTGTCGGATATGTTTTAGCGAATCAGCATAAAGGCAGACATTTGATCACAACAGTAGTAGAACACCCATCCGTGTTCCGTACATTTCAGTACTTAGAAGAACAGGGCTTTACTGTCGACTATTTACAAGTCGATGAAGAAGGAAGAATCTCACTGAAAGAACTCGAGTCTACTTTACGAAATGATACAATTATGGTCAGTATCATGCATGTCAATAATGAAATTGGTACAATTCAACCAATAGAGGAAAGTGCTAGGATCATCCATAGTACATCGCGTGCAGTCTTTCATTCGGACTGTGTCCAAAGTTTCGGAAAGTTATTGCCGGCTGATTTTCAGGATGGACCAGATCTCATTACAGTTTCCGCTCATAAAATTTATGGAATTAAAGGCAGTGGATTTTTAGCTTTTCGAAAAAATTTGAGGCTTCAGCCGATTTCATTTGGTGGTGGACAGGAGGCGACCTTGCGAAATGGTACAGTTTCCGTACCGCATGCAGCCGCATTCGCAAAAGCCGCACGTTTGCAAGCGGAAGAAGTGGATTTGGAAAAATTTAGACGGTGGAAAAATGAATTGCAACAATTCTTTGCAGAGCTTGATGATTGCAAAGTATTAGCGCCAAATTCGAGCGTACCCTATATACTATCGGTTGCTTTTAGAAATATTACTGGAGAAGTAGTCGTTAATTTTTTACAAGAACGAGACATCATCGTCTCAACGTCAAGTGCCTGCTCTTCGAAAAATTCGGACGTGAGCCATGTAATTGAGGCAATCCGTTTGCCGAAAGGCTTCGAGAAGGGTGTAATCCGTATCAGCTTCGGAAAAGATCAGACAATAGATGAAATTCATCAGATAATGGAAGCTGTACGTCAATTGATGCAGCTGCTGAAAAGGGGAATTGGAAAATGAATTGGAATACCATTTTAATCAGATATGGTGAAATGTCTCTAAAAGGGAAGAATAAAAGTAAATTCGTCCGCAAATTAAAAGAAAATATTAAAGCTGCCTTGCAAGAACTTACGACATTGACAATGCGCGCAGAACGAGATCGCATGTTTCTTTATACGGAGCGTCCTGAGGAGTTAATCCGAGCGATTGAGATTTTGCCAACAGTGTTTGGAATCCAATCCTTCAGTCCAATTGCGATTTGCGAACCGACACTTGAAGCGATTAAGCAGACATCACTAGATGTGATCGGCAATACTGAAACAGAGGGTAAAACGTTTAAAGTTGAAGTGAAACGAACAGATAAAACTTTCCCGCTCGTCACAGGAGAATTGCAACAAGAACTCGGTGGACATGTACTTCGCGCGTTTCCTGAATTGATCGTAAAAATGAAGAAACCTGAAATTTTATTATACGTGGAAATACAACGCGGTGCAGCTTATATCTCTTCTCATATTTATAAGGGAGCGGGAGGAATGCCGGTCGGTTCAAATGGTCATTCGCTTTTATTGCTATCCGGCGGAATCGATAGTCCGGTTGCAGGCTATCTTATGATGAAAAGAGGTGTATCGTTTGACGCGATACATTTTGCGAGCCCTCCATTCACAAGTGACTTGGCAAAACAAAAGGTAGAAGATATTGTACGTCAGTTGACGAAGTTCGGAGCTACTATCCGCTTGCATGTTATTCCATTTACAGAATTGCAGCAAGCGATTGTTAAGCAAGTACCGAGTAATTTATCGATGACAACGACAAGACGGATGATGATGCAAATTGCAGATCGTGTCCGCGAAGAAATACATGCACTTGGACTGATTACAGGTGAAAGCCTTGGTCAAGTAGCCAGTCAAACATTAGAAAGTTTAACGGCTATTAATGAAGTAACGTCTACACCGGTGTTGCGTCCACTCGTTGCAATGGATAAGCTCGAGATTATTCAAATAGCAGAGACAATCGGAACGTATCCGATATCAATCCGTCCATACGAAGACTGCTGTACCATATTTGCGCCGTCCAGCGCCAAAACGAAACCGCAATTAGAAAAAGTACGTTATTACGAAAGCTTCGAGAATTTTGAAGCTATGGTGGAAGAAGCGGTTAACAAGCGTATCACGATCATTCCAAGTGAACAGAACGAAGAGGAATTCAATGATTTGCTTTAAAGAAAATATTTCCTGTCGAATCTCCTGCATGAAATTTCGAAAAGTGACCATTCTATAGTCACAAGGAGGTGACAACGACATGACAAACAACAGCAACGGCAACAACTCAAACCAGCTTTTAGTACCAGGAGTACAACAAGCACTTAACCAAATGAAAGAAGAAATTGCTTCTGAATTTGGAGTACAACTTGGACCAGATGCTTCATCGCGTGCCAACGGTTCCGTCGGCGGAGAAATTACTAAGCGATTAGTGCGTCAGGCTCAACAACAAATGAACGGTTTCCAAAAATAAGCATTGGTCCAAAGAGGACCGTTCTGCATATGCAGAACGGTCTTTTTAGTTTGTATGGAAAAGTGGAATTTATACATAGAGATCAGGCTGCTGTAGTTAAATTTCATAACTTAAAATTACGATTAATATAAAAAGTTTTGAAAAATACGCATTGTATTTGTATACTTATACTATTATGTAAAAGGAGGAATGAAAATGAACCGTGAAGAATTGTTAGCACCGGCTAAGTATAACATCGTCTCAGAATTCGAAAAGTATGCAACAGGTGATGGCAAAAAAGCGTTAATTTACGTAGACTCACAAAACCAACAGCAAGAAGTGACATATGATGAACTTATGAAAGCGGCAAACAGAACGGCCAATGTATTGACTGCAAATGGTCTGCGAAAAGGTGATGTCGTATTGGTCATGGTACCTCGCATGATCGAAGCCTATGTTACATACATTGGTGCGCTCAAGGCAGGGCTTGTCGTCATACCGAGTTCAGAAATGCTGCGTTCCTCTGATATTGAATACCGGATTGAGCATAGCGGTGCTAAAGCGATCATTGCATTTGATGCCTTCACCGACCAATTAGAGCACGTTGGCAATATAGACAAAGTGAAAGTTTGTATTATCGGTCAGGCAAGGGAAGGTGAAGTGTCTTTAACGGAACAAGAAAAAAACGCATCCTCTGATTTTACAGCTTGTGATACGGCAAGCACAGACACTGCATTTTTATCTTACACATCGGGCACAACAGGCAAACCAAAAGGTGCAGTACATACGCATGCTTGGGGTTATGCGCATTTACGTACGACAGCACCGAACTGGCTTGGTATAAAAGAAGGAGACATAGTTTGGGCGACCGCCGCGCCTGGTTGGCAAAAATGGATTTGGACGCCGTTTTTATCGGTTCTTGGAAGCGGTGCCACAGGATTTGTTTTTAATGGTAAATTTAATGTTGATAAATACCTCAATTTCTTAGACGAGTACCAAATCAATGTGTTGTGCTGTACACCGACAGAATACCGCTTCATGGCAAAAGCAGAAAATCTCAGCGACTATACACTTACCTCTGTTAGAAGTGCTGTTTCAGCGGGCGAACCGTTAAATCGTGAAGTCATTGATATTTTTGAAAAACAATTCTCGCTCTCTGTACGAGATGGTTATGGACAGACCGAAAACACTTTACTGGTTGGAACGATGATCGGAATGGAAGCGAAGCCGGGCTCCATGGGTAAACCGACACCAGGAAATCAAGTGGAGATCATTACGGATGAAGGAACAATTGCTGCAGTGGATGAAGTGGGAGATATTGCAGTTCATAAATTGACACCGGCTCTGTTCCGAGAGTATTTGAATGATCCTGAGCGAACTAAAATGCAATTCAGGGGCGATTACTACATTACAGGAGATCGTGCAAAAAAAGATGCAGATGGCTATTTCTGGTTTGAAGGACGCGGAGATGACATTATTATAAGCTCCGGCTATACGATCGGACCTTTTGAAGTGGAAGATGCGTTGATTAAACATCCAGCTGTGCGGGAATGTGCTGTGGTAGCAAGTCCTGATGCAGAGCGCGGCAATGTGGTGAAAGCATTTGTTGTGTTGCGTGATAGAGCGAACGCTCACTCAGATGATTTGGTTAAAGAGTTGCAAGAACATGTCAAGCAATTGACAGCGCCGTATAAATATCCGCGTAAAATTGAATTTTTGGAAGAATTGCCAAAGACAGCATCGGGTAAAATTATGCGCGTTGAGTTACGTAAAAAGGAACATAGTTTAGAAAGTTAATAGAAAAAAGGCTGTCCAAAGTCGTTTGCTCCGACTTTTGAACAGCCTTTATTTTTGTAATTAAAAGAAAGTACGTTGCACTTTCTCGAAAAATGAATTATCCGAAAGTTTGGCAGTCCGAATGACCCGGTTACTCAGTTTAGCTTCGACTTTTTCAACCTGCTTGATTCCGAGCGCCTCATTGTCTGCCGCAGTCGAAGGGAACTCATTGCCTTCTTGATGAACATTCAAAGTGAGTTTCCTATTGCCGCTTAAAATAAATGAAGTCCCCAAAGTGCGGTAGCGATTGTTATTGACGGAAGCAAGTTCCGACACTTGGAAGCAAGGCAATAATGGATCAATGACAGCGCCGCGTACCGATTTATTGTAGGCTGTGCTGCCAGTAGGTGTGGAAATGATCAAACCGTCTCCTAAAAATGTCTCAAATAATAATTCGTCAATGGAAATATCCATGACGAATGTTCGTATAATGGTGGAACGAATGCTGAACTCATTTAAGCAATAGAATGGTTTATGTTGGTTGATTGTTACTTCGAGTATCGGATAGTGACGCTCTGCAAGGCTGGGTTGGTTCAATGCGTATACCAATGTCCCAATTTCATCGTATTTGAAGTCGCAATAAACTCCATGAGCGCCCTTTATGGAGATGCCAAGATAGAGACAGTCTTGGCGGAAATCTGTTTTGCGGACAGCTTGAAGAAATGTGCCATCACTTCCTATACTTATGACAACGGTCGCCTCTGTATGGTCATCAGTAAGCGAGAATCCTTCTTTCAGCAATTGTTCTTCAACAAATGTCTTTTTATGAACGGTATCTTCGTCAAGCCGGCTAAAGAGATAAATAGTGTGCTGATTAACCATCGGAAATCTCTCCTTCTCTATTTAATAGATTAAGTGTAGCATGAATGAAACATTTGGACGATTGGTAACGTACAGTAAGATGTAAACAAAGGAGGAATTTTAAGAATGACAGCAAAAAGAGTGATTGCAATTGCAGTCGCAGCGATATTGGTGTTCGTGTCGATCGGCATCAATACGATGTCCTGGTTTTTCACGAGAGATTGGAATGATCTAATCACTGAAATCACAGCTATCGACCAAGACCTGCAAGAAACAATAGTCGAAGACGGGAGTCTGAGTGAACGGATTGCCGTACTGAAAGTGGATGGTGTCATCCAAGATACGGGCGCAGCTTCTCTGTTTAGTGGGGAAGAGTACAATCACCGGCAGTTTATGGCACAATTGAATGAAGTCATGAACGACTCAACAGTAAAAGGAATCGTATTATCTGTCAATTCACCAGGTGGCGGTGTATTGGAATCATCGGATATTTACGATGCGTTTACAGAAATTCAAGCGACAAAGGAAATTCCGATCTATGTGGCCATGGGTGGAATGGCAGCTTCAGGCGGTTACTATATCTCTGCCCCTGCTGAAAAGATTTTCGTTCACCCTGAAACATTAACTGGATCGATTGGAGTCATTATGCAGTCGATCAACTATGGCAAACTGGCAGAAAAATATGGAGTAGATTTTCCTACCATCAAGTCAGGTCCTTACAAGGACATGATGAGCAGTACGAGAGAGATGAAACCTGAAGAGCGCAAAATGCTACAGGAAATGATCGATGATTCGTATAAACGATTTGTAAACATCATCGCAGAAGGTCGCGGCATGTCAGAAAGCGATGTACGCAAAGTTGCGGATGGTCGTGTAATGAATGGCCGACAAGCGATCGAGGCTGGACTTGCAGATGATTACGGAAAATTACCGACAGTCGTTTCGGCAATGAAAGAAGACTACCATTTAGAAAAGGCTGCTGTCTTTGAATATGGGGCGCCAGACAATTTGACTTCATTGTTATCCATGAAAGCGCACGATGTATTTGGCGGAGATATGGAGTCCCAAATCATGAAGAAGTTACTGACAGATAACCAAGCACCTCGGATGATGTATTTATATGGTGAGTGAGAAGGGGGAAATCGATGATGACGAATGAACTGCTGAACACACAGCGATCCATACCCACGGAACATTCACTTTTCCAACCGAAATTTGCAGGGTTTTGGGTCAGGCTGTGGGCTTTTTTGATTGACCTGCTGCTCATCTCGTCCATTAGTGGAATCTTTGTCAAACCGATTTTCCGTCTGATGGATATGGCGATCAATAAACCGTTTGCCTTTTTATTCAGCCCATATAAAGTAGCGGCATTACTATTATTGCTTCTATATTTTATTTTAATGACAAAATTGGCTGGGCAAACAGTAGGGAAAATGATCATGGGGATTCGTGTAGTGAAATTAAATGGGCAGAAATTGGATTGGAGCACAGTTTTGTTTAGAGAAGGAATTGGACGATTCATTTCACAAATGCTGTGGATTCCTTATATACTCGTTCTGTTTACACCCAAGAAGTCCGCGCTGCATGATATATTCGCAGATACGGTCGTGATTCATGAGCAGGTATATGAGAAAAAGAAAGTACATGAGTTGAGTCCAACCGAACAACATAAGTTGCATGAAGGCCCTACCGTTTAGTACACTATGTTAAAAGGAGTGATTGGCATGGTAAATGTTACATTTAAAAACAATCCAATACATCTAGAGGGAACAGAAGTGAAAGTAGGGGAACGTGCTCCAGACTTTACAGTTCTATCTAATGACTTGCAGCCTGTTACATTAGCAGATTCAAAAGGTAAGGTTCGTTTGATCAGTGTCGTACCTTCTGTAGATACAGGTGTTTGTTCTCTGCAGACAAAACGTTTCAATGATGAAGCTACTTCTCTTGGGGATGACGTGGAAGTGTTAACAATTTCGGTAGATTTACCTTTCGCACAAGCTAGATGGAAAGATGCTGAAGGTGTGGAGAATTTGAATCTATATTCCGATCACAAAGATCTTTCATTTGGTACGGCATATGGAACTGCCATTAAAGAACTGCGTTTGCTGACTCGTTCAATTTTCGTTATCGACCGTAATGATAACGTGTCCTATGTGGAATATGTCAGCGAAGCAACAGATCACCCGGACTATGATGCGGCAATCAAAGCCGTGAAAGAATTGAATTAAACTAAAACCCACCTATTAAGAGGTGGG
Organism: Sporosarcina newyorkensis; assembly: GCF_900167515.1. Classification (NCBI taxonomy): domain Bacteria; kingdom Bacillati; phylum Bacillota; class Bacilli; order Caryophanales; family Caryophanaceae; genus Sporosarcina; species Sporosarcina newyorkensis. Next base: position 719,428 of record NZ_FUYJ01000001.1, on the reverse strand, counting down.
TTTCTTCATGGAGGAAATAGCATGAACAATATGGAAAAAGTGTTTACTTATTATGATGAATATGCACAATCAACAGATGGTTTGTATTTGGATGCAGTGCTTGAGGCTAGTGAACATTGGCTGGACAAACCTTTAGCAGTAGAGTTGGAGGATCCTGTCCAACCAGAAGAAATCCGTAAAGGTGTTCAACTTGCTCTGTTAAAAGGAATGAAGCAATCTGCACAAGCTCATCACCAAATGACTCCCGATTCAATCGGCTATTTGATTGGCTACTTAGTCAATAAATTGATAAATCCTAAACAAGCAGTTATATTTTTGGATCCGGCTGCCGGTACAGGAAATCTGCTATTTACAGTGCTGAATCAATTTGAAGGCAAAGCATCTGCAAGTGCGGTGGAAATCGATGATGTACTTATTCAAATTGCAGCGGCTACGGCAAATTTACTGCAACTGCCGGTATCGTTTTATTTACAAGATGCTCTGCGGCCCCTGCCCATTGATTTGGTAGACGCGGTGATCAGCGATCTTCCGGTTGGTTACTATCCGGATGACGAAGTGGCGATGGATTATGAACTCATGGCTTCAGAAGGACATGCATTTTCGCATTATCTTTATATTGAGCAATCGATGCGCTATGTAAAGCCGGGTGGATATGGTTTCTTCGTCGTCCCATCAAAATTACTGACGGCGGATGGAGCAGAGCCGATCTTATCATTTGTGAAAGAACATCAGCTGTTAAGAGGAATGTTTGAACTACCTGCTTCTTTATTCAAGGATCAACGTTTTGCGAAAAGTATTTTGCTGCTGCAACAACCGCCAACTGATCGGATTGTCATGCCTGAGGTATTGCTTGCGAAGATTCCAGAGCTTGGAAACGCTTTGGCATTACAAAACTTTTTTGGTAAAGTAAGTCTTTGGATGGAGGAAGGGGAGAGTGACTGAGCACTCGCTCTTCCTCTCTTTTTCTTTTAAAGAAAAATTTTACAGAAAAATAGCTCAAATATCATTTTATTAATTGCGTTTCAAATAGTTAGGTATTATAATAACTTGAACGTCTACCAACGTAAAAGATTACTAAGGGGTTGAGTATAAATTGCCAAAAATTTTATCAGTGAATGCGGGAAGTTCATCTTTGAAATTCCAGTTGATTGAGATGGCAACGGAAGAAGAGATTACCAAAGGATTATTCGAAAGAGTAGGAATGGATAATTCAATTTTCTCCATGACAACAAATGACAAGAAGATCGAAAAAGTACTGGATATTGCGGACCACTCACAGGCTGTTAGTATGTTGCTTGAGCATTTGCTAAGCGAAGGTGTTGTATCGTCCTACGATGAGATTGATGGAATCGGACATCGGGTCGTCCACGGAGGCGAGGTATTTAGTGATTCAGTGCTGATCACTGAAGAAGTAATTGAAAAACTCGAAGAAATTTCAGGATTTGCACCGCTGCATAATCCCGCAAATATTGTCGGTATCAAAGCTTTTAAGGAAGCTCTGCCTAACTTGCCAGCGGTAGCAATTTTCGATACTGCGTTTCATCAAACGATGCCTGAAAAAGCATTTTTATATGCACTGCCGTATGAGTATTATGAAAAATATGGTATACGGAAGTACGGTTTCCATGGTACGAGCCATAAATATGTTACAGAACGGGCTGCGAAGATATTAAATCGTCCGCTTGAAGATACGCGTCTCATTTCATGTCACTTAGGTAACGGTGCAAGTATTGCCGCTGTCAAAGGCGGCAAATCAGTAGACACGTCCATGGGCTTCACTCCTTTAGCAGGGGTGATTATGGGTACTCGTTCAGGAAATATCGACCCGGCGCTTATTCCTTACATGATGGACCGCACGGGGCAGTCTGCTGAAGAGGTAGTGAATGTACTAAATAAAAAATCAGGCTTGCTTGGCCTGAGTGGTTTTTCTAGTGATTTACGTGATATTACAGAAGCTGCGGAACAAGGTAATGAACGTGCTCAATTAGCTTTGGATGTTTTCACAGATCGGATTCATCAGCATATTGGTCAATATGCTGCTGGAATGGGTGGAGTCGATGCCATCATATTCACAGCGGGAATCGGAGAAAACAGCGCCATTGTGCGTGAAAAAGTGATGCGAGGACTAGAATTCATGGGGGTCTATTTTGATCCGAGCTTGAATAATGTCAGAGGAGAAGAAGCGTATATTAGTTTCCCTCATTCGCCTGTAAAAGTATTGATCATTCCAACGAACGAAGAGATCATGTTGGCACGTGATACGGTGCGAGTTGGCGGTATTTCAGTGGAATCTTTACAAGTATCGAAATAAAAAACTCGTTCTTCCTAGAATACCTAGGGAGAACGAGCTTTTTTGTTATTCTTGAGTTTCAGGTGTACGTACTACAAGCACATCACATTTCGCGGAACGGACGATGTTCTCGGAAACGCTGCCGATCAGGAAACGCTCCACACGGTTTAACCCTGTAGCTCCACAAATAATGAGATCTGCATTTAATTTTTTAGCAATATCACGAGGGATCAATGTTTTGGGAGAACCGTATTCAACGTGGATCTGTACGTTGTTCATACCCACTGCGGCAGCCTCGGCCTGATATTCAGTCAATAGATCTTCCGCATACTTTTGAGCTCGTTCTGCGATGGAACGATCATATGCCTCGACTGCTGCATAAGAACGCGTATCAATGATGTTGATTAAGTGTAAAGTTGCTTCGTTACGGTCTGCAATAGCGATTGCTTTTTTGAAAGCCCATTTTGCCTCATCTGATCCATCTACGGCTACGATGATGTCTTTGTACTTAAGTGCCATAATTACCACTCCATCCTTAAAGTTAGATTGTATCTACATCTACTATATTCTTCATAGCTTGCGAATATCCTTCTTTTTTTGTCGAAATATTTACCCTAAGCAATGCAAACTGAAAAGTATACGGAAAGGTTTTAAAAAACAGAGGAAAAAACTTATATTTTCTGATAAGATTAAATTTATATTAATCGGCAAGATGAAATAGGCGATTAACGTAACTTTCAATTTAGGAGGATTTCGCATGCGTATAGGTGTTCCAAGAGAAGTTAAAAACAATGAAAACCGAGTGGCAATTGCCCCTGCAAGTGTACTGACTTTAAAAACTGCTGGACATGAAGTTTTAATTGAAACAGGGGCAGGACTTGGCTCCAGCTTTTTAGACGAAGAGTATAAAGAAGCTGGAGCTACGATTGTGGCAACTGCTGCTGAAGCCTGGGGTGCAGATATGGTGCTGAAAGTAAAGGAACCAGCTGCTTCAGAATTTCAATACTTCCGTGAAGGATTGATTTTATTCACCTATTTGCATCTGGCTCCAGAACTGAATCTGACGCAAGCATTGCTTGAACATAAAGTTACTGCGATTGCATATGAAACAGTCCAATTGCCAAACGGTGCATTGCCTTTATTGGCTCCGATGAGTGAAGTGGCTGGACGAATGGCAACTCAGATCGGTGCGCAATATTTAGAAAAAACAAAGGGTGGTAAAGGAATCCTGTTAGCAGGAGTTCCAGGCGTTTCACGCGGTAAGATAACAATCATCGGTGGTGGTCAGGCGGGTACGAATGCGGCTCGTGTAGCGATCGGAATTGGTGCACATGTGACGATTTTAGATTTATCCGTAGAGAGAGTCCGCCAGTTGGACGAGTTGTTCGGAAAGGATATTCAAACGCTAGTTTCCAACCCATACAATATTGCGAATGCAGTGAAAGATGCGGACTTGGTAATTGGCTGTGTGCTTATCCCGGGCGCAAAAGCACCGACTTTGGTAACGGAAGAAATGGTTAAATCCATGAAGCCGGGCTCCGTATTGATTGATATCGCAATTGACCAAGGCGGTATTTTTGAAACATCCGATCGTGTAACGACTCATGATGAACCAACCTATGTAAAACATGATATCGTTCATTACGCGGTAGCGAATATGCCGGGTGCTGTTCCTCAAACATCTACCGTTGCATTAACGAACGTAACGATTCCATACGCCCTTCAAATCGCAAACAAAGGTGTAAAACAGGCATGCTTGGATAACGAAGCACTCCGCAAAGGTATTAATACAATGGCTGGAAGCATAACATACCAAGCAGTAGCAGAAGCTCAAGAGCTCGAGCATACTCGCGTGGAAGACGTTTTGCAAAGCATATAATTGAAAAAAGCAGTCCGCGCTTTGTGCGGACTGCTTTAACTTTAAATAAACATTAAGTTTATTAAGGGAGAAATGAAATAAAATAATAAAGGGCTTAAAGTTAAGGTGATTGGATGATACTTACACTTTATATATTTCCCGAAATACACAATCAACTCACTATCATCAGAAAAATATGCTAGTTGATCGTAGTGGAAGGCGGCGACTCCAGCGGGATTAGCGTGACAGGTGAGACCTCACAGGAGCGAAGCGACGAGGAGGCTCACCGCACGCCCCGCGGAAAGCGTCCGCCTGGAACGGAGATCAACGATGTTATTCCACTTGCCTATTCTTTTGTCTACAATCTAAGCAGTCCGCACATTTCGCGGACTGCTTTTTTAAGTTCATAAACTAGTTAAATAATCTTCAAGTCTTTAGGGAACTTCGTCAAGACCTCAACGCCATCCTTCGTTACCAGTACATCGTCTTCAATTCGTACGCCTGTAATCGTTGGATCGTAAATACCCGGCTCGATTGTGAAAACCATCCCTTCTTCTAAAGGGAGTTCATTCGCTGCTGTCAGAGAAGGGTACTCATGTACGGATATACCGAGGCCATGACCTATTCGGTGTGGGAAAAGTTCACCATAGCCCGCTTCTTCAATCACAGAACGAGCGGCCAGATCCACTTCTTTTGCTAATGTGCCGGGACGAACCACATCAATTGATGCTTGCTGTGCTTTTTTAACTGTTTCATAGATTTTTAGTTGTTCGTCTGTTGGCTCGCCAAGTGCGATTGTTCGGGTAATATCTGAACAATATCCTTTATAGACGACACCTAGATCAAAAAGGATGAAATCTCCATTTTTAATAGCGCGGTCTCCGGGGATACCGTGAGGGGAAGCGGTTTTTTTACCTGAAATGACAATCGTGTCAAAGGACATCTTTTCGGCACCCTTCTGTTTGACTGCTTGTTCAACAGCTTGGACAATCTCCAGTTCAGTTTTACCTTCTTTAATTTCATTGCAACCGACTTCGATTGCGTAGTCTGCCAATTCAGCAGCTTTTCTCAAGCAGTCCAATTCAGTTTCATTTTTAATTAACCGATAATTTGCGATTTCTCCATCCAGCTTAGCGAATTGGAGGGCGGGGAACCGTTCTTGTAAAATTTCGAACCGGTCTACTGTTATATGTTCTTTTTCTATTGCCAGTAGTGTCAATTCAGAGATGCGTTCTTGGATGGCGTTATCCAAGAATTCAAATGCGTTATCGGTGTCTTTATAGCCGACAACGCCATGGGACCAGCCGATTGCTTTTACATCCGCCACTTCCATGGCTGGACATATAATAAATGGTTCTTCTTCTTTAAAAATAACCACACCTAGTAAACGTTCATGTGGCTCACTTCGAAAATTGGTTAGATAGAAGATGTTATCGGGATTCGTAATAAGAGCAGCATCTATAGCGTGTTCGATGAGGAAATCTTGGACTTTTTTAATATTAGACATTTATGTAGCCTCCTTTGTTTTTGTTAGTATAACAAAAAAAGAGGGTTTTGCGCTGTTTTGCAGAAGGTATAGAGTACAGATTCATTAAAATTAGGAGAGTGATTTTTGTGAAAATCTCATATCACGGCCATTCGATCGTGAAAATTGAAACAAGCGGAAAGACCATACTGATTGACCCATTCATTACGGGCAATAAGCTGACAGATCTGAAAGCGGCAGATGAAAAACCGGATGTGATCTTACTGACGCACGGTCATAACGACCATGTAGGAGATACGATGGAAATTGCGAAAAGGGAAGATATTCTCGTCGTTGCGCCCAATGAATTGGCGGTTTATTTAGGTTTTCAAGGATTGCGGACACACGGCATGAATATAGGCGGTTCAAAAAAGTTCGATTTTGGGACAGTCAAATATACACAAGCATTCCACAGTTCTTCTTACACAACAGAAAATAATGAAATCATATACACAGGCATGCCAGCAGGTCTGTTACTGACCATTGAAGATAAAATCATTTATCACGCGGGAGACACGGCGCTGTTCAGTGATATGAAATTGTATGCCGAAGATCCGATTGATATTGCTTTCCTTCCGATTGGCGATAACTTTACAATGGGGCCGCGCGACGCAGCGAAGGCTGTTGAGATTCTGAAGCCGAAATTAACTGTGCCTGTCCATTTCAATACGTTTCCGCCAATCGAACAGAATCCTGAAGGTTTCAAATCACTTGTAACGTCACATGAAGTGAAAATTATGGCGGCTGGAGACGTGATTGAGATCTAACAATCCAAAATAGGGCAGTGGCGGTCGAGGCGCTTTGTTATCGTCTTAGACCGTTTTTTTGATTGAATTATGGTATGATTAGCTAAAAGCCTAAACCGTTCAAACTAGGTCGGAGAAAAAGGTGAATCCATGTCAACAAAACACGAACAAATCTTGCGCTACATTGAAAGTTTGGCAGTAGGGGAGAAGATTTCTGTACGCCAAGTAGCTAAAGCGCTAGAAGTAAGTGATGGTACTGCATACCGTGCGATTAAAGAAGCTGAAAATCAGAAGCTCGTCAATACAATTGAACGTGTAGGTACCATTCGTATAGAAAAAAAGAAAAAAGAAAATATTGAACGCCTGACATTTGCTGAAGTCATCAATATCGTAGATGGCGTGGTATTAGGTGGTCGCGATGGATTACATAAAACATTAACGAAATTTGTCGTTGGAGCTATGCAGCTTGAGGATATGATACGATACATCGATGCGGGCAGCCTGCTAATTGTCGGAAACCGTTTGAAAGCCCATGAAATCGCTATAAAAGCGGGAGCGGCGGTGCTTGTAACAGGCGGATTTGATGCGACGGAAGAAGTGAAGCATCTAGCGGATGAAATGAACTTACCTGTCATTTCCACGAGCTATGATACATTCACAGTGGCTACCATGCTCAATCGCGCCATTTATGATCAGTTAATCGAAAAAGAAATTTTATTAGTAGAAGACATATTGACTCCGCTCGCCCGTACGGTAACTTTGGCCCCGGAAGACTCAGTTGATCAGTTTTTCGAAGTTAATCATCAGACGGCACACTCGGCTTATCCCGTCGTGGAGTCCAATGGAAAGTTGGTTGGGATCATCACGTCTCGTGACGTCGTCAGTAAACCGGATATGGATACTGTCGGAAAAGTCATGACCCCGGATCCCATTACCGTCAATGGGAAAATGAGCGTGGCTTCGGCAGGTCACAGCATGATTTGGGAAGGCATTGATTTAATGCCAGTTGTTTCCGAAGCGGGAATACTCGAAGGGATCATCAGCCGTCAAGATGTCTTGAAGGCACTGCAAATGACCCAGCGTCAACCGCAACAAGGTGAAACAATCGATGATATTGTAAAGAATCAAATGAAGGTCATTCCAAACGCGCCTGAAAAAATAGAATTCTCTGTTGTCCCTCAAATGACCAATCAATTCGGCTCTCTATCATATGGCGCTATGCTCACAATCTTGAACGAAGCAGGCAGCCGAGCGATTCGTCTTCAAAAACGCGGAGAGAGCGTTCCTGAAAACGTCACGATTTATTTCATTAAACAAGTTCAGCTAGGTGCTGCAGTCACAGTTGTGCCGAAAATCTTGCACACGAGTCGCAGATTCATCAAATTGGAAATAGAGCTCTTCTCGAATGACAGTATCGTGGCAAAAGCAATGGGGATGTTCCAACTTTTTGAGAAGTAACTTGGCTGGCTTCTAACCGTGATTAAAAATAAAAAACTGATGCCGTTTGGACATCAGTTTTCGTTCAATGCTCGCTCTTCTTCAACAAACTGCTTATAATGTTTCTTCGCTTTAAGATTAAAGATCGCGACATAGCCGCCAAATACTATGAATATACCTGCCACCACATAGGTTAGAATACCTTCGAAAAACAGTATTTGATTGAGCCCAAAAAAGATCAAAAGGGCACCAAGAGCAGATCCTGCCATGCTTGCATACATCTTTTTCCGGATCGGAAACATATGGCTGGTTCGAAATTGACGAGTCTTAAAAACGAAATAAAAAACGCCGGAAGCGACGATACCAAAAACGAATAAAAAATTGACCGTTCCCATTAAAAAGCCTCCATTACATGAAAATAATCTATAGGTTTAAACCTTTAGGTCATAATACATTGTAGCGGCTTTTAACAGGAATTGCGAATACAAGAACAAGAACTTGGGGGAATCCGCATGAAAAGACAAATCATTGACACAATTGAACGCTATCAAAAAATCATTATCCATCGACATGTCCGTCCAGACCCGGACGCATATGGCTCTCAAATGGGACTTAAAGAATTAATCAAAAAAAATTATCCTGATAAAGAAGTACTGGCTGCAGGAACACATGATGAACTTCTCACTTATTTGGGGAAACCCGATCAGGTTACTGAAGCAGATTACGAAGGCGCACTCGTCATTGTTACAGACACAGCCAATACAGATCGGATAGATGGCGAATTCTTCAAACAAGGATCTTTTTTATTGAAGATTGACCACCATCCGAACGAAGATCCATACGGTGATGAGCGATGGGTGAATACGGAAGCCAGCTCTTGTTCGGAGATGATCTATACTCTTTTTGAAGAAGGTCAAGCATCGTATGGCTGGGAAATTTCAACAGAAGCAGCTCGTTTTTTATTCGCTGGAATTGTGGGAGATACTGGACGTTTTATGTTCCAAAGCACTACAGAAAAAACATTTGAAATTGCGAGTTCACTTATCAAACAGCCTTTTGATCGAACGAAATTATTTGCAGGAATGTATGAAGTAGAGCGTAAAATCTTGCACCTCCAAGGTTATATTTATCAAAACTTCACAATTGATGAACATGGAGCCGCGTATATTAAATTGACCCGTGAGATACTTGATCAATTTGATGTGACAGTTTCTGAAACTTCACAGCTGGTCGGTTCATTAGGGAATGTCGAAGGGATCTGTGCGTGGATTATTTTCGTTGAAGAAGACGATCAAATCCGTGTTCGCTTACGCTCAAAAGGTCCTGTGATTAACACCTTGGCGATGCAATATAACGGAGGCGGGCATCCACTTGCATCCGGAGCATCGGTCTATTCGTGGGATGAAGCAAATGAAGTCATTGTGAAGCTAGCAGAAATTTGTAGAAATTACTAAGCAGAGCTGAGGGATTGAAATGAACCTGATGTATCCGCAAATCGTTACTGGTGCAGACTTATTGCGCGGAATCGTAAAGTTAGATGAATTGGCTCCTCTTTTACAACAAAGGGGAGCTAGTTCGGCTGCAATCGTAAATAGTAAACTGTACGGTGTACGATCGTTCAGTAAGATGTTGTCAAAATACGGCATACGTCCAGTGATCGGTCTATCAGTCAAAGTGTCGATTGAGGACAAAGATCTTCTTCTATATGTGTATGCAAAAAATCAATTAGGTTTTTCGAATCTAATGAAAATGAGCAGTGCCATATCGACACGTGAAGAGGAAAACCTACCGCTTTCTTGGTTGCATGCATATCGGGAAGGTTGCTGGGTCATTTGTGCGTTAACGGATTCTTCATGGGCTGCTCACAGGACCGCTGAGATGGTGCAACATTTAGTGGAAGCACAAGCGGATCAGTCGACGTTTATTGGGATTGGTCGACCAGGCGGAGCAAAACACGCCGAAGAAGATCACATGATCGAACTGGCTGGAGAATGTGAACTGCAAATTGTTGCATGCCATGAAACTCGTTTTCTGCATGCGGAAGATTTTCCTTCCTATGAAGTGGCAACCGCGATTCGTAAAGGCTATAAATTAAATGACCCTCAAAAACCTCCGAATCGTTTTCGCCAAGCGTATTTACCACAGGCGCATGAACTGTCTGAATGGTACCATGATCATCCCGAATGGCTGCAACTGACTACGGAAATTCTTAGTGCATGCCAAGTGAACATATCAAATGAAGATTTTCAACTTCCTACATTTCCGGTTCCTGTGGGACGAACCGCTATTTCCGTACTAACAGAAAAATGCCAGAAAGGTCTCCAGCGTCGTTTTCAGCAACTACCTGCTGAGTATGCAAAACGTTTGAACTATGAATTGGAGATCATTGAGCAGATGGGGTTCACTGATTATTTCTTGATTGTTGAAGATTATGTCCGCTATGCAAAAAATGAGAAAATACTCGTTGGTCCCGGCCGGGGTTCATCTGCAGGATCTTTAGTTGCCTTTGCTTTAGGTATCACAGAAGTAGATCCAATTCATTATGGGCTGCTATTTGAACGATTTTTGAATCCGGAACGTGTGACGATGCCGGATATCGACATCGATTTCGCCGATAATCGCCGAACGGAAGTGGTTAATTATGTGGCCGATACATACGGCAAGCAACACGCGGCACAAATCATCACGTTCGGAACATTGTCAACGAAAGCTGTCGCAAGGAACATAGCGAGAGCTCTGGATTTCACTCCGGAAGAAGTTCGTTTTATGACCAACGAATTAAGCAGTGGACGTTCATTCAAAGACACGGTCCAACAGTCCCGAAAACTGCAGGATTGGATTTCGGTTGATCCTCGCAGAGCCCTTTGGCAGCAATCTGCGGAAAGACTGGAAGACTTGCCTAGGAACGCGTCTACGCACGCGGCGGGTGTTGTATTGTCGACCGACCCACTCGTCAATTTTGTGCCATTGCAAATTGGAACAGAAGAAGTGTTTTTAACGCAGTGGGCTATGAAAGATGTCGAAGAGGCCGGCTTGTTGAAAATGGACTTTTTAGGTCTGAGAAATTTAACGTTACTTGATAGGATTCGTTCTATGGTCCAGTACAATAAGAAACTGGAGATTGATTTTGAAAGTATTCCGCTGGATGATCGGGCAACGTACAATTTGTTCAAAACAGGGGATACGACAGGGATTTTTCAATTTGAATCACCTGGCATGCGGCGAGCATTGCAAACCATTCATCCGGATAATTTCAATGATCTATACTCAGTAAATGCTTTGTATCGCCCGGGTCCGATGGAATTCATACCTCTCTATAGTCGCCGTAAAAACGGACAGGAGCCGACAACATATGAGATACCGGAATTACAGCCGATTTTAGCAGAAACATACGGGATCATCATCTATCAAGAGCAAATCATGAAAATCGCTGTTGAAATCGCTGGGTTCACTTTAGCTGAAGCGGATTTATTACGACGGGCCATCAGTAAAAAGAATCAGCAAGTACTAGAAAAAGAACGGCAGCATTTTATTGCAGGTGCAACAAAAAAAGGGTTTGATCATGCCAAGGCGAATAACGTCTATAATCTAATCGTCAAGTTCGCGGACTATGGTTTTCCGAAAAGTCATGCCGTTGCGTATACGTTAATTTCCTATCGCCTGGCTTTCTTTAAGGCAAATGAACCGACATATTTTTATGCGGCTTATCTATCTTCACTGACAGGCAGCAAAGATAAAATGATGGAACTAATTCGAGAAATTAAAGCGAAAGGAATGGAGATTCATCCGCCTTCCGTAACGAACAGCCGCTATTCGCATACTGTGGAAGGAAACGCTATTCGTTTAGGCCTTGGGGCGATTAAAGGAGTGACCTTTGCTTTCTATCAGCAATTAGCTATTGCTAGAGAGAATCAACAATGGTCGTCGATGTTTGATATGGCTATTGCTTTGGGTGCTGATCATTTCACTGAAAAGACATTGATTCCACTGATCAAAGCAGGTGCCCTAGATGGGTTCGGAGAGACACGAGCAGTTCTATTGGCCTCTATCGATGCGGCACAATCGCATGCATTGTATATAGGGGATGACGCGCTAAGTGAACAATTCAAATTCAATTCACATCCGAAATACAATCCAGGCGGAACGATGGATCGTTTAACGGTGCTGGCCTTTGAACGTGATACCTTAGGATTTTATTTATCTGAACATCCTATAGAAGAGTTAAAACGCAATGCCACCGATCTTATTCAGCCGATTTCATCTCTGCTTGATTTAAGGCCAGGCGCCAAAGTCAAATGTATGGGCATTATTTTATCGATTAAGCGGATCCGAACGAAAAAAGGAGAAGCAATGGCTTTTCTAACTCTGCAAGATGAGACGGAAGAAGTTTCTTGTACAGTATTTCCGAAGCTTTATGCGCAAATTAGTGTTCACTTGAATGAAAACCAATTTGTTCAATTAGCAGGAACGATTGATTATCGAAATCATGCTGTTCAGGTAATCATTGACCAAATGACTCCCTTGTCGACTCATGAAAAAGAATGAAATAGAACAGAAAAAAAAGCGTTAGCCAGACATGACACGAGACGCGTCATTGCTGGCTGTGCGCTGTACTATTACAAAGCGAGCGTTCAGTCAGCGCGAAATTTGACGGAAAAAAACTATCGAAACTTTCCCATTTATGCTTTACGGAGAGGAATCTTTTTTGTATGCTAGTAAGCAAGGTGGTCTGACCACTTTGCCGGCAGAACGAAAAAGGAGTTCTTTTATGCAAAATTCACAATCGTCATCCAAGAGATTTTTGGATATTATCGGAGAGCTGCAATCGCTGATCAAAGAGCAAGGTATCCAATATGGCGATAAATTGCCCTCTGAGCGACATCTTGCCGAGCAGTTGCAGGTTAGCAGGACAGCAGTCCGAGAAGCGTTGCGCAGTATGGAATTGCTTGGCTTGATTGAAACGAGACGCGGAGAAGGAACTTTTTTATCTGATTTTAAAAAACACCAATTGGTTGAGGTCCTCTCCACGTTTATCATGCAACAAGCTCGATCTGTCCAAGACGTTGTGGAAACTCGAATGATTCACGAACGTGCAGCCATCACCACTGTAACTGAAAATGAGGAACTGCGCGCATTGCCTGTTTGGAAGGGCATGCAAGTTAAATTAAATGAAGAAGAAGCTGTTTTCTTAAGAGAAGACGTGATACGTGAAACGATTATCGCGACGGAAAATCGACTTTCCTTAAAAATTTGGTTTTTATTGAAACAATATAGCGGAGTCTCTTTTGATGTGGCGATCATTGCCCCAGAAGAAATAGAGGTAGTGGGCGCTCTGTTAGAAGAAATGATGGCAGGCAATACACAGCAGGCCATAGCCTATTATGCACAATGGATGAACCGAGTCGAGGGAGAAAGAAGGGAAATGGAATGAGTATCCGAGAGTTATTTAAAAAGAAGTCAAAAGAAAAAAACCACACGATTCCATCAATGAAAAGCAAAAATGACGTACCAGAAGGCATCATGACTAAATGTCCTGAATGTAAGTTTGTAATATTGACAAAAGACCTGATGAAAAACGCCAAAGTTTGCCCGGAATGTCAACATCATTACAAGATGACTGCACAGGAAAGAATCGAGCATTTATTGGATGCTGAGAGCTTTGAATCAATGGATGATCACCTGAAAACAGAAAACCCTCTAGATTTTCCTTCCTATACGGAGAAAGTCCAGGCAGATTCAGAAGCGACAGGGTTAAATGAAGCAGTGTTAACAGGAGTCGGCACTATTCAAGGTAAGCAAGTTGCGGTTGCTATTATGGATGCGCATTTCAGAATGGGTTCAATGGGTTCTGTCGTAGGCGAGAAAATCACAAGAACTGTAGAAAAAGCAACGCAACTAGGAATTCCAATGTTGATCTTTTCCGCTAGCGGTGGGGCGAGGATGCAAGAAGGAGTCCTTAGTTTGATGCAAATGGCGAAAGTAAGTGTTGCTCTTAAACGTCATGCCAACAAGGGCTTGCTTTTTGTATCGATTATGACCTATCCGACAACAGGCGGAGTCTCAGCAAGCTTTGCTTCTGTTGGAGATATCAATCTGGCGGAACCAAAGGCACTTATCGGTTTTGCTGGACGTCGTGTCATTGAACAGACAGTCAGGGAGAAATTGCCGGAAGACTTCCAAACGGCAGAGTTCTTACTTAGTCACGGACAAGTTGATGCTGTCGTTCATCGATGCGATATGGTGGATGTAATGGATAGAATTATTAAGCTTCACGCAGGGAAGGAGACGGATCGTGCATGAGTAAAACATTAGCTTTTGAAGAACCCATCGTGAAACTGCGTGAAAAAATTAGTGAATTAGAAGAGTATACGACAGTAAATGATGTTGACCTTTCAACGGAAATCGTGAATTTGAAAAGCCGTTTGGCGAAATTGGAAAAAGATATTTATGAGAATATGGAGCCGTGGGATCGTGTACAAGTCGCTCGACACCCTATGAGACCGACAACTACTGACTATATCCAGTATCTTTTCGAAGACTTTATAGAGCTTCATGGCGATCGGAACTTCGGTGATGACGAAGCGATTGTAGGAGGCATTGCATCATTTGACCAAATGCCGATCACAGTCATTGGCCATCAGCGAGGGAAGGATACGAAAGAGAATGTCAGAAGAAACTTCGGCATGCCTCACCCGGAAGGATATCGCAAAGCGCTTCGTTTAATGAAGCAAGCCGAAAAATTCAATCGCCCAATTATATGCTTCATTGACACAAAAGGAGCTTACCCCGGGAAAGCCGCTGAAGAGCGTGGCCAAAGTGAAGCAATTGCACGGAACTTGGTGGAAATGGCAGGATTGACAGTGCCTGTAATTTCGATTGTCATCGGTGAAGGCGGAAGTGGCGGGGCGCTGGCATTAGGCGTGGCCAATCATATCCATATGCTTGAGAACTCTACGTACTCTGTCATTTCACCAGAAGGGGCCGCTTCGATTCTATGGAAAGATCCAAAACTTGCGAAGCAGGCAGCGGAAGCGATGAAAATAACGGCTCCAGATCTTAAAGAAATGAACATCATTGATGAAATCATTCCTGAAGTTCTAGGCGGCGCCCATCGAGATGCAAATCAGCAAGCGATCGAGATTCGCGATGTATTGCGCAGATCACTGAAAACGCTGTGCGAGTTGTCATCGGAAGCGTTAATCGATGCACGCTATGAGAAATTCCGTAATATCGGCGTGTTTTCTGAATGAAAGGTGCGGAATAACCGCATCTTTTCATCCTTACATACTAATTTGATGTGAAAGGAGTGTGGAGAATGAGGAAAATTGCAGTGTTGACGAGCGGAGGCGACGCGCCTGGAATGAATGCGGCGATTCGTTCGGTTGTCCGGAAGGCGATATTTGAAGGGTTGGAAGTCGCAGGTGTATTCAATGGTTATCAAGGATTGATTGATGGGAAAATTGAACAGTTCCAACTTGGGTCGGTAGGCGATATCATTCAAAGGGGCGGAACTGTATTACGTTCTGCCAGATGTCCTGAATTCATGACAGAAGAAGGCCGCCAAAAAGCAGTGCGACAGATTAAGCTTCACGGTATAGAAGGTATCGTGATCATCGGCGGTGACGGTTCTTTCCGCGGAGCTAATGAACTCGTCAAGCTGAATATACCGTGTGCTTGTGTGCCGGCTACGATTGACAATGACATCAACGGCACAGAGTTTACGATCGGTTTTGATACTGCGCTCAACACGGTAATTGAAGCGATTGATAAAATCCGAGACACTGCCACCTCACATGAACGTTCATTTATCATAGAGGTCATGGGGCGGGATGCAGGTGACCTGGCGTTATGGGCCGGCCTTGGCGGCGGAGCGGAGTCCATTTTACTTCCTGAAAAGGAGTTTGACGTGACATCAGTCGTCAACCGTATAAAGAAAAGTGCTGATCGTGGAAAAAAACACAGTATTATCGTTTTGGCTGAAGGGATGATGCCTGCAAATGAATTGGCGGAGGTTCTAAAAAAAGAAGCTAATGTCGATACGCGTGTTTCTGTTTTGGGGCATATTCAGCGGGGTGGTTCACCGTCTGCAAGAGACCGCGTCATTGCCAGCCAATATGGCGCACGTGCGGTTGAAGCTCTGATGGAAGGAAAAAGAAGTGCTGCCATTGGTATGAGAAATCATAAAGTGGTAGACTATAATTTAGAGGAAGTCTTTACGAAGCGAGAAAAGTTAGATCTTTCATTATTGGATTTAGCTGAAACTTTATCCATTTAATTGTTATCACCAGAGTCTACATGACACAGAGGAGCGATAGTTAGTGAGGAAGACAAAAATTGTGTGTACAATCGGTCCAGCAAGTGAATCGTATGAATCACTGAATAAGCTGATTGACGCAGGGATGAACGTGGCACGTCTGAACTTCTCCCATGGCACCCAAGAAGAACATAAAGTACGTATCGAAAGAATTCGTAAGGCGGCTAAAGAAAGAGGAAAAGTCGTCGGGATTTTACTGGATACGAAGGGCCCTGAAATCAGAACACATAAAATGAAGGACGACCAAATCGAGCTAGTCAGAGGACAAGCAATCGATATTTCGATGGAGGAAGTGCTTGGGACTGAAGAAGTTTTTTCAGTCACGTATAAAGAGCTGATCAATGATGTAGATCGCGGTTCATTCGTACTTTTGGATGATGGACTGATTGAGCTGGAAGTTACCGGCAAAGATAATGACAAAGGGTTGATTCATACTAAAGTGATCAACGCAGGTCCATTGAAAAACAATAAAGGTGTTAACGTACCAAATGTTTCTGTACAGCTTCCGGGGATTACGGATAAAGACAAAGAAGATATTCTGTTTGGTATTGAGCAAGGAGTCGATTTCATTGCAGCTTCCTTTGTTCGACGCGCAGCAGATGTGATAGAGATTCGCGAATTGCTTGAAAACAATAATGGCGGACAGATCCATATTGTGCCGAAGATCGAAAATCAAGAAGGCGTCGACAATTTGGATGCAATACTTCAATTATCAGATGGATTAATGGTAGCTCGCGGAGACTTAGGCGTCGAAATACCGGCTGAAGAAGTTCCTTTGGTTCAGAAGATGATGATTAAGAAATGTAACCAGTATGGAAAGCCGGTTATTACGGCGACTCAAATGCTTGATTCCATGCAGAGAAATCCACGCCCAACGAGAGCGGAAGCAAGCGACGTGGCGAATGCCATCTTGGATGGCTCTGATGCGGTCATGCTATCGGGCGAAACGGCAGCAGGGATGTATCCAGTAGAGTCTGTTAAAATAATGGATAAGATTGCAGTTTCTACAGAAGACTCCATGGACTTCCACTCGGTTGTTTCCTCCAGAACAAGAGGAAAAGAAGGAAACCTTACAGAAGCGATTGGACAAGCGGCTGCCTATACAGCTCTAAATCTTAATGTAAAAGTAATTTTGGCACCGACAGAAAGTGGTCAAACTGCTGAGATGATTGCGAAATACCGCCCAGGTGTTCCGATTATCGCAGTGACACGTTCTGAATCTGTTTCTAATAAACTGACACTCGTGTGGGGGGTATATCCTATCGTCGGCAAAAAAGCGTTGGATATTGATGGGATCCTCCAAGAATCTGTTGAAGAAAGTGTCAAGCATCAATACGTCACACATGGGGATGTGGTCATCATCACTGCAGGTGTTCCAGTTGGAGAAGCAGGTACTACTAACCTAATGAAATTGCATGTGATCGGTGATTTAATCGCACGCGGACAAGGTATCGGTAAAAATGTGGCGTTTGGAAAAGCGAAAGTCATCAATTCGGCAAGGGAAGCACTGACTCAAATAGCTGAAGGCGACATCATCGTGACGAAATCAACCGATCGTGATATGTATGCAGCGCTTGAGAGATGTGCAGGTATTATCACAGAAACTAGCGGGCTGACGAGTCATGCAGCAGTAGTTGGTTTAAGTCTAGGTGTTCCTGTTATCGTCGGTGTTGAAAATGTAACATCAATAATTAAAAATGGAAGCGACATTACAATGGATGCAGCGAGCGGTGTTATCTACAACGGTCACGCGAAAGTATTGTAATTCATTCAGACCGCTGTTCTCATTATGAGAAGGCGGTCTTTTCGGAGGTTAATATATGAAATGGTTAGTAGGTCTGTTCATCATTGTTCCAACTGCAGAGTTGGCTTTATTGATAGTTTCCGGTAAAACACTAGGAGTGCTTCCGACAATCTTAATCATACTTGTGACGGGGTTCGGAGGTGCCTATCTAGCGAAAAAACAAGGTTTTCGGGCTTGGCGAGATCTTCAATATCGCTTGGCGAATAGGGAAACACCTGGAAAAGCCTTGGTAGATAGTGTTTGTATATTTTTCGGCGGACTACTGTTGTTGATGCCTGGATTTTTGACAGACATCCTAGGATTTATATTGCTATTTAGCTGGCCGCGTAAAATTTTATATCCATTTATTGTGAAGTGGATTTACAATAAGATGAAAAATGGGCAAATTCGCGTTATGTGAAGGTAGGATGTTCTTTTACTTTCAAAGCTAAAAATAAAAAGAATGGTAAAAATATAATGCCGTAAATGCCAAATAAATAGACTGCACATGCAGTAATGAGAAACGAATGAACGGTTTTTAATTTGAAAGTATGAGCCCATAAAAAAGATTCAGTCATCTGCCTTGTGATGAGCAAAACGATATATAGAATGAGCAAACCGATTGCTAATTGTACGTGATCTATGTAAAACGCAAATGCAATCATTGGTAAAAAGACTAATCCAATTCCTAAAAAAGGAATACTGTCGACCATGGAAATTAAAAATGCTTTTGTCAAAAAAGAGTCGAAACCGAGCAACCAAAAACCGATACTCATGAGTGAAAAGGTAATGAAAAAAAGCCGGATTTGAACAGAAAAGAAATGCCCCATCAGGCTGCTGGCTTTTGAAAAAATACGTGTCGCAGCGGGGCGGAATTTTTTGGGGAAATAAACTAAAAACCAAAAGCGATTCTTCGCACTTTCTCGTAATGCAAAGAAATAAGCAATAACGAACATGAAGATGCTAAACAATTGTTGGAATAACTTTTGGAAAAAACTTAAAATTCCTTCCATTGCTTCATGACTGGACTGTATAAAGCTCTCTGATACTGCGTGAAAATCCAGCCCTTTGCTGTCAATCATCTCCAAGACTAAGACCAACTGATCTTCAACTGTCCAAAGAACTGAAATAAAGCCGTTCACCGAAAAGAAAACAAATGCGTACATTAAAAGCGCAAGGATGAACATAATGATTAAGGTAGCTAAAAAAGCTGGTAATTTAGTTAAAGATATTAAAGAGTTCACAAGCGGGGCAGTGAAAAAAGCTAAAATTATTGCGAAGCCAATAGGCGGGATGATCACTACAAACAGGACAATGAATAAAGCGGGTAACCATTGCCGTGAGTACGTTTGTAGGCGTTTAGAGTCGATCGATATCATAATTTCTGCCCGCTCCTTTCGAATAATTATAAACAAAAAACATCTTTACCATTCACAAAACTGTAAAAGTTGCTTATAATGGACATTGTAAGCGTTTTAGATAAAAATATAATTAGCAGATGGCCGTCATTCTGCACTCCGCATCCGGGGGATGGCCAGACTGGGAAGAAGGAGAGAATATCATGACAGCAACAAAAGGATTGGAAGGTATCATTGCGGCACAAACTCAAATCAGCTCCATTATCGATGACACACTTACGTATGTAGGGTATGGCATTGACGATCTAGCAGAGAACGCTAGTTTTGAAGAAGTAGTTTACCTCCTTTGGCATAAGCGCCTGCCAAGTGCAGACGAGCTTGCTGAGTTAAAACAGCAACTAGAAGAGCATGCGGAAATACCACAAGGAGTAATCGACCACTTTAAAACTTATCCAATCGACAAAGTGCATCCGATGGCAGCACTACGCACAGCAATCTCACTTCTTGGATTATACGATGATAAAGCTGAAGATATGTCACCTGAAGAAAATTACAAAAAGGCGATTAAACTTCAAGCAAAAGTTGCAACTGTTGTTACTGCTTTCGCGCGTATCCGTAAAGGACAAGAGCCAGTAGCGCCTAAAAAGGGCCTTAGCTATGCGGCAAACTTCCTTTACATGCTTTCTGGGGAAGAGCCTGCTGATATCGCGGAAGAAGCATTCAACAAAGCACTTGTACTACATGCAGATCATGAATTGAACGCATCTACTTTCACAGCGCGTGTATGTGTCGCAACTCTTTCTGATATGTATTCTGGTGTAACTGCTGCAATTGGCGCTCTTAAAGGGCCGCTACACGGCGGAGCTAACGAAGCGGTTATGAATATGCTAATGGAAATCGGCGATGAGGAAAAAGTCGAGCCATATATTCGTGAAAAGCTAGCAAACAAGGAAAAAATCATGGGCTTCGGTCACCGTGTCTACCGCAAAGGTGATCCACGTGCGAAGCATTTACGTGAAATGTCTAAGAAATTAACTGCTCTTCGCGGTGAAGAAAAATGGTATAACATGTCTGAGAAAATCGAATCAATTGTAACAGGCGAAAAGAATTTGCCTCCAAATGTTGATTTCTACTCCGCTTCGGTATATCATTCATTAGACATCGATCATGATATTTTCACACCTATTTTTGCGGTTTCTCGTTTTTCAGGATGGATTGCACATATCCTGGAGCAATACGAAAACAATCGCTTGATCCGCCCACGTGCAGAATACGTAGGACCAGGCATGCAGAAATATGTTCCAATCAATGAACGATAAAAACTAGTAAATTTCGTGGGGCGGTATTTCGTATACCGGCCCACTGATTTTGAACTCAGGAGGATATCAATAATGGCTAATGATGGAAAGATTACAGTAACTAACGGTGTTTTAAACGTCCCAGATCACGCAACGATTCCTTTCATTATAGGCGACGGTACGGGTCCAGATATTTGGAACGCAGCATCACGCGTAATTGAAGCGGCTGTTGAGAAGGCTTATGACGGTAAAAAGAAGATTAATTGGTTAGAAGTTCTTGCAGGGGAAAAAGCATTTAATCAAACTGGTGATTGGCTTCCGAAAGAAACTCTCGACACAATTGACGAATATCTTATCGCGATTAAAGGACCGCTTACAACACCAATCGGTGGAGGATTCCGTTCATTGAACGTAGCTTTGCGTCAAGAACTTGATCTTTACACTTGCTTGCGTCCAGTTCGTTATTTCGAAGGAGTACCTTCACCCGTGAAACGTCCTGAGGATTGTGACATGGTTATTTTCCGTGAGAACACAGAAGATATCTACGCGGGGATCGAGTACCAAAAAGGTTCTGACGATGCGAAAAAATTAGTTAACTTCCTTCAAACTGAGCTAGGTGTTGATAAGATCCGTTTCCCTGAAACTTCCGGTCTTGGAATCAAGCCGATTTCTGAAGAAGGAACGAAACGTCTTGTCCGTGCTGCGTTGAACTATACGATCAATGAAGGCCGTAAATCATTGACACTTGTTCACAAAGGTAACATCATGAAGTTCACAGAAGGCGCATTCGCAAGCTGGGGATATGAAGTGGCTGAAGAAGAATTCGGCGACAAAGTATTCACGTGGAAAGAATATGACCGTATCAAAGAAGCTGACGGCACTGAAGCAGCGAACAAAGCACAAACTGACGCAGAAGCTGCTGGTAAAATCATCGTAAAAGATGCGATTGCAGATATCTTCTTGCAACAAATCTTGACTCGTCCTAAAGAATTCGACGTAGTTGCTACAATGAACTTGAACGGTGACTACATCTCAGATGCACTAGCTGCACAAGTTGGCGGAATTGGTATCGCTCCAGGAGCGAACATCAACTATGTAACTGGACATGCAATCTTCGAAGCAACTCACGGTACTGCACCTAAATACGCTGGATTGGATAAAGTTAACCCTTCATCCGTACTTCTTTCAGGCGTTATGATGCTAGAACACCTTGGTTGGAATGAAGCAGCTAATTTAATCACAGCTTCTATCGAAAGCACAATTGCGTCTAAAGTCGTGACGTATGATTTCGCACGTCTAATGGACAACGCAACTGAAGTCAGCACATCTGGTTTCGCTGATGAATTAATCAAAAATCTATAAGAAATAATTAAGAGGGGGAATTCATTCTCCCTCTTTATCTACATTCAGCAACAGACTTTCACCTCTATAGGTGGCGGGATGAAAGCTTTATATTTACTGTTTAGCGGTGTTCAAACGCCTGCTGAATAAAGACGGAGCCTCCGGCGGATGTCACAGGTTTTGAAAGGAGTTAATCGAGCTTGCTCGATTCAAAATCTAGACGCAATTACACCGAGGCGTAATTGATAGAAAATTGTTCTGAAAAGGGGAGTTTTACATGTCATTGAAGCGTAAAAAAGTATCGGTTATCGGATCTGGTTTTACCGGAGCAACAACTGCATTTCTTTTGGCTCAAAAAGAACTTTGTGATGTCGTAATTGTGGATATTCCTCAGATGGAAAATCCAACAAAGGGCAAAGCATTGGACATGTTGGAGGCTGGTCCGGTTCAAGGTTTCGACGCAAATATCATAGGGACTTCTAATTATGAAGATACAAAGGATTCAGATGTCGTTGTCATCACTGCAGGTATTGCACGTAAACCAGGAATGAGCCGTGACGACTTAGTTCAGACCAACCAAAAAGTAATGAAATCAGTAACAGCTGAGATCGTGAAATATTCACCAAATACGACGATTCTAGTGTTAACCAATCCAGTTGATGCGATGACGTATACCGTTTATAGGGAATCTGGCTTTCCGAAAGAACGCGTAATCGGTCAGTCTGGAGTTTTAGATACTGCTCGTTTCCGTACATTTGTCGCACAAGAATTAAATCTTTCCGTAAAAGATGTGACTGGTTTTGTATTGGGCGGTCACGGGGATGATATGGTTCCGTTAGTGCGTTATTCAACAGCAGGTGGTGTACCGTTGGAAAACTTGATTTCTGCAGGCCGTCTGGAAGAAATCGTAGATCGGACGCGCAAAGGTGGAGCTGAGATCGTCAATCTTTTAGGTAATGGTTCTGCATACTATGCACCTGCCGCTTCATTAGTGGAGATGACAGAAGCAATCCTTAAAGATCAAAAACGTGTCTTGCCATCTATTGCATTCCTTGAAGGAGAGTATGGCATGGACGGTATATACTTAGGTGTGCCGACTGTGTTAGGTGCAGGCGGTATCGAAAAAATTATAGAACTGGAATTAACGGACGATGAAAAAGCGGGTCTTGAGAAATCAGCTGACTCTGTGCGTGCGGTAATGAATGTTCTGGCATAATGAATGTCTGAAGAAACGAGCAGCGAATGAAGCTGCTCGTTTTTTTATGTAACTCGATTTTTCGCAAAGAGATTGCTATACTTTAACTAATTGAATAGATCTTCGTTCGCTTTACTGGATAATCCGGAAGTATACTAGGGGGGATTTCTTTGTTGAAAGGTAAACGTATAACGATTGGGAAAGAAATGGCCGAGTTGGAAGTTGGAGAGAGGCTAAGCCTTACTGAGAAAATTGAGGATAAAGACTTGATGCTCTATTTAGGGCTGACAAATGATGCGAATCCGCTGTATATTCAGCATGACTATGCAGCTGAGACCATTTATGGACAGCCGATTGTGCCGCCGATTATGTTGACGGGTATCGTGACAGCTGCAGTTTCAAAGCACTTGCCTGGCCCAGGCGCGCACATTATCCGTCAACAACTACATTTTCCAAAGCCGGTATATCACTATGCGATTGTCGAGTTTTTCTTGGAAATTACTAAGTTGGAGCTCGCAACAAATCAAGTAACGATTTCAGTAGATGCGATCGATGACGAGGGAGAGTGTGTCATGAGCGGGGAAGTAGTCGTCAAGACGCCTGAAAAAACAAACACCGAACAATTGTCGAAAAAAGGAGTTATTAATGGAAACTAAACAACAGAAGGTATTGATTGTAGAAGATGAACAATCGATTCAAAAACTATTAGAATTTACTCTTAAGCAAGCGAATTATCACACAATCTTGGCCAGTGACGGTGAACAAGCTCTATCACTCGTTTTAGATGAAGAGCCCGATTTGATTATTTTAGATTTGATGCTTCCTAAAATTGAGGGCATAGAAGTGTGCAGAATGCTGAGAAAGCAAGATATTGAAACTCCGATCATAATGCTGACCGCAAAAGGCGAAGAGATGGACAAAATCATCGGTCTTGAGATGGGGGCAGATGATTATATGACAAAACCTTTCAGTCCACGCGAAGTGGCAGCTCGGGTAAAGGCGGTTCTTCGGCGTACCGGCGAAAAAAAGGTCCAAAAAATAAAAGAAGAAATTCTAGAAGCAGGACAATTAGTCGTCTATCCTGAGCGTTTTGAAGTCTATCTCGATAAAAAACAATTAGATTTCACACCTAAGGAATTTGAGCTGCTCGTCTATTTCATGCGTCATACCAACCGTGTACTCACACGTGATCAGCTTCTTCAAGCTGTCTGGAATTATGATTTTGCGGGCGATACGAGAATCGTGGACGTCCATGTCAGCCATCTGCGCGATAAAATCGAAGAAAATACAAGAAAGCCTCGTTACATCAAAACGATGAGAGGGGTAGGCTATAAATTCGGAGAGCAAATTTAAATGAAGAACTATTATTCGAGCCTGCTCGCTGCGTCTGCGATAATTTTATCCATCTTATTAATTGTACTTGGAATTATCCTAGGTCAATTTTTTCACTTATTCGCAGAAGATGTCGACCCAATCATTCAACAAACGTATTGGGTCTTTCTTTTACTTACACTTGTATTAGTATTCATCGTCATGATGTTTGTGATGGCAAAATTACTCCAGCAATACGTTCAACCCATCGACCATTTTACGGATATCGCTCATCAGCTGGCTTCAGGTAACTACTTAGCGAGAGCTCAAGTGGAGGATGGTCATATGAATCAGCAGTTGACGATCACAATCAATCAGATAGCCAGGAATCTGCAAGAGAATTCGATTCTGCGTGCGATGGAACAGGAACGACTTAAGACATTGATCAGCAGTATCGGCAGCAGTCTTCTTGTATTTGGTCGGCAAGGCGCTGTCAATCTTGTAAACCGTGTGTTTGAAGAAACATTTCATCGAACTGGCGAAGATCTAATGGGGAAGACTTATAAAGATATCGGATTACCAGAAGATATTGAGAAGGAAATTGAAGCGATTTTTTTAACGGAAGAAGTTCGCTCATTCCAATCAAAAATTCGTTTGGAAGGCGATATAGTTCATTTGGAAGTGTACGGCGCTCCAGTTATTGGGGAAAATGGGAATTGGCTAGGGATCGTTGTCATCATGCATGACATTACGGAGTTGATTCACCTTGAACAAATACGTAAAGATTTTGTTGCAAATGTCTCTCATGAATTGAAAACCCCTGTCACATCAATTAAAGGATTTTCTGAGATGCTATTGGATGGGGAACTTGAAGACTCTGCGCTTAAAAAAGAATTTCTTGAAATCATCTACAAAGAAAGTAATCGGCTCCAACTGCTAATTGAGGATTTACTTCGTTTGTCGAGTATGGAACGCGGAAGTTTTGAAATTACGAGTAAACCTGTAAATATGATTGAAGTTATTAAGCAATCTATCCAAATTGTTCAAACCAAGTTGCAGAAAAAAGATATGGAAGTTGTATTAAATATGCCGCAACAATTAATAATCCCTGCGGATCACGACCGTCTTGTACAAGTGATGGTCAATTTGCTGAATAACGCTATTGCCTATTCACGAGAGGAAACTACGATTACTGTATCGGTTCAGGAAGTATCTGACTTTGTCAATATTGATGTCAGTGACGAAGGAATGGGCATCACATCTTCTGAGCTGCCACGCTTGTTTGAGCGCTTCTACCGTATCGATCGTGCGAGAAGCAGGGAATCGGGCGGTACGGGACTTGGTTTGGCAATTGTCAAACACATAGTAGAAGCACATAACGGATCTGTTACGGTTGATAGTGAAATAGGGATCGGCACCACCTTTAAAGTACAGCTTCCAGTAAGTGAATCTAAACAATGATATACAATTCTCTATTTCATTGAAACTAAATTGCCGGTTGTTCCGTAAAGTAAACATACAGAGAAAAGGGAGGAACAATTATGGGCACAAAACGAATCCTTGTGACACTGGGCTTAGTCATCACCGGATTATTGCTTTTATTAATCGTATTTACGACATGGTATACCGTTGACGAATCCGAACAAGCCGTCGTGATTTCATTTGGTCAAGCGGGTGAACCAGTCGTGGAGTCTGGCTTGCACTTCAAACTACCGTGGCCGATTCAGCGGGCTGAAATTTTATCTAAAGAAACGTATAGTATCCACTTTGGCTACAAACAAGACAAAAGTGGTGAGATTGTCGATAAGGAAACGAAAATGATTACAGGTGATGAATACATAGTACTCACCGATCTAACCGTTCAATGGCGAATTGTCGATCCCAAAAAATATATTTTCAATGCTGAAGAGCCAATTGAAATTTTGCGGGATGCAGCTTCTGCTTCCATTCGCTCCGTCATCGGCAGTTCGACTATCGATGCAGCATTAACGGATGGAAAGGCAGAAATAGAGGCTAAAACACGCGATTTATTAACGAACCTGGTGGAAAGTTATGACATTGGAATTGCCGTTCAAGGCGTAAAACTGCAAGATGTAGAACTGCCAAATGCTGAAGTACGTGCTGCATTTACGGCCGTGACTGATGCAAGGGAAACGAAGAATACGAAAATTAACGAAGCAAAGAAATATGAAAACCAGAAAACAAAAGAAGCGATCGGTGAACGTGACGCGATCAAATCCGAAGCACAAGGTAAGAAGACCGCACGTATTGAACAAGCACGAGGGGATGTAGCGGTATTCAGTGATCTATATACCGAGTATGCGAAAAGCAAAGCAATTACGCGAGAGCGTCTGATCCTCGAAACGCTTGAACAAGTCTTACCTAAAGCAAATCTTTATATCATGAACGATAGCGGAGAAACAATGAAGTATTTGCCTATTCAACAGTTGCCGCAAGCCCCGCCTGTAGAGACTAAAGAGTCGGAGCAGCAAGCTGAGAAAGGAGAGAAAGCATCATGAGTAACGAGCAAAATCCTTTCAAAAAAATAGAAGAAGCGATGAAGAAAATGAGTGAAAATGAGAAAAATAAAACCGATCAGAAAAGACCGGCAACTGATCCTAAAGTAAAAGTTATCAAACCGAAAAAAACAGTCAATATCAAACGTTATACGAAATTAATCGTAATGCTGACCGCCGCATTTGCTGTGCTGGTCATCCTGCTTTCCAATTTGTTCATCGTCAAAGAGAATGAATACCGGGTCGTTCGTCAGTTCGGTGAAATTACCAGGATCGTCAAAGACCCGGGTATTAATATGAAAATACCATTTATTCAAAGTGTCTCGACTTTGCCTAAAAACCAAATGACGTATAACGTGCAGGAAGCAGAAATCACTACTAAGGATAAAAAGCGGATCATCATCGACAACTATGCAGTCTGGCACATCACAGATCCTGCAAAGATGATTTCAAACGCCCGGAACATCGTTAACGCGGAAGCACGGATGGAGGAATTCATTTATTCAGTAGTCCGAAATGAAATGGGGCGCCTGGATTACGTGGATGTCGTCAATGACGAAAACTCAGGACGCGGAAGTTTAAACGACCGCGTTACAGAGAAGGTCAATGACTTCCTAGCTGAAGGAAACTTTGGAATCGAAGTCGTCGATGTCCGAATGAAACGCATCGACTTACCTGAAGAGAACGAGCAATCCATATACACACGCATGATTTCAGAACGTCAATCGACCGCACAATCCTATTTGTCGGAAGGGGACGCGGAAAAACGTAAAATCGAAGCAGAAACGGATCGAGAAGTACAGGAAATGTTGGCGAAAGCAAAAAAAGAAGCAGCCATTGTGACAGCACAAGGGGAAGCAGAAGCTGCAAAAATCTATAACCAAGCTTTCTCGAAAGATCCTGAATTCTACAAGCTTTATCGAACGCTTCAATCTTATTCGAAAGTCGTGAATGACGAAACGGTAATCATCCTTCCATCCGATTCACCATATGCGAAGCTATTAACTGGATATTTACAATAATAATAAGTGCGTCATTTTCATTTACAGTTGCTGAATGGTAAACTAAATGAAAATGACGTGTTTTTAATTCAAAAGCGGAAAGCGCCGTCTAGCCTCGACAGGCACTGGAAGCTTTAAAATAAAGGCGCTTTTTGCCTTTATCTTTAAGACTGAAGTGTCCCGAGAGGCTGGCGCTTGCAGCTGGATGATTAATTGTGAAGATACTTAAAGGAGTGGGATAGATTTTGACGAAAAAGAAAATAGTCTTACTGGACGGCAACAGCTTGGCGTATCGAGCTTTTTTTGCTTTACCCTTACTGACGAATGATAAAGGGATCCACACGAATGCTGTATATGGCTTCACGATGATGCTCGAAACGATTCTGGACAATGAAAAGCCGACACATGTCTTGGTGGCCTGGGATGCGGGTAAAACAACGTTCCGGCACAGCACTTTTACAGAATATAAAGGAGGCCGACAAAAGACGCCGCCCGAGCTTTCCGAACAATTTCCCTATATCCGTAAATTGATTGAGGCATTTGGCATCGAGCAATATGAACTCGATCTTTATGAGGCGGATGACATCATTGGTACATTGAGCAGGGAGTGTAGTGAAGCGAAAGCAGAAGTGGTCATCATTTCTGGAGACAAGGACTTGACCCAACTGGCAAACGAACAGACAACGGTGTGTATTACGAGAAAAGGGATTACGGATCTTGAAAAATACACTCCTCAGCATATTGAAGAAAAATACGGCATTGAGCCATTGCAGATCATCGATATGAAAGGCTTGATGGGCGATGCGTCCGACAATATTCCAGGTGTTCCGGGAATTGGGGAGAAAACTGCGCTAAAGCTTTTAAAAGAGTATGGTTCAGTAGAGAATGTTTACCAATCAATCGATCAAATTACCGCCAAAAAAATGAAAGAAAACTTAGTGACGAATAAAGAGCAGGCGTTCATGAGTAAAGAATTGGCAACGATCGAAGTGCATGCGCCAATCGAAGTATCTTTAGCAGATCTAGATTTCGCAGGTCGAAATGAAGAGGAAGTCATCCAGCTTTACAAAGAGCTGCAATTTAATTCGCTTCTCGAAAAATTGGATGCGCCAGTTGAAGTGCAGCACCTTGAAGAAATAGAAATTCAAACTGTCGATGAAGTGACTGCCGATATGTTGACGGATACAATGTCTATCCATGTGGAAATCGATGGAGACAATTATTTATCAGCGTCTATTTTAGGGATTGGCCTGTCGAATGAAACCAATACCTATTTCGTTCCGACTAATGTAGCGGCATCTTCGGCTATGCTTAAAGAATGGCTGGAAGACCATGCGACATTGAAATATGCTTCTGATTCCAAGTCAGCCTATGCGGCGATAGCGAGGCTTGGCATGGAGCTGAACGGCACGGACTTTGATCTCATGCTGGCAGCATATATCGTTAATCCTTCTTTTTCGACAGGAGAAGTAGCAGAGATTGCGCGTTCATTCGGATACCACGGAGTTAAAAGCGATGAAGCGGTTTTTGGCAAAGGTGCAAAAAGATCACTTCCTGATGCAGAACAACTTGCAGAGCATGTCGCAAGAAAAGCGCATGCTGTGTGGGAGCTGTACCCAGTCGTATCCAAGCAGTTGGAAGAAAATGAGCAACAAGAATTATTTCATGAGCTTGAACTGCCATTAGCGAAAATTCTAGGTAAGATGGAAGTGACTGGAGTTAAGACCGATTTGGACGTACTCCAAACAATTGGTCAACAATTGTCCGAACGCCTAGCATTGATTGAGAAGGACATCTATGAAATGGCGGGAGAGAAATTCAATATTAATTCGCCAAAGCAACTCGGTGTAATTCTTTTTGAGAAAATTGGCCTGACACCGATTAAGAAGACGAAAACAGGCTACTCGACAGCAGCCGATGTTTTGGAGAAGCTAGAGAATGAGCATGAAATCATTCAGCATATCCTACTGTATCGTCAGCTTGGTAAGTTGAATTCGACTTATATTGATGGACTTTCAAAAGAGATTCACGAAGATGGAAAAATTCATACGCGCTTCCAGCAAGCCCTGACGCAGACAGGTCGCTTAAGCTCAATCAATCCGAACTTGCAAAATATCCCGATTCGTTTGGAAGAAGGCCGCAAAATACGGGCAGCATTTATTCCTTCCGAACCTGAATGGATTATGTTTGCTGCAGACTATTCACAAATTGAGTTACGTGTATTAGCTCATATCTCGCAGGATGAGAAATTGATCGAGGCCTTCAAGCAAGGCGCGGATATTCATACGAAAACTGCGATGGATGTATTCGGCGTAAGTGAAGAGGATGTCGACAGCAATATGCGCCGTGCAGCCAAAGCTGTCAATTTCGGAATTGTCTACGGCATAAGCGATTATGGATTGTCGCAAAGCTTGAATATTACGCGTAAAGAGGCAGGGGAATTTATCGATACGTATTTGGCTAGTTTCCCGGGTGTAAAACAATATATGGATGACAGTATTGCCGATGCCAAGCAAAAGGGATATGTGACGACTTTGCTTAATAGACGCCGATACTTGCCGGATATTACGAGCTCTAACTTTAATTTGCGCAGCTTTGCAGAACGGACTGCAATGAATACACCGATTCAAGGGACTGCGGCGGATATCATTAAAAAAGCGATGATTGATATGGACGCACGACTTGAAAAAGAACAATTGCAAACACGTATGCTGCTGCAAGTACATGATGAATTGATTTTTGAAGCCCCTGTGGAAGAATTAGAAAGACTAAAAGAAATCGTACCGGAAGTCATGGAACAAACACTTCAGCTTGATGTTCCATTAAAAGTCGATTGGAATCATGGCAAGTCCTGGTACGAAACGAAGTGAGAGGATATACATGCCGGAACTACCCGAAGTAGAAGGAGTGGTGCGAGATCTCGCGCCGCTTGTTGAAGGACGGACGATCAAAGGGCTTTCCGTGTCCGATACGGTCGTAACTTCAAAATTAGCTGGTAAAGAAACGATTATTAAAGGAAAAACTGTAGAGGACTTTCTTCAAGATATGGAACTTATGCACATTCAGAAGATCGTCCGGCGCAGTAAATATATTTATTTTCATCTGAAGAAGCAAGAGCAGTCGTATCTACTCGTCAGCCATTTAGGGATGACGGGTGCTTGGTTTGTCGTCGACTCTTTAAATGGAATTGCAGAAGAGAAGTTTCGTAAACATGCTCATATCTTTTTGGAGATGGAAGATGGCGGTTTACTTATTTATTCGGATATCCGCAGATTCGGAGAGATGCGTCTTTTACAATCAGAAGAAGATTTTCCGCCTCTCCTAGATATGGCACCGGAGCCATTTTCAGAGGAAGCGCTAGATCATTTTCTCGAAATGGCGGAATTCACAAAATATAAAAGTAAAGCGATCAAAGAAGTGATCATGGATGGCAAAGTGATCTCAGGCTGTGGCAATATTTATGCAACAGAAGCATTGTTTCATATGAATATTCATCCAGCGCGAGCCGCGGAAAGAATTAGCAGAAAACGCAAAATTCTGCTGTTCAATGAAATTGTCCGCGTGCTGCAAGAGAGCATAGATGCAGGGGGCAGCACGATTTCGGATTATCGTTCTGTCAACGGCAATGCGGGAACAATGCAAAATCGTTTGCATATGTACGGAAAGAAAGTGTGCAGTACGTGCGAAACGCCTACGAAAAGCAAGCAGATTGCCGGAAGGACTTCCGTCTATTGTCCTGCTTGTCAAAAATGAGGAGTGATAGAAGTGATCATTGGACTGACAGGTAGTATCGCCAGCGGTAAAAGCACAGTGGCCAACATGCTGCGTGAAAAAGGTTACCCTATTGTCGACGCAGACGTCATCGCCCGCCAAGTAGTTGAACCAGGAAGTCCTCTTTTGAATGAAATTCAACATGCATTTGGCAGTGATGTTATTCAAAAAGACGGATCACTCAATCGCGAAGAACTAGGTGCACTAATTTTTCATGATGAAAATAAACGCGTCCAGTTAAACGAACTCATGCACCCGGCAATTAGAGGGGAAATGGTAAGCCAGAAGGAACAATATCTGCAGCAAGGCTATCAAACTGTCATTATGGACATCCCATTGCTTTTTGAAAGCAAATTGCATTCCTATGTAGAAAAGATTCTAGTCGTCTCTGTCACTAAAGAACTGCAAAAACAGCGTCTAATCGCACGTAATGAATTGTCAGAACAAGAGGCAGATGCACGAATTGCCTCCCAGCTCGACATGGATATCAAAGAATCAGGTGCCGACGCAGTCATCCATAATAATGGCACGATAGAAGAAACTGAAAAACAGTTAGAAAAAATACTAGCTGACTGGCAAGCGACGCCATTATAAGGAGTACCCGACGGTACCGCATAATATCCGTAGTTAGTTCATGTTTGCAAGTAGTATTTCTTTCGTATATTTAGAAAATTTATTTTTTAAAATAAACATCTAATAGTGTTGGCTAAATCGTAATATATGTTATACTAATTAACGATAAAAGATAATAAGTATAACATACATGCAGGAGGATCCCTTTCATGACTACTACAATTGCAATTAACGGACTCGGCCGTATTGGACGGATGGTATTCCGTCAAATCATCAAGGAAGAAGATGTTAATTTAGTTGCCGTAAACGCGACATATCCAGCAGAAACGATTGCTCACCTATTAAAATATGATTCCACTCACGGTGTGTTTGACGGTGACATTCAAACTGAAGAAAATGCCATCATTGTAGACGGCAAACGTGTACAACTCATATCTGAACGCGACCCATCAAAGCTGCCGTGGAAAGAACTCGGTGTTGACATCGTGATCGAATCAACAGGTGTATTTAATTCACGTGAAAAAGCAGCACTTCACTTAGGATCCGGAGCAAAGAAAGTAATCTTGACGGCTCCTGGTAAAAATGAAGATGTCACAGTAGTACTTGGTGTTAATGATGATAAACTGGACGTTGAAAAACACAGCGTTATTTCGAATGCCAGCTGTACGACCAACTGTTTGGCGCCAGTAGCAAAAGTATTGAACGATGAGTTTGGTATTGTGAATGGCTTAATGACAACGGTACATGCTTACACGAATGACCAGAAAAACTTGGATAATCCACATAAAGATTTACGTCGTGCTCGTTCTTGCGGCGAGTCAATTATCCCAACTTCAACTGGAGCAGCGAAAGCATTATCTTTAGTCCTCCCTGAACTTGAAGGGAAAATTCATGGCTTGGCATTACGTATTCCAACACCAAACGTATCACTTGTAGACTTAGTTGTAGACGTAGAAAAAGATGTGACTGTTGAGAAAGTGAATAATGCATTTCTAAAAGCAGCAAATGGGCCATTGAAAGGTATCATGCGTTTCACGACGGAACCGCTTGTTTCTATCGACTTCAACACGACAACAGAATCTGCAACGATTGACGGTCTTTCCACGATGGTAATGGGGGATCGTAAGATAAAAGTACTTGCTTGGTATGACAATGAGTGGGGCTATTCAGCACGCGTAGTCCAATTAACTAAAAAAGTAGCAGCTGCTTTGAACAATAAAGTAATTTTATAATGGCAGAGCGAACACTTCACCATAATCGGTGAAGTGTTTTTCATTACCCTTCTGTTGTTGTACCGGCAGTTTCTGTTATAATGAAAGGTACCAATTAAAAATGCGGAGGAACCGACTATGTTATGTCCAGCTTGCCATTACAATGGAACACGCGTTATCGATTCGCGTCCGGCAGAAGAAAATCGCTCAATTCGTAGAAGACGTGAATGCGAAAAATGTAGTTATCGTTTCACGACTTTTGAAAAAGTAGAACATACCCCGCTCATTGTCGTCAAAAAAGACGCAACGCGCGAGGAGTTCAGCAGTGAAAAATTGCTTAGAGGTTTAATTCGTGCCTGTGAAAAGCGAGCCGTCCCTATAGAAAAATTGAAAGGTATTGTTATCTCGATTGAAAAAGAGCTGCGAAGTGCAGGGATCGTAGAAATAGACTCCGATCAAGTAGGTGAAATGGTGATGGAACGGTTGATTGACGTAGACGAAGTTGCATACGTCCGCTTTGCTTCTGTTTATCGGCAATACAAAGATATCACCGTGTTCATAGATGAATTACAGCATTTACAAAGCAGGAAAGACCAACAAGAGTAAATTGTTTAACCAGAGGAGGAGGAGATTGTCATAATGCTTTATACAGAACTACAGCCTGTCGATTCCTTCCAAGTAAAACTAGCGCATCCTTTTTCCTTTTATGACCGGCAGATGATCACTTTGTTTTATCAGCCACTCATCGGTTCAGAGGCTGTCAGTTTGTTTTTGACACTTTGGACGGATGCTGAAAATATGGAGGCCCAAGAGCATACTCATTACTATTTAATGAATATCTTATCATTCCCACTTCAAAGAATTTTTGAAGCGAGAATTTCATTAGAGGCGATTGGATTGCTTCGGACTTATAAAAAAACAGATGAGATGGAGAACCGCTCTTTTCTATACGAGTTACTGCCGCCGCTAGACGCGCCTTCTTTCTTTCACGATCCGTTATTATCCACTTTTTTATTCAGTAAAATAGGTGAACAGCCATATCGCCAACTACGCAGCCGGTTTCTTCAAGAATCAATCAATGAAGAAATGTATCAAGACATTTCCCGTACTTTTTTAGACGTATTTCAGCCTGCAAGAGGGGATCAGGCTATGGAGTTAACATATGGCTTGGAGTTTCAAGGGAAAACAGTTGCCCCTGGAATCCCTTTTTATATGTCAGATTTCAACTTCGAGTTATTTTATAGCGGACTGTCTGAACAAATGATTCCGAAGTCTTCACTTCGCAGTATTTCCCAGGAAATGATAGCAAAACTTTCTTTTTTATATACATTGACGCCTTTGGATATGCAAAAAGTTGTGATGATTGCAATGGACGAAAACCATCAAGTTACAGAGGAGCGGGCGCGAAAAGCCGCCGCTGAATTTTATAAGATGAACCGCTCGAAAGTGCCGCCTCGTTTAAAGAAAGCATTCGCTTTACCGGTAAATGATGAGCCAATGCCAGAAGACTTGAGTCGGGAAGAAGAGTTGGTTTATTATTTAGAAAATATTTCTACAATTGATATGCTAAGGCAGATTACTGACAAAGAACCATTATCAGTCGATATTAATTTAGCAGAAGAACTTATTCTGACTCACGAGTTTCCAATTGGTGTTGTAAATGCGTTGTTCCAATACATCATGTTGCGTAACGATATGAAAATTACGAAAGGCTTTGCAGAACGCATTGCCTCTCATTGGGCAAGTAAAAAAGTAGAGGATGTCAAGACAGCGCTTGAGCTTGCACGAAAAGAACATGATAAATATATGAAGTGGCTAAAAGAAGGAAAACAGCCGAATACAGGTACACGAAAACCAATTCGAGAAGAGAAAGTGCCTGAATGGTTTGCCAAACGTACCAATAAATCGAAAAAAGCAGAAACGCCTTCTGATTTTAACGTAGAGGAAGAACGACGGAAATTAATGAAGGAACTGGGGATTCAAGAAACAGAGGTGAAATAATTGGAACGAATCGGAGATGCTATGAAGCGGGTGGTCAATGCTCCTTCATTGGCTGCAAAATACGAGGAACTTCGGCAAGAAGTGCTAGAAGACATTGCTGTCCAGCAATTCATCAGTGAACATTCAGACGAAATCAATACAGAAGTAGTGAATCGCAGTTTAGGGAAACTGTATGAGTTCTCAACCGCCTCGCATGCTTGTGAACGCTGTCCAAACCTAGAAGGCTGCGTCAATGTCATGAAAGGATTCGAACCCAAACTGGTAATCGCACAGCGTCTCATCGACCTGGACTACGTCGTCTGTCCGACCAAGCAACTTGACGATGAACGTCGAAATGTATCGAAAATGGTCAATAGCATGTATATGCCAAAAGATGTGATGGAAGCTCGACTGTCAAATGTCGATTTTAAAACTGAAGACAGCCGTGTCCAAATCATGCGGGCTGCGAAGAATTTTTTGAACACCATTGACTCCACAGGTGAGATTCCTGAACGCGGTTTGTATTTGTATGGAGATTATGGAGTTGGGAAGTCCTTCATATTAGGCGCTTTGGCGAATGAACTGGCAACACGTAAAATTCAAACAGTTGTTGTATACGTCCCAGAGTTTTTACGTGAAATGAAGCAATCTATCCAAAACCAGACATTGGATGAAAAAGTGGAATTCGTCAAAAAAGCTCCGATATTAATGTTGGATGATATCGGTGCTGAAACGATGTCAAGCTGGACCAGAGATGAAGTGCTCGGTACCATCTTGCAATATCGAATGGCCGAAAAATTGCCTGTCTTCTTCACATCCAATTTCGATTACGATGTGCTCGAACATCATTTGACCACATCTCAGCGCGGTGAAAAGGAACCGATGAAAGCAGGCCGGCTCATGGAAAGAATTCGCATGGTCAGCACTCCGCTCAAACTGGGCGGTAAAAACTGGCGGGATTGATGTTATATAATGTTTTTTATTAAGGCTTAAAGCGTCCCGTCTGCAGCATAAATCTCGTGTCGCCGCTAAACTTTACTTATGCCATTTCATCGGATTTTGGTTATGAAATTAAGGAAATAAGAAAATAAACTTGCAATTCCGCTCAGACTTTTTTATACTATTACTCAGTTCAATATAAATAATTTGTCAAAATGCATCGAAGAGGACAACAGTTACTTTTTCACCTTTCAGAGAGCAGGGGCATGGCTGAAACCCTTGCAGGCAGGAAAAATAATTTACCACCTCCAAGCAGCATCAGTGAATATAGTAGCTGATGACGGTAACGGCCCGTTAGCCGATCGAAAGCTTCATCTATTCGCAAATGCGAACAGAAGGAAGAAGGGTGGAACCACGAGCTCAAGCCTCGTCCCTTTAGGGATGAGGCTTTTTTGTGTTCAAAAAAAGAAAGGGAGTATGGCAAAATGGCAGAAAACATTCATTTAACTTTTCCGGATGGAGCAGTAAAGGAATTTGAAAATGGAACAACAACAGAAGATGTTGCGGGGTCTATCAGTCCTGGATTGCGAAAAAGTGCATTGGCAGGGAAAATTGGAGATCAGCTAATCGATTTGAAAACACCGATCCATGAAGATGGGGAAATCAGTATCGTGACACCAACTTCAGACGAAGCATTGGAAATCTTACGTCATAGTACTGCTCACCTTTTAGCACAAGCTGTCAAACGTAAGTTTCCTGACGCGAAGCTTGGAATCGGTCCGGTTATTGAAAACGGATTTTACTATGATATCGATTCACCGACGCCGATCACAGCAGAGGATCTACCAGAATTAGAAAAAGAAATGAAACGGATCATTGGTGAAAATCTTCCTATTGTGCGTCATGATGTTTCACGAGAAGAAGCAGAAAAACGTTTCAAAGAAATTGATGATGAATATAAATTGGAACTTCTTGAAGCAATTCCCGAGGGTGAACAAGTCTCAATCTATGAACAAGGCGAGTTTTTCGACCTTTGCCGTGGAATTCACGTACCGTCTACCGGTAAACTAAAAGAGTTCAAATTGCTCAGCATTGCGGGCGCTTATTGGAGAGGGAACTCTGACAATAAAATGCTTCAACGTATTTACGGAACAGCTTTCTTCAAAAAAGATGAACTGAAAGAGCATTTGCGTTTATTGGAAGAAGCGAAAGAGCGTGACCACCGTAAAATCGGTAAAGAACTGAACCTTTTTACGAACTCTCAAAAAGTAGGACAAGGTTTGCCGCTATGGCTGCCAAAAGGCGCTACAATTCGTCGAGTCATCGAACGGTATATTGTAGATAAAGAGGAAAGACTGGGTTACGATCACGTCTATACACCTGTTTTGGGAAGTGTAGATTTATACAAGACATCCGGACACTGGGACCACTATCAAGACAGCATCTTCCCGGTGATGGAAATGGATAATGAAAGCCTGATCCTGCGCCCGATGAACTGTCCTCATCATATGATGGTCTATAAGAATGGTATTCACTCTTACAGGAACTTACCTGTTCGAATTGCTGAACTTGGAACCATGCATCGTTATGAAATGTCTGGGGCACTTTCCGGTTTGCAAAGGGTACGCGGAATGACGTTAAACGATGCGCATATCTTTGTTCGTCCTGATCAAATTAAAGAAGAATTGAAAAATGTAATTTTATTAATTATCGAAGTGTATAAAGACTTTAATATTAAAGATTATACGTTCCGTCTGTCATATCGTGATCCCGCGGATACAAAGAAATACTTTGATGATGATGAAATGTGGGAACGCGCACAGTCCATGCTGAAAGAAGCAATGGATGAGTTAGAGCTTCCTTATACAGAAGAAGAAGGCGAAGCCGCATTCTATGGTCCGAAACTGGATGTTCAAGTGAAAACAGCTATCGGCATGGAAGAAACACTTTCTACGGCACAACTCGATTTCCTTCAGCCTGAACGCTTCGACTTAACGTACATTGGCGAAGACGGGAAACAACATCGTCCAGTCGTCATCCACCGTGGTGTCGTATCCACAATGGAACGTTTCGTTGCATTCTTAATCGAAGAATATAAAGGAGCTTTCCCGACTTGGCTTGCACCTGTTCAAGTAGAAGTGATCCCGGTCTCGCCTGAAGTGCATTTCGACTATGCAATTCAAGTGAAAGAGCAATTGACAGCAGCTGGATTCCGCGTCGATGTAGACAGCCGTGATGAGAAGATCGGTTACAAAATCCGTGAAGCGCAAGTTCAAAAAGTACCTTATATGCTCGTCCTTGGAGATAAAGAGGTCGAGTCCGGTGAGGTCAATGTCCGGAAGTATGGTGAACAAAAATCCGAAAGCATGTCTTTCGAAGCGTTCTTGGAATTAATTCAGGAAGACGTGAAGAAAGACTAAATCTTTTTAGGGGTTTGCTTTCTCTAACTGGACAATTAGTTTTGTGCCGTCGTTCGACTTATAGTGTGTCCGGGACGAAGTACATGTTGTGCTTTGGCACCGCTACGCCGCTGGGGATTGCCTCCCGCTAAGAGCCAACTAGCAAAGGACGCTAGCTGTCTCTTGGCTTCGGCCGACCCCGCAGTTGCGGCTTTGCTGGTTTGATGAAGCTAATAAGCGTATTGTTTAAAACTAAGAAAGCTCCGGCACCTGGTTTAGTAGTCAGAAGCCCATGAGCGAAAATATATACCCGGGGCTTTCACTTACTCAACGAAGGCGCCTTACAAGCGGTAGGCGGAGTGATGAGACAGACAGGCGCTTTTCCTGACTGGCTCGTCGCGGGAGCCATCCGCAAGCGCCGAAGTAGTTTCAATGACGTTACTCATTTTTTGTTCCGTTGCTCGAATACCAGTGTGTCCTAGACAGAGTACATGTGGTGCTTTGGCACCGCTACGCCGCTGGGGGATTGCCTCCCGCCAAGAGCCAACTAGCAAAAAGCGCTAGCTGTCTCCTGGCTTCGGCTGACCCCGCAGTTGCGGCTTCGCTAGTGTGGTAAAACTAGTGAGAAAAGTGTTTAAAGTTGGGGAAACTTCGGCAACCGATTTAGTAGTCAGAAGCCAATGTGCAAAAATATATACCTAGGGCATTCACTCACTAAACGAAGGCGCCTTACAAGCGGTAGGCGGAGTGATGGGACAGACAGGTGCACTTCCTGACTGGCTCATCGCGGGAGCCATCCGCAAGCGCCGAAGTGATTTCAATAACGTTACTTATTTTTGCTGTTTTTTGCTTAAGAAAATAATAGTTGCCAAATATTCACGAGTGAGCTATACTATGAAAGTTGAATTCTTTTGAATCTAAAATGTGCATTCGATAACAAGTTTCAAACCTAGTGGTTGACACGTTATCCAAAACATGATAAAGTAAATAAGGTTAAATGAATACAGTTTGTGGTATAAGAAGAGGCTACCCGCTTCTCACCTGATCGACGCAATAAAGTTGTTGACAGGTTGGCACATGAGTGAATTTCTATGCATGCATTGCATAGATTACTTACGCGGGTAGACAAATAACATTTGTCTACTTTTTTTATTTCGTAAAATGAATGGACCTGTGGGATCGGATTATTCGACATACCCAATACGTGTATTCACGAGACAACATTCGGAGGTGGATTACTATTAGCAAAGACATGTACGTAAATGACGGTATCCGAGCACGTGAACTACGCTTAATTGATCACAATGGTGAGCAACTCGGTATCAAAACACGTAATGAAGCTTTGGATATTGCTGCTCGAGTGAACCTGGACCTTGTTCTTGTCGCTCCACAAGCGAAGCCCCCAGTAGCTCGTGTTATGGACTATGGAAAGTTCAAGTTCGAACAGCAAAAGAAAGAGCGTGAAGTTCGTAAAAATCAAAAGATCATCAATTTGAAAGAAGTTCGGCTAAGCCCGACAATTGATGAGCATGATTTCCAAACGAAACTTCGTAACGGAATCAAGTTCCTCGAAAATGGGGACAAGGTAAAAGCTTCGATTCGTTTCCGTGGCCGTGCGATCACGCACAAAGAAATTGGCCAACGTGTGCTCGATCGCTTTGCAGAAGCTTGCAAAGAAGTCGCAACTGTTGAAGTAAAACCAAAAATGGAAGGCCGGAGCATGTTCTTAATACTTGCACCGCTTGCCGAAAAAAAGTAACACGAACAATTTAGGAGGAACAGAACATGCCAAAAATGAAAACTCACCGCGGTTCCGCGAAACGTTTCAAAAAAACTGGATCTGGTAAATTAAAACGCGGCCGTGCGTATACAAGTCACCTTTTTGCAAACAAGTCAACGAAGGCAAAACGTCACCTTCGTAAATCTGCACTAGTTTCTTCAGGCGATTACAAGCGAATTCGTGAAATGCTAACAAACATGAAGTAATACAGGTAGAACTCGCTGGATGAATTCTAACAACACACACTTACAGGATAAGCAGGAGGTAATGCACTATGCCACGCGTAAAAGGTGGAACAGTCACGCGCAAGCGTCATAAACGAGTATTGAAATTAGCAAAAGGCTACTTTGGTTCAAAACATAGACTTTATAAGGTTGCTAACCAACAGGTAATGAAATCTTATAACTATGCATACCGTGACCGTCGTCAAAAGAAACGTGACTTCCGTAAACTATGGATCACACGTATCAATGCGGCTGCACGTATGAATGGCCTTTCATACAGCACATTAATGCACGGCTTGAAAGTAGCTGGCATCGATGTTAACCGTAAAATGCTTGCAGATCTTGCTGTTACAGATGCACAAGCATTTGCACAGCTTGCAGAAACTGCAAAAAAATCGGTTGCAAAATAAGATGAACTAAAAGCCGCTTTCGTTTTCATTCTTATATGGAAACGGAGCGGTTTTTCTATGTGAAGGAGTGGGTAAGTTGGTACAAACCCTGATGATTTATATGGCAATCCTTTCTATATGGGCATTTGCAGCTATGGGATTTGATAAAAAACAAGCACAAAAGAAAAAAAAGCGTATTCCAGAAAGGAATCTTTGGTTACTCGCACTACTAGGCGGCGGTGTCGGTGCCTACTTCGGCATGCAAATATTTCGTCATAAAACGAGAAAGACTGCTTTTCGAATCGGTTTTTTGTTATTCGCAATGTTAGACGTTGTAATCCTGCTTGCCGCGTCAGGTGTTAAATTGCCGACTTCTATTACCTTTTAAAAAAGGAATAGCCCATATGCGCTATTCCTTTAAAGAATTATGATTTCATTAACTGCTCGATAGGATTCTTCCAATTGATCTCGGCGTGTGGATAATTAGTTTTGACCTCGGATTCTAAAAAATAGAAGTCCTCCTTTGTCATCCCTTGCAGTTTAGACTCGTCCTTTACCCAGATGAAAATGGATATGACATCGAATGAATCTGTTGTCGTGCCTAAATACTTCTCGCCTTCAAATAATGCACCTTTATACGTGATGAAGAAATTTTTTCGGATATTTTTCACATCATCATAAAAATAGTATTGCTCTTTTTCATGCGCTTCATCCAGTTTCCGCTTAGCATCCGTCAAATAGCGAATACCTACATAAAATAAGTAAATGACAAGAGCTATAATGAACACGCGAATCAATAAAACCATGAAATCAACTCCTGAACACTATATAATACTTTACTATACGGATGAACAGGATATAAGGTTTCATTCTACAGCAAACTTTCGGGGGGATTTTGAAATGAAATTACACCAATTATTCGAAATGCAGAAAGCATTGGATGCATACATACAAGCAAACCACCAACAAGCCGAAACATTCAATGAAAGAGGATTGGCGTTATTGGTGGAATTGTCGGAGTTAGCGAATGAAACGAGATGTTTTAAATTTTGGAGCACGAAAGGTCCTTCCGCGGATGAAGTCGTTCTTGAAGAGTACGTGGACTCTATTCACTTCCTTCTTTCGTTAGGAATTGAAAAAGGGTTTGACGACTTGGATGAATGGCCTACGAGTGATGAACTAGAACGGGATCTAACTCAATTATTTTTACAAACAGGACAGTCCATCTACAAGTTTTTGGATGACTTGACGTTTGACAATTACAAAGATGTTTGGATGCGGTATGGGGCATTGGCCAAAACATTGGGCTTTACAGAACAGCAGATCATTCAAGCTTATATTGACAAAAATGAAGAAAATTATGCACGTCAAAGAAATGGCTATTGAGCTCTACTGCTATGTATTTGATATATCGCGGTTCAGATGATACGATTCTTTCGAGCCTTATATGAATTTCATATAAAATCAATTGACAAAAAGACCTTTTTATCAATAAAATAAATGAGTAGAGCTCAAATGGGGGGTATTTCGTTGAACGAATGGAGTAAAGATGACTTTGGATTGCGTTTGAAAGCACTTAGAGAGCGACGAGGGCTTTCGATGATGGCATTTGGTGCCGCAATCGGAACATCTGCTAGTCGAATAAAAGATTGGGAGCGCGGGAAAAATGCCCCATCCGCTGCCTGGATTGCCAAAATTTCAGAACGTTTTTCGGTGTCTACAGATGAATTGATCATGGGTGAAGTAACCTTTACTCCTTATATAAAAACGACAGGAAACACCGTCGAATCGCTGTATGATCGACTTCGCGAAACAATGAATGCAGAATCCTCTGGAAAATGGCCATCCGAAAGCGATGAGATGTATGCGGAAATCGATTCAACTAATAAAGAACGATACCGCAGTGGGAAAGGCCGACGCTTAGCCGAAAAAGAATTAATGGAACTGGTTATCAGACTGCCTAAAAAAGATGTACTTGAACTATTAGAATTAGCTAAATATAAAAGACGTAACATCTAACACAATGACTCGATTGTTCATTGTGTTTTTTTGTGTCTGAAATATGGAATAGAGTGAAGTATATGAAAACATTTAATAATACGTTATGATAGAAGCGTATATAAATGTGGGAAGGATGAGTTGAATGAAAGCTTTTGTACATGAGAATGGCAAATTGCAGTTTACTAATATCGCAGAACCTATGGCAGGTAAAGGAGAAGTGGTAGTCGCATTGAAAACTGCTGGTCTGAACCGCCGCGACACGAAAATTCCAATTCGGCGGGGAGATGCCAAAGAACCTCTAGTGCTAGGTTCTGATGGGGCGGGTATCATTGAGTCAATAGGTGAAGGTGTAACAAATTGGAGTGTCGGCGATAAAGTAATCATCAACCCATCGCTTCGTTGGTTTGAAAAAAGTGATGCGCCTTCAAAGGAGTTCGATATTCTAGGTATGCCGGATCACGGTACATTTGCTGAAAAAATTTGTCTTCCAGCAGACCAGTTAGAAAAGAAACCTTCTTATTTAACTTGGGAGGAGTCTGCTGTTATCGCACTTGCCGGCTTGACAGGTTACCGCGCACTGGTGACGAAAGGACAAATACAAAAGGGACAGACCGTATTTTTTCCTGGCGCGGGGAGCGGCGTCGCAACATTTTTAATTCAGTTCGCTAAGAAGCTTGGAGCGCGTGTAATTGTCTCTTCTCGAAGCGAAGAGAAAAGACGTCAGGCAACTGAAATAGGTGCAGATCTGGCGATTAATACAAATAGTGACTGGCAAGCTGAACTGCAAGATGAATGTGTGGATTTAGTAATAGAAAGTGTGGGAAGAGCGACATTTAATCGTTCCCTTGATGTCTTGAAACAAGGCGGCCGGATCGTTGTATTCGGAGCTACGACAGAGGATACAGTCGATCTTAATTTGCGGGAGTTCTTTTATGGTCAGTACACATTGCTTGGAACGACGATGGGCAGTCGTGAGGAATTACGTGAGATGTTATCATTTATTGAAACGCATCAAATTCATCCAGTTATTGATTCAGTTCTTCCGCTCGCAGAAACAAATGATGCATTTGCCAAGCTAGACGACAGTGTACAATTCGGTAAAATCGTTTTACAAATTATGCAATGAGACTATCCGAGAAATAGAAAGGCAGTGGGGGCAGTGGCGGAACAGGTGAAAACGCTGACGGATTTAGAAATTGCTTCAAAAGCAAAAATGCAGCCAATTGAAAAAATAGCGGAAAAAGCAGGAATACCTATAGATGCTCTTGAGTTATATGGGAAGTTCAAAGCGAAAATCAATGTGGATTTAATACCAAAAGAAACAAATCAAGCAAAGGTGGTCTTAGTCACAGCCACGAGTCCTACGCCGGCAGGAGAAGGGAAATCGACAGTGACGGTTGGTCTTGGTGATGCGCTTTCCCGCTTAGGTAAGAAAACGATGGTTGCTTTACGTGAACCTTCATTAGGTCCTGTAATGGGTGTCAAAGGAGGTGCCACTGGTGGCGGCTTCTCACAAGTAGTGCCGATGGAAGACATCAACCTTCATTTTACGGGAGATCTTCAT
Source organism: Sporosarcina newyorkensis (assembly GCF_900167515.1). Lineage (NCBI taxonomy): Bacteria > Bacillati > Bacillota > Bacilli > Caryophanales > Caryophanaceae > Sporosarcina > Sporosarcina newyorkensis. The sequence continues at coordinate 674,624 of NZ_FUYJ01000001.1, read as the reverse complement.
GCAATCACAACTGTGAATAATGCACTGAGTGCGATGATTGATAATCATCTGCATCAAGGAAATTTGTTAAATATTGATCCGCGTCGTATAACATGGAAACGTGTTATGGATATGAATGACCGGGCTCTTCGCCATATAACTATTGGACTCGGCGGACCCGCTCAAGGAGTACCACGGGAAGAAGGGTTTGATATTACGGTTGCTTCTGAAATTATGGCTGTGTTCTGTTTGGCGACAGATTTGTCAGATCTCAAGGAGAGATTGGCACAGATCGTCATTGGCTACACGTATGAAAAAGAAGCTATAACAGTAAGGGACTTAGGGGTAGAAGGCGCACTTACTTTATTATTGAAAGATGCATTTAAACCCAATCTTGTCCAAACGATAGAAGGTACGCCAGCATTGATTCATGGAGGCCCTTTTGCAAATATTGCACACGGTTGTAATTCATTAATCGCGACAAACACTGCCCGTAATCTTGCAGACTTTGTGGTGACGGAAGCAGGGTTCGGTTCGGACTTAGGTGCGGAGAAGTTCATGGATATCAAAGCGCGGAAAGGGAATTTTCAGCCGGATGCAGTAGTCTTGGTGACGACAATCCGTGCGTTAAAAATGCAAGGCGGCGTAGCCAAGCAGGAATTGAAATCGGAAAATAGTTCTGCGGTTGAGCTAGGTTTAGTCAACTTAGAGAAGCATGTGGAAACGATTCGTGCATTCGGTGTTCAGCCAGTTGTTGCGTTGAATCATTTCATAGGAGATTCTGAAAGCGAACTTCAAAAAGTTCAACAATGGTGCAAGACAAATGCCGTAAAGATAGCTTTAACTAATGTCTGGAAAGACGGCGGGGCTGGTGGGGAGGAATTAGCGAAAGAAGTTCTCAAAGCATTAGATGAGCCAAATGAATTTGCCCCGATTTATGATGTGGAACAATCGGTCGAAGAGAAGGTGACCGCAATCGTCCAGAAAGTATATGGAGGATTAGGTGTTTTATTTACCGACCAAGCACTAAAAGATTTGGCTGAAATTCAGAAAAACGGCTGGGATTTACTACCTGTCTGCATGGCGAAGACACAGTATTCCTTTTCGGATGATCCCAAAAAACTTGGTCGGCCTACTGATTTCATGATCACAATACGCAGTATTTTGCCGAAGCTTGGTGCTGGATTCCTCGTTTGTTTAACAGGTGACATCATGACAATGCCTGGTCTTCCAAAACAGCCAGCTGCGCTGAAAATGGATATAGATGAAGATGGCAAGGCAAAAGGCTTAATGTGAACATACTTAGAATGCAAGGAGTCTAATTAGGCTCTTTGCTCTTTTTTTTGTAAAGTAATGCATGCATTGTGACAAAAGACTGAAAAAAAACCAAAATAAGGTCCCAATGGACTACTTTAATGATATAATATTTATAGAAGTTTATAACTATTGTTGAGGATGAGAGGTGATGGATTGGATAAGAATTTTCGCGGGAAATTAACAGTCATCCTCTTTTCATTCATGCTGTTTCTTTCACTCATTATCGTTGTGGCCGATTATCAGAAGCTGAAAAAGAATGTGCAAGCAAATCTGGAGACGAAAATTCAGAAGGCGGAAGATGAAATTATCACAAGTCTTTCCACTATTGATAAAGTCTATAACATACTAGACGTGGATCGTGCTGCGAATATGGAAGCGTATTCACTTAAACTGCTGGATCTGTATGAAGAAAATTCGGATTTTTCAACGTGGGATCTTGAGGCAATGGAAAAAGAAAGTGGAATGGATATTTTTATTATTAATTCTTCAAATGAAGTGATTGAGAGCAGTTACATAGAAGATATCGGTCTCAACTTTAATGAATGCTGCAAAAACTTTAGTACGTTATTGACAGAACGGCGTAAGCTTGGAGTTTTTTCTCATGATGCTCTGGATATTCAACAAAAAACAGGCGAATTCAAGAAATTTAGCTATATGCCGACTCCCGATGGAAAATTCTTAATTGAGCTGGCATATTACTTAGAGGATAAACTGGAATTCCAAGAATTTAATTTCAATGATACCACGGAGCGGTTGGAGCAGGAAAATGAGCAAATTAAATCGATCAACGTCTACACATCTTTCGGTTTACTGTTAGGTGACAGGAGAACGGATAGGGATGTAAGGGTGGCTGCATCTCGTGAAGAAGTCTTCAAAGAAGCTTTTAAGAAGTTCGAGAAAAGAGAACTAACTGTCGAGGAAAATGGGCAGACGTTAACTTATCGTTACATACCCTATAAAGCAGAGAAAGCGAAAGGACTTTCAACTAACCGTGTAGTGGAAATAGCATACTATGACGTCCCTTTCGCCAGTGTACTCGCATCATACAGAAATCAATTTATCTTTCAAATTATCGCGATTACAATCATTACCATTATTCTCTCGATTGTACTAGCTCGAATGATTTCAAGACCAGTATATTTAGCCTTCCATGATGTGTTGACTGGATTAAAGAATCGCGCAGCGTTCGAAGATACGGCTGTAGAATGGTTACGCCAAAAAAAGGGACCTTTGCAATTTATGATTATCGATTTGGATAACTTTAAATTGGTGAATGATTCACTTGGCCACGGAGAAGGAGACAAGATTCTAATTCAAGCTGCAGAAATTATTGGAAAAGAAAGTGGGAAAGATCACTTGGCAGCTCGGATTGGCGGCGACGAATTTGTCGTACTGTTTTCTCGGCTAACAGAAGAGCAAGTGAGGGAGCGAGCGGAAAATATGTTAAAGACAATGCGTCAATCGTTTAGTTACTTGCAAAAAGAAGAAATACCCTTGTCAATCAGTATTGGGATTGCAATCGCTGATGAGAAAGATACCATGCATACCCTCTATCATAAAGCGGACCTCGCTTTATACCAATCAAAGAAAAAAGGAAAGGATCAGTATTCGCTATATAATTCCGCAGAATAATCAAAACCGGTCATCTCAAAGTGGGATGACCGGTTTGATTGGAATCAATTAAGTTCGTTTACAGCTAACCAATTTCTGATTGAATCGGCAATAGATTGTACGGTGTCTTCTTCAAATGGAGACTGCAAGTGTGCTTCTTTGATGAGCTCCAAAAAGGATTTTGAACCACCAAGTTGGCAAAGATGTACATAATCTTTCCACGCGGAATCGAAATCTTCGATGGAACGCTGCCAGAATTGAAATGCGCAGATTTGAGCAAGCGTATAATCGATATAATAAAACGGCACTTCATAAATATGACCTTGTCGCTGCCAGAAGCCTCCTTGTTCTAAATACGGATGTCCATCATAGTCACGAGTCGGTAAATAGATATTTTCTAACTCTTTCCACACGGATTTTCGTTCACCAGGCGTCAGATCAGGCTGATCATAGATCCGGTGCTGAAATTCATCCACAGCTACTCCGTATGGTAAAAATAAGACACCTTCAAGTAAATGGGTATAACGATAGAGGTCGGCGTCCTTTTCAAAGAAAAGATCCATCCAAAACCAAGTGAAAAACTCCATACTCATCGAATGTATCTCTGCGCCTTCACTCGTGGGCCAGATATATTCGGGGATTCCAATATTTCGACTGGAATAAACTTGGAATGCATGGCCTGCTTCATGAGTTAAGACGTCGATATCACCGGAAGTACCATTGAAGTTGGAAAAGATAAAAGGAGAGTCGTAGTTATCGATGAAGGTACAATAGCCGCCGGCCTCTTTTCCTTTCTTCGCCACAAGATCCAGCAGATTTTTTCGTTTCATATAATCAAAAAAGCGTCCTGTCTCGCGAGAAAGTTCTTGATACATCTTTTGCCCATTTTCAATAATCCACTCCGGCGACCCGCTTGGCTGCGGATTGCCTTCAGGAAAGTGTAACGGTTCATCATAGAACTTTAATTTAGGTACATGGATTCGATTTGCCTGCCCATGACGAATTTCTGCAGCTAAGGGAACAATTGCCTCTCTAATTTGCTTTCTGAAACCTTCTACCATCTTTGCATCGTAGCCTATCCGATCCATCCGGACGTAACCAAGCTCTGTGAAATTCTTGTAACCAAGCGTCGTTGCTATTTTATGACGCACTGCAACGAGCTGATCGAAAAGGTCATCGAATTGATCCGCATGTGCAGCGAAGAAATCGGCTGACGCTTGCATAGCGTCTTTTCTTATCGAACGATCAAGCGACTCTTTATAAGGTCCGAGCTGAGCGAGAGTTAACGTCTCGCCTTGAAATTCTATTTGCGCTGAAGCGACAAGCTTCGCGTACTCAGAGATCAGTTTATTTTCTTGTTGCAAGAAAGGCTGTACCTCATCGGAGTATGAGCGGATTGCGTTTTCTGCTAAAGCGAACAATTGGGGTCCCCATTTAGCCTCGAGATCTCCACGGAATGGTGTAGTGAGCAATGCTTTATAATACTCGCTCTGCAACGCTTGGAATTGAGGTCCGATTTCATCAAAAACATCTCGCTCTTGCTGATAAAAAGAGTCGTTCGTATCGATGGAAGAGCGGATATACATGATATTTTCCTGTGTACTATAGTTCCTTGTGATCGTATTAATCTGCTCAATAATGGCGGATTGATCTTCGAATGAAGAGGCTTGTTGAAAATTTTCAAGAAGTGCATGGAATTGCTTTGAAAGTTCATTCATGTCTGGTCGGGTATACTTATAATCTTCAAAGGTAAGCATATAATTCCTCCTAATTCGTCTTAACGCAGTCTATCCATTCATTTTCGAGCAACTATTCATGAAAAGCAAACTTTTTATCAGAATTCATGGTCTTAAATTGCCCCCTACATGTAAAATGATGTAGGATAGAGGAAGCACTAAAGTGAACAGCGCTGAAATGCCCCAAGTGGTTGGCGATACTTTAAAGAGCGGGAAGAAGGAGAAGTTGTATGAACATAGTAAACGGCAAGGTAGAAGAATTGGTGGATCCGACAGGCATTATAGAAGGACAGAGGTTTGAGTTCCTTTTGACGGTCAAATTGGATGAAGAAGATGAGCTATACAATGAGAATGGCACGGGACTGCGTATTCTATATTCTGTAAAAGACGATCAACGCAAAATGTTAACATATCAATTTTATGAACTGGCTACCGAAATTCCATTTGACGTAGAATGGGACGAAGAAGAACAAGCAGCAGCAGAACAGTATTGCCTGGCTCATTTTCCTGAAATGTAAAACAAAATAGATGTAACTCTCTAAGAAATAGTAGATAATATAGTAGGAATACGTGTTGTAGATCTCAAGAGTATTATACTAAAGAATTGTTTATAGGAGTGTTTTTCATGAATCAAGAAATAGTAGATATTACGATTATCGGCGGAGGACCGACTGGATTGTTTTCATCGTTCTATGCAGGTATGCGTGAAATGTCTGTGAAAATTATCGATAGCCTGCCGCAGCTGGGCGGACAATTGATCGAGCTATATCCTGATAAATATATTTACGACGTCGGCGGCTTCCCTAAAATCTTGGCAAAGGATTTAGTGGCGAACTTAGTCACACAAGCGCATCATGCGAATCCGGAAGTTTTATTAGGTGAGGCTGCATTGTCTGTAGAGAAAAAAGACGATCATTTTGTTCTGACTACAGATAAAGGACAGCATCTGACACGTACGATTTTATTAACTGCCGGAATCGGTGCATTCCAACCGCGTAAAATCGGTTTAAAGGAAGAAGCTCTTTTTGAAAACAAAACATTGCACTACGGCATTAAGGACCTTTCCATGTTCAAGGACCAGAACATCCTTGTATGTGGGGGAGGAGACTCTGCACTTGACTGGGCGTTGATGCTGGAAAATATCGCAAGCCAAGTCACGCTCGTTCACCGAAGAGAGCGATTTACGGCGCATGAAACAAGTGTTAATCAGCTGCGCAATTCAACGGTGAATGTTTTGACATCCCATACGGTAAGTGAAATTCATGGTGATGGCGATAAAATCGAGAAGTTGACCTTAACAGAAAAAGGCGGCGACACGAAAGAATTCGAAGTGGATCATGTGGTCGTCAACTATGGTAATATTTCTTCACTTGGGCCATTGAAGGAGTGGGGCTTGGAGATGGAGCGCAACTCGATCGTAGTCAACTCTCGAATGGAAACAAATATTGAAGGTATCTATGCAGCCGGAGATGTTACAACGTATGACGGCAAAGTGAAATTGATTGCTGTCGGTATGGGTGAAGCACCAGTTGCTATCAGCCACGCGAAAGCTTTTATCGATCCGAAAGCTAAGCTGCAGCCATTACACAGTACTAGTGTATTTGGTTGATCTGAAAATAAAATTCATACCCTATAGGAAGCCTCAGCCGGGCTTTCTATAGGGTATTTTATTGTTCGTGCATAGATTCAAATGAAACTTTTTTTGAAAAATTTGCGTATGTGAAGGTGCATTTAAATAGGAGGGAGAGTTAAATGAAACAACTATACATTAAACAAAAGGTGTTCAGTATGAGCGGCAAGTTTACAGTAAAGGATCAGACCGAGAAAGATGTCTATTATGTAGAAGGCAGTTTTATGAAGGTCCCTAAGACTTATTCAATCAAAAATTCTGAAATGAATGAGGTAGCACTGATTACGAAAAAAACATTCAGTTTCATGCCGACTTTTTTTGTTGAGACTGAGAATCGAGAAATGGTAACGATCAAGAAGCAATTCACATTCTTGAAAGCAAAATATACTATTGATGCGGCAGGACTTGAAGTGCGGGGAAACTGGTGGGATATGAATTTTGAGGTTTTGCAAAATGGGGAAGTTATTGGTGCTGTAGATAAGGAATGGTTCACGTGGGGGGATAGCTATCAAATAGAAATTATGAAGGAAGAAATGGAAATCCTACTCGTTGCTCTTGTCATAGCTATTGATTGTGCTAAGGCTGATCAGGCAGCTGCTTCCAGTGGGAGTGTTTGAGTTCAAGGCATTCTTCATACTCAGATGTTGCATTTCCGGACCACCATGGAAATTGGAAAATGGGAGGAGAAAATATGTCTGTTCAGATAAAACGAGTATATGATAAGGCTGAAAAAGCGGATGGGATACGGGTTTTGGTAGATCGTCTATGGCCGCGGGGAGTCAGCAAAGAGGATGCTAAGCTGGATGACTGGTTAAAAGAAGTGGGACCGAGCAAAGAACTTCGTGAGTGGTTTGGCCATGATCCTGAAAAGTTTGATGAATTCAAAAGGAAATACAAAGAAGAGTTGAAAAATAATAAAGTCCAAACAGAAGAATTGAACAAATTGATCAACCGGAGCAAGGAGCATGATGAACAATTGACGCTTGTATTTGGGTCGAAGGATGAAAAACATAACCAGGCAATCGTTCTTAAAGAACTATTGGACCACCAATGAAATGCATGAAAAATACGTTAAAAGCAGTCTGAATACCCTGCTTGGAGAAAACTCCATACAGGGTATTCGTTAACCATATAGTATTAAAGCTTTGTTATTTCAGGATCTGCAACTTTTACAAGTTGTTTCCCAAGGTTTGTTCCTTCGAAAAGACCTAAGAACGCATTTGGGATATTTTCAAAACCCTCAACGATCGTTTCGTTATATTTCAATTTTCCTTCCGCAAGCCATTTACCTAAATCAGCAGCAGCAGTTCCAAAGTCTGCTGAATAATCCCCGACAGTGAACCCTTTCATTAATGCACTTGTTTTGATCATAGCTGATTGAAGGCGAGGGCCGACGTCCTGACCTTCTTTATTATAAGACGAAATCGCTCCGCATAAAGGGATACGCGCATGTTTATTCAACAAACGAAATACCGCGTCTGTTACTTCGCCGCCTACATTATCAAAATAAATATCTACGCCATCGGAAGCAGCATTTTCCAAGTCTTGTTGAAAACTGTCATTTTTATAATTCACTGCCTCGTCGAAACCAAGTTCACTTTTCAGATAATCAACCTTCTCATCCGAACCTGCGATGCCCACTACTTTGGCTCCTTTCATTTTGGCGATTTGACCAACGATGGAACCAACTGCTCCTGCAGCACCTGACACAACAACGGTTTCGCCTTTTTGCGGCTTTCCGATATCTAATAATCCAAAATACGCTGTAAGGCCAGGCATGCCAAGGATTCCCAAATGTGTAGTGATTGGGGCAATGGATGGATCTATTTTTCGTATATCTTTCTCCATTGCTGCAGTGTACTCCGCCCAGTTTAGATTGCCTACAACAACATCACCTGGCTGGAAAGCATCTGAATTTGACTTCGACACTTCACCTACCACACCGCCAACAATCACCTCATCGAGCTTAAAAGGCGGGATATAAGATTTTGCATCTTGCATCCGTCCTCGCATGTATGGATCTACCGATACATATAAAGTTCTGATCAGTACTTCTTTATCTTTAAGTGTAGGAATAGGACGCTCTACAAAATTAAAGTCTTCCATAGTAGGCAAACCAGTTGGACGTTTTGCTAAGTAAATTTCTTGTTGTGTTGCTTGAGTCATTAATAAGTCCTCCCATTATGTTCGGTTATAGGTATTAAACATGCTATACCCTGTTAATAAACTTACTAATAGTAAGTTTATATTCAACCTTACTATTAGTAAGTAATCATGTCAATTATAAGGCCGTTTTTTGTGAATATCGGCTGTAAGTTAGCAGTTGAAATACAGGGAGGTGTTTCATTTGATTAACTAACAGGAAAATTGGGGAGCTAGAAGAGAAATATTAAGCCGAAATACTGCTGATCGTAGTCTTGTTGTCTGCATTCATAGTGTATAATATTTTTTTTAATCTACTGATTTTTAATAAGAAAATAAGGAGCCATCCGAGTCATTTTCACCTGACTTTACGGATGGCTCTTGTTTTTTATGTTTATTAAAATAAATGGACTTTTTACATACGATGGATTAAATAATGCAAAAACTCTTCTTATTATTCCATTTACATTTATTCAAAATTTGTTATTATATTAATTGATAATGATTATCAGTATCAAGTGAAAAGGAGGGATTAACAACACAATGATAATAGCATTATTTTAGAAGGTCGAGTAATAGTATGAAAAATGAAAAAAGGACGAGATTATTTATTTGCATCCTATATGAATTCGTCCTTTCTAATAAGAAGGGGTTAGATGACAAATTCTGAACATTTGGTAGAACTATATGGAACTGCTCCGCTCACATTTTTAGATATTGTTACACAAAAAATGGCGGAGAAAGATTCAATTCGATCCTTTACTTCGAATGTCGGGGCAGGGGGACTGCTATTCCCTATAGATGGATCGGCTGTTTTTACGATTGAAAATGTAGAGTACATGTTGGAGAGAGGGAAAATCTTGCATGTAGGACCCGATTTAGCGATAGAAAGCCAAATAACAAGCGATCGTCCTTTTGAGTATGCAGTAATTCACTTCAAACTTTCATGTGACATATCAGATCAATTTCCACTTTTTTATAAACATTTCCTGCTCCAGACGAGTGAAAGTATCAAACTAGCTAAGATAGTCCAACAACTTCAGCAAAACTTTTTGATTCCAGGGGCTTTGTCCTATTTACAGTCTAAAGTGTTGTTTTTGAAGATCTTAGAAGAGCTCATCATAATAACTGAAAAAAAACGCTCAGACAGGATCGACGATATGAGTGCCATCATCGAATATATGCATCAGTTTTATGAGCGTGGGATCAGCGCATTGGATATCGCAAATCATTTCAATACAGAGAGAAGAAAGCTGTCGTCCTTATTTTTCAAACAAATAGGGGTGAGTCCCACAAGTTATTTAACAGATTTGAGAATTCAACAAGCAAAATTATTATTGCGTACCTCTGATTTGCCAATAGCTGAAGTTGCTGAGAATACGGGCTATAAAGACCATTTTTATTTCAGTAGAGTCTTTAAAAAAGAGACGGGCTTTTCACCAACTGGTTATAGAAAGCATATGGGTTGAGGATAAATTTCACAATAGTAATGATAAATATGAAGGTCTTACATCAAAAATAGAAAAAAGGAGAAATTGCCAAATGAAAACCAAAGTACAACTATTTATCTTATCACTAGTAGCATTGTTCGCGTTAGCTGCTTGTAGCACCCAAGAGAAAGTTGAGGCAGATACAGAAAAGGAAGCAAAAACAGCAACAAGTGAGGCGAATACTAGTGAATCGGAGACGCGTGCTATTACATATTTAGGAGAAACATATACGGTTCCCAGTAAAGTGGAGCGTCTTGTAATTACGGGTGCAATGGAAGCGATGGAAGACGCTACAGCTTTAGAAGTAGAACCTGTTGGAGCCATAACGATTGCTGGTGAGTTCCCGGGAATGTTTAAAACGGCAATGGGCCAAGCTGAGTCAATTGGAGAAAAACAGCAGCCCAATTTCGAAAAAATCGTCCAATTAAAGCCAGATGTTATTTTAGGGTCAACTAAATTTTCTGAAGAAGTAGTAAGTAAGTTAGAGCAAATTGCACCGACTATCTTAGTTTCACATATTTCCTCCAGTTGGGAAGACAATCTCATGTTGATGGGGGAGTTGAGTGGAAAAGAGGAAAAAGCTCAAACGCTATTAAGTGACTATAAGGAAAGTGTCAAAACAATAAAGCCTTCTTTAGCTGAGGATTTTAAAGACCAAACAGTTGTGGCCATGCGTGTTCGCGGGGGCAAAATGTTCGTCTATCCAGAAGATGTCTTTTTCAATCCTGTTTTGTATGAAGAACTAGGATTGGAGATTCCTGAGACGATTAAGAAAGCTAAAGCACAAGAGGAACTATCAGTTGAACAACTTGCAGAAATGAATCCAGATCATATTTTCATGCAAGTACAACAAACTGGAACGCAAGAGAATGAACAAGCCTTCGAACATTTGAAGAAAAATCCGATTATCCAAAATATCAAAGCGTTTAAAGAAGATCAAGTCTACGTAAACGTCGTTGATTCGCTCCTTGAAGGAGGAACTGTTTTTAGTAAGAGTGCATTTGTGAATGAATTACAGAAAAACTATTAATTCTAATGAAAATAGGAGCTATTTGTATGTCGAAGATACGAAATAAACCTACCCTATTACTGATCGTCATACCGCCAGCCTTAATCGTTACAATGATTTGTTCTGTTATGTATGGGGCGACAACTTATGACGTATCAACTGTTTGGAGAGCTATGTTTCATGCAGATTTTTCAAACATGGATCATCTGATCATACGAAATTCTCGAATTCCAAGAGTGGTGGGTGCACTTCTTGTAGGGTTATTTATTGCTATCTCGGGAGCGTTAATGCAGGGGATGACAAGGAACTTTCTTGCATCTCCTAGCATTATGGGCGTTTCAGATGGGTCTATCTTCGTGATTACGTTAAGTATGATATTTATGCCGAATGCCACGCCGTTAACATTGATCCTCTATTCATTTGTCGGATCTATTCTAGGGCTTCTATTTGTATTCGGTGTCGCTAATTTGATTCCAAATGGGTTATCACCGATTTCCTTAGCGATTATCGGTACAATTCTTGGCATGTTCCTAAACGGAGTGTCGCAAGCGCTCGCTACATATTTTCAAGTCTCACAAAATATTAGTTATTGGTACAATTCTCGCCTGCATGAAATCGATCCAATTATTATTAAATGGTCAATACCGTTTGCACTCATTGGACTCATCATCGCATGGATTGTCAGTAAATCCATCACTGCTATTTCCTTAGGAGATGAAGTCGCACAAGGATTGGGAATCGACCTTCTTAAAATTAAACTTCTGACCATATTGAGTGTTGCGCTCTTAACTGGAATCTCCGTAGCGATGGTTGGGAAAATTACATTCATCGGTTTAATCATTCCGCATATCGCTCGATTTTTAGTCGGCGAAGATTATAAGCGAATTATTTTTTTCGCTGGAGTTTTAGGCGCATTTTTCTTAGCTTGGGCAGATATTGCCAGCAGATTGATCAACCCGCCTTTCGAAACCCCTGTAGGTGTGATGACTGCTTTAGTCGGTGTTCCTTTCTTCCTTTATCTAATACGAATAAAGGGAGGGAAACAACATGCGTAGACGCGCGGCATCAAGACGTTTTACCACTGTTTTCTTTCTTGGTTTAGTGTTAGTGCTACTGGTCATGTACATGAGCTTGGCAACTGGAATTATTCAATTGACTCATTTTGAGATCATCCGCACTCTGTTTGGACTAAATGAAAATCTGGATGATCAACTTGTGATTTATGAATTTCGCATCCCGCGTATTATTATTGCTGCCTTTGTAGGTTGCGCTTTAGGTATAGTCGGTGCTGTCTTGCAAGGTCTTACAAAAAATCAATTAGCGGATCCCGGTATTTTAGGGATACAAGCTGCTGTCGGTTTTTCAGTAGTTTGCTATATGTTTATTGTACAAAGTAATGTAGTCGGCATGAGCGGGCAGTCTATCTTCAGTATGTCGTTATTTGGTTGGCTGGGCGGGGTTCTCGCTGCTATATTCCTCTTTATGTTCTCTAGAAACCATGGAGAGCTCGATCCAAAAAGATTGATATTGGTAGGAATTGCCATAAATGCTGGATTTGGTGCGCTTACACTTTTCGTTTCATTAAAGATGAACCCACAAGATTTTGAAATGGCTACGGTCTGGCTGTCAGGAAGTATTTACAGCGCATCATGGGAACAGATCTATTCAATCATCCCATGGTTGCTCATCGTGGTACCTTTTCTCATATGGAATTCGCGTACATTGAATTTGCTGCAATTAGATGAAGTATCAATGGTTGGTCTTGGATTACGGGCAAATAGAGTTCGGCTCCTTTTTCTTTTGGGGGCAGTAGGTTTAATCAGTTCCAGTGTCATCGTTTCAGGGAGTATTAGCTTTGTTGGCTTGATTGCACCTCATATATCAAGACGCTTGGTAGGCATCCATTATCAATATGTCATGCCGATCAGTGGGGTGGTCGGAGTTCTGTTAGTAGTAATTGGGGATTGGATAGGGCGAACGATTTTCTCGCCTGCAGAGTTGCCTGTAGGTATTGTCATTTCCATAATCGGAGTTCCATACTTTGTATATTTATTGATGCGTTCAACGAGATCGATGTAGTGAATTGATAAGGAGGTGATGGGGATGCAAGGAAATATTCAAAAGATATTTCGGCACCCTTTAGCGGGACATTTTTATAAAATAACTGTGTCGGTTCCAAATGAAGAAGTGCCTGCAACAGGCTTTCCGGTATTGTATATTCTAGATGGCAATGCTTATGGAACTATGTGCGAAGAAATATTGAAGCTGCAGTGGCGGAGGGCTGAAAAAACCTATATTTCTCCAATGATTATCGTGAGCATTGGATATGAGCTAGACGAAGTATTTCCCGCCTTGCGTGTATACGATTTTACTCCTTCTTATCCCGCTAGTTCATTGCCTGATAAACCAGATGGTACTTCATGGCCGGCACATGGCGGAGCAAAAGAATTTTTAGATTTATTGGAAGAAGAGATTCAACCATTTGTTACCAAGCAGGTACCTGTTGATTTAAATAAACAAATTTTATTCGGCCATTCATTAGGCGGGTTGTTTGTTTTATATGTGCTATTTGAACGACCTGAACTGTTTAGAAATTATTTATGTTGCAGTCCGTCTATCTGGTGGAATGATCGAGAAATTTTAATTCATGAACGAAAAACCTGTCTTTTTCCAAATAAAAAATTGTACATTGCAGCGGAAAAGGTAGAAAAAGGGGATATGTTCGAAAATAGCCTAATGCTTTATCAGAGATTAAAAGCTCATCATCCTGATTTTGTTTCTTTTACCTCTCCAGTTGGAGAAAACCATATGTCCATAGTTCCCGCGATATTCAGCGAAGCAATGCGCTTTTTTTATAAATAACATAGAGGTGATAAAAATGATAGGGATCGACCACATTCGAGTAGGGTATGGCGAGCAATTAATCATCAGCGATCTTAGTGTCAACATACCCAGTGGAGAAATCACTACAATTATTGGACCAAATGGCTGTGGGAAATCTACCTTGCTTAAGACGATTGCCCGGATTTTAAAAGTACAGCAAGGAGCGGTTTATATCGATGGGAAATCGGTACACGAAACGTCTTCCAAAGAAATAGCGAAGAAGTTGGCGGTTTTGCCACAAACAGCTGCAGCGCCAGGAGGTTTGACAGTTCAGGAGTTAATTACATATGGGAGATTTCCGCACCAAAACTATTTTGCAAAGACTACGTCAGAAGATAAAAAGATGGTGGAATGGGCATTAAAAAGCACTAATTTAGAGCAGCTTGCTGATCGTCCGATTGAAGCATTGTCTGGCGGTCAAAGGCAAAGAGTGTGGATTGCGATGGCGTTAGCACAAGATACAGATATCTTAATCTTAGACGAACCAACCACATATTTAGATATGGCGCATCAGTTAGATGTATTGGAGCTATTAAAAGAATTAAATAGCGAAGAAAATAAAACGATTGTGATGGTCCTTCATGATGTAAATCATGCCTCAAGGTTTTCGCAGTTTTTGATTGCTATGCGAGATGGAAAAGTTGTAACAGAAGGAAAAGTCTCAGAAGTCATGACTGCCCACTACTTAAATGAAATTTTTGATATTCACCCATTTTTCGCGAAATGCCCTATTAGCGGAAATCCAATATGCCTTTCTTATGAAAAAACAAAGGTAGGTTGAATTTCAAAGATTAAAATGGAGGGAAAGCTACAAACAATTCAGTTCGGTTATAACCATAATTAAAGAAAAGAATGTTTAAGCGATTTATGAAGAGTATAAGGTCTGGATAAGATTGTGAATAAGAAAAAAGGAAGTGTTTATGTTAATAATGGATTCCGTTGCCTATCGCAAAACTAGAATTTACACTCAAAAATGCAAATAAAAATATATATTTAAAAGCACCATATAGTTTAGGTATATTTCTTCATAAGCTAGCTTTAATAACAACCATATTAATAAAAAGAAGCAGCCAATTCGCAGTTATATTAACTGCGAATTGGAGGGGTAACTCAGATAATGTAATCGAAAACTGAACTACGTTAAAATTAGGGCATTTAATCTTTGACTTTTTTCGAGATATTCTATTTTGGGAAAATGCCGCTGTTTTAATTGATCATTAGTATGTACAGTCGCATGCCTAATTTGCCGAATATCTGAAAAAAAGATTTATAAATCTCCAAATTGACTTCCTTTACGTATAGTGATAAGCTAATCCATATTAGGGATATTAGGAGTCTCTAATATCCCTTTTAGGATAAGGAGGATATGTATGAGGTATTCAAACGCCACAAACTACGCCCTGCACACAATGGTCCACTTAATGCTGCAGCCTAGGGAGAACCTGGTGGGAGTGCAGGAATTAGCTGAAATGCAACATCTTTCCCCGACGTACCTTTCTAAGATATTAACCAAACTTACGAAAGCTGGTTTGGTCGAGTCGACACCAGGAGCGAAGGGAGGCTATAAAATCTCCAGAACAAAACATGAAATATCCTTTTTAGATGTTATTAATGCGACTGAAGGAGATAATAGCTTATTCGACTGCTCCATTCATCATGAAGGCTGCCTGATTGAGAAAGTCATGTGGCAGGCAGAAGAAAATATGAAAAGTGAATTGAAATCAAAGCTTTTGATTGATATTGCTAAAGAGGCAGAATCCAAACAGGAATAACGAAAAAGTTAATTTATTTAAAGGAGTGGACAAAATGATATTAGACTGCGCTGTGATTGGCGGAGGACCGGCTGGGCTGAATGCTGCATTAGTTCTTGGAAGATCAAGACGTAAAACGATTCTGTTCGATGACAATAAACCAAGAAATGCGGTAACCTCCGAGTCCCACGGGTTTATCACAAGGGACGGTATACATCCGCAGGAATTCAAAAGAGTTGCCCAGGAAGAATTAAGCAGATATCCAGACGTGAGAATTGAAAAGCAACGGGTGTATCGTATAAATAAAGAAAACACTTTTTTCCAGGTGGAGACAGAAAATGGGGAAGTATACAGCGCGAAAAAGATCATTCTCGCAACCGGTTTTAAAGAAGTCCTTCCAGATATCCCAAGGGTGGAAGAGTTCTATGGCAAAAGCCTGTTCAGCTGTCCTTTCTGTGATGGCTGGGAATTAAGAGATCGTCCGCTAGCAGTGATTGCAAATGATCAAAAAGCTTTTCATATGGCGAAACTGGTGTCCAACTGGACGAACGATTTAATTATTTTTACCAATGGCAATAAAATACTATCGCTGGAAGAACAAGAATTACTCAAACGCTACGGAATCAGTATTAATGAAAAGAAGATCGCCACTTTCATTGGCGAAAACCGGATGCTGAAAAAAATTCAACTTGAAGATGGTACAAAAGTGCTCCGTGAAGGAGGGTTTATATCTGCGGAATGGAAACAGGCTGCTTCTTTTGATTCTACACTTAAATATACATTAAACGAGCATGGTGGAATTGAAACCGACAGCTGGCAACGCACGAATACGGAAGGGGTGTTTGCTTGTGGAGATACGCGAATTTCCGGTCCCTCCCAATTAATTATTGGAGCGGCAGAAGGTAGTATGGCTGCCATATCTGTGATTACAGCACTGACAGAAGAAAAATTTAACCAGGATAAACAGCCGCTTAAAAGGAGAATATATATGCATCACCCGCATGGTAAGAATAGCAAAGAAAAAGTATCATACTTGGAAAGCCCAGAACGAAGAAAGGAATTTTCCCCGGAACAGTTGCTGAACATGATACCTTTAAAAGAAACGGACAGCATCTTGGACTTTGGCGCCGGAACCGGTTATTTTTCCATCCCGGTGGCGAAGAGGACCACGGGAAAAGTATACGCACTAGATATCGATGCTGCAATGCTGGCAATAATAAAAGAGAAATCCTTGAAGGAACAGCTTTCGAATATTGTCCCGGTGCAAGGAAGTATGGAGGAACTACCTTCACCTGAAGGCACTATCGATATGATTATTGCTTCTCTGATATTGCATGAAATTCAGCCGCTGGGACCATTGTTACAGCAAATGAGAAATGTACTGAAAAAAGAAGGCCATCTAATCTGTCTAGAACTTGAACCAAAAGGAAGTTCCGATAAAGGACCAAGAATTACCTTGGAAGGAATGGAGCGAGAAATGAAGGAAGCAGGATTCCAGGTAACAGAGAAATATTTTCCATCGGAATCTCTATACATGCTCGTTGCACAGAGAAGGGATTAATCGATTATTTTTTTGTTTTATTAAAGATATTAGGTATCTTTAAAGACTTCAATTCATTCTTCACATAACATGTAGTTGACGAGCTAGTTTCCTTTTTCGAGGCAAACAGGGCAGGAATGATATATAGGCACTGAGGCTAACGTAGTTGTCCAATGCCCATTTTCTTTTGTGGTTCCTTCTAATCATTCATAGTGTGACAAATCAATGATTTTTTTGATAAACTGATGTAGCAAGTGGCAGAACCTCGTGTTTGTTTCGACAACTTTCACAATAACGGATTTGCCATTTGTTTTCATTTCATCGTCTTATCTGTCGACTACACTTCGGGGTGATGAACCAATATGGCTCCTAGTTAAGCAGGTGTTTTGGTGAAGAGCCGAGAAGCCGTTAATAAAAAAGTCGCTGTCAATAGAAAAACAGCCAACTCCACTTTAGGAAGTTGGCTGTTGTCTATTCAATCAATCATGAAACTGTCTCTTCTAAACGTAACGCTTCAATTTTAGCTAAGCGATCGTTAAACTCCTCAACCGTTAAATCGTGTTCCACGAAATAACGATTGCGTGGATGTACACGACATTCATCTGAACAGCTGCGCATATAGACATGTTCATTCTCTTCAGAACATAAGATTTTCGCATTACACTCCGGGTTCGCACAATTCACATAGCGTTCGCATGGTGTGCCGTCAAAATGATCACGGCCAACGACTACATGCTCCACTTGATTGATCGGAACTGCGATACGCTCATCAAATACATAACACTGACCATCCCAAAGCTGTCCTTTTGCAACAGGATCCTTACCATACGAAACAATACCGCCATGTAAATGCGCTACGTCCTCAAAGCCCTCTCGTTTCAACCAGCCAGTAAATTTCTCGCATCGGATACCGCCTGTACAATAAGCCAATATTTTCTTACCTTCTAGTTGCTCTTTATTTTCTAGAACCCACTCAGGTAGATCACGGAAGTTTTCGATATCTGGACGGATTGCTCCGCGAAAATGGCCTAAGTCATACTCGTAATCGTTACGGGCATCCAGAACAACTGTGTTTTCGTCTTGCATCTGCTCTAGAAATTGTTCAGGCTCCAAATACTCACCAGTTAACTCTAAAGGATTGACATCTTCAGGTAAGCTGAGATTAACAATTTCGGGTCGGTGTCGTACGTGCATTTTTTTGAATGCGTGACCGTCTGTTTCATCGATTTTGAACCAAATATCAGCGAAACGCGGATCAGCTTTCATATGTTCCATGTACGCGTCAGTTTGTTCAATTGTCCCTGAACATGTTCCGTTAATACCTTCTTCACCAACTAGGATTCGTCCCTTTAGTCCAGTTTCCTTACAGAATGCCAGGTGTTCAGCAGCGAATTCCTCAGGATTTTCCACGTGGACGTACTTGTAAAACAACAATACTCGATATTCATTCTTTTCCATTTTAATTACCGCCTTCTGTTTTCTCTTTGCAATAGATAACAGCCGAGATCGGTGTGTATCAAAGGAGATGGTAAGTTCCCCTTACACCCGGATTTGCAAGATTCGGGCCTTGGATATTATACCATAAATCCGATTTCAGGAAAAGTATATCTTCAGGGGATTGCCCAATCTACTTAATGAAAAAATATTGAGAGATTCTATCAAATTCTTGTTTAGTTATAAATTTATTGTATACTAATAAATAGACATACTTTTTTAGTTTTCGCTATAAATCTACCATAGCTGACTGCATACAGAAGAGATTTGTCCGATCAAACTGAATAAAGCAATTTTAGGTAGTTTCAAAGATTAAGAAATATCGAAAAAAGGAGTCTTTCTATGAAGTTCAAAAAGAGAAAACGCCGTTCGCTATGGATCGATGTTGCGTTTTCAAGTGCAATCATGGCAATGACAGCCATTGCATTACTGTTAATATTTAACACATCTGACCGGTCGACAAATGCATCTCCAAATAAATCAAAAAAAGAGACGAAGCCGGAAATATTGGTCGACTCAAGCGACTCAAATTTTCCAGGCGTAAAAATTGTCACTGAAACTACCAATGATCCAAATAATCCGTTTGCAATCCAGTACCCTCAAACCGAGTTTACAGATTTTAATGACGAGATATTGGAGTACATAGATCAATGGAAAACACGTTATTTGAAATCTGATTCGGATAAAAACAGTACAACACCAAAAGAATTGAATATTTCATTTGAAACAGTACAGCATAAGTCAGGGAACTACTCATTCGTTATGCTGACAACAATTTCAACGAGTGAAAGTGATAGCCAGACAGAGATTCGTACATTCCATATCCAGCCAGAAACAGGTAAAGGAATTAAGATGACGGACTTGGTTGGTGGAGACGTTGAAAAACTAAAACGGATTGCTAAAGTAGTTCGTGATCATATTTATCAAAATCCTGAATTCAAAGACATACTCCTAGCGGAAAATGTCTGGACGCCGACGGAACCTTTATGGAAAAATTATCGTAATTTTTCTTTGACTGACGACAAAATCATTTTTTATTATGATGCAGGCGTTGTTACGGAAGAGTCAGCAGGCCCGGCAATTGTGGAAGTCCCCTTAGAAAAGTTAAATCCATTTTTAGCTGAAGAGTATCAAGTGGAGGTCGCTGAAAAGTCTGAGGGCAAAAAAGTCGCACTCACATTTGACGACGGTCCTGATCCGAAATCCACTGTAAGAATTCTTGAGACACTGAAGAAATACGATGCAAAAGCGACGTTTTTCATGTTAGGAAGCCGCGTTGAATATTATCCGGAAATTGCACAGCAGGTTGCCGAAGCTGGTCACGAACTAGGCAACCATTCATGGAACCATCCTTCGTTAACAAAAGTACCGGATAAAAAGCTCTATGACGAAGTACAGGGGACTACGGATATCATTCAAGAAGTAATCGGACAACCCGCAACTGTTTTCAGACCACCATATGGCGCAGTCGATGATCGTGTGCGAGCTATTACAAATTTACCTGTAGTAATGTGGGATGTTGACACCTTGGACTGGAAACATCACAATCCTCAAAAACTATTAGCAATAGTGAAAGCTCATACGCGTGATGGGAGCATTATTTTGATGCACGACATCCATAAAGCAACAGCAGATGGTTTGGAATCCGTTATGGCTTACTTGCAATCTCAAGGTTATTCATTTGTAACCGTTTCTGAATTAGAAAATTACTAATTTAAAGTTGTTTCATTGTTTTACTTCTAACAATGGAACAACTTTTGTTTTGTACTAGTCCTATTTAGTAGAGGATGGACATACAGTAAGAATATCAGTCCAAATGAGCATTAAAGAAAAATGGTGTCATGTTATTAACAGTTGACTGCGTGATATACTGTATGGAATGAATTTTATTGGAGGAACAATACGCATGGAGTGGAAAAATTTATATCGAGGGTTTTTAATGGGAATCAGTGATTTGATCCCAGGTGTGAGTGGTGGAACAATTGCTTTCATATTAGGAATATATGATCGATTGCTTATCTCGATAAGCGGATTTTTCAGCAGAGAGTGGAAAAAACATATTGGATTCTTGCTTCCACTTGGCATTGGGATGGGTGCGACCATTATCTTATTCAGTAAAGTAATTTCTTATTTATTGAAGCATTATCATGAACCTACTCAATATTTCTTCTTAGGGTTGATCGTAGGCGTAATTCCGTTTGTTTCCAAGCAGGCAGGATTGAGAAAAAGTTTTAAGTTTCACCATATAATATTAATGTTAGTTGTGGCAGCAGGACTTGCCTCTACCATATTTATTAAGCCGGCGGATCCTAGTCTCATCACACATCTGACAGGAAAGACAGCGGTTATATTATTTTTTTCCGGATGGGCAGGAAGTATGGCCATGTTGTTGCCAGGTGTGAGCGGATCTTTTGTGCTATTGCTGCTTGGCGTCTACACGACTGTTATTACAGCAATTTCAGACTTTAATATTCCGATTATTTTAGTTACAGGTGTCGGAATCGCTGTTGGATTTGTGGTGAGCAGTAAACTTATTCGCATGTTGTTGACTCATTTCCATACCGGAATGTTTGCGGTCATCCTAGGTCTCATTATTGGTTCCATTTTTGTTATTTTCCCGGGAATCCCTGAAAGTGGCACGCCATTTGTCATGAGTGTGGTCGCCATTATTACAGGATTAATCATCGCTAATATTTTGAATGGCGTAGGAGAAAAATAATGTTCAGACAAAAGCGCTTGGAGAATGAACTCCAAGCGCTTTTATATGTTTTATTCTTAGACGAGTGTTGTAGTATTTTCAATGTCTACATCTGCCATTGGAATGTCCAATGCTTTTGCGACACCTTCACCATATCTCGGATCTGCTAAATAACAGTGGCGGATATGCTTGATTTTGATTTCTTTAGGAGCATCTCCCATATTACGAGCAGTATTGTTGAATAAGCGTTCTTGTTCTTCACTGCTTAATAGATTGAATAATTTTCCTGGCTGTGTGAAGTAGTCATCGTCATCCTCACGGAAATTCCAATGATCTGCATCGCCATGAATTTTAAGTGGTGGTTCTTTGAAATCAGGTTGTTCTTGCCACTCGCCGTAGCTGTTTGGTTCATAATGCATTGTAGCACCGTGGTTCCCGTCAACACGCATTGCGCCGTCGCGATGGAAACTATGGAATGGACATTTTGGTGCGTTGACTGGAATTTGATGATGATTGACGCCTAGACGGTAGCGCTGCGCGTCACCATAAGAGAATAGGCGGCCTTGCAACATTTTGTCAGGAGAGAAACCGATGCCTGGGACGATTGCAGCTGGTGTGAACGCGGCTTGTTCCACTTCCGCAAAATAGTTATCTGGGTTACGGTTTAGCTCAAATTCTCCAACTTCAATTAAAGGGAAGTCCTTTTTATACCAAACTTTTGTCAAATCGAAAGGGTTGTAGGGCATTTCCATCGCTTGCTCTTCCGTCATGACCTGGATATACATTTTCCATTTCGGGAAGTTTCCATTATCGATATTGGACAGTAAGTCACGCTGAGCACTCTCACGGTCAGTAGCAATTGTTGCAGCAGACTCTTCATCAGTTAAGTTTGCAATCCCTTGTTGAGAACGGAAATGAAACTTCACCCAATGACGTTCATTGTTCGCATTAATCATGCTGTATGTGTGGCTGCCGAAACCATGCATTTCACGATACGATCTTGGTATACCACGGTCGCTCATGATGATAGTGATTTGGTGAAGCGCTTCAGGCAGGGAAGTCCAGAAATCCCAGTTGTTTTTCGGGCTTCTTAGATTCGTCCGCGGGTCTCGTTTAACGGCGTGGTTCAAATCTGGGAATTGCAATGGGTCACGGAAAAAGAATACCGGTGTATTATTGCCGACTAAATCCCAGTTACCTTCCTCCGTATAGAATTTTAATGCAAATCCTCGAATATCTCTCTCCGCATCCGCTGCTCCGCGTTCACCAGCAACAGTTGAAAAACGTGCGAACATCTCAGTCTGTTTACCAATCTCTGAAAACAGCTTAGCTTTCGTATATTGCGTAATATCATGCGTGACAGTAAATGTACCGTAAGCTCCTGAACCTTTCGCGTGCATGCGTCGCTCAGGAATAACTTCGCGGTCAAAATGTGCTAACTTTTCCAATAACCAAACGTCCTGCAGCAAAAGCGGACCTCTTGAACCTGCAGACATAGAGTTTTGGTTATCAACTACAGGAGCACCAGCTGCTGTAGTAAGCTTTCTTCTTTGAGAATCGTTCTCGTTAATTGACATATAAAATTCCTCCCAATCAGTTCTTTTTTTATCTACAATTACCATTATAGCAGAGCATTTATTAAAAGAAAAGAGTTATTTATAATAATTATCATCTGATAACTATTACTGTTAGATATAAGTTATTAAATGATATATATTATATCTTAATTTTTAGCTTGCTGTTTGTCTAGAAAAAGGTATCGGCTAACGAAAAAAGTTGCAATGAGGTATAATAACAAAAGAAATAGTTTGAAAGAAAGGATGTTAATCGATGAAATCAACGAGTAGATTGTTCGTTTTGCTTACCGTACTTACCAGCTTATTGCTTAGTGCATGCAATGATGAAAAGAATGAATCAGAAGAAAAACCCGAAGTGAATAAGCCGCAGGAGGAAAATGTGGTAATCCCAGCATTAACAGATGAAGCTTTTTTTGAGCAGGTACATAAGAAATTAGAGACAGCAGGTTTTGAAGTGAGCGAACCGATGGAAGCAGATGTGGAACTATTCGGAGCAGTAAGCGGCATGACACTTATAGTGAATAAAGAAGCCTTGATGCCCCTTAATCTTTACAAATTATCACCTTCAGATGAACGTTTATCAGAAGTCGACAAAACGGGCTATTTAGAGGTGACAACTGAAACAAAACATGAACGCCTAGCAGCCAAACGAAAAGATCACTTCATTATATATCTGCATAAAGGCCATCCGGATTACGAGAAAGTGATGGAAGTGTTGGACGAGTTGTAATCTATAGAGAAATATTATCCCATAAGGCTGTCACTGAAAGTTGCAATTGTCTTTCAGTGACAGCCTTTTCTTTTGTTATTGAGCAATGGAAGCTGGAGAAAGGAGCAGAGTTTTGTTGAATCGTACTAAAATGCCTCCAGTCTGAACCAAAAAACATACCGTTCTAAACCACAACCGAAAGAATCACTCCAGCCGCACATCCAAATTACCTTCCCTTAAGTAATTGTCTCAAAGAACAACATTCTTTCGTTATACAAAAACCAGAGCCACGCAATACTCGAATTCATATGACTTTTTTGCCTTGATTTCCTGATAAAGGTAGCCGTTTTAAGGAATTCGCAAGGTCTGAACTTGTTGTTACAAAGCCGCCATAACTTCTGTACAATTCGGACATAAGTTTGCAGCTTTGTAACAGGAACTACGCAGATTGTTCACGAACTCTTTTTCGAACTACGTTATTGTAGGTAATAGAAACAAAGATCGAAAGGAGATCATGGAAAATGGAGGAAGTTCTATTAGCAAGAATACAATTTGCATCCACCACACTATTCCATTTTATTTTCGTACCACTGTCTATTGGCTTGGCATTGGTTATTGCGATCATGCAAACGATGTATGTGGTGAAAAAAGACGAAATCTATTTAAAAATGACCAAATTTTGGAGTGTGTTCTTTCTCATTAATTTCGCCATCGGAGTGGTGACCGGGATCATTCAAGAATTTCAATTTGGCATGAACTGGTCTGCTTATTCTAGATTTGTAGGGGATATATTTGGCGCCCCACTGGCAGTTGAAGCATTATTGGCATTTTTCCTGGAATCCACCTTTATCGGAATTTGGATTTTCGGATGGAATAAGTTACCGAAAAAATTACATTTAGCGTGTATTTGGCTTGTTTCAATCGGCACAGTTATGTCTGCGTTTTGGATATTGGCGGCCAACTCGTTCATGCAAAACCCAACAGGCTATGTATTGCAAAATGGGCGGGCGGAAATGAATGATATTATGGCCGTTCTGTTGAATGAGAAGTTATGGGTTGCATTTCCACATACGGTTTTCGGCAGTTTCGCAACCGGTGCATTTTTCGTAGCAGGGGTCAGCGCATGGTATTTGATTAAGAAACGTAAAGTGGACTTCTTTAAAAAGTCACTGACCATTTCATTGGTCATCGGCATGTTGTCTGGCGTGGGAATTGCATTCTCCGGACACTCTCAAGCACAATACCTAATGCATGCACAGCCAATGAAAATGGCAGCTGCAGAAGGATTATGGGAAGATAGTGGAGACCCTGCTGCGTGGACATTGTTTGCGAATATTGATGTGGAAAATCGTGAAACGACTAGCCGCATTGATATTCCATACATGTTGAGCTACTTGACGTACAGTGAATTCAAAGGAAAAGTCGAAGGTATGAATGCACTGGAAGCGAAAATGATTGAAAAGCACGGAGAAGGCAGTTATATTCCTCCTGTAAAAACGACATTCTGGAGTTTTCGTATCATGGTCGTGATGGGCGGCGTGCTCCTCGGACTAGGTACAGTAGGACTGTTTCTCATGTATCGAAAAAAGATTGCCGAGTCGGTTTGGTTCTTGCGTTTACTGATCGCGGGGATATTCCTGCCGTTTATTGGTAACTCGTTCGGATGGATTATGTCGGAAATGGGTCGTCAGCCGTGGGTAGTGAATGGCTTGATGAAAACAGCAGATGGCATTTCACCGAACGTTTCGGCCGGACAGATTCTATTTTCGCTCATATCATTCTCTACAATCTATACAATCCTAGGTATTATCATGGTTGTGTTGTTCGTAAAGTTTATCCAGCGAGGACCGGAAGAGAGACCAGAAGCGGATGTTTCCGCAACAGATCCGTTTGATACAGGAGGTGCCGGACATGCCGTTAAGTGATATTTGGTTCATATTGATAGCTGTCCTGTTTATTGGGTTCATATTCTTGGAAGGCTTTGACTTCGGTGTCGGGATGAGTACGAAGTTTTTGGCGAAAGATGATACCGATAAACGGATCATCATCAATACGATCGGCCCTGTCTGGGATGCCAATGAAGTATGGCTGATCACTGCTGGAGGCGCCATGTTTGCGGCATTTCCTCATTGGTATGCAACAGTCTTCAGTGGATACTATCTGCCTTTCGTTGTTCTATTGCTGGCGCTGATCGTCAGGGGAGTAGCATTTGAGTTCCGTGGAAAAGGTGACTCGGAAGCTTGGGTCAAAACTTGGGATTGGGCGATTTTCTTTGGAAGTTTGCTGCCGCCTTTCCTATTCGGTGTATTTTTCACGAGTTTGATACAAGGATTACCGATTGACAGTGAAATGAATATGTATGCAGGATTCACTGACTTCATTAATGTCTATACTGTAATCGGCGGTGTCACTTTTGTTATGTTGTCGTACTTGCACGGGCTTTTATTCATCGGTTTGAAAACAGTAGGCAGCTTGCGGGAGCGAGCCAATTCCGCAGCTCTTAAGGTGTATGGGCTTACAGGGGTGGTTGTCGTACTGTTCATGGTTTTCACCTATATAGATACTGGTGCATTTTCAGATCGGGGAACGATTCTAGTCCCGTTGTACAGCGTGGCCCTAGTATTGTATGGTTTATTATTTTTCTTCCTGAAAACAAAGCGGGAAGGCCTAAGTTTCACCATGACAGGATTAATCTTAGTGATTGTCATGGCTAGCTTCTTCATTGCTTTGTTCCCGAACGTCATGATCAGTACAATGGATCCGGCATTTAATATGTCGATCGCAGAAGCGGCTTCAGGAGAGTATTCACTGAAAATCATGACGATCGTAGCATTTACTATGGTGCCAATCGTTTTGGCGTATACAATCTGGAGTTATTATGTGTTCCGTAAACGATTGACAGGTGATAAGGAGCATCTAGAATACTAATGGATAAATACTTGCTTCAATATAAAGGAAGTAAACAAGTGTTGGCGTTGATTGGACTACTAACTGTAGTTCAGTCAATTGCCATCGTTTTCCAAGCAATTTACTTGGCGAAAGCCATTACACAATTGTTCCAAGGTGCCGAAGGAAGTATTGCACTTCGGTCATTTGTGATTTTTATCGTTGCCAACAGCATTCGCCACCTCATTCAATGGGGGAAGGAGCGAATTGCATATAGATTTGCCGATCGAACAGCGAAGGATTACGAACAGCAATTGCTGCGCAAGATTTTTACGATCGGTCCTCAAGCAGTCGGAAAGTATGGTTCGGGTCATCTGGTGACACTTGGGCTAGAGGGGGTTCCAAAGTTCCGTAAGTATTTGGAGTTGCTCTTACCGCGTTCTCTCTCAATGGCGATTGTTCCATTTGTGATTTTGGTCTATGTTTTTACACTTGATAAAATGTCCGCGATCACATTGCTTATCGTTTTGCCGATCTTGATCATTTTTTTAATTCTGATTGGAATGGTCTCTCAGAAAAAGATTGATGACCAGATGGATACGTATCGATTGCTATCACGACATTTTGTTGATTCATTGCGCGGTATCGTCACGTTAAAGTATTTAGGCCACAGCCGTGCTCATGAGCAGTCTATCGCAACGGTCAGTAATAAGTATCGTATCGCGACCAATCGTTCGTTGCGCTACGCATTTCTATCGTCTTTTTCATTGGATTTCTTTGCAAGCCTGTCGGTGGCTGTTGTAGCGGTGGAGCTCGGATTGCGTTTGATCAATGGCCAGATGTTGCTTGAACCATCTTTAGCAATTTTGATTTTAGCGCCTGAATATTTTTCTCCTGTACGGGAGCTTGGAAATGATTTTCACGCAACCGCTGACGGTAAAGATGCAAGTATGCAAATTCACGCTATTTTAGAAGAGGCTGAGCCAGAATCGCTTGTTTTAGAAAAAACAATTCGACGCTGGAATGCTGAATCTTCATTAGAGCTGAAAAATCTAGAGGTCAAGATGGAAGAACAGACTATATTTAAAGGTCTTACTATGAAAATGCAGGGTTACGGAAAAGTGGGGGTAATTGGCCATTCAGGCGCAGGAAAGTCCACATTGATCGATGTATTATCGGGTTTCACAGTGCCGACCGGTGGGGCTTGCTTGCTGGATGGGCAAGAGCTGCCTCACTTGTCGACTGCGGAATGGCAAGATCAAGTCGCCTATATTCCGCAACACCCAACGATATTTCCAGATTCAGTAATCAATAATATTCGCTTTTATGAGCCCGATGCATCGTTAGAAGAAGTGACGGAAGCCGCGAAAAGAGTTGGCCTTGATCAGTTGATCACGACTTTACCGAATGGTTACGATGAACGGATTGGCGCAGGCGGACGTTCATTAAGCGGGGGAGAAGAGCAACGGATTGCAGTCGCGCGTTCTTTGCTCCAACGTCGCCAAATTTTATTGTTTGACGAACCGACAGCACATTTGGATGTGGAGACAGAGCATGAATTGAAGCAGATGTTATTACCCTTACTTGAAGATAAACTCGTTGTGTTTGCGACGCATCGAATACATTGGATGCAAGATATGGATACGATCATTGTGCTGGAAAATGGCAAGGTTGTAGAGACGGGTTCTCATGAAGAGCTTATCGGCGCGGACGGAGCCTATTGTCGACTGCTGGAAGCACGCGGAAAGGGGCATGCAGTATGAATCTTTACCAACATCATATTTTTCCGTATGTCCGTAAATATAAGAAGACATTGTGGTCCACAATCATTTTAGGCGCATTGACGATCTTGTCTGCGGCGATGTTAACATTCACTTCAGGTTATTTGATTTCGAGGACATCTGAACGTCCCGAAACAATTTTGCTTGTCTATATTCCAATCGTAGCGGTTCGGACGTTTGGAATTTCGCGTGCTGCTCTTCGCTATGTGGAACGGTTGCTTGGCCACAATGCGGTTTTGAAGATTATTGCTGATATGCGTGTTCGTCTTTACCATGTGTTGGAGCCGCAAGCATTGTTCATTCGCTCACGCTTTCAGACCGGTGATTTACTCGGTACACTTGCGGATGACATCGAACATTTGCAAGACGTCTATATTCGAACGCTATTTCCGACAGTCATCGGTTTATTCCTCTATAGCTTTTCGGTGATCGTGCTGGCGGTATATGATTGGAAATTCGCACTCGTTATGGCACTTTGTCTTGCAGTTGTGGTCTTCATCTATCCGATGGCTTCTCTTTATTTAATGAAGAAAAACCAGCAACAATCTAAAAAGCTGCATAGTCAATTGTACAACACAATGACCGAAGGAATCTTCGGTCTGCGCGATTGGATTATCAGTGGGCGCAAAGAACAATTCTTATCAGCTTTCCAAAAAGAGAGCCATGCAAGTCACGAAATCGATAAGAAAATTGCTTATTGGCAACAATCTCGAACCGTACAACTTCAGATTTTCTCAGGTATTCTTGTATTGGTAGTTGGTGTGTGGGCTGGTCAACAAGCAGCGGATGGATTATTGCTCCCTACGTATATTGCAGCCTTCACTTTGGTGACATTGCCAATTTTGGAAGGATTGATTCCAGTTTCGCATGCAGTTGAGCGCATGCCTGCCTATGATGCATCCTTACAACGTATCGATCGCATACATCGGCAGAGTCCCGAATATGTGCAGCTGCTTGAAATGCCGAATGAACATCTTGATGTTACGATTGAACTCCAAAATGTTCGTTATCGTTATGAAAATCAACCAGCGGATGCAGTAAAGAACATCAACCTTTCCATTCGACCTGGTGAAAAAGTTGCAGTGCTAGGTAAGAGCGGGGCTGGAAAATCTACACTGATCCAATTATTGCTTGGCACACTCGAGCCGACAGAAGGCGACGTCCATGTCAATGGTCAACCAGTTAGTCAGTATGGAGATTCCGTGTATGACGTAATGAGTGTGTTGAATCAAAAACCGTATCTATTCGCTACGACTGTAGAAAATAATATGAAATTGGGTGATTACCAAGCTGTCCTTGAAGACGTCAACCGAGTAGCTGAACAAGTAGGTTTGCACGAATATTTACAGTCTCTTCCTGCAGGATTGAAAACTCAGATGGAGGAAACAGGGCAGCGTTTTTCTGGCGGTGAACGCCAGCGAATTGCGCTTGCAAGAATACTCCTAAAGGAAACACCAGTCGTCATTTTGGATGAACCGACTGTAGGGTTAGATCCGGTGACAGAATATTCTTTGGTTGAGACGCTCCATCAATCTTTGCAAGACAAGACAGTCGTATGGATTACCCATCATTTGATGGGTATGGAGAAAATGGATACAATCCTTTTCATGGAGGACGGGGAAATCATCATGCAAGGAACGCATGAAGAATTGCTCAGTATGAATGAACGGTATCGCCAGCTGTATACAATGGATCAAGGATTATGAAGAACAACTAAATTGGTAACAAAACGTCTGGCATAATGCTAGGCGTTTTTTCTCATATCATAACGTGGTTGGATGTCTAGCGTAAATAACGGTCAAATATATATAGTAGTAGTTTACTAAAAATTTTGTTATTGTTTTTTCTTTCCAATAAAACTATAATAGAAAGTAGGATAAATTGACTAATTCAACTAGTGCAATCAGCATACAAAAGAAAAATGAATCTAGGGGTGCTGTATGAGAACGATTGGTTCTAAGCTTATTTTGTCAATTGTGTTACTAGTAGTTGGGGGAAGTGTGTTGCTTGGCTTTTTTACTGCGCAAAACAGCTCGAAAGCTCTGTTGTATCAGTCTGAAATTACATTGACTGAAAAATCCAAAGACACTTCAGATTATATCGATGAACATTTCAAGAGAAAATACTTAGAAATTGAAGCGCTTGCAAAGAGTCAGGAAGTAAGAAGTATGGATTTTAAAATACAATCAGAATATTTGGCAAAACAATTGGACAGTCAATCAGATTATCTAACTTTTGCAATCGTAACAGCCGATGGAATTTCGCATTATCTTGATGGAACGACAGCGGATTTAAGTGACCGTCCATATGTGATTGAGGCATTTAACGGGAAAACAACTTTATCCAGCTCGATTATTAGTCGTGTAACAGAAGAACCGGTTTTCATGATGGCGACACCCATTTTAACAGAGGACAGTGAACCCGCACTTTTATTAGGGCGTATTGATGGAGATTATTTAAGCTCTATCGTAGAAGGAGTTACATTCGGAAAGAATGGGTATGCCTATATTTTAGATGAAAACGGCAAATTCATTGGTCACCCGGATAGAACATTGGTGAACGATGAAATCAACTTTTTAAATTTAGTAGAAGAGTCAAAGAAACAGTCTGATAAAGGGAGCAGAATAAAAGAGATACTGACCCTAAATCAAGGTTTGATCAACTACTATTATAAAGAGAAGGATCGCTACGTTGGATTTGACACAATGGAAAATGGGTGGAAAGTGGTTATTGCTTCTCCAATGGAAGATATGCTAAGCGGTATGACGCAATTAAAAAAAGATTTCTTTATAGTAGTAGTGGTTATTATTCTTTTAGGGATTATAATTGCCTATTTCATGGCCAGATCGATCAGTAAACCAATTCAAGTGGTGAAAAGCATAGGCGAGCAAATTGCGGAAGGGAGTTTTTCTTATGAAATACCTGCACGTTACTTACGGAGAAATGATGAAATTGGCTCACTGTCTCATACGCTAGTGAGGATGACGGACAATATGAAAGATATGATCGATAACGTGCGCAACGGGGCTGAAAATATAGCGGACTCCTCACAGTTGCTCGACCGAAAATCCGAGGAAGTGACCAAGATGTCAAATGACATTTCATCTGCGATCGAACAAGTGGATCACGGTTCCGAAATGCAAGTGCAAATGTCCGAAGATAGCGCACGAGCGATGGAGGAAATGTCTACAGGTATTCAAAATGTGGCAGAAATTGCGGCTAGTATTGCGGGCAACTCCGATTATATTACAGAGCGTGTGAGTGAGGGGCATGTAGCGGTCCAAACTTCCGTACAACAAATGAATAGTATACAAGCGACAACTGCCCAATCCACCAACGCTATCCGACAATTGGCAGACGAAGCATTGGAGATCGGACAAATATCTAAAATGATAACGGATATTTCGGAACAGACCAATTTACTTGCATTGAATGCTTCGATTGAAGCTGCACGAGCTGGAGATGCCGGGAAAGGATTTGCGGTCGTTGCGAGTGAAGTACGTAAACTGTCCGAGCAGACAGCAGATTCTGCTTCACAAATTAATCGTCTGATCGATAGCGTACAATCTCATACGGGAGACGCAGTGAAAGCTGCTGAACAAGGGGATGCTAACGTCATAAAAGGATTGGATGTGATCAACCAACTAGGCGATCGCTTTGAGGAAATCGTTCGTTCCATTGCACAAATCAGCAATGATATTGGGGAAATGAGTGCCGTTTCTGAGGAGATGTCAGCAAGTTCAGAAGAAGTCAGTGCGGCGATGGAAGAAATGGCGGCTACTGCAAGAGATGCATCCGATTATATCGGCGAAGTGACGAATGCAGCCAATCGACAGCTCGTCACAGTTGAAGAGATGGATCAGTACACGAACCGCTTGCTTTCATTGGCGGAAGATTTACGATCCTCTATCGATAGATTTACAATTTAATACTCCAGCTGGAAAAAGCGTATTCGAGACCCCACTCTCGAATACGCTTTATTTTTTTACAGTAAAGATTTAGAAAAAAGGCAGTCGAATGAAATAGCCGAGAAGGATGCAAATCATTGTCGACACGATCACACCTGGAATTGCGAATAAAATATAACGTCTTACGCTCATCCCGCTCATTCCTGAAACATAACAAACAAAATGGCGCATACCCGGTAAGAAATAACCAATCGTTACTGCCCAAGAACCGTATGCCATAAACCATTGCTCCACCTTTTGCATACGATGGGGCGAGAGAAATAAATAGCGGCCGAAACGATGAACGAGCGGCTTGCCAATCTTCCTTCCGATCATATATGTGAACAATGTTCCGACCATTACACCGGAAATCGTGAAAATCATTGCAAATACGAAATGAAATGTCCCGGCAGATGCTAAATAACCAGCAAATGTTACGAGCAATTCATCTGGCAGCGGTAAACCGAAAATACCTAGCGCCAAAAAGAAAAAAATGGAGAGATATCCATACTGCGCTATATATTCTTGAATCTGTTCCATTAGAAAACCTCATCTATTTAATATTGCCACTCTCCGATTTTATCACCGACCTGCACTTCTGTAAAAGGTAGATTTAGCGGAGCGAGAGAGTTTTTGTTTTCAATGAATAGAATCACGGTAGAACCGAATGCAAAGTGACCAAAATCTTCACCCTTCACACAGTCCTTAGAAGAATCTGCAATACGAATACTATTGACATTCAACGCACCGACCTTAACGATCGCAACCCGGCCACATGCAGTTTCCAACTCTGAAATAATCCGATAGTTTGAGGAGAACAGCTCATCTTTCATTCGAATTCCTAAATCGTTTACAGGATAGGAAGTCGTTCCTAATGCATAGCGACTGACCAACTTTCCAGAAACAGGGTAGTGGAAATGATGGTAATGCTGAGGGGATAGGTAAAACAAATAATAATAACCATTTTGATAAGGTTCTGCTTTACTTGTATCGCCGAAAAGGTCCGTAATACTGTAGTTTTTGTCCTTCACTACAAACTGCTGTTGTTCATTGACAGGACCTGAGTAGCTCAAGACCCCGTCAACTGGTGAAATCAATGTGTTCGGATCGTTATCAATTGGCCGGCTGCCGGCTTTCAGAGACCTCGTGAAAAAGGCATTCAAACTTTTATATTCATTCATTGGGAATTCTGCTTCCTGTTGCTGAATACGATAGAATGAAGAAAATGGCTTGATCAATGGCTTACTGATTGCGGAGGCAGTGAAGTTTTTTATAATTGAAGAACTGATCGGATGCCCCGTCAACTCGACAAATGTTTTAAAAATATGTTTTTTCATCTTTTCATCCCTTCTGTAAAGGATTATAATGGATTAGTCAGTGAGGAGGCAATGAAATGTTTTCATTCAGATATTTTGATTATACTAAACTCAAATCACAATTGGCGAATATTATTACACTTTTCAATTTAAGTTTAGGAATTATAGCAATATTACTTGTGTTAAAAGGACATGGGCATATGAGTTTGATGTTCATATTCTTTGCAGCTATTTTTGATCGATTCGATGGGATGGTTGCAAGACACTACAATATGGAGTCTTTATTCGGTAAAGAACTTGATTCACTAAGCGATTTAGTTTCATTCGGGGTAGCACCGGCTATTCTCATCTATGACGCTGCTTTGTCACAAACATTATGGATTGGTTTATCTGCAGTGCTGTTTTATATTTTAGCCGGTGCTGTGCGATTAGCTCGATATAATGTCGAAGAGTTTGACGGCACGTTCTTCGGCTTACCGATTACGGCTGCCGGTGTGCTGCTGACTTTGAGTTATTTTGCAGTACCGTATATTCAACCGCCATATTTTGTGATCTTCATGGGATTGCTCGCATGGCTGATGGTGAGCCGAATCCGAGTCGCGAAAGTCTGAAATACGTCTTGCAGGGAGTTTTCTGCAAGGCTTTTTTTATTTGGTAATATTATGTGTGTTGATTAACCAATGTTTCACTCATCTTTCTGTCTTTATTTAACATTCCCCGAAAGAAGTCTCCCTCTTCAAGCGTGTGCAAGGCTAAGCCCAACGGTAAGGGGGGAAGAATTTCGGCTGGTGATAGAGGGAATGGTGTATCAATGAATTTGGATAGCAACAATCATTCATTGTTCTTACTGTATTATCATCTCATGATGGCCGTCAAATACCGCCGAAAAGCGATGGACGATGTGATCTCGGATTATGCAAAAATTACATGATTTCTTTAGTCGAATGGAATCATGATCAGAATCATGTCCACATATTTTTCAAGGCTCACCCAAACACTGAACCCTCGAAATTTATCAATGCTTACAAGGGTGCGAGTTCGAGACGTATCAAAAAAGAATTTCCAGAAATGAAGAAGAGGCTTTGGAAAGAGTTTCTTTGGTCGAGAAGTCCAATCACTCTCGCTTCTATCGGCAGATACAAGAAAAACTTTCAAAGGAACAGAAAGTCCTTTCACGCAGAACGAAAGGTTCCGCTTGATACAAAAAACAGCGAATCAAAGTCGCTGCACTACATGAGCAGGTGGCGAATCAACGAAAGGACTTCTTACACAAGAAATCTCGTCAGTTGGCAAACAAATATGATTGTGTCGTCATCGAAGCCCTCAACATGAAAGGGATGTCGCAATCCCTTCACTTCGGTAAAAGTGTTGCGGACAACGGATGGGGAATGTTCACCACGTTTCTGCACTATAAGTTGGTGAAGCAAGGAAAGCACCTTATCAAAATCAACAAGTGGTTCCTTCAACTAAAACCTGCTCAAATTGCGGACATGTAAAAAAGGTTGCCCTTTCTGAACGACTCTACTCCTGTGCGTGCGGGTTCGAATCTGATAGAGATTGGAACGCCGCCATCAACAGTCGAAATGAAGGGAAATTGATGGTAGCATTACCGTGAAATCAAAACAAAAACTCTTGGAACAAGAGGGGTAGCTCGGTCAGTTTTCGTTGGCTAGTAAAAGCAGCGATAAGTCGAGAAGCCCCCACTTCAAACAACCTGAAAGGGTGTTAAGTGGTGGGGAGTTCACGTGTCTCTGCAATTCTGTTATGATTAGGGAAACGATGAAGGAGTGGTTGATATGTCAGGACCCGCTTTAAGACAGCTGCATTCACATCGAGCAATCCATGAAGGCGGCCTATCAGGTGCCGTGATGAAGACGGAAGATTTGGTGGGTTTTCTAGAGCAAGGTGAGCAGGAAATGGTCAATCAAGCGTGCGATGATTTAATAGATTACTGGAAAACGAGAGTGATCAGCCATGCAGATGCCGAAGAGGAAGGTTTCTATAAGCAAATTTTAGCTGAGAATCCAGAGCTCGAACGAGAAATTATCCAATTGACACGTGATCATGATTTGATGCGTTTAGTAGTACAAGATATCGAAGCATTGCGTGAGAAGGATCCGCAAGTGACAGCGGAAATCATGCAGAAGTTTTATGGCTTGATGGTAATCAACGAATTACATAGTCGGGAAGAAGAACGGTTATTATTTCAATGAAACAAAATAGCAATTCGGGAAGGAGGCGGCGATCATTCACGATCCATTAGACATATTAGCTAAGCATTTTGGATATTCAGAGTTCCGGGAAGGCCAACAGCGGGTCATCGATCAAGTGTTACAGGGCGATGATACGCTTTGCGTCATGCCTACAGGCGGCGGAAAGTCCATTTGTTACCAAGTGCCTGCTCTTGCGATGGAGGGCACAGTGCTCGTCATTTCGCCGCTCATTTCATTGATGAAGGACCAAGTCGATGCACTGCACCAATTAGGTATCCCTGCGGCCTATATAAACAGCACATTATCGACAGAAGAGTATTTCGGTACGATGGATAATGCAACAGCAGGCATGTATAAGCTTTTATACGTTGCTCCTGAGCGTTTGGAGTCTGAATCGTTCCTGAATCAATTGCAGAAAATGAATATTCCGTTGATTGCGATCGATGAAGCGCATTGTATTTCGCAATGGGGACATGATTTTCGTCCAAGCTATCGAAATATCCACCGTATTCTAGACTATTTAAACAGGCGGCCGATTATTCTTGCTTTGACTGCAACAGCGACTCCGGAAGTTCAGGATGACATTTGCCAGCAACTCCACATCCCGCCTGTCAGCCGCGTCGTAACAGGATTCGAACGGAGCAACTTAGTGTTTTCAGTAGTCAAAGGACAAAACCGGGATCAATTTGTCAAAGATTATACGCAGAAGAACAAAAGTGAATCGGGTATCATCTATGCAGCTACGCGAAAAGCAGTGGAGCAAGTATACTCGACGTTAGAGAAAAATGGTATTGCGGTTGCAAAATATCATGCAGGCTTGCCGGATCAGGAACGACAGCATCAACAAGATCGTTTCATAATGGAAGAAGCGCGCGTCATGGTGGCGACAAATGCGTTTGGAATGGGTATTGATAAGTCCAATATAAGATACGTTATTCATTACCAAATGCCAAAGAACATGGAAAGTTATTATCAAGAAGCCGGAAGAGCAGGCCGGGATGGGCTCGATAGTGATTGTTACCTCTTATTCTCTTCGCAAGATGTGCAGACGCAGCGTTTCCTGATCGAACAATCACCTGATCCCACACGTGTTTCGAATGAAATCAAGAAGATGCAGGTGATGGTCGATTATTGCCATACTGAAGGGTGTCTTCAAAAGCATATCATCACATATTTTGGTGAAAACGATGCAGAAGACTGTAAACGATGCGGAAATTGTACTGATACGCGAGAGCAATTTGATGTCACAGTCGACACGCAAAAAGTTCTCTCTTGCGTGATCCGGATGGGACAGCGATTCGGAAAAACTATGGTCGCACAAGTATTGACAGGTTCGAAAAATAAAAAACTGATGGAATTTAATTTTGATCAGCTGACGACGTATGGCCTGATGAAAGAACGAAGTGCCAAAGACGTTGCGGATTTCATTGAGTTTTTGATTTCGGAGAATTATTTGCAAGTGGAAAGTGGTCCTTTTCCGATCATTTTTGTGAGTGAAGAAGGGAAGGATGTACTTCTCGGGAAAGTGAAAGTGTGGCGTAAAGGCGAGATGGTCACGACCGTTGTGGCTAAAGACGATCCATTATTCAATGAGTTGCGTGCGCTTCGCCTGAAATTGGCACAGGAAGCAGGAGTACCGCCATTTGTTATTTTCTCGGATAAGACGCTGCGTGATATGGTGGCCAAAATGCCGGCAACCGACGATGAATTGCTGACGGTACAAGGTGTCGGGGAAACGAAGTTAGAGCGCTACGGCGACGTGTTCCTAGAAGCCATCCTATCCTTTTCAGCTCAACAAGCATAAAAAAGAGCCGATTCAATCAATTTTTGATTGGATCGGTTTCTTTTAGTTTTGAATTGTGCTTTGGCCAGCATGATGTAGCTCATGCTGGCGTTGCCACAGGACGTGGCGTTCTTAGCCTGCGTACTCCTATTGTTCAGCGAGCATTTGAATACCCGAAGAACAGGAAATAACACCACATTCGTTTCATCTCCTATAGTGGCGAGAGGTTTCTACTGAATAAAGATAAATTATTGATTTGAAATCACTGCGTCCGAATTAGTTAATAGGCGAGAGTTTTTTTCTTTTCTCGCTTCGATTCGACGACATATAGCGACCAATAAGTAGACAATCGGTGTATCGACTAAAGCAACAACGAATTTGAAAATATATTGCGTGCCAATCAGTACAAGTAAAGCGCTAATCGGCATAATACCGTAGAATGCAATAGTGATGAAGATTACGGTGTCGACCAATTGACTAGCCATGGTAGACGCATTATTACGGATCCATAATTTCTTCTCACCGTGTTTTTCTTTAAGTTTATGGAAAATCGTGACGTCTAGATTTTGACTGACAATATAGGCAGTCAAACTCGCGAGCGTTACACGAAAACCTGCCGAAAAAATCGTTTGGAAAGCTTCTTGGTCCTGATATACCGGCGCGGCAGGCAAATTGATCGCAAGCCAGATGAACATACTGGATAAAAGCTGGGCAAATAAACCAGTGAGCACAGTTTGACGCGCGGCTTCCTTACCATATGTTTCTGTTAAGACATCCAAAATAGGATATGTACAAACATAGACAATGGCCGCTGCCGGCAACACGATCCAGCTTCCGAAACTGACTAATTTGACCGCCAAAATATTTGAAAGAATGAGTAGACCGACAAATGTACCGCTTAAATAGTATCTCATCGCTCAATCACCGATTATCCACTTTCTCAGGATACAAATCGTGTTGGAACAAGCGCTGCTCCGCCATCTGTTCGAACTTTGTGCCGGGCTTGCCGTAATTACAATACGGATCGATCGATAAACCACCGCGCGGTGTGAACTTACCCCATACTTCAATATAACGAGGTTCAAGTAAGTTGACCAAATCCATCATGATTGAATTGACGCAGTCCTCATGGAAATCACCGTGATTTCGGAAACTGAATAAATAGAGTTTCAGTGACTTACTTTCGACAAGTTTCCGATCGGGAATGAAGCTGATATAGATTGTCGCAAAATCGGGTTGACCGGTTTGAGGACATAGTGAAGTGAATTCAGGGCAATTAAATTTTACGAAGTAATCACGTCCCTGGTGTAAATTATCGATGGATTCCAGTAAATTTGGATTGTAGGAATAATCATAGACCGTATTCTGATTTCCTAGTAATGTTAAGTCATGCAAAGTTGATTCATCTCTTCCTGCCATTTAAAAAAACCTCCTGTGTAAGTGGTCAGGGAGGTTCATAGACGAGGTGAATTTACTTATTTATTTCTGCAAAAATGCTGCTAAAATAAAAAAAGCCATGTCAATGGACATGGCGAAAATTCATCATCCATAGTTTTTTATAGAGGGTCGCTATGAACCTCTCCCAGACGGGTTATTCATTTCTATCAAGACATTACTGGATTGTCGTCGTTTTGTCAACAGGCTGTATATCTTTTCGTAGACCAATAACCGTAAAAACTCCCGCTAGGAACAAAATGCCACTTGCGAGCATAAACGCATGCTGAGACCCTAAGTCCAGAATACCGATTGCACTGGATCCTACTACGACTCCAAATGAAAAGAATGCATAGAAAAAGCCATATGCCTTCCCTCTGGTTTCAGGTTTAGTAGAATCAATCAGCAATGAATTGATGGAAGGGAATAATAAAGCAAAACCCATGCCGTAAACAATCATGGCTGTCAGCATTAGGGACAATTGATCCACTTGCGATAAAAACAGCATACTGGCGCTCATTAGAAATAACCCGATCGCCAATGTCAACATCGGTCGCGCAAAGTCAAAAATTCGGTTGACCGGCAAAAGGAAAATCAGCACGGCAACAAAACCGAAAACGCTTAGCAGCATACCGGTCGTTTTGGCATCATACTGTAGAAACTCAACTTTTAACGGAAGGACCAATGCTAAAACGCCTTGAGAGAACATCAAGAAGAAAGCACCGAGAAATGCACGGATAATTCCTGGGTGGCGAAAGAATGCCAATGGCTTCACTGCTTTTTGTGTTTCCGTTTTCACTTTCCTAACATATGTAAACGAGCGTAAAAATAGGAAAGCTCCTATCGTCAACAGAACCATGAAGGTCCCGTTAATTGCCATGATCGTCACGACACTTGTATGGACAGAAACGATACCGCTGTAAGCAGGTCCGAAAATGGCTGCCAACCCAACAAAAGCACCTGAAATCGCTGCATTGCGTCCTCTTTTTGAGCGCTCAGAACCGTTCGCAAGAAAAGTGAATGCTGCCGGAACGATCAAACCTTCTGTCAAACCATGCAGGAAACGGACACCGATCAATGTCGCGGAGCCTTCAATCAGCGCATAAGAAAATAAAGATAAGGCAGAAGTGAGC
Source organism: Sporosarcina newyorkensis (assembly GCF_900167515.1). NCBI lineage: Bacteria > Bacillati > Bacillota > Bacilli > Caryophanales > Caryophanaceae > Sporosarcina > Sporosarcina newyorkensis. The sequence continues at coordinate 634,565 of NZ_FUYJ01000001.1, read as the reverse complement.
AATCCAAACAGCAATATGTAGAATGGACCCTTTCGATCGGTCAAAATCCCCGAGATAATATTTCCGAAAACATTCGAAAATGAATAGATTCCGACTGACAAACCAACAATAAATGAAGAAGCGCCCAGCGAAGTCGCAAATGGACTAATAACAGGGAGCTGTGAAAATAAATCGAAAAACGAGAAGAAGACAATTAAATAAACAAAAAAGCGCATTATGAACCCCTACTTTTCAAATAATTCAACTGCCCCTATTTTACCATGAATCTCTATGAAATGAACGAAACAGCTCAACAATCACTGACGTCTTGGCGTAATTGCGTCCAGATTTTGAATTGCGCTAGCACGATCCCTTTTTCGAAAACTGCGGCTGTCGACATACGCTTATCTTAATTCGGAAAAATATTCGCAATCTATCAACCTTCACGGTAAAATGAGAAAGGTAAACAAGAAAGTATAAGGGGATGTGTATTCTTGAATAACAAAATACGAGTAGGAATCGCTGGATACGGAAATCTGGGACGCGGCGTAGAGTCCGCGATTAGTCAAAATGAAGATATGACGTTGGTTGGTGTATTTACACGGAGAGAGCCAGTGGACGTGCAATTGCTGTCTGATCAAGTGCCTGTTCATAAATTGGACGAAATTGAATCATTCAAAGACGATATCGATGTGCTGATCCTTTGTGGCGGCTCTAAAAACGATTTGCCAGAACAAGGACCTGCATTGGCCAAACACTTCACAACAGTCGATAGTTACGACACGCATGCCAAAATTCCAGAATATTTTGCTTCCGTCGATGAAGTCGCACAAGCTGCAGGAACAACGGCCATCATTTCAGTCGGCTGGGACCCGGGCTTGTTCTCGATTAACCGTATGATGGGCGAAGCGATTTTGCCAGAAGGCGAAACGTATACGTTCTGGGGCAAGGGGCTAAGTCAAGGACATTCGGATGCGGTGAGACGAGTAGACGGAGTCAAAGCAGGCGTTCAATACACATTACCGGCTGAAGACGCAATGAATCGTGTACGCAATGGTGAACTTCCTGAACTGTCCACAAAAGAAAAACACACACGCGAATGTTATGTGGTCTTAGAAGAGGGGGCTAGCGAAGAACAAGTTCGCGAAACGATCGTCACGATGCCGGATTACTTCGCGGACTATAATACAACGGTCAACTTCATTACCGAGGAAGAATTGCGCCGTGATCACGCGAAAATGCCGCACGGCGGATTTGTCATCCGAAGCGGGAAAACAGGTGAAAGTACAGACCAAGTAATAGAATTTTCCCTGAAATTAGACAGCAACCCTGAATTCACGTCAAGCGTATTAGTAGCCTACGCACGCGCAGCTCACAAACTACAGCAAAAAGGCGACACAGGCGCGAAAACTGTTTATGACATAGCACCGGGCCTTCTTTCTCCCAAGTCGCCAGCGGAGATTCGTAAGGAATTGCTGTAAATACACCTATTCAGGACACTTTAGAAATTTAAGAACTAGGAGGAAGAGCCTTTTATGAAACTAGATGAAACGTTAGAAATGATGAAAGACCTGACGGATGCACGAGGCATTCCAGGAAACGAACGGGAAGCACGGGACGCTATGAAAAAACATATCGAACCGTACGCAGACGAAATCGATCATGACGGACTTGGATCGCTGATCGCGAGTAAGACAGGTGACGTAAACGGCCCGAAAATCATGATAGCGGGTCACTTAGATGAAGTAGGTTTCATGATTACACGGATTGACGACAAAGGTTTCATTTACTTCCAAACAGTAGGTGGCTGGTGGTCACAAGTCATGCTTGCACAACGTGTATCCATCGTAACTCGGTCAGGAGAAACGATCACGGGCATCATAGGTTCAAAACCGCCGCACATCCTAACACCGGAAGCACGCAAAAAGCCAGTCGACATTAAAGACATGTTCATTGATGTTGGCGCTGTATCGAAAGAAGAAGTCCTTTCATGGGGCGTCCTTCCTGGAGATATGGCAGTGCCATACTTCGAATTCACAGTCATGAAAAACGAAAATTTCCTATTGGCAAAAGCCTGGGACAATCGAATTGGCTGCGCAATCGCGATTGAAGTAATGAAGCGATTAAAAGATGAAAAGCATCCAAACCAAGTCTATGGCGTTGGCGTTATTCAAGAAGAAGTCGGCTTGCGCGGAGCTAAAACCGCGACCAATAAAATCCAGCCTGACATCGGTTTCGCAGTCGATGTAGGAATTGCTGGTGATACACCTGGAGTTTCTGATAAGGAAGCTGTTGGAAATATGGGAGAAGGACCTCAAATTCTGTTATATGATGCTTCTATGGTGTCGCATACAGGCTTACGTAATTTTGTCGTAGAGACAGCAGAGGAAATCGGCGTCCCATACCAATTCGCGACAATGTCGGGCGGCGGAACAGATGCTGGATCCATTCATGTAAGCGGGACTGGAATACCGACACTGGCAATCTGTATTCCAACTCGTTATATTCATTCACATGCGGCTATGCTGCATCGAGCAGACTTCGAAAATACAGTAAGACTATTGGTTGAATTAATGAAGCGCTTGGACTCCGAAACGGTTCAAAAAATCACATTTGAATAATACTTTCTAGACGACAGCGATGCCTTTTCAGGTATCGCTGTTTTATTAATAAAAATTCATTTGACTTCATAATTATACATATGTATACTAATGCATAATACTTTAAATGGATGGTAGGGGATCGGAAAATGGCGACTAATAATCAAACAAAAGCGATGATAGAAAAAGAATCGTTAAAGGGACGCGACTTCTTGACATTATTGGATTATTCCAGTGAAGAAATCGCCTATTTATTGCAACAAGCGTATGATATGAAGCAAGACACATTGGCTGGAACTATGCCTCCTGTCCTGGCAGGCAAGACGCTCGGCATGATTTTCGAAAAACATTCAACACGAACTCGTATTTCATTCGAAGTCGGCATGATTCATTTAGGCGGACATGGAATATTCATGAACGCGCGTGATTTGCAAATTGGCCGTGGGGAGTCTGTTTATGATACGGGGCATGTGCTGTCTGAATTTTTGGACGGCGTTATGATTCGTGCGAAATCCCATAAAATGGTGGAAGAGTTGGCAGAGCATACGTCTGTACCAGTAATCAATGGATTGACAGATATATTCCATCCTTGTCAAGCGATGGCGGATTTATTGACAATTAAAGAAGTGAAAGGTGATTTGAAAGGTTTAAAGCTTTCCTACATCGGTGATGGCAATAATGTTGCGCATTCATTGGTCATTGCAGGAGCGCATATGGGAATGCATGTGGCAGTTGCTACGCCGGAAGGCTATGAATACAATGCCGGCCTTCTGGAAAAGGCGAAAAAGATTGCAGAGAAGAATGGGGGCAGCGTTATTTCAACGTATGATCCAGTCGAAGCTGCTTCTGAGTCAGACGCGATCTATACAGACGTCTGGACGAGTATGGGGCAAGAAGAAGAAGCTGCAAAACGTTTGATCGATTTTAAAGATTTCCAGATAAATGATCAGCTAGTGGGCCATGCACACAAAGATTATGTATTCTTGCACTGTCTGCCGGCACACCGAGAAGAAGAAGTTGCAACGTCTGTAATCGATGGACCGAACTCATACGTCTTCCAACAAGCGGGCAATCGTTTGCATGCACAAAAAGCGATTTTAGCTTCTTTATTATAAGAATATAAAGAAAACCGGACTGCTTTCCCTGTTGATCGGGAGAGTGGTTTTTTTGTCGTGATGTTTAGATGAACATTATTTTGTTATAATACGATCAATTGAAATCGAGGAGGAAAAGCTTTGTTGACCTATTTACTCGTATTTTTGATAGCAGCTGTTCCTGGATTTGAAGTGTTGGTGGCTGTCCCGTTAGGTATCTTGCGCGGTATCCCGCCAGTTTTAGCTGTAATCATTGGTTTTGCTGGTAATGCTGCAACCATTTTACTAGAGATCATTGTATTCAAGAAGTTGAAAGAATGGTGGGAAAGCAAAAAGAAAAAAGATGTTTCGATGCCTTCCAAACGTACTGTTCGTGCTGAGAATATTTGGAGACATTACGGGATTCCGGGTCTTTCCTTACTTGGTCCAATTTTAATCGGCTCTCATCTTGCTACATTCTTGGCATTGGCACTTGGCTCGACAAAAAAACAAACTGCTTTCTGGATGTTAATCAGTCTAGCTGTTTGGGCAATTATATTTGGGATCCTGTCGGTGCTTGGTGTAGACATATTCTCTTGGATGAGGCAAAAATTCATTTAATATTCAAATAATGGTAGACAGAATAGTTTGATAATGTGTATACTATGTCCATAAAGTAAACCTAAAGTGTCATTGCAGGAATTCATAGTAGACCTCATCGGCGCATAGAGTACATCCGGGGAAACAAACTCCATCCCATTGCGCATAGATGCTTTTCATTTTAGACGATTGGACAAGCAGATGTTCAGTTGGTAAGGCGATGGATAATGATTTTCACTTCTAAATTAAGAGGAGCGGATGGATATGATGCAGACACCACTAATTTTGTCATCATTTATTAAAAGGGCAGAACGATTTTTTCCAGAAAAGATGGTTATCTCACGTACAGGAGAACAAACAATTCAGCGGTTCACATACCGAGAATGGGCAAAGAGGACACGCAAATTATCGAATGCCTTAACGCAGCTAGGAATGGAAAAAGGAACAAGGGTTGGTACCTTTGCGTGGAACCATCACCGTCATTTGGAGGCATATTTTGGCGTGCCTTGTACAGGTGCGATCCTTCATATGATCAATATTCGATTATCACCCGAGCATATTGTCTACGTCATCAATCATGCAGAAGATGAAATCCTTCTCGTCGATGAAGATTTTCTCCCTCATTTTGAAAAAATGGCACCCATGTTGAAATCCGTGAAACATATTGTCGTAATGAGTGACAGCAAAGATTTGCCCGAAACATCACTTGAAAATGTCCATTCTTACGAAGCGCTGCTCGAAGCTGCTTCCGATGAATACGACTATCCTGAAGACTTGGATGAAAATACACCTGCGGGATTATGCTATACATCTGCGACGACAGGGAATCCAAAAGGTGTAATATACACGCATCGCGGATTGGTGTTGCATAGTTACGCGCTTGGCCTTGCGGATGCAATGGGGCTTTGCGAGCGCGATATCGCTATGTCCGTTGTACCGATGTTTCATGCAAATGCCTGGGGCCTTCCATTCGCAGGCGTCTTTTTTGGAACAACGCAAGTGCTGCCGGGACCAGGCTTTAATCCGGCGGTTCTCTTAGACCTGATTGAGGCAGAAAAAGTAACGATTACTGCCGGTGTGCCGACCATCTGGCTCGCTGCACTGAAAGAATTGCAACAAAATCCACGTGACCTCTCTTCATTGCGTGTCATTGTCTGTGGTGGTTCGGCTTCACCAAAGGGACTAATCCGTGCATTTGAGGAAAAATATAATATCCCGTTTATAGTTGGTTACGGAATGACGGAGACAAGTCCGCTTGTCAGTTTATCTGTCCTCACTTCATCGATGAAGGATTTGACGATGGACGAGCGAATTGAAATCCGTGCTTTACAAGGATTGGTCATGCCGGGACTGGATATACGAGTAGTCAACGAAGAAGGCGAAGTGCCGTGGGATGGCAAAACGATGGGCGAGTTGACGGTGAAAGGACCATGGATTGCAAGTGAATACTATAAAGATGAACGAACAGAGGAAGCATTTAAGAACGGCTGGCTCTACACAGGGGATATTGCGATCATGACCGAAGATGGCTATCTGAAGTTAATGGATCGAACAAAAGACTTGATAAAGAGCGGTGGTGAATGGATTTCTTCTGTAGATCTGGAGAACGCCCTTATGACACATGAATCGGTTTATGAAGCAGCCGTCGTCGCGGTGCCTCATGAAAAATGGATGGAACGCCCGCTTGCCTGTGTAGTATTGAATGAAGGTGTCACGGAAGATGACAGCAAGAAAGAAGAACTGAGAGACTATTTAAAAGGTCAATTCGCCAGCTGGTGGGTTCCGGATGAAGTGCTCTTCGTTAAAGAAATCCCGAAGACTTCGGTAGGGAAGTTCCTGAAAGCAGCATTGCGCGTTCAATTACGAGAACAGTATTCAGTCAATTAAACAGCACAGTAAAAAATCCTCCGCTTTTTTACAAAGTGGAGGATTTTCAGCTGTTGTTCGATTTATTGCGCTTTAGCGAATGCTTGAGACAACTCATTTGTCATCGCATCTTTTTCTTTATCATCGGCACGCTGCCAAAGCTGTTCGAAAAAAACGCCGAGGCCTGGTAACAAATGTTCTTCTCCCCGCTGAATTGCATCATCGATAACACTGCGTACATCCTGTGAACTATTATTCGTCATATTTGCGGCAATTGCATCGCGTATTTGAAAATTCATTTCATCAACCTCCTACCTTCATCTTTTCCACAACAGTCGCTAAATATACGCGCGTTTGGTACACTAAAAAGAAAAAAGGATGTACAGCCTCTTGAATAAACGTATAGAATCCACACAAAATTCATTAGTGAAACATTGGAAAAAATTAGTGACGACACGGAAAGAACGAGATCAAACAAACGAGTTTCTCGTAGAGGGATTCCATCTCGTCGAAGAAGCAATAAAACACAAGGATTTAGTCATTCAATTGCTTGTGAGAGAAGATCTTGATATTCCTGCTCATTGGGATGTACCGATCATCGAATTGACGGCCGCAGTCTCCAAGGAAATTTCGGAGACCGAACAAACACAAGGTGTCTTTGCCTATTGCAAACAACCGCAATATGACGAAGCAGACCATCATGAATGGAAACGGCTTTTATTGATAGACGCTGTGCAAGACCCTGGCAATATCGGAACAATGATCCGCACTGCAGACGCAGCCGGCCTCGATGCCGTAGTTCTTGGCAAGGGCTGCGCCGATCCGTTTAATCCGAAGACTGTGCGCTCTGCACAAGGGTCACACTTCCATATTCCTGTCGTGCGTGGTGAATTAATGCCATGGCTGGAACGTCTGAAATCGAATAATATTCCAATCATCGGTACCGGTTTGCAGGAAGCAGTCTCTCTTAATGAAATCACTGCACAATCAGAATTCGCCTTACTTGTTGGCAATGAAGGTAGCGGCGTAGACCCGGACCTTCTTTCAAAAGCCAATCAAGTAGTAAAAATCCCGCTCTATGGGCAGGCGGAATCATTGAACGTAGCCGTCGCAACAGGCATTTTGCTATACACGCTCCGCGATCATTGAGTTGACTGTTGAAGGCGATTGTCTTTTACGGTATACTACAAGATGAATCATACAAACAGCAACGACCGGGAAAAGTACATGGCACAGCACGTTCTTAGGGATTTCACACCTCGACTGAAAATGTGAAAAACGTCGCCCCATCGAATTCACCCTGCGAGCTGCACGCTAGGACCAGCAATGTAAAAGCGTGCCGGCAAAGGACCGTTATTCCAAATCAAGTGATTTTGCATCACATTCTTCAAGATGCAAACTAATCAGGGTGGTACCGCGAACTCGACCTCGTCCCTTTTACAGGGGCGAGTTTTTTGTTTTTCGGAAACTATACAAGTTGATTTGTTTTTTATTCTTTAGATAGTTTTTCTTGATTTGAAGAATATCTAGTTGATTGTAGTGGAAGACGGCGACTCCAGCGGGATTAGCGGGACAGGTGAGACCCCACAGGGAGCGGAGCGACCGAGGAGGCTCACCGCCCGCCCCGCGGAAAGCGTCCGTCTGGAACGGAAATCAACGGTGCTTAGCAGCCAATCCATCTTACATAGTTTTAAACCACCATTGAACTCAAGAGAGGAGCTATGAACATGAAAGAACAACTGCATGAACTGAAAGAACAAGTCATTGCAAAAATCAAAGATTCCCAAACCATCAAAGAACTCAACGACGTACGCGTGGCCTACCTGGGGAAAAAAGGACCCATCACAGACCTGCTAAAAGGAATGGGTAAACTTCCTGCAGAAGAACGACCAAAAATGGGCGCGCTCGTCAACGAAATCCGCGAAAGTGTAACTGGAATTCTGGAAGAGCGCAAAGAAACACTTGAACAGCAAGCCATCCAAGAGCAACTCGAAAAAGAGTCCATTGACGTGACATTGCCTGGTCGCCCAGTAGAGCTTGGCAACCACCATCCGCTAACCCGCGTTGTAGAAGAAATCGAAGACTTCTTTATCAGCATGGGATATGAAATCGCGGAAGGACCTGAAGTGGAAAAAGACTACTACAACTTCGAGGCACTCAATCTTCCAAAAGGACACCCAGCTCGCGACATGCAGGACTCCTTCTATATTACGGAAGATATTTTACTGCGTACCCACACGTCTCCCGTGCAGGCACGGACGATGGAAGCGAAAGATGGTGCTGCCATTAAGATCATCTGCCCAGGAAAAGTGTATCGACGTGACTCAGATGACGCAACACACTCCCACCAATTTACTCAGATTGAAGGATTGGTCGTTGGCGAAAACATTCGCATGAGTGACTTGAAAGGTACTCTTGATTTATTGGCGAAGAAATTATTTGGAGCAGATCGCGAAATCCGTTTGCGCCCAAGCTTCTTCCCATTCACTGAACCATCTGTAGAGATGGATATTTCTTGCTTTAAATGTGGCGGATCTGGATGTAACGTTTGTAAGAAAACAGGTTGGATCGAAATTCTGGGAGCCGGCATGGTGCATCCAAATGTGCTGAAAATGGCGGGCTATAATCCGGAAGAAGTGACTGGCTTTGCGTTCGGCATGGGGCCTGAACGAATCGCGATGTTAAAATACGGAGTGGAAGATATTCGTCATTTCTATACAAATGACATTCGGTTTATTTCACAATTCCACCGGGCAGAGGCGTAAGGAGGCGTACTGATGTTAGTATCAACAAATTGGTTAAGTAAGTATGTAGATTGGAATGAACTCAGCGTAGAAGAACTAGCCGAAAAAATCACTCGTGCTGGAATTGAAGTAGACGGTATCATTGATCGTTCATTCGGTATGGACAATATAGTGATCGGATACGTAACAGACTGCGTAAAACATCCAGAAGCGGACAAATTACATATTTGTCAAGTGGATGTGGGTGGAGAAATCACTCAAATCATTTGTGGCGCACCGAATATTGCGGCAGGTCAAAAAGTCATCGTTGCACGTCCGGGAGCTGTGTTGCCGGGTGGAATGAAGATCAAAAAAGCGAAACTTCGCGGCGAAGAGTCAAATGGTATGATTTGTTCATTGCAAGAACTGGGCATTGAAGGGAAAGTAGTTCCGAAAGCCTATGCAGAAGGAATTTATGTTTTGCCGAATGATGTGCAAGCTGGAGAAAGTGCGTTGACTCATCTTGGATTATACGATCAAGTAATGGAATTTGACTTGACACCGAACCGTTCGGATGCACTCAGTATGCTAGGGGTTGCATATGAAGTAGGGGCAATACTGTCAAAAGACATCAAGTTGCCGGCTATTTCTTTTGAAGAATCTTCAGAAAAAGCACAGGACTATTTAAAGTTGGCGGTAGAAGCTCAAGAGGACAATCCGATGTATATTGCGAAAGTCGTGAAGAACGTCAAAGTGGCGGAATCCCCGCAGTGGCTGCAAAATACATTGATGTCTGCAGGAATCCGTCCGCATAATAATATCGTCGACATCACGAACTATGTGCTGTTGGAATATGGTCAGCCGTTGCATGCGTTTGATTACGATCGTCTGGAAACGAAAGAAATCGTTGTGCGTCATGCCCGTGAATGCGAAAAAATTGTGACGCTCGATCAGGCAGAACGTACATTGAATGGCCATCAGCTCGTTATCACGAACGGGGTGGAGCCGGTTGCACTTGCAGGTGTGATGGGCGGAGCGAACTCGGAAGTGCATGAGGGAACTGCGACTGTCGTCATCGAATCGGCTTATTTCGCACCAAGTTCTGTACGTCGGACTTCAAAAGAAGTTGGACTGCGTAGCGATGCGAGTACACGATTTGAAAAGGGTGTAGATCCAAATCGGGTGGCTGAAGCAGCAGAACGTGCAGCACAACTGATGGCTGAACTTGCTGGCGGGGAAGTCCTTGAAGGTTCAGTTCAATTTGATGAGTTGGATAAAACTGCCGAGAGAATCATTCTGTCTCCAGATTACGTTAACAATCGTCTAGGTATGAAGATTCCGATGGACGAAATGAAGTCGATCATGGACCGTCTGCAAATTCCTACGGAAGCGATCAATGGTCAGCTCGTGATGGATATTCCGACGAGACGACAAGACTTGCGAATCAAAGAAGATATAATTGAGGAAATTGCTCGTCTTTACGGCTATGATGAGATACCGAAAACTTTGCCGGTTGTGGAAAGTACACCAGGTGGATTAACTCCATATCAAGCAAAGCGGCGCATCGTCCGCAGATTTTTAGAAGCAGCGGGTCTTTCGCAGGCATTGACATATTCATTGGCTTCACCAAAAGATGCACAAGCTTTTGCACTGGAGACAGCTCCCGTCACAGAGCTTCTTATGCCGATGAGTGAAGAGCGCAGCGTACTTCGCCAAAGTTTGATCCCCCATTTACTCGATGCAGCTACGTACAATACGGCACGTCGCAACGAATCGGTTGCGTTATATGAAACAGGTTCCGTGTTCCTTGGCATCGAAGAAGATGGATTGCCGAAAGAAGTCGAGCATGTGGCAGCCGTATTAACTGGCAAGTGGGTTCACCATGCGTGGCAAGGTGAGACGAAAAAAGTAGATTTCTTCGTCATGAAAGGGATTGTGGAAGGGCTGTTTGAACAATTAGGATTGCTCGAGCGCATCCAATTTACTAAAGCTACGGTAGAAGGCATGCACCCTGGCCGAACTGCAACTGTATGGCTAGGTGACCAAGCGGTAGGTATGCTGGGCCAAGTACACCCGACTGTACAAAATCAACGCGATTTGCAGGAAACGTACGTAATGGAAATGAATTTACGCGTGATCATGGAAACGGCGGCGGAGGAGCTCTTCTACGAGCCAGTACCTCGCTATCCATCGATCTCCCGTGATATCGCATTAGTCGTTGATCGCGACACATCTGCTGCGAACTTGCAGGCTATTATTTTGCAGGCGGGCGGCAAGCTGCTGAAGACCGTTCAGTTGTTCGATCTGTACGAAGGAAAAAATGTTGAAGAGGGCAAGAAATCCTTGGCCTTCTCGTTAACGTACTTTGATCCTGAACGTACTTTGACAGATGAAGAAGTAGTCAATGCGCACAAGAAAGTGCTGGATGCACTGACAGTACAAGCTAATGCGCAATTGAGATCTTAATAAAAAATGAACCGCAGTTCTCTTACGAGGACTGCGGTGTTTTTACCTTATTTCTTATATGCAAGTTTCAATGCTTTTTGTGTATTGGCGAAATGCACTTTCGTGATGGAATGTAAAAACGGTTCGCCTTTTTTACGTATGATCTGACAAGCGATTTGGTCGACTTTCGGACCGGCACCTTTTGGCAGCGTAACTCCTGCCTTGGCACTCAGCCGATCCATTTCTTCCAAGAAAGCCACACGTGCTAGAATGGATGCCGTTGCTACGGATACATGCAAATTCTCTGCTTTTGTCGAAAATAACACTTTGTCACGAATGATTGTCGACTCATTTTTTAAATGATTGTAGTAAATTCTTCGTTCGGCAAATTGGTCGATTAAAATATATTCGGGCAACTCAGGCTGCATTTGTTCGAGAACTTGTTGAATCGCTTGGTTGTGTAGTACGGCTTTGATTTTTCCTTGTGACCAGCCTTTTTTTTGGATTTCATTGTATTTGTCATTATCGAGGGTCAGCACACAATGTGGGACAACCTGTTTCAAGTCCTCTGCGATTTGTTGCATATAGACATCCGTCAGCTGTTTCGAATCTTTCACTCCTAGTTCGCGGACCAGTTCTATTTTATCACGGCTGACAAAACAGGCAGCTACCGTAATTGGACCGAAAAAGTCGCCTGTTCCAGTCTCGTCTGAACCTATTACAGACAAAGTAGCGAAATTCTCGGGCAAGACATCACCTTTTGCTGCAGAACTTTTTGTTTTAGCAGCCGTTGATGGAGTTAGGGAAGGGGACCAGCGTGCAGCTTCTCGATCGGCACCAGCCCCTTGAAACAGCACTTTGCCGGATCGATATGCTGTGATGGAAGTATCAGCTGTCTTTGCAGCGAAAATCACGCCTGGTGCATTGCGTGTAATTTTATTTTGCTCGTAGAAATTCAGAACTTTAGGCATTTCATTTTCATTAAGGACGATGACTTGGTTACTCACTAAATCGTTCACTCACTTCCTGAAAGGATTTTCTACTTAGTATACCTGAAAAGCTAGTGCATAATGAACAGAACCATTTAAAATAGTTGAGAGAATGTAGATATGAGGCATAATTGATTCACAACCAATTGTTATTCATGGTATGATTATTAACAGGGTTTTTCAGAGGAGGGCGGAATAGTGGCGGACAAAGAAAAGACAAGAGTGGCAGTTGGAATCTATGGACAAACCTATACAATCGTTGGCACGGAAACGTCTAATCATGTACGTCATGTTGCCTCGCTCGTTGATGAGAGAATGCGGGAAATCAGTAAACGCAATCCTTACTTGGACAGTACAAAAATAGCTGTTTTGACTGCTGTTAATAGTGTGCATGACTATTTAAAACTGGAAGAAACCGTACAGCAATTAGAAGAAGAAGTGAAAAAGTTGAAGGGTTGAGAGGCGAAAAATGGTTGATTTACTGATAATTTTCTTGTTAGTCGGCGGTTTGATCACGGGCTTCAGACGTGGGTTGATCGTCCAGCTGATCCATATGCTTGGACTGATCGTGTCGATTATCGTTGCGTATATGTATTACAAACAATTAGCGGAGAAGCTCATCTTGTGGATTCCGTATCCTGGGGCTACGGCTGATTCGAAACTTAGTTGGACATTTGATCACTTAGACTTGGATATGACGTTTTATCGGCTCATCGCATTTATATTCATTTTTGTCGCAGTCAAGCTGGTATTACAGTTAATTGGCTCGATGTTGGACTTTTTGAAGCATTTGCCTGTTCTTGGTTTCGGTGCACGTTTACTTGGCGCTGGTCTCGGATTTATTGAATTTTATTTCATTATCTTTTTCTTTTTATCCGTTTTGGCGATTTTACCAATTGAGGTCATTCAAAATTCCTTGCGCCATTCCTTGCTGGCAAAAGCGATGTTCGAACATACGCCGGTCATCTCATCGGCCATCAAAAATTGGTGGTTTGTGTATATGGGTTAACGCCCGTCTGTAAGCAGTGTACATATGAACTGACAGCTTCCCGTTAGCGTGGAAGCTTTTTTAACAGAGTAGGGAGGGTAACGATTTGAATAAAAAGACAATCATTCGCACGTTTGAAAAAATTGCACTCTATATGGAGTTGCTTGGAGAAAACCACTTTAAAGTAGCGGCTTTCCGAAAGGCGGCTTCTGTACTTGAATTAGATACAAGAAGTTTATCCGAAATGGACGATATCCTGTCATTGAAAGGAATCGGAAAAGGAACAGGTGCGGTCATTACCGATTTGATGGAAAACGGCACATCCGAAGTGCTAAAAGAATTGGAAGACCAAGTGCCAAAAGGGTTAATTCCTTTGCTGAACATACCGGGACTTGGTGGGAAAAAGATCGCCAAATTAAGAGAGGCGTTGAATATTGATTCGGTGGAATCGCTTCGGAAAGCATGCGAAGAAAAACAGGTGAGTACAGTGCCTGGTTTTGGCAAGAAGACAGAAGAAAACCTATTACGTGAAATCGAATTGCTTGCGGAACGCTCCGGAAAGACGCCGATTTGGCAAGTAGAAAAAGTCGTAAATATTGTTGAAGCGGAATTGGAACTGATTAAAGAAGTCGATAAGTTTCAAGTTGCCGGCAGTTACCGCAGACGTGAAGAAGAAAGTTCTGACGTGGATTGGATCATCGTGACGGAAAAACCGGAAACAGTGCGTGAAAAAATTCTTTCCGTATTGCCGATTGAAAAGATCATCGCAGCAGGTGATGCTAAGCTTTCTATTTCACTCGACACAGAAAAACCGATTGATGCGGATTTCCGTTTTGTTACAGAAGCCCAATTTGCCACTGCACTCCATCATTTCACTGGTTCTGCAGCACATAATGTTCGGATGCGGCAGCTCGCGAAAAGTAAAAAGCTGAAAATCAGTGAATATGGAGTAGAAGATGAGGCAGGAAATGTTCAGACTTTCAAAAGCGAGAAAGAATTTTTCGCACATTTCGACTTACCTTTTATTCCGCCGAGTATTCGAAAAGACGGTACAGAGATTGAGCGCGCCGATGAAATCGCAAATATTGTCATGCCTGATCAGATTCGTTCGGATCTGCATATGCATACGACGTGGTCAGACGGCGGCTATTCTATAGAAGAAATGGTGGAGGCGTGTCGGGCAAAAGGCTATTCCCATATGGTAATCACCGATCATTCTCATTATTTAAAAGTAGCAAATGGTCTGACACCTGAACGATTGCTGAAGCAGATAGAAGAAATCCGTGAAGTGAGTGCGAAATATGATGATATTGAAGTTTTTTGCGGAACGGAAATGGATATTTTGCCAGACGGAACATTGGATTTTGAAGATGAAATTCTAGAGCAATTGGATTTCGTCATTGCATCGATTCATTCGAGTTTCAATCAGCCGCAAGAGCAAATTATGGAGCGCCTGCATTCTGCCTGCAAAAATCCCCTTGTCCATATGATTGCGCACCCGACAGGCAGGATCATTGGTCAGCGGGAAGGTTATAATCCCGATATGGATCAATTGATCAAATGGGCGAGCGAGTACGGTAAAATATTAGAATTGAACGCGAGTCCCTATCGTTTGGATTTGCGTACAGAATATTTGATTCAAGCGAAAGAAGCGGGTGTGAACATTGCGATCAATACGGATGCACATGCGACCGAACAGCTTGACTATATGCCTATTGGTGTAGAGTATGCTCAAAAGGCATGGCTTCCAGCTGAGATGGTCATCAATACTTGGCCGCTTGAAACATTCATCAAGAACGTGATACGCAGATGAAAGGAAGTGTGAGACGTTGGAAAAACGTGTCTTAAAAACACTTGAATTTAATAAAATAATTCAGCAAGTCGCGACGCACTGTACATCAGTAGCGGGAAGAGCACACGTAGAACAACTTACGCCTTCACGTGAACTGGAAGATGTTCGGCGTTTATTGGAAGAAACGGATGAGGGACTTGCTTTGTTACGTATTCGAGGGAATGTCCCGATGGGGGGAATTCATGACATCCGACCACATGCGAAACGTGCGCAAATCGGCGGAATGCTGAGTGCTATGGAGCTTGTGGAAATTGCGGATACTATACGTGCAAGCCGAATCTTACGCCAGTTCTTGGAGGCTGTAACTGCAGAAGGAGAAATTAACATTCCTCATTTAATTGCCCGCAAAGAAGCAATGCCGATTTTGACGGGTGTTGAGCATGAGATCAATGCCGCGATTGATGATAATGGACGAGTAGTTGATAGTGCTTCTTCGGCATTGCGATCGATTCGTCAAAGCTTACGCGTGCAAGAAAGTCGAGTGCGCGAACGGCTTGAAAGTTATACGAGAGGGAAGAATGCAGCGAAAATGCTGTCCGATGCAATCGTAACAATCCGTAACGATCGGTATGTTATCCCTGTCAAGGCAGAATATCGCTCGCATTATGGCGGTGTTATTCACGACATGTCTTCTTCAGGTCAGACTTTATTTATCGAGCCGGACGCTGTCGTTCAAGCGAATAATGAAATCCGCAGTTTAAAAGTGAAAGAGCAGGAAGAAATCGAGAAGATCTTGCTCGCATTATCCGCCAGTGTCCGGGAAGTGGCACATGACCTCTTTACGTTAGTGCAGCTATTGGCGGAAATTGATGTGATCTTGGCGAAAGCGAAGTATGGAACGGCGAATAAATGTACCAAACCTGCTGTAAACGCAGACGGGTATATGCGTCTTACAAAAGCGCGTCATCCGCTGTTGCCAATTGAAGAAGCGGTTGCCAATACGATTGAATTCGGCCAAGATATCACGACAATCGTCATTACAGGACCGAATACAGGAGGTAAGACAGTTACACTAAAAACCGTGGGCTTATGTACACTGATGGCCCAATCTGGACTGCCAATCCCTGTATTGGACGGTTCTGAAATTGCGGTCTTTGATTCGATTTATGCCGATATTGGAGACGAGCAGTCTATCGAGCAAAGTTTGAGTACATTTTCTTCTCATATGGTCAATATCGTAGACATTTTGAAGAAGTTCGATGACCGGTCATTACTATTATTTGACGAGCTAGGCTCAGGGACAGATCCTCAAGAAGGAGCAGCACTGGCCATTTCGATTTTGGATGAAGTGCATGGCAGCGGCGCGCGTGTAATGGCAACGACTCACTATCCTGAACTAAAGGCGTATGGCTATAATCGTCCGGGTGTCGCAAATGCCAGCGTGGAATTCGATATCGATACATTAAGCCCTACGTATCGTCTGCTGATCGGCGTTCCCGGTCGAAGCAATGCGTTCGAAATATCGAAACGACTCGGTTTGCATAATCATATTATTGATCGAGCAAAAGGGTTTACAGGTGAGGATCGCGGCGAAGTGGATTCGATGATTGCTTCTCTAGAGACCAGTCGGGTGCAGTCTGAAAAAGATGCTGAACGCACGCATGATTTACTTCTTGAAACAGAACAATTAAAGAAGGAATTGAATGCGAAGCTGGCAGAATTTGAAGAACAGAAAGAGCGCTTGACGGAAGCTGCAAAAGAACGGGCGAAAAAGATCGTGGAAAAAGCAAAATCCGAATCTGAAGCCGTTATTTCTGACTTACGTGCGTTACGAATGAATGCAGGGGCAAGTGTGAAAGAACACGAACTAATTGAAGCGAGAAAACGGCTTGAAAGTGCTACGCCTGCTGAAAAGAAAAAGAAAGCCATCAAGGCAAAAGCAGCTCCTCGTCCATTGCAAAAGGGCGATGAGGTAAAAGTGCTGGCATACGGACAAAAGGGTACGCTCGTTGAGAAAGTCTCGGATAAAGAATGGGTCGTCGAAATAGGAATCTTGAAAATGAAGTTGCCGGAATTAGGTTTGGAATATGTAAAACCTGAGAAAGAGAAGAAACAAGTGACCTCTGCAGCCGTCCGGGGGCGTTCAGGTCATGTAAAACTGGAACTAGATCTGCGCGGGGAGCGTTATGAAGATGCGATTGCGCGAACGGAAAAATATATTGATGATGCATTGTTGTCCAATTATCATCAAGTCTCAATCATTCATGGAAAAGGGACAGGCGCACTGCAAAAAGGTGTCCAACAGTATTTGAAAAAACATTCCCGCGTCAATTCCTATCGCTTTGGCGAGGCGGGAGAAGGCGGTCACGGTGTTACAATCGTAGAATTAAAATAAAATGAAACTTTTCGGCTGCCTGAACCGTATGACATGCAAGAGAACATAAAGAAGGTGCCGAATACATGAATAATACTGGTTTTTGGGGTCATCCATTAGTAGAGACTGCAGGTTACTTCAGTGTCGTCGTTCTATGTCTGATCGTCTCCATGGTTTTATTTGAAATCGTAACAAAATATAAAAACTGGGAAGAAATTCGAAAAGGTAATCTGTCGGTTGCTATGGCAACGGGCGGGAAAATCTTTGGAGTGGCTAATATTTTTCGCTATTCCATTGAGCAGCATAATAGCTTGCCGCAAATGATGGGCTGGGGGTTGTATGGCTTTACATTGCTCATCTTTGCCTACCTTTTGTTCGAGTTCCTGACGCCAAAATTCAAAGTGGATGAAGAGATTCAAGCAGATAATCGTTCGGTCGGCTTCATTTCCCTTTGTATTTCGGTTGGTCTGTCCTTTGTTATAGGAGCCAGTATATCTTAGGAGATAGCGTATTATGGAAAGATTGATTAAAATTTTATTCGCGGTCTGTATACTTTTCGTTCTAATAGGGGTATATTGGCTCTTCAAAAACACGCCTTGACAGTTGTCTTGGCGTGTTTTTGCTTCACTCCAAATAATTCATGTCCTGTTTTGCAAAAAGAACGAAAGTGTGGAGGAAAAGGTGTGTTGCTCGGGATTTGCCCTCCAGACGGGGACGCGTTCTGGAGGGCGCGCGGTGAGCCCGCCGTCGCAAGCTCCCTGGCGGTCTCACCTGTTACGCTGATCCTCCCAGAGTCGCCCCGCCTTCCGGGCAAATCCCCATGGATACACTCATGCCGCACTCACTTGGCCAAAAGAACCCATCGGTTGCATTCGTTTTATTTTTGTTGCATTTAAAATAAAAATTACAAAAAACATGTGAACTATTAATTAATCAACTTATCAGATAGTCCCTCCAAGTAGTAAAGTTAGTCATAAAAACCACTTGCACCTAATAGAATGAAAAGCAAGGGCTCTTGTCTGTCTAGTCATAATTCGCAATTAACGTAGACAAACCATTTAAAATAGCTCTTAATTCAACAGGAGAGTAAAGCGCTTTCATATTTATCTTGTAAACTAAAAGATTTATCGATATACTAATGAACAAGGAATATTCAAACAATTAACTACATGTAGAGGAGTTGTGAAGATGACACAAAAACCTTGGTTGTCCGCTTATCCCCCTGAAATTCCGACGACTTTGGAATATGAACAAATTCCATTGCAAGACTATCTTACTAGGTCCAGTAAGAAATATCCCAATAAAACGGCAATCCACTTTATGGGGAAAGATGTTTCATTTCAAGAGTTTCATGAGTCTGCTTTGAAGTTTGCGACGTATTTGCAGAAGCTTGGGGTTGCAAAAGGAGATCGGGTGGCGATTATGTTGCCTAACTGTCCGCAAGGTGCCGTGGCGTATTATGGTATACTCTATGCAGGTGGTATTGTCGTTCAGACAAACCCGTTGTATACTGAGCGTGAATTAACCTACCAAATGGCAGATTCGGGAGCAAAGGTTATTATCTCGCTTGACATTTTGTTTCCAAGAATCTCGAAAATCAGGAAAGACACTTCTTTAGAACACATCATCGTGACAGGTATCAAAGACTATTTACCCTTCCCTAAAAATGTCATCTACCCATTCATTCAGAAGAAAGAACATGGTCTTTCCGTTAAGGTGGAACATCGGGGGATCCATCATCTTTATACAGAAATAATGAAATCGACGAAAGCTGATCTGATTCATGTTACTTTTGAAAAAGATGATATTGCATTATTGCAATATACTGGAGGAACAACAGGGCCACCGAAAGGCGTAGAGCTGACGCATGCTAATTTGATCAGTAATACAGAGATGTGTAACGCCTGGCTGTATGAAACAGAAGAAGGAAAAGAAACGATCATGGGAATTTTGCCGTTCTTCCATGTCTATGGTATGACGACCGTCTTAATCTTTGCGGTTATGAAGGGCCATCGGATGGTATTGGTACCTAAATTCGATTTTAAAACGGCTTTGAAAGAAATTGATAAACAAAAGCCGACACTTTTCCCAGGCGCTCCGACGATTTATATCGGTCTTTTAAATCATCCGGATTTGTCAAAATATGATTTGTCATCAATCAAAGCATGTATTAGTGGTTCAGCCTCCTTGCCTATCGAAGTGAAAGAGAAATTCGAACAGGTGACAGGCGGAAAGCTGGTAGAAGGTTACGGACTGACGGAGACTTCACCGGTTGCTTTAGCGAATTTTGTTTGGGATGGGCTAGAGAAAAGAGGCTCCATTGGTGTGCCTTGGCCGGATACCGATGCTTGCATTTTAGGTCCTGGCTCTTCGGAATCATTGCCTGTCGGAGAGATTGGAGAAATCGCGGTAAAAGGTCCACAAGTAATGACTGGTTACTGGAATAGACCGGATGATACGGCTGAAGCTTTCCGTGACGGCTGGTTTTTGACAGGTGATTTAGGGTATATGGATGAGGACGGATACTTCTATATTGTAGACCGCAAAAAAGATATGATTATCGCAAGTGGTTTCAATATCTATCCACGTGAAATCGAAGAAGTGCTCTATGAACACCCTGCCATTCAAGAATGTATCGTAGCTGGCGTGCCAGATCCATATCGTGGCGAAACAGTGAAGGCGTATATTGTCTTGAAGGATGGTCAATCGGTTACAGAAAAAGATTTGGATACGTATTGTAGGAAACAACTTGCCGCATTCAAAGTTCCTAAGAAATATGAATTCCGGGATGATTTGCCGAAAACTGCAGTTGGCAAAATTTTACGTCGTTCATTAGTAGAAGAAGAAAGAAAAAAACAAACAGAAGTCCAAGACACTTTAAAAAGTTCATAACAAAAAGCTTGACTCTAACTGAAAAGTTTATTATTATGAAAATATGAATGAATCATCATTCATATTTTCTTTTTTGGTGGTGAAACAAAATTAAACGAACAAAACCTAAATATAAACAAATTGTAGACGCTGCAGTGATCGTAATTGCAGAAAATGGATACCACCAAGCGCAAGTCTCGAAAATTGCGAAGGAAGCCGGAGTAGCAGACGGAACCATCTATCTTTATTTTAAAAATAAGGAAGATATCCTCATCTCTGTCTTCAGAGAAAAAATGGCGATTTTTGTAGAAAACATCAACGAGATACTTACAAAAGATCTTTCTATCAGTGAAAAATTACTTCAAGTAGTAGAAAACCATTTTAGGGTATTACAAAACGATCCTCATCTGGCGATTGTCACACAGCTGGAACTAAGACAGTCAAACAAAGATCTACGATTCCAGATCAACAATGTATTGAAAGAGTACATGATCTTGCTGGATCAGCTGCTGGAAGAAGGGGTAGAGAAAAATGAGTTGTCTTCTGAACTCGATTTACGTCTAGCTCGGCAAATGCTCTTCGGTACAATGGATGAGACCATTACTTCTTGGGTAATGAATGAACAAAAGTACGATTTGATCAGTCTGGCACCCAAAGTGAGTAATATGTTATTGCGCGGTTATCAACAACGGTAAAAGAACATTTTTTGAAGGAGATGTACTAGATGGCGTTGATTAAATTGGAAAAAGACGGACATGTTGCATTAGCAAAAATCGACCACCCACCAGCGAATGCACTATCTTCTAAAATAATTGAAGAAGTGGATCAACTGTTAACCGAAGTAGAGAATGACCCCGATGTACGAGTGGTCGTTCTCTACGGAGAAGGTCGGTTTTTCTCCGCAGGTGCGGACATTAAAGAGTTTACGACAGTGGAATCAGGCGAAGCGTTCGCTAAGCTTGCTGGCAAAGGACAGCAAGTGTTTGAACGCTTAGAAAATTTTCCGAAACCTGTAATCGCTTCCATACATGGAGCGGCTCTAGGCGGCGGTTTAGAATTAGCTATGGCATGCCATATCCGGTTGGTTACAAAAAGTGCGAAGCTTGGTTTGCCTGAGCTTCAGTTAGGGCTTATTCCCGGTTTCGCAGGGACCCAACGGCTGCCCCGATTGGTCGGTGTCGCAAAAGCAGCAGAAATCATGCTGACAAGTGATCCTATTTCAGGTGAAGAAGCTGTTAAGTGGGGGCTTGCCAATCATGCGTACTCCGATGAAGAACTTTCAAGCAAGACATTGAAATTGGCAAAGAAAATTTCACTGAAAAGCCCGATTGCAGTAAAGCATGCTTTGCAGATGCTAAAGTATTCAAAAGACCAGTCCTTCTATGATGGAGTGGAAGCAGAAGCTAAATCATTCGGTGAAGTGTTTGTATCAGAAGATGCAAAAGAAGGTATTCAAGCATTTATTGAAAAGCGTCAACCTGCATTTACTGGAAAGTAATTATTGAATAGGAGGTTCTATTAATGAACATTTATGCATTAGTAAAAAGAACATTTGATACGGAAGAAAAAATCTCGATTTCAAACGGTGCTATTTCAGAAGACGGCGCAGAATTCATCATCAATCCATACGATGAGTACGCTGTGGAAGAAGCGATTCAACTCCGCGACGAACATGGCGGTGAAGTAACGGTCATTTCAATCGGTGAAGAAGATGCTGAGAAGCAATTGCGTACTGCATTAGCTATGGGCGCAGACAAAGCGGTCTTGATCAACGTTGAAGATGACATCGATGAAGTGGATGAATTTACTTCTGCTAAAATAATTGCAGATTACTTGAAAGATAAGGATGCAGATATCATTCTTGCAGGTAACGTAGCAATTGACGGCGGTTCAGGACAAGTTGGTCCTCGTGTAGCGGAATTATTAGGTATTAATTATGTAACGACAATTACAGAACTAACGGTGGACGGCACCAATGTAACAGTTGTACGTGACGTAGAAGGGGATTCTGAAACAATTGAAACTTCTTTGCCACTTCTTGTAACAGCTCAGCAAGGACTCAACGAACCTCGTTACCCTTCTCTGCCAGGAATTATGAAAGCAAAGAAGAAACCATTAGAAGAGTTGGAGTTCGATGATTTAGACTTGGAAGAAGACGATGTGGAAGCGAAGACAGAAACAAAAGACGTTTTCTTACCACCTGAAAAAGCGGCAGGACGTATCCTTGAAGGTGAACCAGCAGATCAAGCAGCTGAGCTCGTGAAATTATTGCATTCTGAAGCGAAAGTAATTTAATTCTCATAGAACTGTATTAGGAGGGACTACATTATGTCAAAGAAAATTTTGGTTTTAGGTGAAGCACGCGATGGCGAACTGCGTAACGTGTCATTTGAGACGGTTGCTGCAGCAAAGAAAATATCAGGCGGCGGGGAAGTTGTCGCTGTCTTAATAGGAGACCAAGTCCAGTCATTAGGGGAAGAAATGATTCATTATGGAGCGGACCGTGTGGTTACGGTGGAGCACCCACATTTGAAGCATTATACATCTGATGGATACGGACAGGCATTCATGGCTGTATATGAAGATGAATCACCAGAGGGGATTGTCTTTGGTCACACGGCAATGGGGAAAGACTTATCTCCCAAAATCGCTAGTAAACTAGCATCTGGATTGATTTCAGACGTGACAAAAATCGAAGGAGAAGGCGATGATGCAGAATTCATCCGCCCAATTTACTCCGGTAAAGCGTTTGAAAAAGTGGAAATTAAAGAAGGTTTGTTGTTCATCAGCATACGTCCGAACAACATCGAGCCACTTGAACACGATGCAAGCCGTACAATCGACGTATCTGCGAAAAGTGTCGAAATTACCAATTTACGTTCAGTGATCAAAGACGTTGTTCGAAAGTCTACAGAAGGTGTGGATTTGTCAGAAGCGAAAGTCATTGTAGCAGGTGGACGCGGCGTAAAAGGAACAGAAGGATTCGAGCCGTTGAAAGAGTTGGCTAACCTCCTTGGAGGGGCAGTTGGTGCTTCACGTGGTGCGTGTGATGCGGATTACTGTGATTATTCGTTGCAAATTGGTCAAACAGGTAAGGTCGTCACTCCAGATCTATATATCGCAGCGGGTATTTCAGGTGCAATCCAGCACGTTGCCGGGATGTCAAACTCAAAAGTTATTGTCGCGATCAATAAAGATCCAGAAGCGAATATTTTCAAAATTGCAGACTATGGTATTGTAGGAGATATTTTTGAAATCATTCCAATCATGATTGAAGAAATAAAGAAATTAAAAGCTAGCTAATCAAAAGGCGTTATAAGCATTTGTTTAGCCCCTATGAAACCTCCATGATATAATGCGAATATAGTCGTATTTAAAAGGAGGCAATAACAGATGGCAATTATTAATGCAACAGATGCGAATTTTGCTGAAAATGTTAAAGAAGGCGTAGTACTTGTAGACTTTTGGGCACCTTGGTGTGGTCCTTGTAAAATGATCGCTCCAGTGCTAGAAGAACTTTCAGGTGAAGTTGAAGGTAAAGCGAATATCGTTAAAGTTAACGTGGACGATAACCAAGCAACAGCAAGCCAGTTTGGAATTATGTCCATTCCAACTCTCCTTCTATTTAAAGATGGAGAAGTAGCGGAGAAGGTTGTAGGATTCCAACCGAAGGAAGCACTTGCACAACTAGTTGAAAAACACGCGTAAATACAAGAGACCGGGAGCTACTTCAGCCACCCGGTCTTTTAGTAGGTGAAAATGATGAATGAAATAATTGAACATAAACTATCGATCCTCCCTGATCTCCCTGGCTGCTATTTAATGAAGGATCGGCAAGGGACCATTATCTATGTCGGAAAAGCCAAAGTGCTGAAAAATCGTGTTCGTAGTTACTTCACGGGCTCACACGACGGCAAAACGCAGCGCCTGGTCGGAGAAATAGAGGACTTTGAATATATTATTACCAATACGGAAATCGAGGCACTCGTCCTTGAATTGAACTTAATCAAAAAGCATGACCCGAAGTACAATATCATGCTAAAAGATGACAAGACCTATCCTTATTTGAAGATAACGAATGAACGGCATCCGAAACTTATCATCACACGCAAAGTGAATAAGAAATCGGGCAAGTACTTCGGTCCCTATCCAAACGCAACAGCAGCCCATGAGACGAAAAAGCTCTTGGATCGCCTCTATCCCTACCGAAAGTGCCAAAATATCCCGACTCGGGCTTGCCTATATTACCACATCGGCCAGTGCTTGGCGCCGTGCATCAAAGAAGTTCCTGCAGAAGCCTATCATGAGATGGTCAATGACATTACACGTTTCCTGAATGGTGGCTACAAAGAAATGAAAAAAGAACTTCAGGAGAAGATGAATGAAGCTTCTTTAGAGTTGGAATTTGAGCGGGCAAAAGAATACCGCGATCAGATCACGAATATCGAAGCCGTCATGGAAAAACAGAATGTGAATACAAATGACTTCACAGACCGTGACATTTTCGGCTATGCAGTGGATAAAGGGTGGATGTGTGTTCAAGTATTTTTCGTACGTCAAGGAAAATTGATCGAGCGCGATGTTTCAATCTTTCCCGCTTATAAAGACGCCGAAGATGAATTATTGACGTTCCTCGGCCGATTTTATGGGGAAACACAACATTTGCTGCCAAAAGAAGTTCTCCTGCCTGAAACGGTAGATATAACGCTTGCTGAACAATTGCTTAACACAAATGTCTATGTGCCGCAGCGTGGGAAAAAGAAAGATCTTGTGAAGTTGGCTGAAAAAAATGCATCGATTGCATTGCGTGCAAAGTTTCAATTGATTGAACGGCAGGAAGAACGAACAATCGGGGCTTGTGAAGAATTAGGTGAAGCTATGGCCATAAGCACGCCATTGCGGATCGAAGCATTTGATAACTCGCATACTCACGGTGTAGAACCAGTGTCTGCAATGATTTCATTTATAGATGGTAGACCGAATCGCAAGGATTATAGAAAGTATAAGACGAAGACAGCTGCCGCTCATGACGACTACGGTGCGATGCGTGAAGTAATTAGAAGACGCTATACCCGGGTACTGAAAGATCATCTCCCGCTTCCCGACTTGATCGTCATTGATGGCGGAAAAGGGCAAATGGAGATTGCTAGGGAAGTTTTAGAGGATGAACTTGGCTTGTTTATTCCGATTGCAGGTCTTGCGAAAGATGATAAGCACAATACGGCACAATTGCTGTATGGCAGTCCGCCTGAGATTGTACCGCTGAAGAAAACGAGTGAGGCATTTTATCTGCTGCAACGAATTCAAGATGAGGTCCACCGTTTCGCGATTACTTTCCACCGACAGCGTAGAGGGGCTTCTTCACTAACCTCTTCGTTGGATGGCATAGAGGGAGTAGGACCGAAACGCAAACAGCAGCTGCTTAAGCACTTTAAAACAGTAAAAGCCATTCGCGAAGCAACAGCTGAACAGTTAAAAGAAGCTGGTCTCCCTGCAAAAGTAGCAGAAGGACTCATCGCGCATTTTCAACAACAATGATAAAAAGTGGCCACGTAATCTAAGTGGCCCCTTCCTTATTATACGGGTGATTTAGGATCACCTTTCACGATGAAATGAATATGATTTTCTTTGGGCATTTTCTGACCGTAACATTCGGTCAAATAGCCGTTGACCTTTTGATGCTGTTCGGCCAGAAAACCTGCCTCGAGCGAGCAAGAACCACCTGAAAGTTCAAGTAAGCTACTATTATGTAATGTATAATGTGTTTCTTGCTTAACAGTCTTTTCAATTGCCAATTGTCCCCAACCGGCTTCTGCAAAAAAGGCGGGTAACTCATCGAGCGACAAGATAGGAAACTTTCTGGCCATGTCTTTACCAAGCCAATACAATATGTCGTCTTCGTGCTTGCCTAGTAACGTGGGCAGTAAATGATCCCGCAGCAGATTGTAGCCAAAGTTTGTGGCTGGTGTTTGTTGAGTATTCAATAGTTTACAATCCTTTCGGAAATAGATATGAACAGGATCAGAGCAGTTTTCGGAAAAATCGCAATAAATTATAAAAAGTAGACAGCATCTTGACCTGCCACATACAGAGGAGTACAATGTACATGTTATCATATTGTACCACGAAGAGAGATACCGAGGAAGTGCAGCTAAATAGAGAATCTGCAATTCTTGTCAGGGAAATCTCAGAAATAAGGGAGGGTAAAAGACTTGTCGAAAGAATCAGATTTTTTCTTGCGCCGACTACATTCGTTGTTAGGTGTTATTCCAGTCGGACTATTTGTTGCCCAACACTTAGTCATCAACCACTTTGCAACGCGCGGTGAAGAAGCATTCAACACTGCATCTAACTTTATGGGCAACTTGCCATTTGTTACATTCTTGGAATGGTTCATCATCTATATTCCATTAATGTTCCACGCTTTTTATGGAGTGTACATAGCTTTTTCTGCGAAATATAACGTGAACCATTACGGCACATTCCGTAACTGGATGTTTACGCTGCAACGTTTTACTGGCGTATTCCTAGTGATCTTCATCGCATGGCACGTGTATGAAACACGTATCCAAAAAGCTCTTGGTGCAACAGTAGACTATAACATGATGGCGGATATCTTATCGAATCCACTTATGCTTGTATTCTATATTGTTGGAATCCTATCTGCGACTTTCCACTTGGCAAACGGACTTTGGTCTTTCTGTGTCACTTGGGGTATCGCTCAATCACCAAATTCACAAAAAATCGTTTCTTATATTACAATGATAGTATTCTTAGTACTTTCAGTAATCGGAATTCAAGCACTTTTAGCTTTCGTTTAATCAACTAACTTATGAAAACATGTATAATTGAGGAGTGAAACAATAATGGCAAAAGGCAGATTGATTGTCGTCGGTGGAGGGTTAGCTGGTTTAATGGCTACCATCAAAGCAGCAGAAGCTGGCACACCGGTTGACTTGTTCTCGCTAGTTCCAGTGAAACGTTCCCACTCCGTATGTGCCCAAGGTGGCATTAACGGTGCTGTTAACACGAAAGGTGAAGGCGACTCAGTCGATATTCACTTTGATGATACGGTTTACGGCGGAGACTTCCTAGCGAATCAAAAACCAGTGCAAGCAATGACGGCAGCAGCTCCTGGGATCATCCATTTATTAGACCGTATGGGCGTTATGTTCAACCGTACACCAGAAGGTCTTTTGGATTTCCGTCGTTTCGGTGGTACACTTCACCACCGTACAGCTTATGCAGGTGCTACAACAGGACAACAATTACTGTATGCTCTTGATGAACAAGTTCGTTCACACGAGGTAGCAGGGTTAGTGAAAAAGTATGAGCACTGGGAATTCCTTGGAATCATCACTGACGAAGAGGGAATTTGCCGTGGGATTAGAGCGCAAGACTTAAAGACCATGGAAATCCAAGCATTTAAAGCGGATGCTGTTATCATGGCGACAGGCGGACCTGGAATTATTTTCGGTAAATCAACAAACTCTGTAATCAATACAGGTTCTGCAGCTTCAATCGTCTATCAGCAAGGTGCATATTATGCAAACGGAGAATTCATCCAAATTCACCCGACTGCGATTCCTGGCGATGACAAACTTCGTCTAATGAGTGAATCCGCACGTGGTGAAGGTGGACGAGTTTGGACTTATAAAGATGGTAAGCCGTGGTACTTCCTAGAGGAAAAGTATCCCGATTACGGTAACTTGGTTCCACGTGATATCGCGACACGTGAGATTTTTGATGTCTGCGTAAACCAAAAATTAGGTATCAATGGAGAGAACATGGTGTATTTGGACCTTTCTCACAAGGACCCTAAAGAATTGGATATCAAACTTGGTGGGATCATCGAGATTTATGAGAAATTCACAGGGGACGACCCTCGTAAATTGCCAATGAAAATCTTCCCGGCTGTTCACTATTCAATGGGTGGACTATGGGTTGACGATCATCAGCAGACGAACATTCCAGGACTATTTGCTGCTGGGGAGTGTGATTATTCTCAGCACGGAGCAAACCGCCTAGGTGCGAACTCATTGCTATCTGCAATCTATGGCGGGATGGTCGCAGGACCAAACGCTATCGATTATATGAAGCACTTGAAGCGTACAGCTGACGAACTGCCTGAAACTATTTATGATGAAGCAGTTAAAGAAGAGCAGCAAAAATGGGAAGACTTGCTCAAAATGGATGGTACGGAAAATGCGTATGTCATCCACAGAGAGCTTGGCGAATTGATGACTGATAATGTTACAGTTGTTCGTTTTAATGATAAGTTAAAAGAAACTGACGAGAAGATTGTCGAGTTGCTTAAGCGCTATGAAAATATCAGCATGACGGATACACAACAGTGGTCTAACCAAGGCGCAATGTTTACTCGTCAGTTGAAAAACATGCTATACCTAGCTCGTGTTATCACATTAGGCGCATTGAACCGTGATGAAAGCCGTGGTGCACATTATAAGCCTGAGTTCCCGAATCGTGATGACGAGAACTTCTTGAAGACAACAATGGCGAAATTTGACGGAGTATCTGCACCGATCATAACGTATGAAGATGTAGATGTTTCCCTAATTCCTCCACGTAAACGCGATTATTCAGCGAAGAAAGGAGATTGACCAAAGTGAGTGAACAACAAACAGCAACTGCAACTAAGACAGTCGTGTTTGAGATTCAGCGTCAGGACACTGCTACTTCAACGCCATACATGGAAAAGTTTGAGATTCCTTACCGTCCGAATATGAACGTTATTTCGGCGCTAATGGAAATCAGACGGAATCCAGTGAACGCAAAAGGTGAAAAAACAACACCTGTTAACTGGGATATGAACTGTTTGGAAGAAGTATGTGGTGCATGTTCCATGGTAATCAACGGTCGCCCGCGTCAATCTTGTACAGCGCTAGTCGATCAGTTGACACAGCCAATTAAACTAGAGCCAATGCGTACATTCCCAGTTGTCCGTGACTTGATCGTGGACCGTGAATTCATGTTTGATTCATTGAAGCGAATTAAAGCGTGGGTACCAATCGACGGTACGTATGATTTAGGTGAAGGTCCACGTATGCCTGAGCGTAAACGTCAATGGGCGTATGAGTTATCTAAGTGTATGACATGCGGTGTATGTCTGGAAGCTTGTCCGAACGTAAACGACAAGACGAATTTCATGGGACCTGCTTTGATGTCACAGGTTCGTCTATTCAACTCTCACCCAACAGGTGCGATGAACAAAGACGAGCGTTTGGCAACAGTCATGTCAGACGGTGGAATCACAGAGTGTGGTAACTCACAAAACTGTGTAGTTGCTTGCCCTAAAGGTATTCCATTGACTACATCTATCGGTGCAATCGGTAGAGCAACAACAATTCAGATGTTCAAGAACTTCTTCGGAAGTGACCATCAAGTAGACTAATATCAAAACAAGACGACTTGCCTAATAGGTAAGTCGTCTTTTATTTGTCCTAAAATGATTGATTAAAGGTAAGGCAGTGCCAACCACTCGTAGCCAAGTTGGTTGACGTCTACCATTTTTTTGATATAATAAAAGAATGAATATTCATTCACTTCTATAAGGGGGTATTTTGATATGAAAGCAAACTATATTGAGGATTTGGATAAATGGAAAGAGGATTTTCAGTTCTTTTCAGAAGTATCGGTGCGTTTCTCTGAGACGGATATGTACGGACATTTGAATAATACGTCTGTTTTTACGTACTTTGAATACGCACGCATAGAATATTTTAAGTCTTTGAACTGTATGGAGAAGTGGATGAATCCGAAAGGGGAGACAATTCCGATCGTCGCTGATTTGCAATGTGATTACAGGAAACAAGTCTTCTTTGACGAAAAGCTAAGGGTCTTTGTGAAAACCCACAAGATGGGAAATAGCTCAATGGATCTGCATTATATGGGGAAAAATGAACACGATGAAATTGTCTTTACGGGCAGGGGGACAGTCGTGCAAATCAACCGAAAGTCCGGACAGCCTGTGGCATGGTCGGAAGAAGAACTGGAAGTATACTTGCAAAACTCGTAAAAGCCTACACAGACGCGCCCGCGCTCACATATCTTATGTGGAAAGCGTAAAGAGGAGGGGCGCATCTTGGATGAAATGCAAAACCGTTCTTTATTGACGAATCGAGAACGACAAATATTTACTTTACTCGTTGAAGACTTTACCACAAAAGAAATTGCAGGGCAGTTGACGATCAGTGAAAAAACTGTCCGGAATCACATTTCGAATACAATTCAAAAGCTTGGTGTATCGGGCCGGGCGCAAGCAATTGTAGAATTACTTCGGTTGGGTGAATTGCGTTTGAACTAATTTTTATTGAAAGCGTATGAAATTTGGCGTATTTTTGATCAATAGGTGTCCACAAATCCCTCTCTGCTGGTAGATTGCATGAAAAACTGTTGCGTTCATCATTGAAAAAGGTACAATGAAAAGACAGGAATCATTTCAGGGAGCTGATTTTTTGTCGAACGAACAGAAAAGCCTGTTGCATGGGATCGCATTGATGGAAAAAGATCTGCGGCATGTTGCAGCGATCATCAAAGAGCAAGGACGTAAAATCTTAAAAAATTATACGATAACGCCTCCTCAATTTAGCGCTCTTCAATGGCTGCTGGAGCACGGAGATATGACGATCGGTGACTTATCCAATAAAATGTTTTTGGCATTCAGTACGACAACGGACTTGGTGGACCGAATGGAAAGCAGTCAGTTGGTGAAACGAGTACGCGATGACAAAGATCGACGGGTTGTTCGGGTTCATTTGTTACCAGAAGGAGAACGAATCATTGAGGAAGTCATAGAAAAAAGGCAGCAGTATTTGCAGGAAGTACTCAAAAATCATGATAAGCAGGAAATTGAACAATTTTCGGCTCTGCTAGCTAAATTACATGAAGAGATGACTAGAGATTGAGGGATTATAGTGAATGCACCTATTGGAGTTATTGATTCGGGTGTCGGCGGTTTAACGGTCGTACGAGAGTTGCGAAAGTTTTTACCGAATGAACCCATTATTTACATTGGCGATGATGCACGTTGTCCATATGGGCCAAGACCATCAGAGGAAGTGTTGGAATTTACCATGGATATGGTGAAGAGTTTGGCAGATATGGGCATTAAAATGTTAGTGATAGCATGTAATACAGCGACTGCGATTGCTTTAGAGGAAGTCCGACATCAATTCGACTTTCCGGTGATCGGCGTTATTCAGCCAGGAGCAAGAGCGGCTTTAAAGGCGTCTCAAACTAGCGAGATTGCAGTATTAGGTACTCTTGGCACAGTGAAAAGTAAGGCGTATGATCAAGCAATTCATATGCAGCAGCCTGACGCAACGGTCCATTCATTGGCTTGTCCTGAGTTTGTTCCGATCGTTGAAAATGGGGAGTATCGCTCTCCAGCAGCCAAAGTAATTGTGGATCAAACCTTACAGCCATTGCACAAAGAGTCGTTTGATACGGTCATACTTGGCTGTACGCATTACCCGTTACTGCAAGAACATATCGAAGAGCATTTCCAACAGCAGAAGCGTATTATTTCTTCTGCTGTGGAAACCGTTGCGGACGTTGAAAGTATTTTACGCAAGCAGCAGATGTTGTCTGTCTCCGCAGTAGAACCGATTTTCTATACGACCGGTTTAAAAGAAAAGTTTCAGTTAATCGTTGAAGATTGGCTGAGCATTCAGAAACCGGATGTACGCACGATACAGTTTTGAGAATAGCGGAATTCACCCGAAAACAGTTACTCGTTTTCGGGTTTTTACTGTTCTTATGGTAAGATAGGTTGAATGTTTATTTATATGGACAAAATAATAAAAATGGTACATAACGGAGGAAATAGCATGCGACATGATGGCAGAACAACTGAAGATATTCGTACAGTGACGATAGAGAAAGATTATTTAATCCACCCGGAAGGCTCGGTGTTGATCTCAGTTGGAAATACGAAAGTGATTTGTACGGCTACGATTGAAGATCGGGTACCACCATTTCTACGAGGCAGCGGAAAAGGCTGGATATCAGCGGAGTATTCCATGCTTCCGCGGGCAACAGGACAGCGGACAATCCGTGAATCTTCTCGCGGTAAGGTAGGCGGCCGCACAATGGAAATCCAACGTTTGATCGGCCGTGCTTTACGTGCGGTTGTAGATTTGGATGCAATCGGTGAACGGACGATTTGGATTGATTGTGACGTGATCCAAGCTGATGGCGGCACACGGACTTCTTCCATTACCGGCGCGTTTGTTGCGTTAGTGATTGCTGCGAATAAATTGCAGGTCGAAAAGCAATTGCCGACTTTCCCGGTTCGTGATTTTCTAGCGGCTACAAGCGTTGGTAAGCTTGCGGACGGACAACTCATTACGGATCTTGACTATGTAGAGGATTCATCGGCAGACGTCGATATGAATGTCGTAATGACAGGAGAAGGACAATTTGTCGAACTCCAAGGTACAGGGGAAGAAGCTACGTTCTCACGAGCAGAGATGAATGACCTATTAACACTTGCAGAACAGGGAATCGAACGGTTGATCAAGATTCAAAAAGAAACGTTAGGGGAGCTAGCGAATAAAGTCGGACAGCGGGCAGGCGATGCACAATGAAAGAAGTATTGATTGCGACAAATAACCGCGGAAAAGCGAAGGATTTTGAGGTGCTGTTTAGCCCTCTTGGAATTAAGGTTTTTACTTTACAGGATCTAGACGAATCAATCGATGTGGAAGAAACGGGCACGACGTTTGCGGAGAATGCGATCTTGAAGGCCGAAACGGTAGCGAACATGCTCGATAAGGTGGTCATAGCAGACGACAGCGGATTGGAGGTAGACGCCCTAAAAGGAGAGCCAGGCGTCTACTCTGCACGCTATGCGGGCGAACCGTCAAACGATGAAGCGAATATCGATAAGTTGCTGGAAAATCTTTCTGATCTGCCTGCAGCTGATCGTCAGGCGCGTTTTAGATGTGTGTTGGCGATTGCTGGGCCTGGTGTAGAAACAACGACTTTCTCTGGCAGCTGTGAGGGGGTTATTACGGCAGAAAGACAAGGCATAAACGGTTTCGGCTATGATCCTGTATTTTATGTGCCAAAAAAAGAGAAGACGATGGCTCAGTTGACAGCCGAAGAAAAAAGCGCAATCTCTCATCGGGGTGCGGCGTTAGCCCAGTTAAAAGAACAACTTCCAGAATTCCTTAAAAGTTTAGGTGATAATGAATGAAAATTATTGTATTAAGTGATTCACATGGCGATACGGCAACTGTTCAACAGATTGCCGCTTTGCCTGCAGATGCTATGTTTCATTGTGGAGATAGCGAATTAGCAGCAGATCATCCCTTGCTTGCAGATTTACATTGTGTTCGAGGCAACTGCGACCTCGACAGCCGTCTACCAGCCTCTCTGTTAGTGAAAATAGGGGATGAATCAGTATTTGCTGTACACGGCCATGAACATGACGTGAAGCGCTCTTTACTGACACTTTCTTATGCGGCAGCCGAACAGCAAGCGACCGTCGCGTTATTCGGCCATTCTCATTTATATGGAGCGGAACTGATCAACGGTATATTATTCGTCAATCCTGGCAGCACAACACAGCCACGCGGCGGCAGGGAAGCAACATATGCGGTGATTGAGACAGGAGAAAAGTACACAGTCAACTTTTATACTATGCAAAATCATCTAGTAGATCAAATAGTTTTAGAAAAATAAAATATAGTGTTGACTTTTATTTAAGTCATGCCTATAATAGTTCTTGTGCCTGAGTTATTCAGGTGTTTGTCTCAGTAGCTCAGCTGGATAGAGCAACGCCCTTCTAAGGCGTCGGTCGGGGGTTCGAATCCCTCCTGGGACGTTTTTGAGTAAAAATGGAATACGATAAGAAAATCAAAGAAGACCACAAACGTTGATATAATAGCGTTTGTGGTCATTTTTGTTTTTTTTAGATATACTTTCTGTAAATACATAGTTATATTTTAAAATCCTCACTTGTTTGTTCCGATAAATTATCGTATATATCATCTGTATAACAACAGGAACTTTTCCACTCGTTTACTGTTGTAGTAATGAGATACTGAATTATTGTCATCATGAATATCTTACGTGCGGTATCCTTTTATTCTATGAATTTATGTTAGTATGGACATAGTTAATCTCTTTGTTAAGATGCTGCGAATATTAATATAAGTTTTTGAAAAATTAAAATGTATTTTACTGTAAAGGGGAATTAGTTATGCCTGATTTAACAGGAAAAGTTGTGTTAGTAACTGGAGCAAATAGGGGGCAGGGAAGGGACATAGCGAAACATTTAGCATCACTTGGAGCAAAAGTTGCCTTAGGCGCAAGGGATATAGAAAAAGTGAAGGCTCTCTCATTAGAAATTGGAGAGGATAAATGCCTTCCGCTACAATTAGATGTAACGAAGGAAGAAGATTGGATATCTGCTGTGAACTCTATTATTTCTACTTATAAAAAGGTGGATGTACTTGTTAATAATGCTGGAGTTTTTATGAAAAAACCAATATTAGATACTACCGTTGAAGACTTTCAAGAATTAATCAATGTGAATCAGTTGGGGGTTTTTAGAGGAATAAAGGCAGTTGCTCCATTTATGCAAAAACAACAAAATGGGTCAATTATCAATAATGTTTCCATATCTTCTTTTGCACCAATTAATCAATCCGCAGCTTATGCCGCTACAAAGGCAGCAGTTTCCAACCTTTCGAAATCAGCTGCAATAGAATTAGGCAGAAAGGGAATTAGAGTAAATGTAGTCCATCCAGGTGTTATTGAGACAGATATGGTCAGTAACAATACATTAAATTTAGATCGTGATGCCATCCCTTTAGGGAGAATGGGAAAGGCGAATGATATTGCCAATGTAATTGCTTTTCTTGCTTCCGATCAGAGCGCTTATTGTAATGGAACTGAAATTGTTGTTGATGGAGGTTTGACGCTAGGAACAGATATTTAATATTATGCTTGTTAATTAACCATAAAGATCCATTTGAAACATGTATAAAGCAGCTGGGAAGACACGGACTTAGATTATTTTTTTAAAGATTTTTATTTAGGTATACAAACAATACTGTATATATTGACACATAAGGTTTCGCGTAGGTCCACCGGAGATGTAATACGAACGATGAAAGAACGTTAAGAAATCGACGTTCTTTTTTATATATAGTTTAAACACTTGTCCTACAAAATTAAGGATAAGAAGGAGTGATTATTAGTGGCTCGAAAAAAATATCAAAATTCAGATCCAACAGCAACAATCAGTTCACTGAAAGATGTTATAAGTTGGAAAAAAGAGCGAATGGGAAAGAAAAAAGATCAAAGTTATCGGATCGGCCAGGCAGAATGTAAACAACAGGAATTTTTGAGAAGTAATAAAAACGAAACAACGCTTACATGGATTGGCCATTCGACATTCCTACTGCAAATCGCTGGGCTGACGATTGTAACGGATCCTGTATGGGCAAAAAAAATGGGGTTCAGTCCAAGACTTGAAGAACCGGGCATTGCTTTGGAAGAAATGCCGTCCATAGATGTTATTTTACTTTCACATGCGCATTATGATCATCTGCATGTTCCCTCGTTGAAAAAACTCAAAGGCTCGCCAACCGTTCTCGTACCAGAAGGTTTCGGTCGTAAAATGCAAAAGATAATGCCTGGAAAAATTGTACATGAGCTGCCGTGGTGGGGATATGTCAAGATTGATTCCGTTGAATTCCACTTTGTGCCTGCTCAGCACTGGAATCGTCGCACGCTGTCTGACACGAATTCGTCCCATTGGGGAGGGTGGGTAATCAAACGTTCTGAAGCGGCTTTAGCCGAAGGGATGCAAGAGAACGATGCGATCTACTTTGCAGGAGACAGTGGATATTTTCAAGGCTTCCGTGAAGTTGGAGAGAGATTCCCAGATATCACCTATGCCCTTATGCCGATTGGAGCGTACGAACCAGAATGGTTTATGGGTACACAGCATGTAACGCCTGAAGAAGCAGTGCAGGCTTTTCTTGATGTAGACGCAAAGATTTTTATACCGATGCATTACGGGGCTTTTCGTTTAGCGGACGATACGACAGAAGAAGCACTGAATCGACTGCTGGCAGAGTGGGATCAAAAAAAACTGCCTAGTGATCGATTGCAATTGCTACAGCACGGAGAGACATTAGTCCATGCGAGAACTAAAACTACTTGGGATCGTAATCTTTCCCAGCATGTTTACCTATAAATAGACACGAAATTATCTTCCAATTCAGCTGAATGGAAGATTTTTTTGTAGAGGAAAGCAAGTATTTAGCGATTTGGATGGAAGGTAGAATGCTTTTTGGAGACCTTATGAAAACTATTCATCCACGAAATTGCAAAACTATAAAGACAGTAACGCGGTGAACCTATCAATTATACTGACACAAAGTCTAAAAGTTATATTGATTATTTTTATTTCGACGAACTATAAAGAGCGTTATCTAAAAAATACTTAAGCTTAGTAATATCTAGAAAATGAATGTAGCCCTGGTCATAATAAATCATTTCTTCTGCTTTCCATTGATTGATTATCTTATAGACGGTAACCCGGGATGTACCGATAAAGCGAGCTAGAGAAACTTGGCTTAATTTTACTTTAAAATCATTTTCTCGTAAGTGAAGCTTATACAGAAGATGAGCTAGTCTATAGTCAGCCGGTGCATTTAGAATGGATGTTGTCTCTGCCAACAACCGGACTTTTACTATTAAAGAATTCATCAACATATTGGCGGCTTCTGGAATATCTACACAAAGAAGATCAAAATCTTTTTTTGAAAAAAAATAAAGCGTTGAAGGAATAGTACTTGATGCTGTGGTAAAGTAGGGATTATGATTAAAGCCTTGTTCTCCTAGTAAATCCCCTGGCATTACATAATCGATATCCCTCTCGCTTCCTTGGTTGGATAAAAGACTGATTCTCACTTCGCCTTTTTCAAGATAGTAGAAGCCTTGACCAATTTCACCTTGACGAAATAATACAGTGTTTTTATTAACATCAATCCTTTTTCCGTATCCACTATTAATAATATTTTTCCAAGTATATTGCTGTTCATTCAACAGTTATCACCTCTATTAAGAAATGGATAGAAAACACTGCATAAAGAATTGGTACATTTTACTTTATTTTATCAGATAATACTGATAACTACAATATTGTATGTAAATCGAATATAATTTAATATACTAGAACTTTCAGTCAAATAGTTGTCCTCATCGTTTGCGTATGTATAGTGTTTTACAAATGACTTTTCTACCAATCGTATAGGAGGGTTTTTATGTTTGATTCGTATCTTAAAGAAGGTAAGAGAATGTTTTTAAAAAAGAATACAGTGGTGTATGAACAAGGAACAAAAGGCGCTGGATTTTATTATGTTGCAGACGGCATGGTAAAAATGAGCATGAAAGTGTTCGAAGGAAAAGAAAGGATACTTGAACTTGTTGATAGCGGAAAAACATTCGGTGAATTATCAATAGATCGTAAATGTTATGTTTCATCTGCTATCACAATGGAAAACTCAGTCATTTACTACTTGGAATATAATAAAATTCAAGAGCTAGTTATGAAAGATAAAAGTGTTCGGAATATGTTTTATAGTTCAGTAATCGATAAGTTAAAACAACTTGGCGATATTATTCAGTATAAATCTCTTTCTGTAGAAGAACAGTTAGCACATTTATTGATAGGCATTTGCCGTGAAAATAATCATTATGAAATCCCTCTTAATCAACAACAACTAACGAATTACACGGGCTTGACGCGTATAACAATTTATAAAATTACAAAGGAATGGAATGAAAAGAAACTTATAATAAAAAAAGAAGGTAAGCTGTTTATTCGGTGTCCGAAAAAGCTATTAGAATATGTAAGCGCTCTCTAGTAAATGGAGAGCGTTTTCTATTTAAGTGGACTAATAGTAATCGACAGCAACTGAAAAGATAAAAGATGTTAATAGGTTAACGGAAAAAGTAAGTGAGTGACGTTACTATAAATATATAAGAGATCATAACAATTGTCATGAAGGTAAAGAGAGGGGTTTAATGTGATGACTACAAAGGATGCAGCAATCTTAAAAAGCCTGGACGAGCAGAAAGAGAGACAGCCGAGCAAGTATACAACGAGTACGGCGTTTTTAGAATCACTACAAGAAGCTGGGGTTTCATATATTTTTGCCAACTTGGGAAGCGACCATCCAGCAATAATTGAGAGTTTAGCGCAAGCAAAAAAAGATAATAAAAAACTGCCTAAGTTGATTACTTGTCCCCACGAAATGGTTGCGATGAGTGCTGCACATGGCTATGCACAGCTAACAGGTGAACCGCAAGCCGTCTTGGTTCACGTGGAATGTGGAACGCAAAACATTGGGGGGGCAATTCATAATGCCTTCAAAGGAAGAATCCCCGTCCTTGTCTTTGCAGGTGCTTCTCCGTATACGCAAGAAAATGAATTGTTAGGAAGTAGAAATGAGTTTATTCATTGGATTCAAGACGTATTTGATCAACGCGGAATCATGCGAGGATATTCAAAGTATGATAACGAAATTCGCACTGGTAAAAATGTTAAACAACTCGTTCACCGTGCTTTGCAATTCGCTAAAAGCGAGCCAAGAGGTCCTGTTTATTTGATGGGTCCGCGTGAAGCAATGGAAGAAGTAACTGAACCCATAACGATTAATACAGATCTTTGGGAACCGATATCTCCTAGCGCAATCCCGCCAAAAGATATCGAGGAAATAGCCGAAGATTTAACGAGGTCCAAAAAACCACTTATCATTACATCTTATTTAGGAAGAAATCCGGCAGCTGTTGGAGATCTTGTGCAATTGAGTAACCGTTTGGCGATACCTGTAATCGAATCGGTATCCAATGCGATGAATTTCCCAGCGGATCATCCGATGCATTGCGGTCATCAATGGAATACTGCAGAGCAAAATGAACTGCTGGCGGAAGCTGATTTTGTCCTTGTATTAGATAGCGATGTGCCGTGGATTCCTATGAAAAATAAACCATCAGAAGAAGCGATAATTTATTATATTGACATGGATCCATTGAAGGAGGAAATGCCGTTATGGTATATCCCTTCCAAACGTTTTTTTAAAGCAGACACAAAAGTAGCGCTTCAACAATTAAATGAGCAGCTTAACAGTGTGCAAATATGTGAAGAAACAATCCAGAGCCGCAGAGAGAAAATTACTGCAATTCATGAGGAAAATAAAGCAGAGAATCTTCGTTTAGAAGAACCCACAGAAAATGTGATTACACCGGAATACCTCAGCGCATGTGTTCGTGAAATTATTGATGAAGACACGATTGTGTTGAACGAGGGCATTTCAAATTATAAAACGATTTGTACTCATATTGGCCCTAGAAAACCCGGTACACTCCATGGAAGTGGTGCAGGCTCGTTAGGGTGGAACGGGGGCGCAGCGATTGGGATGAAGCTGGCTAATCCGGATAAAACAGTTGTCAGCCTAATAGGTGACGGTTCTTACCTGTTTAGCATTCCATCCGTCGTCCATTGGATGGCTCGAAAGTACAATACTCCATTCCTAACAGTAATTTATAACAATACTGGATGGAAATCACCGAAACTTTCGACATTAGGAGTGCATCCCGACGGCATTGCAAATGCTATGGATGAATTCGGAGTAAACTTTGATCCTCCCGCTGACTTGGCTAAAATAGCGGAGGCTGCAGGTAACGCATTTGCGCTAACAGTGACAAAACCCGAAGAGTTAAAAATTGCATTAGATGAGGCGTTTAAAGTGGTAAAAGAAGGTCGTGCCGCTGTAGTAGATGTAAAGATTCCGACAGTTTAACTATTTAATTTCCAACGGACTGAAAACTAAAAAAATGTTAATAGGTTAACAATCTTTAAAGTCAATAAGATATAAAATGTAGTAAGCAATAAATATTAAATGGAAGATACGGGGGTAATAGGATGGATGTTCAGTCGCAAGTATTACACAAAACATCGCATGATCAATCACACGTATTAAGCCAATTACTAGGAAGTATTGTAAATGATTCAATTGAAGTCGTAGATATGACGCAAGTATTGAACGAAGATACACCAGTAATTCAACTTCCAGAACCATTTAAGAACACGGGCGGTTTTCAGTTTAAACAGCTTTCTAAATACGATGAAACAGGGCCTGTATGCTATTGGAATGATTTTGTCGCAGGTGAGCACTGTGGTACACATTTCGATGCACCGAATCATTGGGTAACAGGCAGAGAAAATGCAAGTGTAGATAAGATCCCAGTAAAAAATCTGATTGGAGAAGCACGAGTCATTAATATTAAAGAAAAGTGTATAGAGAACCCGGATTATTGTTTAACAGTTGAAGATATAGAAGAATACGAAGCAGAATTCGGACAAATACCTAAGCATTCCTGGGTATTGCTATATACGGGTTGGGCGGAGTATCTAAACAGTGAAAAATATTTCAATACAGATAGAGATGGTTTGTCACATACGCCTGGATTTACACCGGAAGCATCCCGTTTTCTTGTCGAACGCGATATTTTAGGAGTAGGTGTAGAGACAGTAGGCACTGATGCGGGGATTGCCCATACTTTCGATCCTCCATTTCCAAGCCATCATATTATGCACCAAGCAAATAAATATGGTTTAGCACAGTTGACGAACGTTGATAAGCTTCCGCCTAAAGGAGCGGTCCTAATTGCGGCCCCGTTAAAAATAGAAAATGGGAGTGGAAGCCCAATTAGAGCCATTGCTTTAGTTTAATACAGTGCTAAATTTAAACCCGATAAAAAATAGATAAACCCCAGAATAAATTGTTGATTTTATATTAATGGAGGAGATTTATATGCAAACAATTAAAGCAAACACAAACGAAATCACATTAGATAGCCAATACGGTTCTTTTATTAATGGTGAATTTGTTGAGTCGGCAAATGGTTATATTGATGCAATTAATCCAGCAACCGGTGCCGTACTGTCCAAAATAGCTAGAGGGAATAAAGAAGATGTGGACCTTGCAGTAAAGGCTGCAAATGAAGCATTTAAAACATGGTCAACTCTATCAGTGGAAGAACGTGCAGCATATCTTCACAAAGTTGCGGACGCACTAGAAGAAAACACAGCACGATTGTCTATGATTGAATGCTTAGATACAGGCCGTCCTATAAATGAATTTGGGCTAGATTATGATATTGCAGTAAAACAATTCCGATACTTCGCTTCTGCGATTTTAACTTATGAAGGTACTTCAAGACCACTTCCTAATGGTCAGTTGATTGTACAGAAAGATCCTTTAGGTGTTTGTGCACAAATTATTCCATGGAATGTTCCGATGATAATGGTTTCTTTCAAACTGGCACCTGCTCTTGCAGCAGGTAACACAATTGTCATGAAGCCCGCTGAAGATGCGAGTTTATCTACTTTGGAATTTGCTAAAATCCTTAAAGATATTCTACCGAAAGGCGTCGTGAACTTTGTTACAGGTTACGGTATTGAGGCCGGAGATGCGCTTATTAACCATAAGGATGTTCATAAACTTTCTTTTACGGGCAGTGTAGGCGTAGGCCGGTTAGTTGGTAAGATAGCTGGTGAAAGACTGCTGCCGGTAACTCTTGAATTGGGTGGAAAGTCTCCGCATATCGTCTTCCCAGACGTCAATATTGATGATGCTGTAGAAAACACTACTCTAGGTTACTGCTTATTTAATGGACAAAGTTGTATTCTTGGTTCTCGTTTATTCGTCCATGACGATATCTATGATGAATTTGTTGAGAAGTTAGTTGCAAGAGCAAAAGAAGTTAAAGTGGGCGATCCAACTGATCCATCTACTCGAGTCAGTGCGCTTATTAATGAAAAGCAGGGAAAACGTGTATTAGGCTATATTGATATCGCTAAAGAAGAAGGAGCAAAACTTTTAGCAGGAGGCAACCGCGTAACTGTTCCTAATAATGAACACGGTTACTTCATAGAACCGACGATTTTTGAAGCAACGAATGAGATGAGAATTGCACAAGAAGAGATTTTCGGACCCGTGATTACAGTTATGCGTTGGAATGATGTGGATACGGTCATTAAAGAAGCAAATGATGTGGAGTACGGTTTGGCGGCGGGTATTATGACGAATGATTTTAAGGCCGCATTGGATACTGCACAAAAAATGCAGGCTGGAAGTGTCTGGATTAATCAATATTTTAACTTCCAAACAGGAGCCCCTTTTGGAGGTTACAAAGACAGTGGCGTAGGAAGAGAATATGGCAAGGAAGCCTTAAGTGAATATACGCAAACAAAGACAATAGCGGCGAATTTCAACTTACCGCCGGCTGATTTTTTTAAATAAGTCGTTTGTATTTGAAGGATCTTTGTGTAAGAAATTTTGAATGTTTAAGCATTCATAATGATATCATGTACCAGTATCCGCCAATGACAGAGGGGGAGCCCAATGCAAAGTTTGCAACGCGAAATTATTAATCCAAGTTCAATTCACGACCCGATCGGATATACCCACATCACGATCCCTAAAGGGAAAAAGATTGTTTTCATTGCTGGACAAGTAGCATGGGATAAAAATTTGCAAGTAGTAGAAGTGGGCGATCTGGCTAAACAAACAGATATGGTCTATCAAAATATTGAACAAGCTTTAATTGAAATAGGAGCAACTTGGGATCATATTGCGAAGACTACAATCTTTACAACCCAGCCGCACGAATAT
The DNA here is from genome assembly GCF_900167515.1 of Sporosarcina newyorkensis. Classification (NCBI taxonomy): domain Bacteria; kingdom Bacillati; phylum Bacillota; class Bacilli; order Caryophanales; family Caryophanaceae; genus Sporosarcina; species Sporosarcina newyorkensis. The sequence goes on along the minus strand of NZ_FUYJ01000001.1, from coordinate 591,541 downwards.
GAAATAATAGGAAGCGTAACCGCAAGGTACTTTGGAGATACCCCTCCACCCTCCCAAACAATAGTTGGTGTGATGGGACTGGCGCTTCCGGAGTTCCTAATCGAGATCGAAGCGACTGTAGTAATGGAGGAATAAAAATAGTACCCTGCCAATGATGAGGGGAAAAGGTAAACCCTCAATCAAACAACGCATAATCGAACGCAACACCACTTTGGTACGATCAACGTATCAAAGTGGTGCTTTCTCGCGAAGAGGGCCTGTGAGAAAGCTTACATACTCATGTTTGCTGAAACTCGTATGAATTATTAAACAAACTATATTCTTTTATCTATTTAACATTATAGATACCCCCAATACTGTTTCCATTTAGATCGACACGATGCAAGGCATGCTTGATCTAGAAAAAGAATGCTTTTAAGTAGGCGACAATAACCATTCCTTTATTCGTAAAGACTTTACCTGATTCAATGAATAAAAATTTTTTATCTGGACAAACTTTACGTACGCTATTGGGAATAAAGGGGAGGTGTGTCTCCATGGATAATTTGAATTGTAATTTTACACCGATGAAGAGAACATTAACCGAAGATATTCGCCAAGTTATTACGGCACTACAAAAGAATGTCGAAGTAATGAACGATGAAAATTTCTGTGTACTTGGAGATTTCGAGGAAATTAAAGAGGCTTTTTTAAGCATTGAAATGAGAGCGGCTACTTTTTATTTGAACTGTTATTTGTCTCCGTTTACAGAAAAGTATCCGGAGATATCACAGTGCATTCAAAATATGTCTAAGCGAAGATATGGCGGATTAATTGTAATTCAGCGTGAAGATCCTCTTGAATCTTTGGTGACATCAGGAATACCGATAGGCGCAGAATTAACTCATACTTTATTGGAATCAATTTTTTTCCCCGGTAATCCACTTCATGATGGAGCTGTGATGGTGAACTTTAATCACATCGTTTCAGCGACAAATGTTCTGCCGTTATCAGACAGATATACAGGTGACAAAAAGCTGGGTACCCGACATCGTGCTGCTTTAGGATTATCCGAACGAAGCGACGCGCTTGTACTTGTAGTATCTGAAGAAACGGGAAGAGTTTCATTTGCTATTAATGGGCAACTCCATCCTATAACTTCTCATGGAGCTCTATAAACATAACATGCAAGACACAATTTCTTGTATGTTGGAATAAAATTAACATTTTTTAAAAATCATAAAACAGAATTTCCAGCCCTTTCTTTCTATCTAGAAGAAAAGGGTTTTTTCATGTGCACCAACAAGGTGAAACCTCTTCAGCCTTCTTATCGGACAAATTTCATTGTTGCTCATTTGCAAAATACAAATTAAAGTAAAGAATAGATACTTATAGATTAAGATATTAACTAATACCTAATAAACTATGTAAGCACATCGGAGGAATTGTATTGGATAATAAAAACAAAACAGTGGTTCGATCAATGGATGTCTTAAATCTATTCATTAACCATGCAGAACTGACATTTCAAGAAATCATAGATTACTCGGGTATCCCAAAAACATCTGTTTACCGCATGCTTCGGTCACTTGAGGAAATGGGTTTTCTCGTGAAGGGGGAGGATTCAAAATATCGATTGGGACTTATATTTCTGAAGTTTGGTCATTTGGTCTCTTCAAGGATGAATATTCGTGCCATCGCGTATCCGATCATGCAGGCTCTTCATCAAGAAGTGAATGAAGCAGTGAATCTTATCATAAAACAAAATGATGAAGCCATTTACATAGAAAAAATTGATACACACCAGAAAGTTCGGCTTTACACAGCGATAGGAAGAAGAAGTCCTTTATACGCCGGAGCCTGTTCTCGTGCCATTCTTTCATTCTTACCGGATACGGAAATTGATGACTATCTTGATTCGATTGAGCTGACATCTTTTGGCAGGGGCTCTATTACAGATGAAACACAACTTCGAGAAACGATTAATCAAGCAAGAATAGATGGGTATACTGTCAGTCATTCTGAATTGGAAAACCATACATCCGCGATCGCAGCTCCTATCTTTGACCATCAAGGAGATGTCATTGCGGGAATCAGTGTTGCAGGGATCGAAGCAAATTATCAAGGAGAAAAGATTCAATATTTTGCAGAAAAAACGCTAGAAGCGGCAAAAAAAATATCAATGCAATTAGGCCACGATGGATAGTGCCTTGAAGGGGCTGCCTTGAATGTTAGAAAAACTTTCAATGGCAGCTTTTACTCATAAGAAAGGTGAGAGAAACGGTGAATCAAGCCAAAGTAAAGCTGCACTTGCCCCTGTCAAACCTTTAACTGAATCCCTATTTTGAGGCTTGCGATAATTTGTTCGTTTTTCCATAGTTCATTTTCTGCTTCCTCAATTGAAACCACTTCAAATTGGATGGTCCCTGGTGGCCGCAGTTGCGCTAAACTCGGTAAATCGGCCGAAATAATTTGTGCGATCTTCGGATAACCACCAGTCGTTTGCCGATCTGCCATTAAAATAATAGGCTGTCCGTTAGGAGGGATTTGTATCGTTCCATAAGTGACACCTTCAGACAAAAGCTCGGTTTTTTCATTTAATGCAAGGGGCGGACCTTCCAAGCGATATCCCATTCGATCGGATGAATTTGTCAATACAAATAGTTCCTCGATTAGCCTTTGTTTACTCAGTTCATCAAATTGATCATATTCTGCGCCTTCCGTGATACGAATGGTTTGCGCTTGACCAAGACGAATGATTCGTTCGTGGTTAACGCTCCATGCAAAGTGGCGTTGCAACTTAGATAATTGTTGCAAAAATGATCGGCTTGTTGCATTTAGTTCACCGCAGGATAGGCTGTCCCCTTTTTTCAATGCCCTTCCTAAGAAGCCACCAATCCCAGCTCGGACATATGTACTTTTACTTCCCATAACTTTGGGGACAACTAAACCACCAGCAAACGCAATATATGCACGGCATCCTTTTCTTGCCGATTTAAAGGAGAGTAAGGAGCCTTTTCGGACTAATACAGGACGCCACATTGGTACTTCTTTGTCATCTACAGCCGGCATTAAATCACCGCCAGTAATTGCTATTAGAAGATCCCTTTCGAAGAGAAGCGTGCAGCCTACCAATGTCATTTCCAGAGTGCCTTCACCTTCATCATTTCCTACGAGTAAGTTTGCGATGCGAAGCGAATAGCTGTCCATTGCGCCGCCCACGATGACACCGTATTTTTGTGAACCGTATCTTCCCAAGTCTTGTATAGTCGTCAAAAGACCGGGGTGAACTACTTGGAAACTCATGATTTCAACTCCTTTATTCTAGTGTACTCCCTAACGGAAATAGACTTGAAGCGTATTTTATATCCTGCCTGCAGATATGTCGGAGGTTGCTGATCGGGAAGGAAAAGATCGACAGGAGTCCGGCCGATAATTTGCCAACCCCCAGGCGTTTCTAAAGGATAAACTCCTGTTTGCAACCCTGCGATTCCTACAGAACCCGCAGGAATAGAAGTTCTGGGTGTTTCCTTGCGCGGAGTGGCAATTCGCTCATCCATGCCGCCCAAGAAAGGAAAACCAGGAGCAAATCCAATCATATATACTAAATATTCATTTTTTGAGTGAATTTCGATTACTTCATCGGGACTCAGCCCATGATGGCTCGCAACATATTCTAAGTCTGGTCCATACTCACCGCCGTAAACAACAGGAATCGTGACGTGTTTTTCTTCGGAACCTGGTTGTTTACCGATTTTCTGAACTAAGTTTTCCATGTAAACGCTAACATATCGAAATGGACTTTTTGGCAATCCATCAGTAATCGACTGATGCACAATGTAAGGATTATAGTAAACAGTTAAACTGGTGTACGCAGGAACGGACTCGATATAGCCGTTAAATGGATGGATCTCCAGCAATCTAGTCAACTCGCCTACTAATTTGTGAATGGAAGGGTCGATCCCTTCACCTAACTGGACAATCAGGGCCGAATCTCCCAATGGTTTAATAAGTGCGTTATTCGTTTCTTTCTTCATTATCACAACTCCTAAAGTTCCGAAATTCGGTACGCTGGTTTTAAATATTGGATCATATAGTTATTATAATAGACAGAAAACAAATTTCAAGTCGTCTAAACAATAAAAAAGGTTTCGATACCTTATCACAAACTTTTTTAAAATAAAATCTATTCAATTTCAAAACTTTATGATAAAGTGGATTTGTAATTCAAAACTAGAGTTTCGATTATCGGAACTAAACGATTTGTAAGCGTTTACGATAATGCATTTCATTTTATTTTTGGAGGGATTATGATGTATCAAGTTGATTTGAACTGTGATCTGGGTGAAAGTTTTGGACGCTATATGTTAGGTGAACAGAAAGAAATATTAAAATATGTCACATCTGCAAATATAGCATGTGGGTTTCATGCAGGTGATCCGCGTGTGATGAGAGAGACGGTCAGACTTGCTGTAGATCATAATGTGAAAATTGGTGCCCATCCAGGTCTACCAGATTTGAATGGTTTTGGCCGCCGCGAAATGAAAATCACTCCACAGGAAGCATATGATATGGTCATTTACCAAATAGGCGCACTGCAAGGGTTCTTAACTGCTTGCCAAACGTCTATGCAACATGTGAAACCACATGGCGCGCTGTACAATATGGCTGCACAAGATGAAAAACTTGCAGAAGCTATTGCGCAAGCTGTATATGACATTTCTGCCGATCTTATCTTATTTGGTCTGGCGGGAAGTGAATTAACAAAAGCTGGTGAGCGAATCGGTTTACAAACAGTACATGAAGTATTTGCAGATCGGACCTATCAGGCGGATGGTTCCTTAACTTCCCGCTCCCAGGCTGACGCGATGATTGTTGATAAAGAACAATCTGCTGCACAAGTGATCAAAATGGTGACAGAAGGAAAAGTGTTAACGCAGCAAGGAATAGAAGTCCCTGTCAAGGCGCATTCCATTTGCATCCATGGCGATGGAGAGCATGCGTTGGATTTTGCAAAATACTTAAAAGAACAGCTACTGCAAAACAAGATAAAAGTTGCGGCAATGTCGTAAGAAGTGGAGGGTTCGTATGAAAGACAAGAATTTGGTGCATACACCGAAGAGTGAGAAAGTAAGTAAAAGTGTTTTATTCGGAGCGGCCTTTTTAATGGCTACTTCTTCGATCGGTCCTGGATTCCTAACGCAGACGACGGTATTTACGCAACAATTAGCGGCAAGTTTCGGGTTTGTGATTTTAATTTCCTTGCTGCTAGATGTCTTTGTACAAATAAATATTTGGAGAATTATTGCAGTATCTGGTTTAAGAGGACAAGAAATAGCGAATAAAGTGCTTCCCGGTCTCGGAGTCGTGCTGGCTGTTTTAATTGTCATTGGAGGACTTGCCTTTAATATTGGGAACGTTGCTGGCGCTGGGCTTGGACTTAACGCCATGCTCGGTATGGATCCCGTTTATGGAGCAGTTTTGAGCGCTGCTTTTGCAATCTTTATCTTTCTTTTTAAAGAAGCCGGTAAGGCAATGGATAAAGTTGCACAAGCTGCAGGCGGTGTCATGATCCTCTTAATGCTTTACGTTGCATTTACTACTTCACCACCGGTAGGAGAAGCGATTGTGAATACTTTTAAACCTGAGCAGCTTAGCATCTTTGCGATTATCACAATTGTTGGGGGATCTGTAGGCGGATACATTACATTTGCCGGAGGTCACCGTTTATTAGACGCTGGTGTGAAAGGGATTGACTCATTACCGGACGTTACGAAAAGCTCTGTTATGGGAATTGCGGTAACAGGTGTTATGCGTGTAGCTTTGTTCTTGGCAGTTTTGGGCGTTGTATCGATGGGACTGGCGATCGATCCTGCCAATCCACCTGCTTCGGTTTTCAAGCTGGCAGCAGGAGAGGTAGGATACCGAATGTTTGGTGTGATTATGTGGGCAGCAGCCATTACATCAGTTGTTGGAGCTGCATACACATCCGTTTCTTTCATACGAACCTTTCATCCTGCTATCGAAAAGTATCATAACTGGGTCATCATCTTATTTATTTTGATTTCAACACTGACATTTGCCATCGTCGGTAAACCTGTAAATGTTCTGATCCTTGTTGGTGCCTTAAATGCATTAATCTTGCCTCTTGGACTCGGTACTATTTTAGTAGCCGCTTATAAGAAAGAGATTATCGGGAATTATAAACATCCGCTTTGGTTAACCATTACAGGAGGAATCGTCGTGGTGGCAATGGCTGTGTTAAGTATTATGACATTAATTGAGCAGATTCCATTACTGTTTTAAAGAATGGCAAGTATGCATAGAAGAGGAGAATACATAATGACGAACTATGAAGAGATGTCTCCTGCAAAAGTTAGGGAACTGATCCGCGAACAGACGATTACAGGTCCTACTGCAGGAATGTCAAAAGGATTTGCACAAGCGAATTTGGTGATTCTAAAAAAAGAGCATGCGTACGATTTTTTATTATTTTGCCAGCGGAACCCGAAGTCATGTCCTTTATTGGATGTGACGGAGGTCGGTTCGTTCAAGCCCAACAAAATAGCGACGAATGCAAACATTTTAACTGATGTACCCAAATATCGGATTTATAAAGATGGTGTATTTACGGAGGAAGTGCTGGACGCTTCTGACTATTGGGATGAGGACATGGTCTGCTTTCTGATAGGTTGCAGTTTCACATTTGAAACGCCACTCTTGGCAGCCGATATACCGATACGTCATATCGAAGAAAAATGCAATGTGCCTATGTACAAAACGTCGATTGCATGTGAGAAAGCGGGCGTCTTTGAAGGGCCAATGGTAGTGAGTATGCGGCCTATGACTTATGAAAATGCCATACGAGCTGTACAAATCACCACTCCTTTACCTGCTGTCCACGGGGCGCCTATTCATATCGGAGACCCGAGCCAAATCGGCATTCAAGATATTGACAAACCAGACTTTGGGGATTCAGTCACGATAAAGGATGGAGAAATTCCGGTGTTCTGGCCATGTGGTGTTACGCCACAGGCAGTTGCGATGCAAAGCAAACCTTCTATCATGATTACACATGCCCCAGGCTGCATGTTTATTGGCGATATTAAAGATACAACGCTTAGTATTTTTTAACACTGTAGAAAACTAATTCAAATGCATGAAAGATTGGACATGAACGTGTGTCCGATCTTTTTTGCAGTATGATGGCTAGACAAAGTTTTTCATAGTAGGTATGGTTTATGTTGCGTAGCGAGGTGTAGAAGAGAATTTGAATATTAGAAGGGCATATCTACATGTACTTATGATGCTACTCCGCAAAACGTAAATGGTGTGATCGTTACAATTATAAAAACAGAAAGTAACTGATGTTTCATGATTTACATATCTGGCCGATACTGCTGTTGCGGATGATACAATTACAGAAAGCTTGTCATCGAATTCACGCCATCACAACCATTAAATCTTGTCTAGGCAGGGGGGCCACTAGCTTAAGAAAAAACGGAGAGTAAAAATATCATTGTGCGATAAACTCGATTAAAGTGCAAGATGGTGAAGCGGCCATTAAAGTGTTGATGAGTGTCATGAAAACTATGACAAAATAAAAATAACAGCATTTGCGGTTTGATATACTGGAACGAAGTACAACGTGTTGATAGTAATAACAAAATAAGAGCATCTCTAAACAAATATTTGATGCATTGAAATTCACAAGAATTAATATCGAAAAATTGCTATCAGGTTTTGAAAATATAGAAGATAGCGCCCGTAAAAGTGTGAATGTGATTAAGATACATCCTCTTCTCCCAATTGGTACACCTGTTCACGATTTAGTGATTGACTTAGAAAAGGACACTGTTACTCTATAAACCACACTAAAAAAGACTTTGAGTGATCCAATGATTGTTCCTGAAAAATAAAAGGCATTTGAGAAAACGATCATTCCCAAATGCCTTTTGTATTTATTTGTACTTTAAGATTGTGTTAGTTTTGTTGCAAGAAATCCTCGGTCGAAGTTACAGTGGCATACATACCGTTAAGTGCGCCGACAAATGCATAATGTACTTGTTTAGCTGGAACGACCTGATTTTGATAAGATAACTCACGTGTCGCGCATGCATCTTCAATAAGTGTCGTCTCAAATCCTAGATCCACGGACGCTCTGACTGTCGCATCAATACACATATGAGTCATCATGCCGACAACTACTACTTTGGTTACGCCATTTTCTCGTAGTTTGCTTTCCAAGTCAGTTTTCAAATAACTGTTGGGGAAGTGTTTGACGATAATGTTTTCATTCTCCAAAGGTTGAACAGTTTCAAGTATTTCGGCACCCTCTGTATCCGGAAGGAAGAATCCTAATGATGGATCACCTGCGATATGCTGAACATGAAAAATATTCTCTTTGTTGTTCTTTCTAAACCATTCAAGTACTTTAGCTGCATTGGCAGCCGCTTTATCTGGATTGACTAATTCCATATTTCCATTTGCAAAATAGTCATTTTGAATATCTACAATAATTAGCGCTGTGCTCATTATTCTCCACCTCGTTGAAAGTATTTTGGTACACTATAATCATAACTCGTATATTGATTTTTAACGATAGGTTGGTGAAACACTTTCAGTACAAAAAAATTCACGGTGAAAGGAATGTATTATGGAACTTGATAACATTGATTTTCAGATCCTTCGGTTATTATCGGAAAATTCGCGTATTCAATGGAAAGACTTAGGCGTACAGATTCATATGACGGGACAAGCGATAGGGAATCGTATAAAAAAACTGGAAGATAGCGGAATAATTAAAGCCTACTCAATGATTGTTGATGAAATGAAATTGGGGCTTACTTATACAGCGTTTATCATTATTTATATGAAAACAACAAACCATGATGCATTTATACGATTAATGAATGATTGCAAGGAGGCAGTGGAAGTTCACCGCGTATCAGGAGAAGGCTGTTACCATATAAAAGTCAAAGTGAACTCTCAAGAACAATTGAATCTATTTCTTGATAAAATTCTCGAATATGGGAATTATGCTGTACATTTATCGATAAAAGAGATTAAACAACAACATCCGTTGAATGCTACATGAAAAAATGATTACGGTCAGTGATTTGATTATAAAATAAAAATTCACTATCAAATGAGATAGTGAATTTTTATGTTGGTTTAATTGAGGTGAGGCGTCTTTAATTTTGCACTTGAAATAATAAAGGCGGTGACAAGCACAACTGCTGCAAATACATACGGCATATTGATGTTGACGTCAAATAAAATACCGCCAATAATCGGTCCTATTATGATACCCAGGCTAGTGTAAGCAGAGTTCATATCCGCTATATACCCCTGGTTTTTCCCAGCGATTTTTGATAAAAAGGTTGTCACAGCAGGGCGTAAAATATCACCAGAGAAAAACACAATACTCGTAATGACAATCATCGTCCAGTAACCGTCTATTAAAACCGAAATGAAGATAAAAATAGCGGAAGATAGTAAGGTTAGATTTATCAGCATTCGTTCGCCAATTACATTGACCATCTTATCAAAGAATAAAATTTGAGCGACAACCCCAGCAATTGAGCCGACTGTAATAATGACCGAAATATCACGGATCGTAAAGCCAAGTTTTTCATCGACGAATAAGGCAAACATCATTTCATAAACGGCCAGTCCAAACGCTAATACGAACACAACGAGTAGGGGTGTGAAGTACTGTGGCTGAACAGATTTTTTAAACTCCTGAATAAACGCTGGTCGTACAGCGGATGATCGATTTTTTTGTAGCTGCTTTGTTGAAATCGAATCGTCTAATATTAGGAAAATAACAATGGCAGTAATCAATGATATGGCAGTAGCAAAGAAGAACGGTGCACGTATCCCAAACTCTGCAATAAATCCGCCAATTCCTGGTCCGATTATAAATCCTAAACTAATCGCAGCCGATTGGTAGCCTAACGCTTTTGCACGATTTGCTAGCGTCGTTTTATCGGCAATATACGTAACTACAGCCGGCATAATGAAGGCGGCACCTATACCGCCAAGTAGACGGCTCACAAATAATAGCCACGTTTCATTTGAAAAGCCAAACAGTGCCTCTGAAAATGAAAATATCAAAAGACCGATGACCATCATTTTTTTACGGCCGATTGAATCGACCCATACACCTGTAAAAGGGGAAGCCAGAAACTGTGAAAAAGCCATAGCAGCGAACAAATAACCGACAATAGCGCCACTCAAATTCAGATCCTTCGCAATTGATGGCATAACTGGTGAGGCAAGTCCGATCCCCAGATAAGCAATAAATAAACTAAATAATGCAAGTGCAATAGACACTTTCTCTTTTCGATTCATAATTGATTCCTTCTAATTAATTGTCAAACAATTCACGGTCCTATTCGTCGGAGGATGAAATGGATGCATTTACTTTCTTCATTGTTTGTAATACATTTTGCAATTGTTCTAAATCGATGTCAGCGAAGTGCTTCGTCATAAATTCTTTATCTGCTTCTTCACTTAACGCCTGATAAGCGAGACCTTTTTCTGCTAATTCAACGAAAAACTCGCGATGATTATTTGGATTGGACTCACGTTTGATAAAATTTAGCGCTTCGAGCTTCGATAATACTTGGCTCACTGCACTTTTAGAAATCAAGAATTTCTTGGCGATTTCATTTGCTGTGATATGTGGTTTGTCCTTCAAAAAAAATAAAATCGTATCTTGCTGTGCTGTTAAATTATAAGCATTGAACTTTTGTGCGTTTTTATTATACAAAAGATAATTTAAGTAGTATTCACTAAAAACAACAGTCAGTTCTTTAAACATTTTTTGATGATTTAAATGCATAATATCCTCCTTATACTTCGGTTAAGTAAACTGAACTTAACTGACGAAATGTATCTTATCTGTTAATGAATTTTTTGTCAACAATTTTTTCAGCTTGTTGACTTTGCAAAGGATCTTTTGCAAAAAAGCAATGAAGCAAAATCGTGGAAAATGCTTTATTGGCGAACGAAATTTCAAAGAGTTCTTAAGTGGGTATTTGCCGGCTCAAAAGGGGAATATAGAAACAATCGAGGGGAAAGTTGTTGGGCAGCATGATGGAATCGTGTACTATACGATCGGACAGAGGCATGGGTTAGGGATTGGCGGGAACGGCGATCCATGGTTTGTAATTGGAAAAGATATTGAAAGAAATGTGCTATATGTCGGACAAGGTTTCCACCATGAAATGTTATACTCAGACAGCATTATTACTGAAAATGTAAGTTGGATTTCAAAGGAAGCGATACCTGAAACATTTGAATGTACGGCTAAATTCCGCTATCGCCAATCGGATAATAAAGTAACCGTAGAACGTTTGGATGATTCCAAAGTTAAAGTTATTTTTCACGAACCGATTCGTGCCATAATTCCTGGACAAGCGGTTGTCTTCTATCAAGGACAAGAATGCCTTGGTGGAGGAACTATTGACCAAGTGTACCGCGAGGAAAGGCAACTTACGTATGTAGAATAAGACGACAGTCCTTGTGTTGCGGGTTTTGTTGGAGTGGAATCGTTATAAAAACTTGAATTTGCATATTCATTGTACTGTATGGTACTAAAATGAAACTCAAGATGGCAGGAGACTAATCGTAAATGATTAGATTTCTGCTTTTTTGAGTCTCTATACAAGACACATAATCCCGTAACTATAATTTCATTTGGATAGTTCCATGCATATAGTGTGTTTCTTGTGATTGATATAGTACAATTACAGTACCAAATTATAACGTAGATTGGTGAGCAGGGTGAAAAGCAAATTTGCTTTTTGATAATCCGGGAACAACTAGCAGGTGGTTTTTCCATTGCCTCCTATTTAAAGAGGGGGCGATTGCTTTATAACACTTTGGCGAATCCCTAATTCATTGTAGGATAAGACTTGCATTTTTCAAGCATAATCATTAACAGTTGGGAGGAATTACGATTATGACAATGAGTAATAAAAAAGAGTTATCACCCGAACAACAAGAAGAACTACTATCAATTTTGAAAGCACGTTTCGAAAAAAACATGAACCGTCATGAAGGACTGGCATGGACGGTGATACAAGCGAAGCTCGAAGCAAATCCCGAAAAACTTTGGTCACTCAATGAAATGGAATTGACTGGGGGTGAACCGGATGTCGTAGAGTATGATGAAAAGGCAGATAGTTATGCTTTTTATGATTGCTCAGCAGAAAGTCCTAAAGGGCGCAGAAGTGTGTGTTACGATCATGAAGCGCTGGAGTCGAGGAAGAAACATAAACCAGAGAATAGCGCTATGGAGATGGCAACTACCATGGGCATTGAACTGTTAACGGAAAATCAGTTCCGTGCACTACAGGAACTTGGGGATTTCGATTTGAAGACATCTAGTTGGGTCCAAACCCCCTCTGACATTAGGAAACTCGGCGGAGCCCTTTTTTGCGACCGGCGATTCGGACATGTCTTCATATATCATAATGGAGCGGAATCTTATTATGCCAGCAGAGGATTTCGTGGATGTCTCCTTGTCTGAACAGGGGAAGTCGTTATTTAAGGAGATATCTAAATTAAGTTGTTAGGATTCTAATTCAGACATCATTAAGGCAACACCATAAATAATGAACCACACATCTGTGAAAAATAGATGTGTGGTTCATTATTTTTTTACATACCTATCAGATGGATAAATTTCGTTTACAATTCATATCAATGAATGGGGAGGTATATGAAATGACAGATAAACAGAAAGATAACGAAAAAGATGAGCAACTTGAGAGTTTTCGTGTGAATGATAAGGGAAAATATATGACAACAAATCAAGGGTTAAAGGTTTCCGAGGATGAACTTTCCTTGACTGCCGGTGTCCGCGGTCCAACCTTAATGGAGGACTTTCATTTCCGGGAGAAATTAACACATTTTGATAATGAACGAATACCAGAACGGGTTGTCCATGCTAGGGGCTTTGCAGCTCACGGTGAATTTGAGTTGTACCAAGATATGTCGCGTTATACAAAAGCGAAAATATTTACTGATACATCTATAAAAACACCAGTATTTGTACGGTTCTCCACTGTTAATGGGGCAAGGGGTTCAGGAGATACGGCAAGAGATGCTCGCGGATTTGCAACAAAGTTTTACACGGAGCAAGGAAACTATGACCTCGTAGCCAATAACATCCCTGTTTTCTTTATTCAAGATGGAATAAAATTTCCAGATGTTGTTCACGCATTCAAACCAGAACCTCATAATGACATTCCTCAAGCATCTACAGCTCATGATAACTTTTGGGACTTTGTTGCCAATAATCCGGAAAATGCGCATATGGTGATGTGGATTATGTCCGATCGAGCGATTCCAAGAAGTTTTCGAATGATGGAAGGATTTGGTGTAAATACATTTCGTTTTGTTAACGCTACGGGGGAAGCATTCTTTGTTAAATTTCATTGGAAACCAAAACTCGGCGCCCACTCTTTAACTTGGGAGGAGGCCCAGAAGCTAATGGGAGTTGACCCTGATTTCCATCGCAATGATTTATGGAATGCGATTGAACGAGGGGATTATCCAGAGTTTGAGTTAGGTGTACAAATTGTAAATGAAAAAGATGAATTTACGTTTGATTTTGATTTATTAGACGCAACTAAGCTAATACCCGAGGAAGAAGTTCCGGTGATAATCATGGGAAAGATGACATTAACTAAGAACGTTGATAACTTCTTTGCTGAGACTGAGCAAGTGGCGTTTCATCCGGGGAATGTGGTACCAGGTATTGACTTTACGAATGATCCATTGCTCCAGGCGAGATTATTCTCCTATATTGACACACAATTAATACGTTTAGGTGGACCGAACTTTCATGAGATACCGATCAACCGTCCGATTTGTCCCTTCTATAATAACCAGCGTGAAGGTTATCATAGAATGACGATCAATGTTGGTCGTGTGAACTATCATCGCAACTCCTTAGCAGGGAATACACCGGCTCCCGTACCGCCTGAAGAGGGTGGTTATAAGCATTATGAAGAAAAAGTTGAGGGTCGGACAATAAGAGCAAGAAGTAAAAGTTTCACGGATTTCTTTTCTCAAGCAACTATGTTTTGGAATAGCATGAGTGGACCCGAGAGGAAACATATAATCGATGCATTTAGTTTTGAACTAGGAAAAGTAAAAAATAAATCGGTACGACAACAAAATGTAGATTTATTTGCAAATGTTGACCTTGAACTGGCTGAAACAATAGCAAGAAATATTGGGGTTTCTCCACCAACGAGTGGAGGATCGACTGTAACAAAATCTTCCCCGGCATTGAGTCAATTAAATATGCCTATGTCTGCGAAAACTCGTAAAGTAGCGATAATTGTATCGGATGGGTTTAATGGTCCTTTAGTAAAGTCAGTACTTGACTATTGGAAATCGAAAGGGCTTGTTCCGGAAATCATAAGTGAGGACCAAGGAAAAGTTCAAGGTACGAAGAACGTTCAGTTAGAAGCGACACAAAATGTATATACTGCCGATTCAGTGTTATACGATGCGGTCTATATGGTGCGGGGAAGTAGTGATGATATGGCTTTTAACCAAAAAATCGCAAATTTCCTTGATGAGGCTTTTCGTCACAAAAAGACAATTGGGGCTACTGGTCAAGGCGTACAATGGTTAAATGTCAATAATTTCATCAATAAACCAGGTGTTATTACAGATGAAAATATCCCTAATTTTGCAAATCGGTTTGTGGAAGCTGTTGCACAGCATCGTCATTGGGATAGGTAGTTTTCAATGGGAGGCGGTCCAAGGTTCCCTGAATAATAAGAGGTTGAGACAATAAAACCAACAAATTAAAATATTGGCGTCGTACTCCCACCATGTACTGGTGAAGGTACCGCGCCTATTTTTGTTTTTCCTATTCTTATATTTGTTTAGTATTCGAAGAGAATAACTTGAAAAAAATAAAGTGACACAATAACTAGCGAGACGTGTGAATAACGAGAATTTATATTTTATACTGCAAACGGATGATGACTACAAAATAAACAGAGTATTTGTAGTTTTAAAAATAATTAACAAATTATCAGAAAATTAACTTGATATTTAAAAAGTGAATGTGTAGAATAAAAATTAATCAATTAACAGGGAGGTGAATCACTGTGTCGTTGCGGCAGAAGAAGATAGCTAAGAAAAAAGAAGATATTTTACGGACAGCAGTTAGTATTCTGGCAGAAAAGGGCTATCAGGGGACGACAATGGAAGAGATTGCCTCTAGTTTATTGATGACAAAAGGATCTGTCTATTATTATTTTAAAGACAAACAGGATCTACTTTATCAGAGTCAGCTTATGCTCTTACAGCAAAGTCTGATAAATATTAAAACAATACAGCAGGAAAATTTACCGGTAGTTGATAGATTTAAAAAGGCTATGGTAGCTCATATCACCTATTTACTAGATGAAAAATCAGGGTTTGAAATGATGGTAAAGCTTGAACAGATCTTTTCAACTGAACAACTTGAAGAGATTTTTCAATTGCGAAATGATTACGAGAAATGTTTCGACCAACTAATCTTAGAGGGTATAAATGATGAAGTGTTTGAGACTGTAGAAATTACAATAGTAAGGAACACGATTTTAGGTGCCATGAACTGGGTAACTCAATGGTACTCGCCAGAAGGAAAAAAAGATGCGACAGAAATTGCTGAAACGGTTTCTGACTATTTATCACGTATCCTGGTAATAAAATAAACTACCATCATAATTGGAGGGAAACAAATGAAAGTTGAAAATGGCGTCGTAGTAGTTACAGGTGGGGCTTCAGGTCTTGGAGAAGCTACCGTAAGGCAAATCGCTTCCAAGGGAGGCAAAGCTGTTATCCTCGATCTGTCTGAGGAAAAAGCTCTTCCTCTGAAAGAGGAATTAGGGGGAAGTGTGCATTTTGTACAAACCGATGTAACCGATGAGATCAGCGTACAGCAGGCCTTGGATGAGACAGTTGAAAAGTATGGGAAAATTAATGCGCTCGTAAATTGTGCAGGTATTGGCGTAGCGGAAAAGACGATCGGCAAAAAAGGGGTACATAGTTTATCTCGTTTTGCAAAAGTTGTCCAAGTGAATTTAATTGGTACATTTAATGTCATTCGACTGACATCAGAAATAATGGCTAAAAACGAACCGAATGAGGATGGTGAGCGTGGGGTAATCGTTAATACGGCATCTGTTGCTGCCTTTGATGGGCAAATTGGTCAGGTTGCCTACAGTGCTTCGAAGGGTGGGATTGTAGGAATGACATTACCGATTGCACGAGATCTTGCTCCGCTCGGTATTCGGGTAATGACAGTAGCACCTGGTTTATTCGATACTCCATTATTTGCTTCATTGCCGGAAGAGGCAAAATCCGCATTGGGCAAAATGACACCGTTTCCATCCCGTCTAGGTTTTCCTGCTGAGTATGCACTTCTGGTAAGCAGTATTATGGAAAATCCAATGTTAAACGGCGAAACCATTCGTCTTGATGGCGCGATCAGAATGCAACCACGATAAGGATAGCCTTAAATAAGGAGGAAATCATATGGAAAGAGCCTATTTACATGGAGAACATGAAATATTCCGTCGTTCACTACGAAAGTTTCTTGAGAAGGAAGCTTTTCCATACTATGAGCAATGGGAGAGTGAGAAACAAGTTCCCAGATCTTTTTGGAAAAAGGCGGGGGCACAAGGCTATCTTTGTCCTTGGGCTGATGAAAAACACGGGGCGTTTCAAACTGATTTTGGTTATACTGTTGTCCTTAGTGAGGAATTCGAACGTGTAGGAACCGGAATGATCGGTGTAGGTCTCCATAATGATATTGTAATGCCGTACATTGCGTCTTATGGGACAATTGCACAAAAAGCAGCTTGGATGCCTGGCGCAATCACCGGAGATTTAATTTCTGCTATAGCTATGACGGAACCGGGAACTGGATCGGACTTGGCCGCAGTCAAAACGACTGCAATTAAAGATGGCGATGTGTATATCTTAAATGGGGAAAAATCTTTTATTACGAATGGACACAGTGCCGATTTAGTTATCGTCGTTTGTAAAACAAACCCTAAAGCTCAGCCTGCTCACAAGGGCATCAGTCTGATTGTAGTAGAAACTGGGACGCCAGGATTTACAAAAGGTAAAAAGCTGCGGAAAGTCGGACAGCATGCTAATGATACATGTGAATTAATTTTCGAAGACGCACGTGTTCCAGCCAGCAATTTACTGGGTGAAGAGGGGAAGGGTTTTTATTATTTAATGGAAAAGCTGCAGCAGGAACGTTTGATGGTTGCCATTCAAAGTATAGCAGCATCGGAAATTATGCTGGATTCAACCATTGACTATGTTAAACAACGAAAAGCTTTTGGCCGCAGTATCAGTCAGTTCCAAAATACGCAGTTTAAGCTTGCGGAACTGAAGACTGAAATTCAGATCGGCAGGACATTTATTGACCGACTGATTGTTGACCATGTTGCAGGAAAAGATGTCGTGACCGAAGTATCGATGGCGAAATGGTGGACGACTGATCTAGCAAAGAAAGTGGCAAATGAATGTATGCAGCTGCATGGCGGCTATGGGTATATGGAAGAGTACGATATCGCGAGAAGATATCGTGATGTGGCAGTTTCAACTATTTATGCAGGTTCCAATGAAATCATGAAAGTGATCATTGCGAAAAACATGGGATTATAGAGGCTGACTGCATGTAATTGAAAGAGGAGAATAATATTGAAATTTGATGCATTTTCTATCGGACAGGAATTCCACACGGAACCTGTCATGATAACAAAAGAGGACATTATTGCGTTCGGAGAGAAATATGATCCTCAATATTTCCATATTGATGAACAAGCTGCTGCAAACAGCCTGTTTGGCTCATTGATTGCGTCAGGATTTCATACGCTTGCCGTTGTCTGGTCAGAGTGGATTAAAATGGATATCCTTTCTGAAGATTGCCTTGGCGGTGTGGGAGCGGATGAAATCAGGTGGAAAAAACCAGTAAGAGCAAACGATTGGCTGGCAGGCCGATTTACTGTAGCAGCTAAAAAGATAGACTCCAATGGAAAACGCGGACTTCTGACATTGAAAATCATTATTAAGAATCAGCGGGATGAGGAAGTATTAACTTGCAGTACAAATGTATATGTGCAGGCTTAAATATAAGGGCTTACAGAATGCTTGATGGAAAGGGAGTTAGCTATGCGTGAAGCAGTAATTATTGAGGCAGTCAGGACGCCTGTTGGCAGAAGAAACGGATTATTAAGCGGAATACGGGCAGAGGAATTGGCTGCAAAGCCTTTAGAGGAAGTATTGAAACGGGCAGGTATTTCTGCAGAATTGGTGGAAGATGTTATTTTCGGCTGTGTATCGCAAGTTGGAGAGCAGGCTTTTGATATTGCTAGACAAGCAGCGTTGATTGCCGGTTTTCCAGTGGATGTTCCGGGCACAACAATTGATCGGCAGTGTGGTTCGAGTCAGCAAGCGGTTCATTTTGCTTCACAAGCGATTATTAGCGGTGATATGGATGTTGTGATTGCCGGTGGAATTGAAAGTATGTCGCGTGTGCCAATGGGATCCAATATGCAAGGCGTACAGCTTAGTGAAGCATTAACTTCAAAGTACGAGATCATTAATCAAGGCATATCCGCCGAGCGAGTCGCGGATAAATGGAATATAAGCCGTGAAGAAATGGATGAATTCTCATTGGAAAGCCATAGAAAGGCAATTAAGGCTCGTAAGGAAGGACGTTTTGTAGAAGAAATCATGCCGTTAGAGGTAGCACTTCCAGATGGGACAATGACTGTGATGAAAGATGATGAAGGTCCTAGAGAAAATACAAATCTCGAGAAACTTAGCGGGATTAAGCCGGCTTTTCGGGAGGACGGCAGCGTAACAGCGGGTAATTCCAGTCAAATCAGTGATGGCGCTGTTGCGATATTAATGATGTCGCGAGAGAAGGCCGTTGAACTTGGATTAAAGCCGAGATTTCGTGTAATTGCGCGAACTGTTGTAGGATCCGATCCGACACTCATGTTGACAGGACCCATTCCTGCAACAGAAAAAGTACTGCAAAAAGCGGCATTGACGCTTGGAGATATCGACATTTTCGAAGTCAATGAAGCGTTTGCATCGGTTCCGCTCGCCTGGCTTAAGGAATTTGATATCGATCCGGCAAAACTGAATCCAAATGGCGGTGCGATTGCGTTAGGCCACCCTCTTGGTGCAAGTGGCGGACGTCTGATGACCACCATGCTGCATGAATTGGAGAGAAGCAATGGACGGTATGGACTGCAGACCATGTGTGAAGGCCATGGGATGGCAAATGCGACCATTGTAGAGCGACTTGATTAGTAAATTGTAAGTTGCCTGTCGTTTTATCATTTTACTAGAGTGACAGTTACCTTATAATATTTGCGCAATTAATTTTGTCTGGAGGTGTTCGTGTGGTATTAACGTCTATTCGTGTTCTCGATTTAACCCGCCTGTTGCCGGGACCGTATTGTACGATGTTACTTGCAGATTTCGGCGCGGAAGTGATAAAAATAGAGGACCCAAAAATCGGTGATTATGCAAGAATGTACGAACCTAAATTAGACGAGGACAGTGCACTTTTTCATTCGCTCAATAGAAATAAGAAAAGTGTTTGCCTTGATTTAAAAACAGAAGAAGGTAAACACAATTTTATAAAAATGGTCGAGAACGCAGATATAGTGGTAGAGTCATTTCGTCCGGGGGTTATGGAACGACTCGGCTTGGGTTATCAAACGCTGAAACTAGTAAACCCACGCCTTATTTATTGTGCGGTGACAGGTTACGGGCAAACAGGTCCCTATAAAGATTTTCCAGGACATGATATTAATTATTTGAGTTTTGCCGGCCTGCTCAATTTGATGGGAGAAAAGGATGGGAAACCGATCGTACCTTCCACGCAAATAGCCGATATTGGCGGTGGGGCCCTGCCGGCAGCAGTAGGTATTTTATTAGCTTTATTTGAGAGAGAAAGATCAGGAAAAGGGCAGTTTGTCGACATCTCCATGTTGGATGGCGTGATTTCCTGGTTGCAGACGATCCTCCCGAACTATTTAGCCGACTCTGTGACGACCAAACGAGGAGAACAAATGTTGTCCGGCGGGCTTGCTGCTTACAGCATTTATGAAACAAAGGACGCGCGCTTCCTTTCTGTAGGGGCACTCGAGGAAAAATTTTGGCAAGCGTTTTGTCATGGGATAGGAAGAAGTGATTTTATCCCTCGTATATTGGCACCTCCCCACGAACAACATCGCCTAAAATACGAAATACAAACGATAATCTATCAAAAAACACTGGCTGAGTGGATGGAGATATTTGAGAATAAAGAAGCCTGTGTCACTCCAGTGTTAACACTGGAGGAAATGACAAGCGACCCTCAAATAATGGCGCGTGAAATGATTCAATCCATGAAACACGAAACTTTAGGAACGATAAAACAAATTGGTATTCCCATTAAACTTTCTGAGACACCTGGTGTAATTCGTTTCATAGCACCAAAACTGGGTGAACATACAGAAGAAATCTTGAAGGAAGTAAATGCCGCTCGAAAAAAAGTATAAGTACATTATATTTTTCTGGAGGAATGTTCATGGATATTGGGACTACTTTAGCGAGGAACGCACGTCGGACGCCGGATAAAGAAGCAATTTATTTTAAGGATCACGTATACACATATGGTCGATTGAATCGGGAAGTAAATAAACTTGCACATGGATTGATTGCAAGAGGAATTGAAAAAGGAGACAAAGTTGCACTTTTGATGAAAAATTCCGACATGTTCGTAATTGCATTTTATGCAGTTATGAAAGTCGGAGGTGTAGCTGTTCCAATTAATTTCCGATTGACCCAAGAGGAAGTTCGGTATATTCTGGATGACTCCGATGCGTCCGCTGTATTCTTTGATGAAGAGTATGCGATGTTAGTCAATCAGGCTGCTGCGGATAACCAAAAAGTTATATTTCAGGTTTCTGTCGGAGAAAAAGTAGTAGGTGAACAAATCAAAATGGCAGAAATACTGACGAAAAATGACGAGGACCCGCCTATTGAAGTGGATGAATCCGACGATGCAGAAATTTTATACACCTCTGGCACGACCGGACGTCCAAAAGGAGCTTTATTCGATCATCATCGGGTTCTTCATGTAGCGTTTTCTACCGCGATTATGATGAAAATTAGTCCGGATGATAATCTGCTGCACGTAGCGCCACTTTTCCACTCAGCTCAACTCAACTTATTTATGATTACTGGGACGTTTTTAGGAAGTACTCAGGTAATTCATCAGGAATTCGACCCGCGTCACGTACTCCAATCAATCGAAAAATATAAAATTAACATTTTCTTCGCCGTTCCAACCATGTACAATTATTTGCTTTTAGTTCCTGATAGAGAGAGTTTTGACCTAACATCCGTAAAGAGATGCGGGTATGGTGCAGCACCCATGCCGGTTGCCCTGTTGGAAAAGTCTATTGCCATGTTTAAGAATGATCAGTTTCATAACATGTGCGGCTTAACCGAGGCGGGTCCGGGAGGTATTATATTACCGCCTGAAAAACATAAGGATAAAATAGGTGCAGGCGGAAAAGCCATGCTGAATACAGAAGTAAGGGTAGTAAGCGATACAGGTGATGATGTACTGCCGGGTCAAGTAGGAGAATTCATTATCAAAAGTGAGATGGTGATGAAGGGGTATTATAAAAACCCTGAGGAAACAAGAAAAGCGCTTCGTGATGGCTGGCTGTATACCGGAGATCTTGCGTTAATAGATGAAGAAGGCTATATTACACTGGTAGACCGTAAGAAAGACATGATTATCTCTGGTGGCGAAAATGTTTATTCTACTGAGGTAGAACAGATTCTATATAAACATCCAAAATTATTGGATGCAGCAATTATTGGCTTGCCAGATGAGTTGTGGGGAGAAAAGGTTGTGGCAATCGTTGTTCCGAATGAAGGAGAAGTAGTGGATGAGGAGGAAATAAAAACTTTTTGCGGGCAACATCTCGCAAAGTATAAAGTTCCCACCCAAATTTTTGTGGAAAAACAGATTCCACGTAATGCATCAGGTAAGGTATTGAAATATCGAATCCGGGAAGCACTTTCCAATGGTAAACCGGTCATTAATTGAACCAGATTAAGAAAGGGATTTCAAATGATGAATAAGCGGCTAACGTTAGCGTCTTTAGAACCGGTTAAGGGAATACCCCTTAGCCGGTTTTACGTGTTTCTTACCGGCCTTGATTTATGTTAACTAACCGTCGAAAAGTTATACCTAATAATTCAAATTAGAAAAGAGCAATACGGCTGAATTAATGCTATACTTACTAAGTATAATTTACAAGCGAGTAGGTGAGCGATATAATAGAAGTGAAACGATCTCCTGTCAGTGACGGAGAATTCAACAGGGGAGTATTCGCAACATGCGACATCAAAAAAGGCCAGCTCTTGCACGAGGCGCCTGTCATTGCGTACCCGAATGAACAACACCAACATATTGAAAAAACAATACTTGCCGACTACGCTTTCGAATACGGTATGAATCATACGGCAATCCTTTTAGGTTATGGAATGTTATTCAACCATTCATATGAACCGAATGCAACGTACGACATTAACTTTGATCACCATACCTTTGATTTCTTTGCACACAAAGACATCAAAGCAGGTGAAGAAATTCTGATCAACTATAACGGTGATGTGGATGATCAAGAACAACTATGGTTTAATGAAGATTACGATGGAACTGCAAATGATTAATATTGGAACTTCGATTCTATACCTGAATCGAAGTTGTTAATCATTTTTATTACTGTGTCCTAGTAGCTCAGCTGGATAGAGCAACACCCTCCTAAGGTGTAGGTCGGGGGTTCAAATCCCTCCTGGGACGTAATTTAAATTAGTCGCGAACATTTTAGTTGTTGAATAAATTTTCTTTAAAAGAAGAGAGTAGGTGAACAAAGTGGGGAAATATCAATTGGATGCTAAAGGTCAGGCAGCTGTGACAAAGTATCATGAAAAACACAAGCCTGCCAAATTTGATAAAAAGCAACAACTTGAAAAAATACGTGCGGAGTATTTGGAAAAGAAGCAAAAACAAACAGATAAATAAAAGGAAGAAACATCTTCAAAATTATCAAAAATAGACCAACGGCAAAAGGCTATTTTAGAATTAGTGACGGTATAACACTTGTTTAAGTATTTAATATATTATAATTTAAAAGAGTGTATAGAGCAGATTCATGCGGTTGAAAAGCAAGAGAATAAGAGCAGCAATGAGGCGAGTAAACTAAGTGTTTATCTCGTTTTTTTATTTGTATTGTCAAAACTGAAATTGCCATTTGAGAACATCCGTTGAGCGTTCCTAAATTTGAACGAATCCCTTCTGAGAAGTCAAATAATACAAAAAAGAACGCTGATCCACTCAGCGTTCTTTTTGTAAACCATTTACCATTATACAGCATGCGATCCCCTGCGTGTAAACAACCGAATAATCCAATTAAATAAAGGCTCGATCAAACGACGTTGCCAAATAATCAAAAATGCAACTACAAGTGCAATGAAAGCGCCCGTCAATACATCGGTAGGATAATGGACACCAACGAATATTCGTGACAATGCCATCAGTCCTGCAAACACTAGAAGCACAGCGCCCATTTTTCTGCGTTTCCAGAAGAGGGCAAGGGCTAGGGCAAAGGAACCGGCAGTGTGATTACTTGGAAATGAAGGGTCGGAATCTAATTTGTCTACTAACATGGTGACATCATGGTTGACGAAAGGTCGTGAGCGGAAAAACGACATCTCAATGACCTTATCAATCCCGATTGTGACCACGGCAATCGTAAAAGCAAACAGCACGATTTTTCGGTTTTCTGCACGGTTTCCGTGTTTCGTGAACCATAGCCAGACGAAAAACAATCCGAATAAAAGCGGACCGTATTTCGTGAAAAATACAACGGATTGATCCAGTATATTATTGTGACCGGCAAATTGATTGATTGCTTCAAAAATCTTAAAGTCTAAATTCATTTGTTTTAATCCTCACGTTCTGTTTCGATAAATCATCATTCTTCATCATTTTTATTTGACGCTAAAAAGTCTTTTAGGATTTCTTTATTTTCTTCGAGATTAATATCCAATACAGCGCCTACATTTACACGTTTATCGGTGTAGGAGCCTTCTACAGGTATGCGCAACGTCTCCATTTCTTTGGATTTCCCACCTGTCACCATACCTTTGCCGATTGCAAACAATATTTTACTATCTATATTCGTATTGAGATAGGAATCGACCACGCCAAGTAGTTTTGGTAAATTTAAGAGGGTGTGGACACTGATGGCCTGTTCTTTTAGTTTAGACAACGCTTCTTGCTGACGCTCTACCCTGCCAAAATCGCTATGGATGTCATGTCGGAAACGGACATACGCAAGCAGCTGTTCACCATTAAGATGTTGTTCGCCTGGTTCCAGTGTCATACCGATACCGTGCGACATTGGATAGGGGATATCGACATGTATGCCGTCAGGTGCAATCACATCTACAATCTTCGTAAAACCCTCGAAATCGACGATTGCATAATATTGAACATCTATGTCGAAATTTTGCTTGATGGTTTTGCGGACTAATTCAGGACCACCAAGGAAAAATGCTGCATTTATCTTCTGCATTCCATATTCAGGAACCTCGACATATGTATCTCTCATAAGGGAGACTAGCTTTACTTTATTCGTATGTTGATCGTAATGGCCGATCATCAGGGCATCTGATCGTGCATCTTCCTCATCCGCTCTGGCATCGTTACCGATTAGCAGTACGTTTATTTCACCAAACTGAGGATCCGCGCCTTCAAACGGTTCGAACTTCGTATTCAAATCCCCATTGCCGCTCGAATTGCTATTCAGTTCAGTGTGGACGTTGCTCGTCGTATCCCCATTTGCCAAAGATACTCCACTAGTATATTGATTCACAAAGTAGATAGCACCTGCTAGTAGTATGAACGCAAAAATCAGGAAAAAGTTCCTCCGACCCTTGCTTTTCTTCCTCCTTCTCTTGCTTCTCGTCTCCATCCTTATCACCTGCTAACTTGGTTATTAATTCTTATTTACTGTGCTAGAAGCAATCTGAACAGCGATCGCATCATCGATATAGCCAATTGCGAATAAATAATCCGGTATGGCATCGATCGGGGCAATGAAATATAATAATGCACTGCCAATAATAGCAATTTCTCGTTTACTTCCATTTTGAGCTTTGAACCTGCCGAATAAGTATTTTAGCTGATCCATGAATGGTCCCGTTCCGCCGGTGCTTTGGAGTTTCTCCTCAAAATCATTCAGAATACGATTCTTGCCTTCTGTCGTTTGTGAATCGTCTTTGTACTCTGCCAGTTGTTTTTCTACATTAGAAATGGAAATAGTGGCGGAGAGTTGATCAGATATATCCAAGAGGTGTTGTATGGTTTTATCGTCAGCAAACGTTGATTCTTTTTTGTTTTCTATAGAATAGCCTGCAGCTTCCAATAATTTCGACAACGGGATATCCAAAACAGATGAAAACTTCTCTAGATGATCAAGAGTCGCTTTACGTTTGTTGTTGATGATTCGAGAAATCGTAGCTGTGTCAATGTCCGTACGTTCACTTAGTTTGCGCATGGACAATGAATGTTTTTTTAAAGTATTTCGTAATAAATGCCCGATCGACAGTGTTTCAAATTCATTTGACATAAAACCAATCTCCTTTACAGAAAAACTGGAAGAAATTAAATGATCACCTAACGGCTTACATTGTAAAGAATTTTAAAGTAGTGTTGACAATTTGTCAACATGTGTAGAAAAATATTGCAGTTTGTTGAAAATGCAAATGAAATTCACTTGTTACTTTGCAGTAAGATTTCTTTTCATGAGATGTCAAATGTTTTTTCTGGTACGCTACAACATAGGATATAGAACTGTATAGAAAGGAATGGATAATTTGAAAGAAATGATAGCGAAATGCAGACAGATGGTTGAAATTATTTATAATAAATATGATGCGAGTCACGATCTAGATCATATTGATCGCGTGATGAAAAATGCAGAGAAGATCTTGCTTACTGAACCAACTGCTGATGAGCTCGTCGTTCGCTTAGCTGTTCTTTTGCATGACATAGAAGATGCGAAATATGAATCATTGCATGAGGCTACAACGGTAGAGATGCTCAAGCAAATTGGTGCTTCAGAGGACTTATCTGCGAACGTAATGTCTGCAATTGAAAGTGTGTCATTTAACGGAGGGCATTCGAAAGAGATTACTTCTATTGAAGGGGCTATTGTCAGAGATGCGGACCGGCTGGATGCAATCGGAGCAATCGGCATTGCGAGGGCATTTGCTTTTGGAGGGGCGCGGGGCAGAAAGTTATACGACTTAGAGGAAGAAGCTCGCAGGAGTATGTCGGCTTCTGAGTACCGTTCAAAAGAAACAGCTTCTGTTACGCATTTTCATGAAAAGTTGCTATTGCTTAAGGATTTGATGGTAACAGAAGAAGGAATCCGACTGGCGAAGGAACGACATGATTTTATGGTTTTATTTTTAAATGAATTGAAGAAGGAGATTGAGTAAAAAGAATAGTTTGAAATTCAATTCCTTTTCTGGTCTTCATTTGGTAGAATAAAGAAAACAGCTTATTTTGTTCTATCCTGTGAAGAAAAAGGTGAGTACTTGGATAAAAATAATAGATTATTTATTATTACATTAATTGCAATTGTACTCTTTACATTGGGTGGTTTTGCAATGCAAAAAGGTTTTATTACATTTTAAGTGTCTTGTTTCATTCTTTAGAGTCCTATGGTCAGTTCATCGACCAAGGGCTTTTCAAGTTATTTTGACATCATGAAAGATATAAACGAAATACTCAATGAAGGAAGGAGGGAATCAGATGAATATATATCAAAAACAGCCTGCAGAAATAGCGTCTATTTTTGTTGGGAAACCAAAAGTGATAGGGCAGCAAAATGCAGATCATCCGATGGAACGTGAATGGAAAACCTCCATCTTTAAAGAGCCTTTTGACGGACAGATCTTTTTAGGGATGACCAATCTGGAAGGGGATGAGCAGGCGGATCTAAAACACCACGGGGGTCCTGAAAAAGCTGTGTTTTCCTATCCGTCCGAGCATTATCATTATTGGCAAAATAAGCTCGGAAATTCGGAAATCAAGCCGGGCGGCATGGGAGAAAATTTCTCTACTATTAATTTGCAGGAATCTGACGTTGCGATTGGTGATATCTATGAAGTTGGGGAAGCCGTGATACAGGTGTCCCAACCGCGTCAGCCATGCTGGAAGCCTGCCCGTAGATTCCAAATACAAAATCTGGCTATACTTCTGCAAAACTCAGGCCGCACGGGTTGGTATTATCGTGTTCTTCAGGAGGGCTTTGTCGAGGCGGGTCAGACATTTCAACTGAGAGATCGTGTCGCCCCAGAATGGACAATTGAAAAATGTAATCAGGTCATGCATATAGAGCGAGAAAACTTCGAAAAAGCAGCTGCACTTGCAGCAGTTTCTGAGCTTGCGACCAATTGGAAAAAGACGTTGCTGAATCGAATTGAAATGAGAAAGGCTGAGGATATTCATAATCGAGTGTTCGGTCCTAATGTCGAGTGATATTCCTCGTATTTACTTTGCATAATCTACAACAGTTCAATATAGTAAGCAATCCAAGCTGAAAACTTTTTTGTGTTCAGCTTTTTTTGTTGCAATAGATTTAACGTTGCTGTTTTTTTAACCGTTCTACTTCTTTCATCAAATATTCAATTTGCTGTTGCATCTCCAATTTATCCGGATCATTCGCTGATTCAGGTCCTTTTGAAATTTGCTGTAGTGCTAAGTAGGCGGAAAACGTGGTCAGTGCATCGCCAAGAAACCCGAAAGCTTCACCAAGAAAAGCGATTTCCGCAATTTGTTTATCGCTAACACCCTCGTTTTGAAAGAAGTCATTATCCACCCAAACAACCTCCCTTATCCTTTTATCTATTATATGAAAAGCCAGCTAATTGAGTTCGAAATAGAAGTGCTATAGTACATACTAGTTATGCTGAAACTGCATAAAACTCGACTTGAAAGGGCAGGCTTTTTGCATGTCCGTTGTTCGGGTGTTTAGAAAGCAGATTTTGGGTATACGTTTTAAATAGTATGACTCTTTGAAAGGGCGGAGTATAGTGGCTTTAAATGTTACACAAAAGCTAATTAAATCACATTTAATTTCCGGGGAAATGAAACACGGAGAAGAGATTGGATTGAAGATTGACCAGACACTTACACAAGATGCAACCGGTACAATGGTGATGTTAGAGCTGGAGGCAATGGGTGTAAAGCGTGCACAGACAGAAGCATCCGCCCAATATGTAGACCACAATGTCATTCAAGTAGACAACAAGAATGCGGATGATCACTTATTTTTGCAGAGCGCCACACAGCGATTTGGATTGTATTATAGCCGACCTGGCAATGGAGTTAGCCACCCTGTACACATGCAACGGCTTGCAAAACCTGGGAAGACCTTGCTGGGTTCGGATAGTCACACTTGCGCGAACGGTTGTATGGGGATGCTGGCGATGGGTGCAGGCGGTTTGGATGTCGCGCTGGCGATCGCCGGCAAACCCATTTATATTAAAATGCCACAAGTATGGGGTGTGAGATTGACTGGTGAATTACCTGATTGGGTAAGTGCCAAAGATGTCATACTGGAAATGTTAAGGCGTTATGATGTCAAAGGCGGCGTAGGTAAGATCATTGAATATTATGGCCCGGGGTTGAACCATCTAAGTGCCATGGATCGGCATGTGATTGCCAATATGGGGGCTGAATTAGGTGCCACCACGACTGTCTTCCCATCAGATGAAGAGATAAAACATTTTCTAAAGACTCAGGGGAGAGAAGAAGATTGGACAGAACTTACAGCGGATAAAGGCGCAACTTATGACTTGAATGAAGAAATTAATTTATCAGAACTCGTTCCCTTAATCGCTAAGCCTTCAAGCCCCGGAAATGTTGTTCCTGTATCTGAAGTTGCCGGTACACCCATTTATCAATCATATCTCGGTTCCTCGGCAAATCCGGGTTATCGTGATTTTGCTATCGTATCTGAAATTGTTAAAGGGAAAAGGGCGAAACAAGGTGTTTCTTTCGATGTTAACCCAACTTCCAGACAACTCCTAACTGATTTAGTTAAAGAAGGGCATATCGCCAATCTTCTTCAAGCGGACGCACGGTTGCACCAAGCAGGCTGTAATGGCTGTATCGGTATGGGACAAGCCCCGGCGACTGGGCGCAATAGCTTACGGACAACACCGCGGAACTTCCCGGGCAGATCGGGCACACTCGAGGATAGCGTGTTTTTGTGTAGTCCTGAAACGGCTGCAGCCTCTGTTCTGAATGGAAAAATTACAGATCCAAGAACTTTGGGTATGCCGTATCCGCTAGTAAAAGACCCGGAAACGCCTACCGTGGATACGAAACTATTGACAGAACCATTGCCATATGAGGAAGCTCGAAAAGTGGAACTATACAAGGGACCGAATATCGCGTTGATTCCGGAGATGGATGAATTAAAAGACGAACTTGAAATTCCAATATTGCTAAAGATGAATGATAATATTTCAACCGATGAAATCCTCGCAGGAGGAGCGCGTGTCTTGCCTTATCGGAGTAATCTTCCTGAAATCAGTAAATTTGCATTTGAGATAATCGACCGTACCTATTACTCGCGAGCCAAAGCAAGTACTTTGGAAGGCGGACATGCCATTGTCGCAGGTTCTAACTATGGGCAGGGCTCGAGTCGGGAACATGCCGCTCTAGCACCAAGATATCTTGGTCTACGGGTAGCATTAGTAAAAGACTTTGCCCGCATACATTGGCAAAACCTAGTTAATTTTGGTGTACTTCCATTAACCTTTGTCGATCCAGATGATTATAAGTTGTTAGAAAATGGAGACGTTCTTCAACTTAGTAATTTACGTGAAGCGGTGAAGAGTGCAAAAGAATTTCCGATTTCTATAAAAGGGAAAAATCGTCAAATTCTAGTTCGACATAGCATGTCGGAGAGGCAAATTGATGTCATGCTCGAAGGTGGTATGATTAATTGGGCAAAAGCTCGACAAGATGAGACGCATGTTTAATTAAAGAGGGGGTATTATAAAATGGTTGATCGAGAAAGTACATGTAAGGCATGTGAAGGTGCAGGAATGTTAGCGGACGACGAAGGTTGGCAATATGCCTGCAGTGTCTGCCGAGGTAAAGGAATTCTTCACTCTGCTGTTTCTGCAGAGGAAGCAAAAGTCATGGAAGTAGACCACAACAACCGATTGTTAGATTAATGGACAGGAGGCTACAATAATGGAAAGAAGTTCATCAACTGAGCGTTTTCAACCGGTTACTTCAGAAAAGAGTAATCAAGGTGTAGAGGTAACGCCTGACCTGTATTGTCATACGATACAAATTGTGAACATCATCTTTTATGGTAAACCTGACGAGGGAGATTGGGTCCTGATTGACGCAGGAATGCCTAAATCCGGGAAAAAAATTGTGGAAGCCGCAGTTGCAAGGTTTGGTTCTCACCGACCTCCAAAAGCGATTATCATGACACATGCACATTTCGACCATGTGGGTGGATTGATTGATGTATTGGAGGAATGGAAAGACGTCCCGGTTTACGCCCACGAGCTTGAAATGCCTTATATTACGGGTATGCAAGACTATCCACAACCTGATACTTTGGTAGAAGGTGGCATGGTAGCCAAAATGTCTTTTATGTTTCCAATCGAAGCTATAGATATTGGAGAACGGGTGCATGTCTTACCAACTGATCATTCTGTACCGTTCATGCCGGGATGGAAATGGATCCATACGCCGGGTCACTCAACAGGACATGTATCACTATTTAGAGAATCAGATCATGCGCTGATTGCAGGAGATGCATTCGTTACAGTGAAACAGGATTCACTTTACAAAGTGTTTACCCAAGAACTGGAGATGAACGGTCCACCACGCTATTTGACTCCCGATTGGGAAAGTGCGGAACAATCAGTCAAGTCATTGGCTGCTCTCAAACCAGAAATTGCGATTACAGGTCATGGCGTACCGGTTACGGATGCTTCATGGCTGCAAACAGAATTAGACAACTTAGCCAATCGGTTTAAAAATGTAGCTGTGCCCGATTATGGTAAATTTGTTGATGAATAATTGAAAAGCTTATCTGCAGACAGGATGTACTGCAGATAAGCTTTTTGGTTTGAAAACAAGAAAACCTTGAATTGACGAACTATTAAAACAACAGTAGTATAGTTAATGAAAGCGAATACATTCAGTTTGTATATAGATAAGCTACAGAGGGAGGAATCGGGATGGCGATAGAAGGAACAATACTTTGGAAACCAAGTGAATCCTACAAAGAACAAGCGAACATTACACACTATATGAATTGGTTGCAGGAAGAGAGAGGATTAGAGGTCTCTGACTATAACTCACTATGGCAATGGTCTGTAAATGAACTAGAGGATTTTTGGGAATCGATATGGAACTACTTCGCTATTGATTCAGCTTCTCCTTATAAACAAGTACTAGACACGAAGAGAATGCCGGGCGCTAACTGGTTTTCGGGATCAACACTAAATTACGTGGAGCATATTTTCCGACAGGGCGCTAATGAGAAAACTGCGATTTTTCATGAATCTGAAATTCGTCCGCTCGGAGAAATGTCATGGGGGACATTTAAAGAGCAAGTCGTGACCTTAGCGACGAAATTACGAGAGATTGGGGTCAAACCTGGAGATTGTGTAGCTGCCTACTTGCCGAATATACCGGAAACCGTTGTAGCAATGATGGCTACAATGAGCATCGGTGCGATCTGGTCAAGTTGTTCACCGGATTTTGGCAGCAGAAGTGTGCTGGATCGCCTTCAGCAAATCGAACCGAAGCTATTGTTGACGATCGATGGGTATCAGTATGCTGGTAAAACCTTTGATCGGCGTGAAGAGATTCGTGACATTGTAAAGCGTTTGCCAAGTGTTCAGCATGTGATTCATGTACCATATTTATATGCAGAAGAACAGGTAGGACCTACGAAAGATGCGTTAATCTGGAATGATGTGATCAATGAGCCCGCAGCAGTCTCGGTAGCCCAATTTACATTTGAAAAAGTGCCATTTGACCACCCTCTGCAAATTATGTACTCATCCGGCACGACAGGAATTCCAAAAGCGATTGTGCATAGTCATGGCGGAATTTTATTGGAATCATATAAGATTTTAACCTTCCATGCAAACTTGACTCCGGATAGCCGCTTGCTCTTTTATACAACGACAGGGTGGATGATGTTCAATATATTAACGAGTGGATTGCTTACAGGTTCGTCTATCATCCTGTATGATGGGAATCCGGCTTATCCATCGATCGGAAAGTTGTGGGAGTTAGCAGAAAAGACGAAAGCTACTGTCTTTGGTGCCAGCCCGATGTACATTAATTTAATGAAGAAAGCAGGCCTAACGCCAAAAGAGCAATATGATATTTCGGCTATTGATTCCATTATATTAAGCGGCGCGCCGGCAAGTCCAGATGTCTTTGAGTGGATTTATCAGAATGTGAAAGACGATTTATGGCTTTCCTCTCAAAGTGGGGGTACCGATATTTGTTCGGGGTTCGTGTCGGGTGTACCGACAGAGCCGGTATACGCGGGAGAAATGCAAGTCCGCGGCCTTGGCGTAGATGTCCACGCATTCTCCGAAGCAGGAGTTTCTGTCGTGGATGAAGTTGGGGAATTAGTTGTACTGCAGCCGATGCCGTCCATGCCGATTTATTTTTGGAATGATGAACAAAATGAGCGGCTTCTGGAAAGCTACTTTGACACGTATGAGGGAATTTGGCGGCAAGGAGATAATTTGAAGATAACTTCGCGGGGTACTTGCGTAATTTACGGTCGGTCCGACTCTGTATTAAACCGCAACGGGGTCAGGATGGGGACAAGTGAAATTTACGCGTCGGTAGAATCACTCGAAGGAATCCAAGATAGCATTATTGTGAATTTAGATTTACCGGATAGCCGATCGTATATGCCATTATTTATCGTGGTAAAAGAAGGGGTTTTATTCGACGAAGAATTAAAGTCGAGAATTAATAAAAAGATAAGAGAAGGTGTTTCGCCGAAGCACGTACCGGACGCTATTTTTCCAATCCAGCAAGTACCTTATACACTTACCGGAAAAAAGATGGAAGTGCCTATACGAAAAATAATTACGGGGATTCCAGTAGAGCAAGCAGCAAACCCGGATGCTATGGCGAATCCAGGGGCGCTTGATTATTTCGTTCGCTTCTCTGAAACCTTGAACGCACCTGTTGAAGGATGAACCGATAAAAGAGCTGAAGTCTTTATGATTTCGGCTCTTTTCTATATGATTAAAAGCTGTTTTCACGATTTGCTTAGTATGAAAGGGACTAGCTGACGCATAGCAATGTATTAATAGAAAAGGAGAGTGATGGAAATGTATAATGCGTCTTATCATGATCAGCAAAGCCGTTCCATAACTGTTTGGGGGGAAGGGGCGGTGAAGGTAACTCCCGACACCGTTCATATTATTATGATGGTCAATTCGAGAGGAAATGAATTAAATGAAATTCAGCAAGAAAATGCGGATCGGATGAACAATGTCATCAGCTCATTGGTCGCTATGGGCGTCCCGGAATCCTCTATCCAAACGATCGATTATCAGATTCATCCTGTCTATGATTACGTGGATGGCGTACAAACCTTCAAAGGTTATGAAGTCGTCAATACAATACGCGTTACAATCAGTGAAATTTCACGTGTAGGTGAAGTGGTGGACACTGCTGTTTCGAATGGTGTGAACCAAATTGGCTCAATCCAATTTACGATCCAAGATCAAAGCGAATACTATCAAAAAGCTCTTGCGCAGGCACTGCAAGACGCCGAAACAAAGATGGTGACGATCGGTTCTTCGCTAAAGCTGCCCAATCGACCAATTCCAGTGAAAATTGAAGAACAACATGTTGCACAGCCGGTTGCCTTTCGTGCTGTTACGATGGCGGAAGCAGGGGGGACGCCGATTGAGTCGGGAACGATTACGGTGAGTGCTAGTTTGAAGGTTAGATATCAAATGGTTTGATCATGGGAATAGGAAGCAATACATGCATAACAACTACTGTTTATAAATAAAAGTTAAAAGCCAATATTTACGAATATAAACTTGTCTGTCTTTCGGTATTAGTTAGGCAAGTTAATATTCGTTTTTAAATATTTTAATAATATGAATAATAACTATTGATTTTGAAAACGTTTGCATTTATACTTTTACTAAATCGGTTTACTAAACCGGTTTAGTAAAAAGAAAAAGGTGAAGTGAAATGAAAGTGACTATGGCTGATGTCGCAAAAAAAGCAGGCGTCTCCAAAAGTACTGTTTCACAATTTATTAACAATAGATTTGAATTTATGGCGGAAGCGACCAAAGTAAAAATCGAGGAATCTATTGAAGAGCTGGGTTACATACCGAACAATATGGCGCGAAGTTTGAAAAAGAAAGAATCTAACACTATTGGTATCATTGTTGCAAATATCTTGCACACGTTTTCGAATGAAATCATTCGTGCGATAGAGGATGTATGTGAAGAACAAGGGGTTCATGTATTTGTTTGCAACGCGGATGATGATCCTAAGAAAGAACGTTCGTATATTAAAATGCTACAGGCGAAACAAGTAGACGGTCTAATCATTTTTCCAACAGTAGGAAATGAAGATGTCTACGCAAGTTTACGTAAGTCCAATTTTCCGATCGTATTTTTGGATAGAAAGACAGAAGGAGCTTATTACCCTACGATCATGTTGGACAACCACAAAGCTTCGGAAATTGCAATTAATCAATGTGTGAAAGCAGGCAAGATGAAAATAGCTATTGTTTCAACTTCTATTAAACGAAAAGTAGTCCCTCGGATCGAACGAATTGAAGGATATAAGCGACGAATGAAAGAGCTTAACTTGGCATATGAAGAATCCTGGATAGTTGCAACTGAACGGACAAAAATAGTAGAAGATCTTGACAGACTATGGTTGGCAGATGAAAGACCAAATGCTTTTTATGCGATTAACGACTTAGCTCTCATGGAATTAATGAAATTCATTAAGAAAAACAGCTTAACTATTCCTCAGGATGTTGCTGTGATTGGTTTGGATGACTCTCCTTTCTTGGAAGTTTTTACACCCCCCATTACCGTTATCACGCAGCCGACTTTTCAAATGGGTAAAGAAGCAGCGCAACTATTGCTAAAAATTATTCAGGCGAAAGATATTGAGGATGATTATGAGGTTATGAGACACATACCTCGTTTATTAAAAAGGGAGTCTGTTTAGAAATAAGGAGTTGGGAATATGTCTAAAAATTTTAATGTATTAACGATAGGGGATTCAATGATAACGATGAATCCTTTTACCACAGGCCCTATGCGATTCGTCTCTACTTTTGAGCGGAAAGTCGGCGGCGCAGAACTAAACTTCGCTATTGGATGTGCAAGACTTGGTATGAAGAGTAAATGGATTAGCCGTTTGGGAGAAGATGAATTTGGACGAGTGATTTACAATTTTGCGCGAGGTGAAGGTATTGATGTATCAGAAGTTGATTTTGTAGAAGGTTATCCAACGTCCGTTAACTTTAAAGAGATTAGAGAAAGTGGAGATGGAAAGACATTTTATTATCGTCATCAGTCACCTATTCTAACACTGAAGCCTGAAGATATTAATGACGAATGCTTGGATTCTGTTGATCTAGTACATATTACAGGAGTATTCCTAGCAATCGATCCACAAAATCTAGTAATTACAAAAAAACTTATCTCATTAGCGAACAAAAAAAGTATTCCGGTTTCTTTTGATCCCAATATTCGTTTGAAGCTTTGGACAATAGAAGAAGCGAAAAAAGTGTATTTTGAACTATTCCCGCATATAGACATCTTATTAACTGGTTTAGATGAAATTGACACCCTTTTAGATGGAAGTTCAGAAGTATCATTGACCAAATTTGCGGAAAAGTACGGAATTTCAGACTTGGTTATTAAAGACGGAGCTTCTGGTTCTAGGTTGTATCGAAGTGGTCAATGGTTCTCAGCACCAGCATTTAATGTTCCCGTTGTCGACACAGTGGGTGCGGGAGATGGTTTTGATGCAGGATACGTGTACAGCTACTTGCATAACACTGAACCAGAGCAGGCTTTGCGATTTGCTAATGGCGTTGGTGCACTTGTTGTAACCGTTTCAGGAGATAATGAAGGTCTTCCATATTTGAGTGAAGTGCAGTCATTCATTCAAGGAGAAAAAGAAATTGAGAGATAGAGACTACTGAAAGGGGTGATTGAGGAAATAATGCTAGGTATGTCGGAAATAGATTACAACTCTAAAGGAGAGAAAAACATGAGAAAATTTAAATGGATTGCAGGTTTAATGATCGCAATGTTAATGTTAGCGGCTTGTGGATCAGATAATGCAGAAGAAACAGCAGGTGGTAAAAGTGAGAAGGTTATTAAATGGAAACTAGGTCACTTAGCAGACGAAAATCATATTTGGCATAAAACCGCAGAGAAATTTGCAGAGTCCGTAAAAGAAAAAACAGACGGACAAATAGAAATTGTAATTTACCCGAACAACTCTTTGGGTGGAGAAACAGATACGATCAACTCGATTCAAGCTGGATCTGCCGATATGGTTGTTTCAGGGGAAACACTGCAAAACTGGGCTCCAAAAGCTGCTTTAATGGCTGTCCCTTATGCGTTTGACGGTATTGATCATGTGAAAAAAGTGGTTGAAGGTGATATAGGAAAAGAAATTGAAGAGCAGATTATGGATAAGGCAAAATTAACACCTC
The DNA here is from genome assembly GCF_900167515.1 of Sporosarcina newyorkensis. Taxonomy (NCBI): domain Bacteria; kingdom Bacillati; phylum Bacillota; class Bacilli; order Caryophanales; family Caryophanaceae; genus Sporosarcina; species Sporosarcina newyorkensis. Next base: position 554,627 of record NZ_FUYJ01000001.1, on the reverse strand, counting down.
TTTATAATCATCTGAGAGCGCCACGTAATCTAACATCAGATAAAAAAATCGAATCATTAGCTGATCTAAAAGGTTTCACAATGCGTGTGCCAAATGTCCCTCTATTCTTAAAAGTGTGGGAAGCAGCAGGAGCAAAACCCCAAGTTATCGACTTTAACGAAGTATTTACAGGTTTGCAGCAAGGTGTCATCATGGGTCAAGAAAATCCAGTAGACTTAATCCAAAGTGGCGGTCTATATGAAGTACAGAAATATGTCAATCGTACTGAACACGTGTATTCTTGGATTTATGTATTGGTTGGAAACGATCAATTTAATGCATTAACTGAAGAACAACAAAAAGCCGTAAAAGACGCTGCAACTGAAGCACAAGAATTCGGTGATTCATTATATGATGAATCAATTGAATCAATTGAGCAAGATTTAAAGGAAAAAGGAATGGAGTTTGTTGATGTAGATCGTCAGGAATTTAGTGATGCGATGTTACCAGCAGTTAAAAAGTCATTATCTGACGAGCAAAATGAAGTACTAGACAAAATTCTTGACGCGAAGTAATACAGAAACCAAAAGGTACGACTAGTCCATACCTAGTTGTGCCTTTCCTTAAGAAAGGAATGAATCACAGCCATGTTGAAGTTAGTGGAACGCATATTAGGCACACTTTCAATTTTGAGCTTTACTGGCGTTATCATTGTAGTGACAGTTCAAATTTTGTCAAGATTTCTGCCGTTTTCTTATGTCTGGACAGAAGAATTGACACGTTACTTATTCTTATTTGCAATTAGTTTCGGAACACCTTTAGCTTTGATGCGCAATGAATATATTAATGTTGATTTGTTGATTAATAAAATGAAAGGCAGTGTCAGAAAGTTTTATGATATAGGAATCTATATCGTTATTTTAATTTTAACTCTTGTGATTGCGAATGAAGGGTACAAATTTATGTTACTAGGACACAATCAACAAGCAGCAACACTACCAATTCAGATGTCAGTTGTACATGCGTCAATCTTTTTCATGGGTCTGTTCATTTCAATATTTTCAGTCATAAAAATTGTTAAATTAATACAGAATAAAGAGCCTTACGTAGATGGGAGTGAAGAAGAATGATGGCACTAGTTTTATTCCTATCTTTCCTAGTTTTGATATTTATAGGAGTGCCTGTTGCTTTTAGTTTAGGTTTATCTTCATTATTGTATTTATTTCTTAATGATATGTCATTTTCGATCATCCCTCAAAGAATGTTTGGCGGACTAAATTCATTCGTCTTACTTTGTATTCCTGGCTTCATTTTAGCGGGGAACTTGATGAACGCGGGTGGCATTACAGACCGGATCATTCAGTTTGCGAATAACTGTTTTGGTCATATCCGAGGTGGTCTTGGACTTGCTAATGTAGGGTCTTCAATGGGCTTTGCGGGTATCTCAGGAACGGCTCTAGCGGATACTGCAAGTATTGGTGCAGTAATGATACCGGCTATGAAAAAAGAGGGATATGGAGCAGGCTTCTCTGCAGCTGTTACTGCGTCATCTTCAACGGTCGGTCCAATTATTCCTCCATCCTTACCTATGATTATTGTAGGTACACTTGCATCTGTCTCGATTGGGGACCTTTTTCTAGCAGGTGCACTGCCAGGTATTCTCTTAGGTCTGGGCTTGATGATTCCAACCTACATTATTTCGGTCAAGAGAAATTATCCTAAAGGTGAACGGAAATCATTCAAAGAAATAACGAATAGTTTCTTGGGTGCTTTTTGGGCGTTATTTATGACGGTTATTATCTTAGTTGGAATATTAGGCGGTTTCTTCACTCCAACTGAAGCTTCTATCATTGCCGTTTTATATGCACTTGTCATTGGAATCTTTGTTTATAAAGAACTTCCTATTAAGAAAATACCAGAAATCATGTTATCTTCTATGACTAGCACAGCATCTATTATGTTACTAGTAGGGTTTGCAAACTTGTTTGGTTGGATTATGGTTAGTGAACAAATCCCGCAATTGGTTGCGAGTACGATTCTAGGGATCTCGAGCAATCCGATCGTCGTGATTATCTTAATCAATGTTTTGCTTCTATTTGTCGGTACTTTTATGGAGACGATTGCCGCACTCGTAATTCTCTTCCCTGTATTGCTTCCTGTCGCTATGGAAGTCGGAATGGATCCAGTGCAATTCGGTGTCATGATGGTATTGAACTTAGTAATCGGGTTGACTACACCACCAGTGGGGGTATGTTTGTTCGTCGCTTCACAAATCGGAAAAGTTTCTATTGGAAAAACTACGAAAGAGTTGCTGCCATTCCTAGGGGTCAGTTTAGTCATCTTATTATTAGTGTCATTTGTGCCTCAGATTACATTGTATTTACCAAGTCTATTTAAGTAGGTGAAGGAATTGAAAGTGAAAGCAGTTCAAGTACCAGAAGCACATAAATTAGTGATTATCGAAAAAGAATGTCCAAAAATTAAGGATAGTTTTGACGTACAAGTGAAAGTGAAGCGAGTTGGAATTTGCGGATCGGACATGCATATTTTCCACGGCACCAATCCTCTTGCAACGTATCCACGCGTGGTAGGTCATGAAGTAGCTGGAGAAGTGATGGCGATCGGTGACTCCGTTAAAACTGTTCAGGTAGGAGATCATGTAGTGATCGAGCCGATCTCATTTTGCGGGAAATGTTATGCATGTAGAAAAGGTCGTCAAAACGTATGTAAACATTTATCTGTTTTCGGAGTACATGAAGACGGTGGAATGCAGGAAGTAGTTGTGCTACCTGAATGTCAAGTCCATCAAGTTAGCAAAGACTTAGATTGGGATGAAATTGTTTTGGCTGAGCCTTACACGATTGGTGCTCAGGCTGTCTGGCGCGGTAAAGTTGAGGCGGGTGATACGGTTTTAATCCAAGGTTGTGGCCCGATAGGTATTTGCATCTTAAAGTTAGCAAAAATAGCGGGTGCCATTGTCATGATGACGGATTTAGATGAAAAGAGACTGCAATTCGCGAAAGAAAATGGTGCAGACTATATTTTAAACGCTGGTAATGTTTCAATTGAGGATGAAGTCATGAGAATCACTGAAGATGAAGGCGTAAATGTTGTAATTGATGCAGTATGTTTACCATCAACTTTTGAACTAGGTATCCAGGTTGCTTCACCGGCAGGAACTATTGTCGTTCTAGGTTTTGATGAGCGACCAAGTTCAGTTTCACAGCTGCCAATTACGAAAAAAGAATTAACAGTAGTGGGTTCGCGTTTACAGACAAATCAATTTGAAAAAATCATTACGTTATTAAATGAAGGAAAACTTACACATAATGGATTGATCACACACAAGTTCAACTTGGCAGATGTTCAAGAGGCCTTTGACTTTATTGAGAAGAATCCAGATCAAGTTCGTAAAGCATGTATTATTTTTGACTGAGGAGATGAGAAAATGCTTCCAAAACATCAAGTGATCCAACATTTACTAGAACAAAAAGTAGTGGCAGTCATTCGTGCTTCTCATGCTGAAGAAGCGATTGAAATTTCGAAAGCTGCCATTTCTGGAGGAATCACAGCGATTGAATTAACTTTTACGACACCATCTGTCGAGAATGTTTTCAAGGGATTATCAGCTGAACAGGCAGTGATTGGAGCTGGAACGGTCTTAGATGCTGAAACAGCTCGTATCGCGATTTTGTTGGGCGCTAAATTTGTTGTGAGCCCACATTATGATGAACAAATTGCGAAAATGTGTAATCGCTATGCCATTCCTTATTTACCAGGATGCATGACAATTAAGGAGATGAATAATGCAATGGAAGGCGGTTGCGATATTCTGAAGTTATTTCCGGCGAATCAATTCCAACCTTCTATTATATCAGCGTTTAAAGGTCCGTTGCCATATACAAACTTCATGCCTACAGGTGGTATTTCTTTAAATAATTTAGAAGAATGGCTAGATGCAGGAGCTGTAGCAGTCGGTATTGGAAGTGATCTTACAAAAGCTTATGCAACTGGTGGAGAAGAAGCAGTACGCAAGCTTGCTGAAAAATATATTGAAAAATCAAAGGGGGGGTAAGTCATGATGAATATCACCTTTCGTTGGTATGGCCGCAATAACGATACCGTTTCATTAGAACAAATAAAGCAAATACCTGGGACCAAAGGTATTGTTTGGGCATTGCACAATAAACAAGCTGGCGAATTATGGACAGAAGAAGAGATTCAAAATGAAGTTGCTTACATCCATTCACATGGTTTTCATGCAGATGTAGTAGAAAGCGTTAATGTTCATGAGTCAATTAAACTAGGATTGCCTGAACGAGATCAATTCATAGAAATCTACAAGCAAACGATTCGGAACTTATCAAAAGTAGGTGTCAAAGTAATCTGTTATAATTTTATGCCAGTTTTTGACTGGACGCGTTCCGACCTGCACCATCCGCTTCCGGACGGTTCAACTGCACTGTTTTATGAAAAAGCGAAAGTAGAAGGGATCGATCCGGCAGAGCTTGTGAAATCTATATCCGAATCTTCTACTTTAACAATGCCTGGTTGGGAACCGGAACGACTTGCGAAGATTACCGATTTATTTGCAGCCTATAAAGAAGTCGATGACAATAAGTTGTGGAAAAACCTAGCATACTTTTTGCGTGCAATTTTGCCGATTGCCGAAGAGTGTGATATTCAGATGGCAATTCATCCGGATGATCCGCCATGGTCTATTTTCGGTCTGCCACGTATTATGACAGGCGGAGATAGCTTGGAAAAACTGTTGGCGATCTCAGACTCTCCTTCAAATCGTATTACTTTCTGTACTGGTTCTCTTGGAGCCAATCCAGAAAACAATATGGTGAAGTTGGCAGAGAAGTATGCAAAATATTCTCCATTTGCTCATGTTCGTAATGTGAAAATCTTTGAAAATGGTGATTTTATCGAGACTTCTCATCTCACAGAAGATGGTTCAATCGATATTGCAGGCGTGGTCCAGACTTTAGCTGATCAACAGTATACAGGATATATACGTCCTGATCATGGTAGGCATTTATGGAATGAGGATTGCCGACCTGGATATGGATTATATGACCGTGCACTCGGAATAATGTATTTGCTTGGGCTGTGGGATGCATATCATATGAAAAATGGGGTGAAGTAACTGTGCACAATATTCACCACAAATTACACGATAAAGTTGCGGTAGTGACAGGTGGAAGCGGAGTGCTTTGTTCAGCGATGGCATTTGAGCTCGCGAGACAAGGCGTGAAAATTGCGATTGTCAACCGGACTCTTAAGAACGGTCAGCTCATTGCGGACCAAATTCAAGAAGCAGGCGGACAGGCTATAGCTGTTGAAGGGGATGTACTAAACCGAGCTTCTTTGGAAAAAGCGAGAGAGCAAATTCTTGCACACTTTTCTAAAGTAGACATACTAATTAATGGAGCAGGTGGTAATCATCCTGATGCTATAACTTCGGAAGAGACATATAGCGGGAAAGAAGTAGATCAGTCTTTCTTTGAATTAGATGAGTCGGGTTTCTCTAACGTATTTGCAAGCAATTTTACAGGCACCTTTTTGACCAGCCAAGTATTTGGAAAGGCTTTGTTGGAACAGAAGTCTCCAGTAATTTTGAATGTATCATCGATGAGTGCTTTCTCTCCAATGACGAAAGTGCCCGCTTATAGTGCAGCAAAGTCAGCGATCAATAATTTCACGATGTGGATGGCAGTGCATTTTGCTAAATCCAATTTACGTGTTAATGCAATCGCACCTGGATTCTTCTTGACGAATCAGAATCACGATTTATTGATTGACGCAGAAGGAAATCACACAGCACGATCCCAGAAAATATTAAACAACACACCGATGAAACGTTTCGGAATACCAAAGGATCTTCTCGGCACGATGTTATGGTTAGTTGACGAGTCGTATTCAAGCTTCGTTACAGGCATTACAGTACCAGTTGATGGTGGCTTTATGGCGTATTCAGGTGTCTAAATATAGGATAAATAACGCAAAGAGAGGAGAATTGTTCTTCTTTGCGTTATTTGGGTTTAGAACTAAACAGGTGGATTCAAGAGGACATATATGACAGCCCCCAACTGGAATCCTAATCTGCCCCTGTGCTATAGTAAAGTTAAAAGGCAGGTGAATGGATTGCGGAAAAAACCTAAACGAGTAATCCAGAAGGGGAATGTCGTAGTATTCCCAGGCACCTTGGAACGATTGCATAGAGAAGGAAAAGAAGCGATGGAGCGGGATCTTCATGACGAAGCTATCGAGCACTTTGAGGCGATCCTTGATATTGATCCCGAAGAAACTTCCATTCTTGACTTGCTGGCCATTTCGTTATACGAGACGAAGGATTTTGAACGTGCTAAGGAATATGCGCTTCTTGCTATGCAAAATCAATCGGGTGATTACATAGAAATATTGGAATTGTATTTATCGATTTCAATTCAACTGCGGCAGTATGAAGAAGTTGAGTTGACGATACAAGGTTTAATGGAAAAACAGATGATTCCACAAGACAGCATAAGGAAATTTCAATATTTGCGGGAATTAAATAATCGATTAGCTAATCGTTATATAGAAGATTCTACACTTGAAGAACCTGCCATGGAGCTTGACGATTTTCTTCAAATGACAGCTCATGAACAGCAAGATTTTCTTTTGTCCTTGCAGAATCAACAACTGAAACCGTTTGTGCCTTTGTTGGTTGAACTTGTTCAGTATGAAGACGGTCTTCCCGTTGTAAAGACCTATGCGCTTCTTTTGCTGCAGCAAAATGGTGTGGAAGAAAGACTATATATAAGGAAGTATCATTTTGAGACAGAGACGATTCCGACAAGGCTTGTGTCGCCTGAGGATGATTTATTTATCAATGAAGTACAGTTTATTGCGAAATCACGATTTGAAAAAGATCCGACGGCCAGCGAGTTGGCGATGAATTTAATATTGAAGTACGGTATTATGCTTTATCCCTTTCATTGGGGTCCTTATACAGCAGAAGAAGTGGCAGAGGCATATGTCGCCTACACCAAACATTTATTGTATGGAAAAACGGTAGATGAAACTTCCCTGCTCCAATTCATCCGCTCTGTCGATGAAGAAATGGACGGCTGATGAGGAAATTTTGTTGAAAGATGATTAGACTATGTTATACTAAAATGGTTGTCAACTGCTTATCTGTCTCCACTGTAATTCTCGCTAAATAGCATGGCGGGGAACAATCTATTGGTGGTGTCCAGATAAAGCCTTCGAACGGTGTCACAGAGTTTTTTCAAGTGCTACTGAAAAAGTTTCGGACGCAATCACGCGGAGGTATAATTGATTAAAATAAAAGAAATAAAAGTTGTGTAAATGATTTGGAGGTCAGACATATGACAGTTAAATGGGAAAAATCAGAAGGCAGTGAAGGGAAACTTACGTTTGAAGTTTCTGTCGAACGTTTCAACCAAGGAATGGACGAAGCGTTTAAAAAAGTAGTAAAGAAAGTACAAGCACCAGGTTTCCGTAAAGGAAAAATGCCACGTAAGATGTTTGATAAAATGTATGGTGAAGAAGCACTTTACAACGATGCAATTGATATCGTGCTACCTGAAGCATATTCAAAAGCAGTTGAAGAAGCTGACGTTGAGCCAATCGCAGCTCCTGAAATTGATATTGAAAAGCTAGAAAAAGGCGAGCCGGTTATTTTCACAGCAGTTATCGCTTTGAAACCAGAAGTGAAATTGGGTGAATATAAAGGACTTGAAGTGACTCGTCAATCTACTGAAGTTACAGATGAAGAGGTAGACGCTCAACTACAACAACGCCGTGAAGGACTTGCGGAAATGGTAGTTAAAGAAGATGGCGCTGCAGAAAACGGCGACACGGCTACAATCGATTTCGAAGGCTTTGCAAATGGTGAAGCGTTTGAAGGCGGAAAATCTGAGAACTATGATCTTGAAATCGGATCTGGATCTTTCATTCCAGGATTTGAAGAGCAAGTGGTCGGTTTGAAAGCAGGAGAAGAAAAAGATATCGAAATCACTTTCCCTGAAGAGTACCATGCAGCTGAATTAGCTGGACAACCTGCTACATTCAAAGTGAAAGTTCATGAAATCAAAGCGAAAGAAGTTCCTGAGCTTGACGATGAACTAGCAAAAGAAATCGACGAGAGCGTTTCTTCAGTAGAAGAACTGCGCACGAAGCTTAAAGAAGAAGCAGAAGAAGTGAAAAAGAACGATTCTGAAACTGCGCTTCGCGACGATCTAGTTGAGCAGGCAGCAAGCAATGCAGAAATGGAAATTCCACAAGCAATGATCGATTCTGAAACAGATCGTATGATGCAAGATTTCGAACAACGTTTACAAATGCAAGGCATGAATCTTGAGCTTTACTTCCAATTCTCTGGTCAAGACGAGCAAACTCTTCGCGACCAAATGAAAGACGACGCATTAAGCCGCGTTCGCGTTTCATTGACACTTGAAGCAATTGGTGAAGCAGAAAAAGTGGAAGTAACAGAAGAAGAAGTCAATGCAGAACTTGATAAAATGTCAGAGCAATTCGGCATGGAAGTAGAACAAATCAAGGCAACTCTTGGTGGCACTTCTGTACTTGAAAATGACCTTCGTTTCAACAAAACAGTTCAATTGCTTGTAGACAACGCAAAAATCGTTGACTAATCCAGCCATAAAACTAAAACAAGGTACGGTTTACCGTGCCTTGTTTTTCGTAAATAAAGGTAGGTATGCATAGTCTTCACAAATATCCATAAGCTATCAAGGAAACCGAATACATATTTGTCTTGGAGTTCTAAATAGTTGATTAAGTCATGGTAATCTTGTAGTATATTCACTTGAATAGGGGTGAGCATAATGTTCAAATTTAATGATGAAAACGATAACCTAAGCTGTTCTTTTTGCGGTAAATCACAAGATCAAGTCCGTAAATTAGTGGCAGGTCAAGGTGTTTATATTTGTGATGAATGCGTTGAACTTTGTGCGGAAATCGTGGAAGAGGAAGTTGGTCTTGAAGAAGACTTCGAACTGAAAGACGTTCCAAAACCAAGAGAGATCCAAAGCATTCTCGATGAATATATCATCGGGCAAGATCGCGCAAAGAAATCACTCGCTGTAGCTGTATACAATCACTACAAACGTGTAAATTCAGGAAGTAAAATCGATGATGTCGAACTGGCAAAATCGAATATTGTATTAATCGGACCAACGGGTAGCGGTAAAACGTTACTTGCTCAAACATTGGCTCGAATCTTGGACGTTCCATTCGCGATTGCGGATGCGACTTCTCTGACAGAAGCAGGTTATGTTGGTGAAGACGTAGAGAATATCCTTTTGAAATTGATTCAAGCGGCGGACTTCGATATTGAAAAAGCTGAAAAAGGAATTATTTATATCGATGAAATCGATAAAGTAGCTCGTAAGTCTGAGAATGCTTCCATCACACGTGATGTATCGGGTGAAGGTGTTCAACAAGCATTGCTGAAAATCTTGGAAGGAACTGTCGCGAGCGTGCCACCACAAGGCGGACGTAAGCATCCACACCAAGAGTTCCTACAAATCGATACGACGAATATTCTGTTCGTAGTCGGCGGTGCGTTTGACGGCATTGAAGATATCGTCAAGCGTAGAATTGGACGTAAAGTCATTGGCTTTGGTTCCAACCCGAACAAAGAAATTAGTGAAGATGAGAGCTTGTTGTCTAGATTGATTCCAGAAGACTTGCAGCAATACGGCTTAATTCCGGAATTCATCGGTCGTTTGCCTGTTATCGCTACATTGGACGCACTGGATGTAGACACGCTCTATCAAATCCTCACTGTTCCAAAAAATGCAATCGTCAAACAATACCAAAAGATGGTAGAACTTGATGAAGTAGAGCTTCGTTTCGAAGAAGAAGCTTTACGTGAGATCGCTAAAGAAGCCATTGCACGTAAAACAGGTGCTCGTGGATTGCGTTCGATTATCGAGAATATCATGCTCGATGTCATGTATGAGTTGCCTTCACTTGATGAAGTGAAGGAATGTCTCATTACAAAGGATTCCGTCCTAGGAAAAGCTTCTCCAATTTTATATAAAGCTGATGGAACCGTATTTGACATCGATCAAGAAAAAAATACGGCATAACGCCGATATTGGCAAAAAGCCGGCTCAACCTATGCGTTTTCACGCTAGGTAGTCGGCTTTTTCTTACATATGATTTTGCAGTTTATCTTTCTTACATATACATAACTTAATGGAGGTGGCTTGTAATGCCGAGTAATCAAAAGAAGAACATCCCTTTATTGCCACTTCGCGGAGTGATCGTTTATCCAACGATGCTTTTACATATCGATGTAGGCAGAGAGCGTTCGGTTTTTGCGATCGAACACGCTTTAGCTAATGATCATCAAGTTTTTCTTGCAACACAGATGGACTTAGGACTGGAAAACCCTGAAAAAGAAGACTTACACAGATTAGGTACGCTTGCGACCATTAAATCAATGACTCAATTACCGAACGGTACATATCGGGTGTTAATCGAAGGGGTGCAGCGCGCACACTGGTCTGCTTATCAAGAAGCCGATCTTTATCCCGTCGTAAATGTTCAAGGCTATGAAGAAGAGCAAGAGAAAGACGCTGAAACCGAAGCCCTTATGCGGACTTTGATTGCACAGTTCAAGCGTTATGCTAAAAATAGCAATCGGATTTCAGATGAGACAGTGGAAACAGTGGAAGGGATTCAAGAAGCAGGAAGATTAGCAGATATGATCGCCTCGAACCTTCCTTTGAAGTTGTCTGCCAAGCAAGAAGTACTTGAAATGACAGATGTCCAAGATCGTTTGGAATGGCTAATTAGCAGGATGTACAACGAACAGGAAATCATGGAGCTGGAACGCAAAATAAACGAGCGAGTAAAAGAAGCGATGGAGCGGACACAAAAAGAGTTCTATTTGCGTGAACAGCTTAGAGCAATTCAAACAGAACTTGGGGATAAAGACGGCAAAGGCATCGAAATCGCGGAGCTCAGGCAGAAGATTAAAGAGGCCGATATGCCGGAAGGAGTCCTAGAAGCGGCAGAACGAGAACTGGATCGGTATGAAAAGATTCCTTCGGTTTCCGCGGAAAGTGGCATTATTCGCAATTACCTCGATTGGCTGATCGCTCTGCCATGGTCTCATGCAACGGTGGACCAGCTTGATTTGGCTAAATCAGAAGCTATATTGAATAGAGACCATGAAGGTTTAGAAAATGTCAAAGAACGTATATTGGAATATTTAGCAGTGCGACAAATGACCAATTCGCTGCGCGGACCGATTCTTTGTCTCGACGGTCCTCCCGGTGTAGGGAAAACGTCATTGGCTCGTTCGATTGCAGAGTCCCTTGGCCGAAAATTTGTCCGTTTATCGCTCGGCGGTGTCCGGGACGAGTCTGAAATTCGGGGTCACCGCAGAACGTATGTCGGTGCGATGCCAGGCAGAATCATTCAAGGTATGAAGAAAGCAGAAACGATCAACCCTGTCTTTTTATTGGATGAGATCGATAAAATGTCGAATGATTTTCGTGGAGATCCCTCATCCGCAATGCTTGAAGTACTCGATCCAGAACAAAATAGTACGTTCAGCGATCATTATATCGAAGAACCATATGATTTATCGAATGTCTTATTCATTGCGACGTCAAATGATTTAGGTGCGATTCCAGGACCTTTACGCGACCGCATGGAAGTCATTTCGATTCCTGGTTATACAGAACAAGAAAAACAATCAATTGCTGTAAATTATTTGATTCCAAAACAATTGCAAGAACATGGACTGACGAAATCTCAGGTCCGTTTCCAAAGTCAGGCGATTTTAGAGCTTGTGCGCTATTATACACGAGAAGCCGGCGTTCGTTCATTGGAGAGGAAAATCGCGAGCATTTGCCGTAAAGCCGCTCGTCAAATACTTGCAGGTGACAAGAAAAGTTTGACGATCAGCCCAAAAACATTACAAGTCTTACTAGGGAAAAAACTATTTCGGTTTGGACAGGCGGAAACAGTCAATCAGGTTGGTATGGCTACGGGCCTTGCTTATACTACTGTTGGGGGCGATACTCTTCAAATTGAAGTTTCATTATCACCCGGAAAAGGTAAGCTATTGTTAACTGGGAAGCTTGGCGATGTCATGAAAGAGTCTGCTCAAACAGCGTTGTCCTATGTCCGTTCAAAAGCAGTCGATTTCGCGATTGATCCCGAGTTCCATGAAAAATGGGATATTCATATTCACGTCCCTGAAGGTGCTACGCCGAAAGACGGCCCTTCGGCTGGAATTACGATTGTGACAGCTTTAGTCTCCGCTTTGACAGAACATCCTGTTCGCCGTGAAGTCGGCATGACGGGAGAAGTGACTTTGCGCGGACGTGTACTGCCTATCGGTGGGCTGAAGGAAAAATCGTTAAGTGCCCATCGCGCTGGTTTGCGAACAATTATTATACCGAAAGACAATGAACGCGATCTTGATGATATACCAGAAAGTGTACGTGAAGAATTAACATTTAAACTCGTGTCGGATGCTCAGGAAGTACTCGATATCGCTTTGGAGGAAAAGAAATGAAAGTCCATAATGTCGAAATGATCATGAGTGCGGTGAAACCTGAACAATACCCTACGGAAGGCTATCCGGAATTTGCTTTAGCAGGCCGGTCAAATGTAGGTAAATCTTCGTTTATCAATAAGATGATCGGACGTAAAAGCTTAGCCCGGACTTCATCAAAGCCAGGGAAGACCCAAACTCTGAATTTTTATAAAATCGAAGAGCAATTATTTTTCGTCGATGTTCCTGGCTACGGTTACGCAAAGGTTTCTAAAACGGAACGAGAAGCATGGGGGAAGATGATTGAGCGCTATATTACAGCGCGTGAAGAATTGCGTGCGGTTTTGCTCATCGTCGATTTGCGTCACCCGCCCACTGAAGACGACTGCATGATGTATGACTTTTTGGCACATTATAATGTACCGACCATCGTAGTGGCGACGAAAGCAGATAAAATTCCAAAAGGTAAGTGGGAAAAGCATAAAAAGGTCGTACGTACAACGTTGAATATGGAGAAGCATCATCCACTATTATTGTTTTCATCCGAAAAGGGAATGGGAATTGAAGAAGCGTGGCGCGAAATTGAAAGTCGGATGTGAAAATAAGCGATTTTAACTGAACACTGCTAAAAATCGACGTCAAATGTTGTTCACAAATCGCATTCCGACCAGAACACTATGTATGTTATAATGTAGTTACGAAAAGATCTCGAAAGGTGTGAGCACCTAATGCATACAGTTGTCGTCGGTGTTAATCACCGAACTGCCCCTGTCGAAATTAGGGAAAAATTATCATTCGTTGAAGCTGAACTGCCGCAAGCGATGCAAACATTGCAACAGCAAAAAAGCATCTTGGAAAACATCATTATTTCCACTTGTAACCGTACAGAAATCTATGCGGTTGTAGATCAGCTTCATACTGGACGATATTATATAAAACGGTTCCTCGCTGATTGGTTTTCAATTCCGATTGAGGAATTCTCAAGCCACTTAATCATCTTTGAAGAAGATGGCGCGGTAGAACATTTATTGCGTGTTGCAGCAGGTATTGACTCCATGGTACTCGGCGAAACACAAATTTTAGGGCAAGTTCGAAGCAGTTTTCTTTCTGCACAGGAAATCGGTACTACCGGAACGATCTTTAATGAATTATTCAAACAAGCTCTAACAACTGCGAAAAAAGCCCATTCTGAAACAGCGATCGGCGAAAATGCTGTTTCGGTCTCTTACGCTGCCGTGGAACTTGGAAAGAAAATTTTTGGTTCACTGAAAAATAAACATATTGCAATTCTGGGTGCAGGTAAGATGGGCGAATTGGCTGTCAAGAACTTGCAGGGCAGCGGTGTCGGGAAGATCACAGTGATCAACCGTACATTCTCAAAAGCAGAATTATTAGCTGCCAAGTTCGATGGAGAAGCGAAGTCCATGCAGGAGTTACAATGTTTATTATTGGAAGCTGATATTCTGATCAGCTCCACAGGCTCGACCGATTATGTAATTGATTATGAGTTGATGGAGTTCGTTGAGAAATTACGTAAGGGAAAACCGTTATTCTTGGTGGATATCGCAGTTCCACGTGACTTGGATCCGAAAATAGGCGATTTAGCGAATATGTTCTTATATGATATTGACGACCTGCAAGGAATCGTGGAAGCAAATCTCGCAGAACGTAAGCGTGCTGCAGATGAAATTGGCATTATGATCGAAAGTGAAGTCGTCTTATTTAAAGAATGGCTTTTGACTCTCGGCGTAGTTCCAATGATTTCAGCATTGCGTAAAAAAGCAAGCCGCATCCAAAGTGAAACGATGCAAAGTATTGAAAATAAAATGCCTGATTTAACAGAACGTGAAAAGAAAGTGCTGAACAAGCATACAAAATCCATCATCAACCAACTTCTGAAAGAACCGATTTTACAGGCAAAGGAACTTTCTATAGATAAAAAAGCTGAAGAGAAACTGGCTTTATTTGAGCAGATCTTCGGAATTTCAGATGATGTCGTGGCAGAAAAAGAACAACAGGCTATTCAAGCGAAAGAACGCCTGCAAAAACGTGCAAACGAGAAAAGTAACACAATCGACTCAACCAAATTAAATTATTTGTACTAATACACTGGTGGTTCTGTATCTAGCTCTTTCACAAGAACGATACAGGCCACTTTTTTTATGCGGGTTAGTGGGTATAATGCTTTTTCATTTAATAGTTGATAGGAGTGGAGGGCAGCCTAAGTTCGCCGCGTCCTGCGGCAACGGCTGCATGACTAACATCGTGTGAGCCCGCGGCAAAACCGACTTCGGGAGGATCGGGCGTGTGTCTTGAGACTCTAGACCGAGTGAAGCGAGGGAAGCGGCTCAAGACACGCTCTCCGGAAAGCGTCCGTCCGCAACGGAAATCAACGGTGCGAGGAAGGTAATGCAGATGCAATCATTTGCAGAAATGCCCTCTCATTTGAGAGAATGAAGGTAGAATACTTCTGAATACAAAGAGAGGTCTTCGCTTGAAAGGCAGAGAATAGCATATGGTGGATTTGACTATGGCAAGACTTCAGGAATTCATGATCGTCCTATATGCCCTTGGTCTTGTCTTTTATTTAATTGACTACTTTAAAAAGCAAAAAACATTGCAACAAATTGCCTTCTGGCTGATTGTTACGGTGTGGGTGACACAAACCGCAATTCTGCTGCTGTATATTATCGAGATGAAACGGTTTCCGGTACTCTCACTTGTCGAAGGAATTTATTTTTACGTCTGGTTATTGGTAACCCTGTCGATAGTATTTCAATTGATTTACAAAGTGAATTTTATGGTCTTTTTTACAAACATCATCGGATTTATTTTCTTAATGATTCACGTGTTTTCCAACTTGAAATATACGGCGTCTACAGTCGGTGATTCGCTCATTTCGGAAGTATTATTCATTCATATTACGACTGCGATCCTCTCGTATGCCGTGTTTGCATTAGCTTTTGTTTTTGCGGTATTGTATTTGATTGTCTATAAAGTATTGAAGAAGAAAAAGTGGTCGAAGCAATTTTCCAATCTTCCGAATCTGCATCAAACGATGATGGGGATGAAGATGTCGATTTACACAGGGATTCCGATTTTGTTCGTCAGTCTAATCTTTGGAGTGCAATGGGCATATGTGGCGCTTGTAGATTGGTCGATTTGGGATGTGAAGATCATGGGCTCGTTTGCAGTGCTCTTGATCTATACAGGGGTAATGTATTTCCAACACAAAGGTAAGCTTCAATCGATGGAATTTGCCTGGATGACAGTTTTTGCATTTCTCTTAACGGTTGTAAATTTCTTTTTGGGCAGTACATTGTCTGAGTTTCATTTATGGATATAAGGAAGGAAGAGTATTGTGAGAAAAATCATTGTAGGTTCTCGTAGAAGTAATTTGGCATTAACACAAACAAAATGGTTCATTGAGCAAATGAAACAAGCAGGTGCACCATTTGAATTCGAAATCAAGGAAATCGTAACAAAAGGCGATCAGATTCTAGATGTCATGCTGTCGAAAGTCGGCGGTAAAGGTCTGTTCGTGAAAGAAATCCAACAGGCGCTATTTGATAAGGAAATCGACTTTGCGGTACATAGCATGAAAGATATGCCTGCTGTCATTCCAAATGGTTTAACGGTAGGTTGTATTCCTGAACGTGTCGATCCGCGTGATGCGTATATTGCCAATGACCACGTCCGTTTCATGGACTTGCCGATCGGCGCGATTGTCGGGACATCCAGTTTACGCCGCAGTTCTCAACTATTGATGTTGCGTCCTGACCTTGAGATTAAGTGGATTCGAGGCAATATCGATACGCGTATACGCAAGTTGCGAGACGGTGAATATGACGCAATTATACTTGCAGCAGCGGGTATGAAGCGTATGGGCTGGGATGATAGCACTGTCACGGAATACTTGGCACTTGACGACTGCATCCCTGCGGTTGGCCAAGGCGCACTGGCTATTGAATGCCGACAAGACGATACGGAACTTTTGGATGAATTAGCAAAACTGACGGACCAAAAAACATGGATCGAACTGCAAGCTGAACGGACATTCCTCAACGAAATGGATGGCTCTTGTCAAGTTCCGATCGCTGGATTTGCGAAGTATGATGGAAATGAAGTGGAACTGACTGGTTTTATTGCGTCACCTGACGCGATTGAAGTCTTCCGTGAAACGGTGAAAGGAACTGATCCTGTCTCTGTTGGTAAAGAAGTGAGTAAAATTCTTCGCGAGCAAGGTGCCGCCGAAGTAATTGAGAAAGTGAAGGCGGACATGGATGCGTAATGCGTTACCGTTAACAGGGGAAACAGTCATTTTCACAGGTACCCCTAAAGCAAAAGAGGCAGCAGAACTCGTTAAAGAGTACGGCGGCACACCTATTTCAATTCCACTTATTGAAGTGGAAGAAATGAAGGACAAAAAAGATCTGCAAAAGTTAGAAGAAGCGTTGCGAGCGGATTGGCTCATTTTCACGAGTCAATCCGCAGTCGGAGCATTTCGTTCGAAGATGGAACGCCATCGTTTGACTGCAGATTCGTATGCAGGAAAGGTAGCCGCGGTAGGAACACGAACGGCAGCTGCACTTGACCAGCTTGGTTTTACGGTTTCGTTCATTCCAACTGTTTTCAGTGCGGATGTCTTCGTTCAGCAATTTAAGCCAAAAGAGTCCGAGCAATTACGTGTTGTATTCTTAAAAGGTTCGCTCGCAGGCAACTTAATTCGTGAAGAATTGCCGTTTCATGTTACAGAATGGACAGTTTACGAAACGAAAAGCGCTACGAGTTCCATAGATAAATTATGTAAACAGATTATGCAGAAAAATCAGGTTTCTGTACTGTTCGCTAGTCCGTCAGCGGTAGAAGTTTTTGCTTCACGCGTAGTCCCGAAGACAACGTGGAACGGTTTTACAGTTTGTGCGATTGGGCATGTTACAGAACGTGCGTTACTGAAAGCAGGGGCACGTGTTCATGTCAAACCCGAAACGTATACGTTAACCGAGTTAGTTCATGCATTAGCTAAACGAAAGGGAGATTTTAAATGAATCCAATAGAATTTAAGCGTCATCGCCGACTTCGCACGCATCCGACAGTGCGTGCAATGGTTAGAGAGACATCGATCAAAGCAGCGGACTTCATTTATCCACTATTTGTAACGGAAGGTGAGAATGTTCGCAATCCGATTGCCTCGATGCCTGGGGTCGATCAGTTTTCGATTGATTTATTGCTGAAAGAAACAGATGAAGTAGTGGAACTCGGTATTTCATCGATCATTTTATTCGGAATTCCTTCCAGCAAGGATGCAGTCGGTTCGGAAGCATATGACGATGAAGGCATCATTCAGCGTGCAACACGTGCAGTGAAGGAACGTCACCCGGAATTGGTTGTGCTTGCAGATACGTGTTTATGTGAGTATACCGATCACGGTCATTGCGGTGTGATTCACGGAACAGATGTTGATAATGACGCAAGCTTGGAATTGCTTGCGAAAACAGCTGTGAGCCAAGCGAAAGCGGGGGCAGACATTATTGCACCTTCGAATATGATGGACGGTTTCGTTGCGGTGATTCGTCAAGCGCTGGATGAAGCTGGATTTAAGCAAATTCCGATTATGTCGTATGCAGTGAAATATGCTTCCGCATATTATGGCCCGTTTCGTGAGGCGGCCCAATCAACTCCGCAATTCGGTGACCGTAAGACCTATCAGATGGATCCGGCGAACCGTATGGAAGCAATGCGTGAAGCGGAATCGGATATTCTTGAAGGAGCAGACTTCTTGATTGTCAAACCGGCATTATCTTATTTAGACATTATTCGAGATGTGAAAAACCATGTGTTATTGCCTGTCGTCGCGTATAACGTCAGTGGTGAGTACGCAATGGTGAAGGCAGCTGCTCAGAACGGCTGGGTAGATGAGAAAAAAATCGTATTAGAAACGTTGACAAGTATGAAGCGTGCAGGCGCAGACATTATTATGACGTATCATGCAAAAGACGCTGCTCGCTGGCTGGAGGAGAAATAATTGGGTAGATCATATACAAAGTCTGAACAAGCATTCAAAAAAGCTGTAGATTTATTGCCAGGGGGAGTGAACTCTCCTGTCCGTGCATTTAAGTCTGTCAATATGGATCCGATTTTCATGGAAAGCGGAAAAGGCGCGATCATTAAAGACATTGATGGCAATGAATACATCGATTATGTCCTATCATGGGGACCCTTGATTTTAGGGCATACAGACCCGGATGTGGTCGCGGCGATTCAGAGAGTAGCCGAGACAGGGACGAGCTTCGGTGCTCCTTCTTTAATTGAAAATGAAGTGGCTGAACTCATTATCGACCGAGTGCCGTCTATTGAAATGGTGCGCATGGTGTCTTCAGGCACAGAAGCGACGATGAGTGCATTGCGGCTGGCACGTGGTTATACAGGCCGCAATAAAATCTTGAAGTTTGAAGGCTGCTATCATGGCCACGGCGACTCTTTGCTGATTAAAGCAGGATCAGGCGTTGCGACATTAGGCTTGCCAGACAGCCCGGGAGTACCAGAATCGATTGCTAAAAATACGATTACAGTTGCTTACAATGACTTGGAAAGTGTTAAAGCGGCTTTCGAACAATATGGCGATGATTTGGCAGGAGTCATCGTAGAGCCGGTTGCGGGGAATATGGGAGTTGTCCCACCTGAGCCTGGTTTCCTTGAAGGATTACGTGAGTTGACGGATGCCAATGGCACATTGTTAATTTTTGATGAAGTTATGACAGGTTTCCGTGTCGGTTATAATTGTGCGCAAGGTTATTTCGGTATTACTCCTGATCTGACTTGCCTGGGCAAAGTAATCGGCGGTGGGTTACCGGTCGGAGCATACGGTGGTAAACGTGAAATCATGGAACATATTGCGCCGGCAGGAACGGTTTATCAGGCAGGTACATTGTCTGGGAACCCACTTGCGATGACAGCGGGTGCAGAAACATTAAAGAAATTGACACCTCAATCTTATGACCGTTTCGTTCAGTTGGGGGATCAATTGGAGCAAGGTTTCCGTGAAGCTGCGTCGGCAAATGGAATACCGCATACGGTGAATCGTGCAGGTTCCATGATCGGATTCTTCTTTACAAATGAACGTGTCTATAATTATGATCAAGCTAAAACTTCTGATTTGCAGTTGTTTGCGGAATATTATCGTCTGATGGCGGAGGAAGGCATTTTCTTGCCGCCGTCCCAGTTTGAAGGAATGTTCTTATCTGCTGCTCATACAGAAGAGCATATTGCGAAGACAGTGGAGGCATTCCGCACAGTATTTGCTAAGTTGAAACGATAAAAGATAGCGCTGAGGGATGATCTGTTTTAGGAGAGATCATCCGCTCAGCGTTTTTTCCGTGAGGCGAAGTGGGATTGGTGCGGTGTGATAGGGTTTTCGCTCGGATTGATTGAGCTTTGGTTCGGTTGCCTGCGGCTTTGGTGCGGTACGGTGGTGAATTGGTTCGGTTCTCACTAGGTTTGGTGCGTTCTCAATGATTTATACTACTTTTTTCGCTGGTAGTACTTCTATTCTTTTCGTTTGCTTCATATAGTAGCCTGAGTTAAGAAAAGGAGTGAAGCGGATTGACTAATCATCAATGGACGTTGAATGAAACGTTTTATTTTCCTACTGAATATGGTGCTTTTTCGGAAGCAGTTGAAGTGAAAGTAACACCTGGCTACACGGAAGACCGTACGGAGGAAGCGATCCGATTGCAAGGGATCTATCATATTGCAGCGAATGTTACATTTGACCAAGACAAGCTTGTAGAATTGTCTGCTGAGGATCGATTGGTAATTGATGATGTAGAAGTGGAGAACGGTGCAGGTTACTTTGAATATGCGGTGCCGTTAAATGTGGACTTACCCGGCGATATTGCGGGTCCTCTTGAATTGAATGTGGAAGGAGTGCGTGCTGCGCAGCTTGAAGACGGTGGTCTGCGTTTGGAATGGTCTGTAAATTTACAGGAAATAGCTGAGGCACAAGAGGAGATTGTAGAAGAGATAGCGGTTGAATCGAAGAAGCCTGTACAAACAGCAATTGAATCAACTTCCCATTTAGAGTTTTTAGCCAACGCGGATAAAGCAGTTGAAAACGTCGAAAAAGAAATGGAAGACTTTCTCTTATACATCGCCGAATTGGATGACGATGTGACGAGAAAGATCTTCCATTCAAATAATATTTTTGTAGAAGCAGAACGACAGACTAGCGAGGAGACAGAATAGTAAAAAATCCCCGGTCGTTGGCACGATCAGCAAACGGATTAATTGAAACACAGTGAGCGGAAATATGACTCCTTTGCAATAAAACCTTGTCTTCCGAAGCCAAGGTGGCAGCAAATATGGATTATATCCTTTTCGCAATGCACACCCTCCTTTCTTGTTTGTCTAAAGTAAAACTTGACGGTTATGGCATCCTTCCCATATAATAATGGGTGATAAGGATAAAGATGCGAAGAATAGGAAAGTACATGTGCAAAGTTTTCTCTAGAGAGGGTACGATAGGTGGAACGTACCTGTAAACTACAGATGGAAAGTCCCCTATGAGCAGTTTCTGTGAAAAACGAGTAGCAGGAACCGGTGAAAGCCGTTACTGATTCATTAAGATGCATGCTTTTTTTAGCGTTCATAAATAAAGGTGGTACCACGAGCTCCTTCGTCCTTTAACCGGGATGGACGGGGCTTTTTGTATCCCTTTTTTTACCTTAAGGAGGAACTGAAATGACAGATGAACTAACGATGCCGACAAAATACGATCCGCAAGCAGTGGAAAACGGACGCTACGACTGGTGGTTGAAAGGAAACTACTTTGAAGCCGATGTGACAAGTGAGAAAGAACCGTACACGATTGTCATCCCGCCGCCGAATGTTACAGGCAGACTTCATTTGGGGCACGCTTGGGATACGACGTTACAGGATATGCTCATTCGAATGAAGCGTATGCAAGGTTACGATGCATTATGGTTGCCTGGAATGGACCATGCAGGCATCGCGACACAAGCGAAAGTAGAAGAAAAGCTTCGTTCAGAAGGTGTATCGCGCTATGATCTAGGGCGTGAAAAGTTCGTACAGGAAACATGGAAGTGGAAGGAAGAATACGCCGACCACATCCGTGCACAATGGGCAAAGCTAGGACTGGCACTGGATTATTCACGTGAGCGATTCACATTAGATGAAGGGCTTTCTAAAGCTGTTCGTGAAGTGTTCGTCAAGCTGTATAAAAAAGGATTGATTTATCGCGGTGAGTATATTATCAACTGGGATCCTGCCACTAAAACTGCGTTATCTGATATTGAAGTTATCCATAAAGACGTTCAGGGCGCATTCTATCATATGCGTTACCCATTGACGGATGGCACAGGACATATCGAAATCGCAACAACGCGTCCTGAAACGATGCTTGGAGATACGGCGGTTGCGGTCCATCCAGATGATGAGCGTTATCAGCATTTGATCGGGAAAATGGTCAAGTTGCCAATTGTTGACCGTGAAATTCCGATCGTAGCGGACGACTATGTCGAAATGGACTTCGGAAGCGGTGCGGTGAAAATTACACCTGCCCATGATCCGAACGACTTCGAAGTGGGGAATCGTCATAACTTGCCAAGAGTGCTTGTGATGAACGAAGACGGTACGATGAATAAACTGGCGGGTAAGTATGAAGGCATGGATCGCTTTGAGTGCCGCAAGCAAATCGTCAAGGATTTGCAGGAGATGGAAGTTTTATTCAAAATAGAAGATCATATGCATTCGGTTGGACATTCTGAGCGAAGTGGAGCGGTCGTAGAGCCGTATTTATCGACACAATGGTTCGTCAAGATGCAGCCGCTAGCAGAAGAAGCGGTCAAATTACAGAAAAATGAAGAAGAAAAAGTTCAATTTGTTCCGGAACGTTTTGAAAAGACCTATTTGAACTGGATGGAAAACATCCACGACTGGTGTATTTCACGTCAGCTTTGGTGGGGACATCGAATTCCGGCTTGGTATCATAAGACGACAGGTGAAGTATACGTTGGTCAGGAAGCGCCGGCTGATGCGGACAATTGGACACAGGACAACGATGTGCTCGATACTTGGTTCTCTTCCGCTCTATGGCCGTTCTCGACAATGGGGTGGCCGGACGTCGACAGCGAAGAGTTCAAGAAATATTACCCGAACGCTGCCCTAGTTACAGGATATGATATTATCTTCTTTTGGGTGTCTCGCATGATTTTCCAAGCTCTAGAATTCACGGGAGAACGTCCATTCAAGGATGTTTTGATCCATGGACTCGTACGTGCGGAAGATGGACGGAAAATGTCTAAATCCCTTGGTAACGGCGTCGATCCAATGGACGTTATCGATCAATACGGTGCAGATGCATTGCGCTATTTCTTGGCGACGGGTTCTTCACCAGGACAGGATTTACGTTACTCCACTGAAAAAGTCGAAGCAATCTGGAATTTTGCCAATAAGATTTGGAACGCATCTCGATTTGCATTGATGAATATGGATGGAATGAAATACGAAGAAATCGACCTGACAGGGGAAAAATCTGTTGCAGATGCGTGGATCTTAACTCGTCTGAATGAAACAATCGAACAAGTGACAAGCCTTGCAGATCGTTATGAGTTCGGTGAGATGGGTCGTGCGTTGTACAACTTTATTTGGGATGATTTCTGTGATTGGTATATCGAAATGGCGAAGCTTCCATTGTATGGTGAAGACGAAGCAGCGAAGAAAACGACACGTTCGGTTCTCGCATATGTTCTCGATAACACGATGCGTCTATTGCACCCATTGATGCCATTCATCACAGAAGAAATCTGGCAGAACCTTCCGCATGAAGGGGAGTCGATCACGGTATCGAAATGGCCGGAAGTAGACACGGCATTGTCTGACGCGTCTCGTGCAACACATATGAAGTTGTTGATGGACATCATCCATGCAGTGCGCAATATTCGCTCGGAAGTAAATACACCGATGAGCCGTAAAGTCGATTTGTATATTTCCGCGAAAGATGAAGCGACGGTCGCAGTGTTGGAAGACAACCGTGCGTATATCGAGCGCTTCTGTAATCCAGAAACATTGACAATCGGTGTAGGTGTAAATGTACCAGGCAAAACGATGTCAGCTGTTGTGACTGGCGCTGAGCTTTACTTACCGCTTGAAGGTTTGATTGACATCGACGAGGAATTGGCTCGTTTGACGAAAGAACTCGGCAAATGGGAAGGCGAAGTAAAGAGAGTTCAAGGGAAATTGTCCAATGAACGCTTTACAGCGAAAGCTCCTGCAGCAGTTGTTGAAGAAGAACGTGCGAAAGAACAGGACTACCTGGAGAAACGCGCGGCGGTTGAACGACGCATTGCGGAGTTGAAAGAGATTTAATTTGGAATAAACTTAGGCTGTCCTGTTGGTCATTGAATATGACTTTCAGGACAGCCTTTTTTTCATGGATAATGTGCGGACGCTCATAGAGCACGTCTTTGCGCTCATAGGCCGCTTGTTTGCGATCATAAAACGTGTCGTCGCGCTCATAGCCACCCGGTTTGCGATCATAAACTCTGTCACCGCGCTCATAACCACCTGGCTGGCGCTCATAAAGCATTTACACTTCCAATCGCTCTTTTATGTAATGCAACAGCTTTTCTGCAACTGAAAAATCATGTGTCGCATACAGAGAACGTGCCCCAACAGGATCTTCAATTTCATTGAGCAACCAGCCGCCTTCAGCAGGCAGCAGGAAATCGATTCCAATATAATCGCTGCGAATAGCGCGTGAGATGGTCTGAACTTGTTTCTTCTGTGCTGAGTCGAGCGAATACTTTTCCACTGACCCACCGAGCGTAAAATTGGATTTGAATGAATCTACTGGACCTGCTCGTTTTACAGCTCCAAGCACTTCTTCACCAAGCATAAACACACGGACGTCTTGTGCATCGGAATCGATAAAGGGCTGGGCGATTAGTTTTTGCTGATCAAAGCGGCTAAACAACTCCGCTATTTCTTTTTGGGAATGGCAGAGGAATACCTCGCTGCCACCATGCCCCCCTCGTGTTTTAAGTACTAGCGGCACTTTTGGAAGTTGTTGATCTGCCCGAAAAGTCGGCACTACGGGTATACCGAGAACGGTAGCCAATTCGAATGTTCTTAATTTATCATTTGCAATTTCTTGTACAGTGGATCTGTTGAATAGGCGATAGCCGGCCTGTTCCAATTCGCTTGCCACTAGTGGATTGCGGTCTCGGAATAAAATGAAATCAAGCGGTTCGGCTGGATATTTTGTCAGCAATTCAAGACAGATTCCAAGATTTTCCGCTTCTTTTTGTAAGTCCTTAATAAACGCATGATTTCGCTCAGCCTCAGCCAAGCTGTAATAGACTGCGCCTTTCATTGAATTTCCCCCAATATGTATTCAATCATTGCATCTGCCACATTGATGCCTGTAACCGTATAGATATTACGGATGTGCGCTGCGGCATTCACTTCACAGACGAGCGGTTCATCATTCGCCCCATACAGTAAATCGACGCCCGCAAATTCTGCGCCGACAGCTTTTGCTGCGCGTAAGGCCAGCGATTCCTGCTCGGCTGTCAGATCCACGACTTCGGCTATCCCGCCATTCGTGATATTCGCACGGAAATCGGTCTCTGAATACCGATACATCGCAGCGACGACCGTATCTCCCACGATATTAACACGCAAATCTCTTCCTCTGCTCGTTTCAATGAACTCTTGGAATACGTAATCCACTCCGCGCAATTCATCGACTTTTTCATAAAAACTTTCTTCTGACTCGATCAAATAAACCTTCATGCCGAATGAACCATGACCTTCCTTGATGATCATCGGCAAGCCGAGTTCGTCAAGCACTCGCTCATAATAGCCGCTGTCACGGATGGTGAAGTTCGCATACACTTTCGGTGCGATGATGGTCTTTGGCATTGGAATCCCCGTGTTTGCGAGTTCTAAATACTGCTTTGCTTTATTGTCGCATGTCTCGATCACATCTGGATCGTTAAATATTGGGATGCCCGCTTGCTTCAGGTAACTTGCGAGCAGCGTATCTTTATCGAGAAACACGACGAAGTCAGGAGGATTTTGAATCGGTTTTTGCAAATTCATTGGAAGTTCATAGTTTTTCAGTATCGTAGCCTGCACCCCTGCGCGTTCTGCCGCTTCTTGTATCAAATGCGCTTGATCGGCAAATTTATCGCTCGTCAAACTGCCGTTATAGATCACCCAACAACTTTTCAATCCCTACGCCACCTTTGCTATAATAAAGTTATATCTTAATATTAGCACAGGAGGAATTCCTTTGATTCCAAAACTTGATGAATATAAAAAACAATTTGAATTAAAGAGCGATGACGCGATTAAACCGGGACTTGAGGCAGTGGAAGAGGCACTTGCGAAAGTTGGTCATCCTGAAAAAGATTTGAAGATTATTCATGTCGCAGGCACGAACGGTAAAGGCTCGACGATCGCGGTGATGGAAGCCGTGTTGAAAGAGCATGGATTCACGACCGGTGTGTTTTCTTCACCTGCTATTGTCGATTTGCATGATCAGATTCGGTTGAATGGCGTGCAGATTTCATCTGAGGAACTGTCCGTTGTGTTTGAGGAAATGAACAGTGCCGGTCTAAGTGGGACATTAACGGACTTTGAATTATTGACAGTGGCGGCGTTTCTGGCTTTTCGAAATGCTGCACCAGACTATATATTGCTCGAGACGGGAATGGGTGGAAGGCTAGATAGTACGAACGTTGCAACTCCATTAGTCTCTGTTATTACTTCAATTGCGCTTGACCATACAGGGTTTCTCGGTAATACAGTAGCAGAAATCGCCTCGCATAAGGCGGGTATCATTAAGCCGGGTGTGCCGGTAGTAATTGGCAAGTTGCCGAAAGACGCGAAAGAAATAGTCGAATTTGAAGCCAATCAAAAAGGAAGTCCGTTAGTTGTCTATGGACGAGATTTTAGAATGGCCAACGAAGAAATTGAAACTTTTAAAGGTATGCAGAATTTTGATCTTCCGATTAGAAGAATGAAAGGGCCGCATCAGGCGATTAATCATGCAGTGGCATTGGAAGCTTTACTGCAAGCAGGAGTTTCCTTAGAACAGGAAAATGTAGCCACAGCCATTCAGAATGTACAGTTGCCGTTTCGTTTCCAAGAAATTAGGGAAGGCGTGTTCATAGATGGCGCACATAACCCGGCAGCTGCTCGTATGCTGGTTCGAACGATAGAGGAAGAGTTCCCTGGTGAGAAGGTGGACTGGGTAGTGGGGATGCTGAAGACGAAGGATTATGAAGAGACTTTAAAGATTTTAGCGCCACTTGCTAATAACTTTACGTTTGTTGATTTTCCGCACCCGCAAGCTGCGAGAGCGGAGGATTTGCAGGCGGTGTGTCCGATTAAGCATGGCCAATTGATTTCTTCAGAAGATGTGGTTTTAATTAATAACGAAAAGTACATAAAAGTTGTTGTAGGCTCTCTTTACTTATTGAGTGGTTTAATGAGACAATAGACTTAATAAACTTTGAATATTAATCTTAAGTTAGAGTAATAAGGCATTTAGATCTAGGTTATAATGTGGAATCAATAGATCCGGAAAGAAAAGGAGGGGCGTCATGAAAACAAACAATGAAAAAGGAATGACATTGGTTGAGATATTGGCTGCTTTGGTGATCCTGGGTATTGTATTTATTGGCTTTATGACGATTTTCCCTCAGATGAATAATATGAATAATCGAACTGAAACTAAGTTGGAAACGATGAATTTGGCAAAAAAGGTTTTGGCTGATTTTAGAGAAGCGTCACCATCCTTACCGACCGATTATGAATTAATGCCAACAAATGCAAATCAGGTGTCTGAGAGATATACTCGAAGTAATAAAGATTATTTCATAGAAGTGATTTGTTCTCCTAGAGAAGATAGCGAGTTTAATAATCAAAAATGCAATAATAGTGAGAATAACCCCGATCGTAAAACGGACTTATATAAAATTCATATAGAAGTGAAAAAAGAAGAAAAAATAGTTAGTGAGTCATTTGGATATATAGTATTGGATTAGAGGAGAGACCACTATGAAAAAAAATGAGCAAGGAATGACGTTAGTTGAAGTGTTAGCGACGCTGGTTCTTCTTTCTTTAGTGGCTGCCGTGATTTGGACAACTATTTCTATAGCCTCTCAATTTAATATCTCTGAGACTTCAAATTTGCGACTTCAACAAGAAGCTAACTATATCATCTCACAACTTCAGCAAGTTCATAGAAATTGTTTTACGTATGATTTAACGATTAGTCAGAATGAAGTAAGAGTTGATAATTGCATGGAAGATAAAGATATACCAAAGGAATCTTATAACGGTGTGGTCAGTAATCAATTTGATTATCTACCCAAAATAGACCATGAAGAACAAACGCCAACGACAAAAGATTTAATCCTTACAAGCTTTAAAGTAACAGATCCTGTAAGAGTTAAAAGATTTGTTGAGATAACAACTGTAATTTCTCGTTATAAAACAGAAAACTAAATTGAAACAAATGAAACGAAAGAAAGGGGTTAACGTGATGGTGTATCAGAAAAATGAAAAGGGTTATGCGTTAATTATCGTTTTATTTGCAATTGTTTTTATTACTATAATAACAGCTGTATTTATGCGTGGAGCGTTGAATAATGCTGCGCAAGAAAAAACAATGGATAATAACAACTTAGCCATTGTGGCAGCAGAGTCTGGGATAGATTATTATTCTTTTGAATTAAAGAAAGCGTATGACGAAAAAGAATTAAATAGCTTGTTAACAAATCTTTTAAAAAATGCTGTACAGGATATGATTGATAAAAAGAAAACTTCTATAGATTATAATGAAATCCAAGAAAAATTGGCTGATAGAGTGATAGATAATTTGATAGATATTATTCGTCGGATTGATCTGAAACAACAAAATAACACTTATGACATGTCTGATGATTATGAGCATATTTTACTTATCGAATCTACAGTCCCGGGTAGAGAAAATGTTATTACTCCTTTAATTTCTGAGCAGAATCTTGAGAATGGACAGACAAAAATTACTTTGACTGGAAAGGCGCTAGGTAAGCAAAAGAATGTGGATAATCAAAAAGATTTAGCTTTTGTTCTAGCTTTCTATATCCCGAATATTGAATTGTTAGTAGATGGTAATTTAGATGAAGATGATAATTCAAATGGATTTGATGATATTTTAATACCAAAAGACATTTGCAAAAACACAGTGAAAATCGAAAATGAAAATTGCCTATTCCTTACCAATAAAACATCAGATTTGGAATATATTACAAAAAAATCATTAGTATACTTAAATGGAGATTACAGCGGTTGGAAGTCAGTTAAAATTGAAGATTCTACATTCCGTATGGCTAATATGACTAGTGGTAGTTATTTTGACATTCGAGATTCAAATTTTTATGTGAAGGGAAATTTAAGTAAGCATGGAAATACAAAATTACAAGATTCAACAACTTACATCGGTGGAAATTTTGCTGAATCAGGTTCTATAGATTTTCAAAAATCGAATATTACAATTGGAGGAATGTTTGGATATCAAAGCAGTCAAAATAATAAAATTCAAGATTCAGTTATGAAAGTAGGTTTAGATTTTAACTCACCTAATTTGGTTACTATTCAGGGAACCCACCTGACAGTAGGAGGAATGATGAAATTTAACAGTGGCGGAATTCTAGAATACTCCAATTTGAAAATAGGAGAAGAATTAAATGCCCCTTCAAAGCTTTATACCAAGAATTCACAGTTGGCAATAGGAAGATATCTACAATTAAATTCGGGAGCAGATTTTCAAGATACTAAAATGATTATTGGTTCATATTTAAATTCTCCTCAAGTATTGGATATAAAAAAATCAGAAATTTCAATAGGTGATTATTTACAAATAAACACTCCTTCTAAATTTCGAGGTGCAAATATATCGATAGGTGGGAAGTTTGGATCTCCGGTTAAGATTGAAATTCAAGATTCATCGTTACGTACAAGTGTTGCGGATATTGGGGCATTGAATTTACAGAACAGCAAATTTTGTGCGGAGACTTTCAAAGTTCGGGATTTAAATATGCAAAATAGTAAAATTTATTACGTTAATAGTTCAAGCCATACCGGAAAGGACATAATTAAACTGTCTAAACAAGATTTCGAAGAGACGTGTAAATTTTATTTAAAGCTTGATGACCCCAAGCAGCCTACTGATGGTTTACAGAAGCCGGAAGTTCCTCAGGCGCCTGACGCAGACATTAAATGGGAGGACTATAAACCGAACCTTGAGAATGTAACATATTAAAATAAACTTCATCGAAATTAAGCGGTAAAGGGTGATAACTTACATGAAACCAAAACTATACACAATAACCCTACTATGGGCAGCCGCACTCCTAGCACTCTCCACCCTATTTGTCCAAGACACCTACGCAGGCGATGGCTTTTTCTCAAACATCAAACGCTTCGGGAAGCACACATATGTTGGACCGTTTGATATATCGAAACTAAGTCGTAAGAAAGCAAAGGAAAAACTCGCGGCGGATTTTTCCGATCTGGAACAGAATCTCGCGGTGGAATTGCTTGTGCAGGATGAGTCCGTGGAGGTACCTTCAGAAGTCGTTACGTTTGATGTCGATTCCACGTTAAGTCAGGCTGCTTCAGGGCAGGATAATTCGTTAATTGCGAGTGTATCGCGAGATGGTTTGCGAACGGTCTTGAAGCAGAATTTTGATTCGCTGGCATTCTCTGAAGATGAAGTAGATACAGTCGCTACTAAAATAGAAGAATATGTGCGCAGCGGGATTATGCCACAGCGCATTCATTTGCCGGAGTATGTCCCGAATTTATATTCACAAACACAAACTTTGGCTTCTTCAACCTATTCAATCAATGAATTACCAAAAGGGTTACGCCTGATTATGGAAGATCTGAATGGTACTGAAATTCAACCAAATACCACTTTTTCTTTTATGGAGATTTTGGAAGGAAAAGAATCGGCCAGTGCGAGTGATGAACAGTTGACGATCATGGCCTCGATGTTATACACGGCGGCCCTTCAAACGAACTGGATTATTGATGAACGTAACATCAGCAGTGAACTGACAGCTGAAGTCCAGCCAGGGTTTGAGGCGGCGATTAATCGTCAGCTTGGTTTGGATTTTATATTTTCGAATCCGAATCAAACTAGTTTTACCATTCATACGAAGTGGACAAACTCTCAATTGGAGTTGACGATAGAAGGGCTACCTTTTGTCCGTACATACGAACCGGAAGTGGAGAAATTGACCACATATGAGCCCAAAACGGTCATTCGCTACAGTGCATTTGTTTCTCCAGGTAGTGTGGAAACGTTGGAGGTGGGAAAAAAGGGATTGGAAGCAACAGTAAAACGAAAAGTGTTGCTGAACGGTTCGCTTGAAGAGTATGAAGACGTGTCTGTTGATTTCTACGTGCCTCAACCAAGAATTGAACGCCATCATTTGGTTCAGGCTGAGAATCCCTTTGACAACACAAATCAGGATGGGAATAGTAGCTCGGAATCAAACAGCGCAAATCCAGACAGTTCGGGATCGGACAATACAAGTAAGAACCCAAGCAATTCTGAAAGTAATACTTCAGGAACCGGGACACCTCCAGGAAATCCTTCTTTAAACTCTAATGCTTCAGGAGGCTCCGCTGGCGGAAAAGAAGACGATAAAATCATTTACGACAAAGGCGGAAATATTATGAAGTTCGATGAAAATGGGAATCCGATCGATTGATGAAGGAGGATTTAGATGGCTGGTACTAGAAAACGTCTCGGGGATTTATTAATAGAATCGGGTTTATTGTCTGATGAACAGCTAATGAGTACGTTGAAAGACAAACCGCGAGAACAACGACTTGGTGATGCGTTATTGCAGCGTGGCTACATTACTGAGCAACAGCTGATTGAAGTGTTGGAGTTCCAGCTTGGAATCCCGCACGTCAATTTATACAGGTATCCGTTTGACCCGAAACTCTTCAATATCGTGCCAAAAGGATTGGCTAAGCAAAAAATGATTGTGCCGCTAAAGAAAGATGGCGATAAATTATTCGTCGCGATGGCGGACCCAATGGATTACAATACAATTGAAGATTTACGTCTCTCGACTGGTTTCCATATCGAAACAGCGATCGCTTCAAAAGACGATATTACTCGAACGATCACTCGATACTATGATGATGAACTATTCGAAGATCTGACTTTTGAAGAACCAGAAGATCAGCAACAGCAACAACAGCAGGAAGAATTGGTTGACAACGACTCGCCAATAGTCCGTCTCGTCAATCAAATCATTTCAAGTGCTGTTTCAATGAAAGCAAGTGATATTCATATCGATCCACAAGAACACCAAGTGGTCATTCGTTTCCGTATCGATGGTAAATTGCAGACAGAACGCGTCTTGCCGAAACATTTGCAGTCTACACTCATTGCGCGGATTAAGATCATGGGCAATTTGAATATTACCGAATCACGTATTCCCCAAGACGGCCGTATTAAAGTAACCATCGATTTTAGACCGATCGACATCCGTTTATCTACTTTACCTACCGTCTTTGGTGAAAAAATTGTTATGAGGATATTGGATTTAAGCAGCTCGCTGAACGATTTGGCCAAGCTAGGTTTTGGCCATACGAATTTACAGCGCTTTTTAGAAGAAATCGAAAAGCCTAACGGCATTATTTTGATTTCAGGTCCGACGGGTTCGGGTAAGTCTTCCACATTGTATGCTTCGCTGAATCGTCTGAATAATGAAGAGGTCAATATTATCACGATAGAAGATCCGGTTGAGTATCAGCTCGAAGGCATCAATCAAATCCAAGTGAATCCTAAAGTGGGCTTGTCTTTTGCGGCCGGCTTACGTTCCATTTTGCGGCAAGATCCGGATATCGTCATGGTTGGTGAAATCCGTGATAAAGAGACTGTAGAAATTGCGATTCGCGCTTCGTTGACAGGGCATTTAGTGCTCAGTACGATTCATACAAATGATTCTGTGGCTTCCATTTCGAGGTTGCTTGATATGGGGGTAGAGCCATTCTTGTTGACGGCTTCATTAAATGCGATAGTCGCACAACGTTTGATTCGGAGAGTGTGTCGAGATTGTGGGACACGTCAGCCAGCTACAACTCGTGAGAAAGAGATTTTTGCTCGGCGTGGCATGGAGATTGAGGAAATCAATCGAGGAGCTGGCTGTGCGGCGTGTAATATGACGGGATACAGAGGACGAATTGCGATTCATGAAGTGTTGATCATCAATGCCGAGATGCGCGATGCAATCAATCGCAATGCCTCGCCAAGTGTATTGCGGGATATTGCTGAAAAAGGCGATACGATTTTCTTGATTGATGATGGTTTAGATAAAGTAAAGCAGGGCATTACAACTACTGAGGAAGTGTTGCGAGTGGCCTTGATTGAATAGGGGTGTGTGTGATGCCGATACGTATTGATCAATTATTAACTGAAGCATTTCAAATGAAGGCTTCTGATATTCATTTGACTGTTGGCGTACCTCCAGTCTTTCGTGTTCATGGAGATTTAAAACGTTATGGTGAAACTCCATTGACGGAAGAAGATACACGAGAGATCGCTTATCAAACAATTCCTGAAAAAGTGGTTCCAGACTTTAAAGAGGCGGGTCAGATCGACTACTCGTATGAAATTTCAGATGTATCACGTTTCAGGGTCAATGCGTTCCAGCAACGCGGAGCGATATCATTGGCATTCCGGACCATTCCGACGAAAATTCCGACTATCGACGATCTGCAGATGCCAGAGACGTTAAAGAATCTTTCGGGTACAGCGCAAGGACTTATTTTAGTGACAGGTCCCACAGGTTCAGGGAAATCTACAACACTTGCCGCAATGATACGTTATATGAATGAAACGATGAGAAAGCATATTATTACGTTGGAAGATCCGATTGAGTATATGCATGATCACGGTGCATCGATTATTGACCAGCGTGAAGTTGGCTTTGATACACTTTCGTTTGCGGATGGATTGCGTGCAGCATTGCGTCAAGATCCAGATGTCATTCTAGTTGGTGAAATGCGAGATTTGGAGACGATCTCCACAGCGATTACTGCGGCGGAGACCGGTCACTTGGTGCTTGCAACCTTGCATACTTGGAGTGCAGCTTCTACAATCGACCGGATTATCGATGTGTTCCCGCATGGACAACAGGCACAGATTCGTGTTCAGCTGGCGGGTGTGTTGACAGCGGTTATTTCGCAGCGTTTATTTCAAACGATGGATAAAGACGGTCGACGTGCCGCTACAGAAATTATGATCAACAATCCAGCTGTTTCAAATTTGATTCGTTCTGAAAAAGTACATCAGATTCCGAACGTCATCCAAACGAATCGTGCGCTCGGTATGCATATGATGGATCATTCGGTCAAAAGCCTCATGGAGCAAGGCATCATCTCGTATGAGGTCGCGATACCATACTTGCAAGGAGATGATTGACCGTGACGCGTTTTACATATGAAGGGCGTGACGCGAAATCGATCCGTCGCGGCACGATCACAGCTACGAATAAACGAGATGCGGCGGTAAAATTAAAGAATCAAGGCATTCGTGTCGTAAGTATTGTGGAGCAGAAAGAAACTGTTTTGACAAAAGACATCACAATCGGTAGTCCTGTCAAACGAGAACAATTGATCATGTTCTTGCGTCAGTTTTCCACTTTATTGCAGGCTGGAGTAACGATTGTGGACGCTGTTCGAATTTTGGCCATGCAAGTTGAACAGCCTGCATTTAGGAAGATTTTAAACGCCGTGCAGGAGGACTTGCGTACCGGAACACCATTATCCGACGCATTGGCAAAGCATCCGAAAGCGTTTGAACCATTGATTTTGAATATGGTTGGTGCAGGGGAGGTTTCCGGGACAGTCGATGAATCGCTCGATCAGTTGGCAGATCATTTCGAGAAAGCTTACCGAACTAGACAGAAAGTAACGTCTGCTATGGCTTATCCAGTTGTTGTAGGCATTTTGGCGCTCGGCGTTGTGATTTTCCTATTGTCATTCGTTGTTCCGATGTTTGTCGATATGTTCGATAGTATCGGAGGGGAATTGCCTTGGTTGACGCTTTTTGTGCTTGCAGCGAGTGATTGGATGCAAAATTATTGGTATTTGTTGGTGTTGCTGGTGGCAGCTAGTGTAGTGGGTGTTCTATTGTTGCGAAACAATCCGCAAGGAAAATATATGTTAGATTCTTTTTTATTGAGGATGCCTATATTCGGAAATATCGTCAAAAAATCCTCACTGGCAATGATGACACGTACACTCAGTTCGATGTTTTCGAGCTCGGTACCGATTCTACAGGCGCTTACCATGACGGAGCGAGTCATAGGAAACGAAGTGATCTCAAGAGTGGTTGGTCAATCCAGACAATCAATGGAACGCGGAGGATCATTAACAGAGCCGATGATGAATCACTGGGCATTTCCTCCGTTAATTCCGCATATGATTGCGATAGGTGAAGAAACTGGTTCTTTAGACTCTATGTTAGCGAAAGTTGCGGACTTTTATGAGAAGGAAGTAGAAGCAGCAACAGACCGATTAAAGGCGCTCATAGAGCCGATTATGATTGTTATTCTGGCTGCAATAGTAGGGACTATCGTCTTGGCAATTATGATCCCGATGTTTAGTATGTTTGAACAAATAGATAGTTTGTAATGCATTTTGTAATATTTTTTGTAGAATATGTGTTTTTTTGAGTTTACTAGTGTTAATTTCCTAAATCGTCTGCTATACTATATTCATAGAGTAAGTGAGAAAGAGGAGGAAACTACATGAAAAAGTTTCTACAAAAGAAATTGAAAAATGAAAAAGGTTTGACGTTGGTGGAGTTACTTGCGGTAATTGTTATTTTGGGGATTATTGCAGCGATTGCGGTGCCGGCTATTGGGAATATTATTACGAATTCAAAGGTTAATGCCTTGAAAGCTGATGGACAGAATGTGTTGGCTGCAGCGCAGATGTATTTTACTGAGAATGGTAGTAAGGATGGGACGACGGTAACACAGGAAGTCCTAAACACTGATGGTTTCCTAGAAGATGCTGGCGGGTTTGCAGCTAAAGAGGGAGCGACAGCAGCAGTAGTTACAAAGGCAGCAACAGGTAATACTATTACAGGGACTGCGGCAAATAAAGGTGTGACAGTGGCTTTTGCGGCTGCAACCAACAAAGAAATTAACGAGGTAGGTACTAAAACTTCCGGGAAATTAACTATAACTCGTTAAAGCTGTAGATTATTGTTACAAGGGAGAAAGAGTTACTAGACCTCCGAACAACCAGGACGTTGTTCATAGGTAAGGTACCTGTCCACTACAAAATTCAGAACCTTGTCAGATAACTTGTTAATCTAATTTTATATTAAAACCAGACTTCATATTGAAATCAGACTCTAAAGATATTATTCTCTTTAGGGTCTTTTTGTAAACTTAATAATTTGTATTTAATTAAACGCAAACTTAGGAAAATGAAGCCAAAACGCTAAAAGGGTTAACTCTCAGTATTTCTTGAAAGTGAAGACATATATTCACTTCGTGTGCTAGGAGGAGAAACTAAGAAAAAATTGTTGGAAGACAAAAAAGGTCTTACGCTTATCGAATTACTAGCGGTCATAGTGATTCTTGGTATTATCGCAGCCGTAGCTATTCCTGCAATCTCCAACATCATGGAAAAATCTCGAATTAAAGCGGAAAAGGCGAATGCACTTATGCTGATTGATGCTGCAAATCTATATTTTGTCGACTATGAAAGTCCGGATGGCTACATTAAGTCTGTCGGTGTCCCTACACTTATCGAAGAAGGCTATTTAGACGATGAAGGCTTGGCGAATGATTCACTTTATGTTGCAGATGCTCAGCCATCTTGGATTTGCGGAATGGCGTACTCTGGAAAAAATAAAGTAGAATTCCGTAAAGCCACACGTGAAATGATAGAGAAAAGCGATACGGAATTAAAGGTTGGAAAAGAACAATGCAGAGATATGGAACCATTGTAAAATGCTAATTAATAAATAAGTGCGATAAATAAGCACATTTCGCTATGAATCTTTCCTTCTCGCAGTCCATTTGCTATACTTAGCCTAACTAAACAGCAGTGAAAATCATTGATAGTTGAATGCTTGCTATTGCTTGTCCGAAAGGAGCCGCCTATGTCTATTCTTGAAAAACTTTCGCGTCCCATTTCTTTATTCGGTCGTAAAAAACGTACGGCATCTTTAACAATTGATGAAGACGCAATCCGTCATGTGCGTATTAAGTCTCGAGATCCGCTCGTGCTGGAAATGGCACAAGAACTTCCTATGCCGCCGGATGTCATGGAAGAAGGCCGGATTGCGGATCAGCCTGCGCTTGAACAAATATTGTCTGAGGCAGTGAAAGA
This sequence comes from Sporosarcina newyorkensis, assembly GCF_900167515.1. Lineage (NCBI taxonomy): Bacteria > Bacillati > Bacillota > Bacilli > Caryophanales > Caryophanaceae > Sporosarcina > Sporosarcina newyorkensis. The sequence continues at coordinate 517,645 of NZ_FUYJ01000001.1, read as the reverse complement.
TTGGAACCTGACAAAGCGAGACGTGGCGTTCCTTGCGCCTGATGCATACGTCATCATCCGACGAGTGGCTTATCCTGAAACAGTAGAAGACGAGGAATTGAAAGGACATTTCTTCATCGAAATTGGTTCCACCATTTATTTACCATTTGATGATCCGGTATTCGATGTTGTGCCTTATACAGCAAATACTGCCCAGCATGAAGCCATTTTGATTGCCTCGAAGGAAAGTGTCATGCAAACCTATGAGGATGTTCTCGAAGCGGTAAAACTCGTGCCGGTAGTGTCGGACATCGCGCCGCTTTCGTTGTATCGGCTGGCGTTTCATTCGCATCGGTTTTCAGGTGAAGAGCATATTCTACTTGCGGATTTACGGGGCCGCAGTTTGACGGTGTCCATATTCTTCAGCCATTTCCCTTTGTTCATCCGGTCGATGGAATTGGAAGTGCCGCTTAGTATGACAACAGGTGAAGAAATGAATGAACACCGCGTGGAGCCGTTAACTATTGTTATGGAACTTGAAAAACTGGCGAATTTCTATCGTTTTAATTTGGCGGAAAATGAAGTGTCGATCACGCATCTCCTGTGGAACGGATCATATGGACAACAGGACGAGTTGCTGCAGATGGTGCGGGAGCGTCTGGCGATCGAAACGCTTCCTTTAGTGAAGGAGCCGATTACATGCGTGGACGGTTCTGCGGTTTCTGCAGAGTTTCATCGGACGATCGGTCTTGCGCTGAAGGAAGAGGTGTAGGTGAAGTATGTTAGTCGATATAAATTTGCTGCCAGAGAAGTTAAAAGAACGGTCCACATGGTTATGGGTGGCGATAACAATTCTCGCAGCCGCACTTATCAGCTGGGCTGTTCTTTTTTGGCTTGCGCAAAAAAATGACGATGAAGCCCAATCACTTCAACAGCAAGCGTTTGAAGTGCAGAAACAACAAGAAGATGTCACCTCACAGCTTCGGCCTTCTTCATTTGGCCAGGAGAAAGCTCAGCTCGCCGCAACGGTAGAGTGGCTTGAAGGGTATCAGTATAAAACAGTTCCGCTTCTTCAGGAGCTTGTACACGCATTACCTGAGCGAGGATTCTTTTCGGAGTTCACGTTCACCTCACCGAATGAAGCGACCTTCGATGTGCAGTTCGATGATGTGTCGGAAGCTGCTCATTATTTGACGAGAATGAAAGCTTCTTCATTGATCAATGGAGCGACCTTTGAATTAGTAGAGACAGTAGAGCTGACAGAGGAAGAATTGAGCGCAGATGTGCTGCCGCGCTACGTCGCTAGATATTTCGTTCAATTCCTCGATGAACGAGCTCAGACGGAGACGGACGCCATAGTTGAACCGGATGATGCAATTGATCAGTCGGAAGAACTGCCTCTAGATGAAGCGGAGCCTTCGGAGAACGAAGAAAAGGAAGGAGGCGGCGTAGTTGAGTAAATACTTTACAAAACGACAGATGGAGATCGGGCTTGTCGTTTTAGCTTCCATTTTCTTTATCGCGCTCGCATTCTATTCCGTATATACGCTCTATTTGCCGACAAAAGAACAACGTGATCAAGCTGCGCTGCAATTATCTACAGAGCGGGATACATTGTTTGCTTTGCGAAAACAGTTGGCGAATAAGGATCCAGATAAAACCTTCACTTCCCGGCCTCTTCAGCAGAAAGTACCCGTCATACCGCTGGAAGATGCTCTTCTTCTGCAAATTGAAAAAGCAGAAGTGAAATCAGGAAGCAGAGTACACGGAATCGTATTTTCTAAAGAAGTGCCGGAATTTCAAGACATGCCGGAAGAAATGCAGAATGTAGAGAGAGTTCTAATGGAAGTAGAATTGGTTGCGGATACATACGACCAAGTGGAGACGTTCATTTACGAAGTCGAAGAGATGAAGAGGATTCTCAATGTAGAATCCATTCAATTTAAAGCGACAGCAGAAAAGACTGAAGAAGAGGTTGCAACAGGACCCATGGAGTTGGTTATCTCCTTTAATGCTTTCTTCCGTCCAGACCTAATCAACCTACAGAATGAAGCGCCGAAAATAGATGCTCCGCCTGCTGCATTAAAGGAAGATCCGACAACGCTCAATAAAATGACCGGCGACGAGAACGTGGAGTAGGAGGCTGTCTATGGAACTACTAATTAGCGTGTTTTTCTTCCTCTACGGCATCACGTTCGGCTCATTTTTCAACGTGGTTGGCTTGCGTGTGCCGATGAAGGAATCCATTGTATCACCGCCTTCTCATTGCACGACATGTGAACGCCGCTTGACACTTGCCGACCTGGTGCCGGTATTTTCCTACGTCTTTCTTAAAGGCAATTGCCGTGGTTGTGGAGAGCGTATCAGTGCGATTTATCCACTCATGGAGTTGCTGACGGGGGTATTGTTCGTCTTCGCCTATTTACACTTTGGTTTTGAGCGCGAACTGATCGTGGCACTTTTATTTATTTCGCTGCTGGTCATTTTGACGGTATCTGATTTGAAATACATGCTGATTCCGAACAGAATCCTTTTGCCTTTCGGCGTAGCGATTTTTATCATGCGCATTTTCAGTCCGCTGACACCTTGGTGGGATAGCTTGCTAGGCACGATTGTCGGTTTTGGTCTGTTATTGTTCATTGCGATCGTGTCGAAAGGCGGCATGGGAGGCGGGGACATTAAACTGTTCCTAGTGATTGGATTGGTTCTAGGGACGTTGCAGACCTTGTTAACGCTTTTTTTGGCTTCATTGATCGGCGCGATTGTCGGTATGATCTTTCTTAAAAAGACCAAGCAGGGCCGCAAGACGCCGGTACCTTTTGGGCCGTCAATTGCAGTTGCTGCACTCATTGCCTATTTTTACGGCACGCAACTTGTCGGATGGTACACGGGTTTGTTGAGCTGAATCAGAAAATGTTCTAGGACAAGACGACAAGAGTCTTGTCCTTTTTCGCGTCTGCTTTGGTAAAGTGAAGAAAAAAGTGGAGTGAGTGCAGAATGAATTTTCGCAAATCCTATTCAAAATTCACAGTGATTCGGGCGATGGTGCAAGGTGTGGCAATTGGTCTTGCGGCCGTCTTAGTCATTGGTTTGACAATTTTCAGTACTGGAGGGAAAGATGCAAAGCCGTCTAAAACTGTTGCCACATCCGGCCCGAATACAGAGGAGTCTGAAGAAAAACCTGCGGATGGAACGGCGATTCCAATGTACGTTAAGCAGCATGGCGTATTTTCAAGTGAGGAGACGGCGACTGAATTTATCACGTCTAATCCCGCCTTGGCAAATACGGCTATTATACAAGTAGGCGATCAGTTCTACATCTGGGGAGCGGTCTGGCTGAAGGAAAGCCAAGTGGTCTTGAAAGAAGGAGAAGATGCATTTAAGAAGAAAATCCAAGTTACCCCCGGAACGTGCAAGACGGCGGACATCAATGAAGTGAAAAAGGCGTTACTTGCGGAGGATTTATCGAAAATTAAATTATCCAAAGCGAAAGACGATGCCAAAAAAGAGTCGGATTTTGAGAAGAAATTGACCGCTATCACAGCATTCACCAAGGATTCTTCCATTGCCCGACTTCATTTGCTGTCACACTACTCGAGTCAGGACCCATGCTTCAAAATTCAATTTTGATCGAATATCCAGATCGAAATTCAATTTTGCTGCTTTTTCAAAAAGGGTGCAATAGCGTACACTATGGGAAAGGAGGTTTTCCCAATGAAATTTACAAGTACAAGACCAATTATCCTCGCATCCTCTTCACCAAGGCGTAAAGAACTGTTAAAACTTGCAGGAATCGATTTTGAGGTGAAGCCGAGCCATGTAGCAGAAGATTTACCATTTACCCCGGAAGAACCGGATCTCTATGCGATTCGCTTATCTGAGCAAAAGGCGCAAGCAGTTTTTGAAGAAGAACCGGACTCGATTATCATCGCAGCAGATACGGTTGTCGTGATGAACGGCAGGCAGTATCCGAAACCCGCCAATGATGCGCAAGCGGTCGATTTCCTGATGGAACTTTCCGGTCAGACGCATGAAGTAATTACTGGCGTAACAGTATTGGAGAAAAATCGTAAGCTGCAGTTCGCAAGTTTGTCACAAGTGAAGTTCAGGCGGCTAGGTTTGGAACTGGTTCACGCATATGTGCGGTCAGGGGATGCTGCGGATAAAGCAGGCGCCTACGGAATTCAAACAGAAGGAATGCTGTTTGTGGAAATCATCGCCGGAGATTATCAAAATATCGTCGGGCTGCCAATTGGAAAATTGGTTGAGCGTCTACGAGAAGAAGATTGGTTGTTTTTAGAAGAAGGTGACGCCTGAAATGCCGCTTGATTTAGCACCACAAATGATGATCCGTGACGTTCATTTAGCGGACAGGCCTCGTGAACGTTTGATCCGGGAAGGGGCAGGAAGTCTTTCCAATCAAGAGCTCATGGCGATTTTATTACGCAGCGGAACGCGCTCTGAGTCAGTTTTAGTGCTCGCTAATCGGGTATTGTCGACACTGGACCGGCTACAGGATTTGAAAGAGCTGACGGTGGAGGAAATGACGGAGATAAAAGGGATTGGCGAGGCGAAGGCCGTACAGCTCTTGGCTGCGGCCGAACTTGGCAAACGTTTATATCGTACAGCACCGCAAGACCGTTATAAAATCCGTTCACCTGAGGATGCAGCCAATTATTTGATGACGGACATGTCTTCACTGAATCAGGAACATTTTGTCGCGTTATTTTTAAATGTCAAAAATGAAGTGCTACATAAGCAGACGATTTTTATCGGCAGTTTGAACTCCAGTATCGTTCATCCGCGCGAGGTGTTCCGCGAAGCATTCAAACGCTCGGCTGCTTCGATGATAATCAGCCATAACCACCCAAGTGGCGACACGACGCCATCCAGGGAGGATATCGAAGTGACGAAACGACTAATGGAAGCGGGGGCGATCATGGGAATAGACGTCCTTGATCACATCATTATCGGCGACCAAAAGTTCATCAGCCTTAAGGATAAGGGATATATTTAAGAGGGATGATAGACTGTTAGATGCATGCAAGAGACTGGGGAAATCGGTCTCTTTTTTCGTGTTTTTTGCATTCTAGTGAGACCCCACTGTAAATTTAGTTACCTTTCCGTTATAATGTGGTGTATGCTTTTAAGAAGGCCGTTGACGGTTATGCAGAAAGGAAGAACTAATTTGTTTGGAATCGGAACTAAAGATGTAGGAATCGACCTGGGTACAGCCAATACATTGGTCTTTATCAAAGGAAAAGGTATTGTGCTGCGGGAACCTTCCGTAGTAGCTAAAAACACTGTGACAAATGAAATCGTAGCAGTCGGTAGTGCTGCTAAAAATATGATTGGACGTACGCCAGGCTCCATCGTGGCGACTCGCCCGATGAAAGACGGGGTCATTGCGGATTTTGAAACAACAACTGCAATGATTGAGCATTATATGAAAGAGGCAACAAAGGCTTCCGGCGGTTCATGGAAGAAGCCGAATGTCATGATTTGTGTGCCATACGGAATTACTTCCGTCGAGCAACGTGCAGTCATTGATGCGGCACGTCAAGCAGGAGCAAAAGATGCATTCACGATTGAAGAGCCTTTTGCGGCAGCAATCGGAGCAAATTTGCCGGTTTGGGAACCAACGGGCAGTATGGTCGTCGATATAGGTGGCGGTACGACAGAAGTCGCAGTCATTTCACTTGGCGGTATTGTAACGAGCGAATCAATCCGCGTCGGTGGGGATACGATGGATTTAGCGATTATCAGCTATATTCGCAAGACGTACAACTTAACGATCGGTGAGCGTACGGCAGAGGCGATCAAAATTGAGATCGGTTCCGCTAAAGATGCAGTAAAAGCGGAAAAGATGGATATTCGCGGTCGTGACCTATTGACGGGTCTGCCGAAAACATTGGAAATTTCTTCAGAAGAAATTGTCGAAGCGTTGCGCGAATCTATTTTGCAGATTATTGAAGGTGTGAAAAAGACACTGGAAACTACTCCGCCTGAATTATCTTCAGACGTGATGGAACGCGGAATCGTCTTGACAGGCGGGGGCGCGATGCTTCGCAATTTGGACAAGGTTATTTCGGATGAAACGAATATGCCTGTGTTTATCGCAGAAGATCCATTGGACTGTGTGGCTATGGGTACCGGAAAAGCATTAGATAACTTAGAAGTTATCAAAAAAATGCAAGTAAAATAATTGGAGGAGATGTAGGCAATGCCACGTTTTTTTTCCAATAAACGATTAATCATTTTATTAGTAGGAGTAATCGTCCTTGTGGCATTAATTGCATTCTCACTTCGTGACCGGGATCATTCAAATTTACCGGAGCAAGTAGTGAAGGATGTTGTCGGTTTCGGGCAGTCAATGTTCACGAAACCGGCTCATTTTGTTACGGGGATTATTGAAAATATTGATACGATGCTTAATACATACGAAGAAAACAAACGATTGAAGGAACGACTGGATGCGTATGCGGCTACGCAAGCCGAGCTGGTCGATGTGAAATCGGATAATGTGAAATTGCGGGAGATCGTCAATAAGCTGGATGATTTACGAGCGTACGAGCCGATCCAATCAACGGTGATTTCACGGAATCCAGATCAATGGGAAGATAAGCTGATTGTCGATAAAGGAACGACGGACGGTGTGGAAGTCAATATGGCCGTCATTACTTCTCAAGGATTGATCGGGAAAGTTGTGCTTTCCAATCCATTCACATCTACAGTGGAATTGCTATCAACTGAAAATATCAATTTCCGCGTAGCTGCAATGATTGCAGGAGACGAAGAGATCTTCGGTCTGATTGAAGGATTTGACCGACAATCACGTCAATTGATCATGAAGCGAATCGACTCTAGCTTTGACGTGAAAAAAGGCATGCAGGTCACGTCTTCTGGTCTAGGCGGGATTTTCCCTAAAGGTATTTTAATTGGCGAAATAACGGAAGTGTCAACGGATGACTATGGTCTTACGAAGCTTGCGTACATTCGGCCAGCAGCTAATTTTTCCATGCTGGATCACGTGATGATTGCCAAACGTTCATCGACTATCGTGGATGGAACGGATGGAGGCAGCTCTGCTGACACAGAGGGGGACGATGAATCATGACTCGGTTCGTCATCCCTCTCATTGCAGTTGTATTGTTTTTCTTGGAGCCGATTTTTAGTCTGTTCTCGCCAATTGAACAGAACGGAGAATTATTTGTATTCGTTCCGAGATTTTTGATTGTTTACTTGATTTTCATTGCGGCTTATTACAGTCGTCAGCGGGCCATTTTATATGGTTTGATACTTGGACTCTTGTATGATATGTATCACATTGATATTATTGGACTATACACTTTTATGTACCCGCTCATTTGTTATTTATCTACGTTGGTGATCCGCCAAATTCAGCGGCACACATTGACGGTCATGGTATTATCATTAGTGATGATTGTCTTGCTTGAAATTCTTTCGTACTTTTTTGCTAGCGTGATCGCGCTCACGTCGATCGATTTCAATGAATTCTTGACGAGTCGACTCGTGCCGACGGTGATTGCCAATTCAATATTCATTGTAATGTTTGGCTGGACGTTTAAGCAAATTACATTAAAACGATTTTCTCAAAAACAAGCTGGTTTTTAAGTATTGCGAGGTGATGTGGGTGACAAAATCACAAATGGTAACCATAAAAGGAACAAAAGACGGCTTGGTGCTTCGGCTGGACGACCATTGTTCGTTTTCCGAGCTGCTGGAAGAGCTGGAGGAAAAAGTACAGGGCACCGGACTCGAAGGCGTTGCAGAAGTGCAGTTGCATACAGGGCACCGTTATTGTGACGAACAAGACATGAAAAGCATTCTCTCGGTCATTCATCATTCTCCTCATTTACGAGTTTCAAAGGTTCAGAGTGATGTCATATCGTTGGAAGAATGTCAGCAAAAGCTGATCGAGAAGCAATCCGAAACCTATATTGGGATTGTTCGATCAGGACAAATCGTAAAGGCGGCTGGCGATTTAGTCATTATTGGCGATGTGAATCCAAATGCCCAAGTTATTGCGGGTGGGAGTATTTACATTTTGGGTAGGCTGAAAGGCATAGCGCATGCGGGAGCCAAAGGTAATTTGGAAGCCGTGATAGCTGCTTCTTGGCTGGAGGCTACGCATTTGAAAATTGCGGATAAAATGGAGACGATGACGGATGAATTGACGATCCTTTCCGAACATCCTGAAATGGAATGTGCGTACATCCATGATAATGGGCAGATTGCGATTGACCGCCTCCAAGAACTCCGACATTTACGTCCGGGCCTTGCTACATTTAAAGGAGGTATATAATTTGGGAGAAGCAATTGTTATTACTTCTGGTAAGGGTGGCGTCGGTAAAACAACTACGTCCGCCAATCTCGGCACCGCCCTTGCATTACAAGGAAAAAAAGTTTGTTTAATTGATACAGATATCGGTCTGCGAAATTTAGACGTTATTCTCGGCTTGGAAAACCGGATTATTTACGACCTTGTCGATGTCGTCGAAGGCCGTTGTAAGATACATCAAGCCCTTGTAAAAGACAAGCGCTTTGATGATCGTCTGTTTTTATTGCCGGCTGCTCAGACGACGGATAAAAGCGCCGTATCTCCAGAGCAGATGAAAAAACTCATCACAGAATTGAAAATGGATTACGATTATATTTTGATCGACTGTCCTGCAGGCATCGAGCAAGGATATAAAAATGCCATTGCCGGAGCGGATCGGGCAATTGTTGTCACGACTCCGGAAATTTCTGCCGTTCGTGATGCAGATCGGATCATCGGACTACTAGAATCAGAAAAAGATATAGAACCACCAAAATTGATCATCAACCGAATAAAAGGCCGTTTGATGGAAAGCGGAGACGCGCTTGACGTCAATGAAATCACAACACATTTGTCGATTGACTTACTAGGGATCGTCTTAGACGATGAAAACGTGATTTCTTCTTCCAATAAAGGCGAGCCTGTCGTGATGGACCCTTCCAATCCGGCTGCTGTAGGCTATCGTAATATTGCACGCCGCATTTTGGGTGAATCTGTGCCGTTGATGTCCATGGATACAGGGAAAACAGGATTTTTCGGTAAATTGAAATCATTGTTTAGTAAATAATTGAAATGAAACTCAGTGCCATTAAGGTACTGAGTTTTTTTGCGTCTATTTTCCACCCGCATTTCTAGAGCCGTTCTTTCATACACTGCAGGTAAGGGAGGGGAAGTGGTGAAGTGGAAAACCAAATGGATAATCGCTTTTCTTTTGACTGTGTCTGTAGTCGCTTTGTCAAAAATGGAAGAACGCCAACTCGTCAACATACCTATAACGCAATACGTCACAACAGGTAAAGATTTTGTAGTCATGAAAAAATGGGTTTCCTCCTGGATTGCGGATGATGAATCCATCACAGTATCAGCTGAAGCAGCATTCGACCCATTCGCCAAATATGAATCGTTTCAGCCTTACCAAGATGGTGCGATTATTTCGTACACTCAACCATTATCGATAACGTCACAAGGAAACGGACTCGTTGTATTTACAGGCTATACCCGCCAGTCAGGCAAAACGGTGACGATACAGTATGACAATGGAGACGAGGTGACGTACGGATTTGTCGGTTCTTTTTCGACGTTGCCCTATACAACCGTCAGACGAGGGGATGAAATCGCCATGATGGATGAAGACGCTGTGTATATACGTGTGAAACGCAATGGTATTCCATTGGAGCCTACAGTACTCGCAACCTATATGACAGGCGACCTCGAATGAAATTTCGCATTCATCCAATTTTATTGCCGATTTTTTTATTTTTTATGATTGTCGGAGGCGTCTCATTGTATGCCATGATCTTATTTTCACTATTATTCCATGAGGTTGGACACATATGGGCTGCCAAACAAGCAGGGATGAATGTTCGCAGCTGCACAATCTTGCCGTACGGAGGAGAATTGCAAATCGTCAATCGTCAGTTGGCAACAAAACAGCAACGGCTGATCGTAGCACTTGGCGGACCGCTCGCGACAGCCGTTCTGTTACTCATTGCTTTACTCGTCTCATTCCCGGGAAGCGCTCAGCTTATTCAAATTCAACTCATATTGCTGGCCGTCAATTTGTTACCCATCCTGCCTCTAGACGGTGGACAAGCACTCTCCGTATTACTGGAAAGTAAAGACGATAAATACTCCTCACGCTCGATATTCACGCTCTATTCCATCATCGCGTCAATTGCCTTGTTTTTATTTTTAAGCATGTATCTGCCAGAAAGCCTTCCTTACACAATTGTAGCTGCTTTCCTAGCGGTTCAAAACATCATCTCCTATCGTTTCCGAAAGTACGAGCAAGTATTTGAACAAATTTCTTCAGCAAGACGGCGTTCATAATATATAAACTGAAATAGATGACTTGCACTCAAAGTAAAACGTAGAACCCGTTGATTTCCGTTCTAGGCGGACGCTTTCCGCGGGGCGCGAGTGAAAAGGAACACATCTTTGCTCTGACAGGTGAGACAGCCAAGGAGCTCGCGACGGCTGGCTCACCGCGCGCCCTCCCGAAAGCGTACCTGCCTGGAGGGCAAATCCCGGATCACTTTCAAATTATTCTTTCACTCAATAAATATATCCCTTGACCAAGAGATTTCTATGTGATAATATTTTACTGTTATTGTTTGTAGCACCCGTGCTACAACCGCACTGATCAGGTACAAGCATTCGAGAGCGAATCACCTGTGAAGGCGAGTCTGAGTAAATAGAGGAGGTGCAAGTATGTACGCAATTATTGAAACTGGTGGAAAACAAATCAAAGTTGAAGCGGGCCAAGAAATCTTCATCGAGAAAGTTGCTGGTGAAGCTGACGAGGTTGTAACATTTGACAAAGTCCTTTTAGTAGGTGGGGATGACCTGAAAGTAGGTGCTCCTTTCGTAGAAGGCGCTACTGTAACAGGTAAAGTTGTCAAGCAAGGCCGTGGAAAGAAAATTACGGTTTTCAAATACAAGCCGAAAAAGAACTACCACAAAAAACAAGGTCACCGTCAGCCATACACGAAAATCGTGATCGACGGAATCAATCTATAATTCGGTATGATACATGTCCGAATTACAAAAGAGCCTTCTGGGCGCATCTCAGCTTTTGAGATGGACGGTCATGCTGAATTTGCAGAACACGGTAAAGATTTAGTATGTGCAGGCGCTTCAGCCGTATCCTTCGGGGCGGTCAATGCAATCGCTGAACTTACTGGAACTACACCTATGATCGAGCAAGGAGCGGACGGTGGATACTTGCAAGTGTCGTTTCCGGAAACGGAGCGGGACACGGAAGTCCAACTGATCGTGCAAGCAATGATCGTTTCTTTACAAACGATTGAATTAGACTATGGGCAATATATACAATTATCCTTTACCAAGTAGGAGGTGGCAGCTATGTTACGTTTGGATCTTCAGTTTTTCGCATCCAAAAAAGGAGTAGGTTCTACAAAGAACGGTCGTGACTCCGAATCGAAACGTCTTGGCGCTAAGCGTGCAGACGGACAATTCGTTTCCGGTGGTTCAATCCTTTATCGCCAACGCGGAACAAAAATTCACCCAGGTGAAAACGTTGGTCGCGGTGGAGATGATACTCTTTTCGCAAAAGTTGACGGCATCGTTCGTTTCGAACGCCTTGGCCGCGACAAAAAGAAAGTCAGCGTCTACCCAGAAGTGCAAGAAGCATAATTGGATAGCATGACGAAATAGAAAAAGGACTGCACTTGATGCAGTCCTTTTTCTATTTCTTTGTTGATTATTTTAGTGATTTCCGTACGTAAATGCTATACTAAGAAGTACGAATTCAGCTGGCGGTGAAAACAATGGGAAATATCGAATTAAATGTGTCCGACACCATGAGATACAGTCGGCATGACCATATGAATGACCTGCAATTATTGCTCATGTATTTGGACATGGGCAAGTATAAGGAAGCCAGAAAATGCATCCTGGACAAAACAGCAGAAATGCAGCAACTTGCAATGCTTCAGAAACTTTGTATGCCGCTAACGGAAGAGTGGTTGACTACATTGGACTGGAGATACCCAGTCTTTAAAAGCCACCTGCATTGCGACATCGCATCGAAAATAGAAGTGCAACAGATTGACGAAGTACTTGTGGATTACTTGGAACGTCTTGTACAGGACGTCATACCGAAGATCGACCAATATGCAGAATGTCAAGTGGAAATCACAGTCAGGACAGATGCAGCAGGGTGGAGTATTCAAATGACGTTTTCAGAAATACATGCAAAGCAAATGAACATAAGCGAGAATTCATCTCTGCTTACGGTTGAAGTCTGCGCTGAAGAGGGTCAATGGACGTTTATCATCAGTGGACAATTAGGAGGATTATAAATAATGTTTGTGGATCACGTAAAAGTATTTGTTAAAGGTGGCGACGGAGGCGACGGTATGGTCGCGTTTCGCCGAGAAAAGTATATTGCATATGGCGGCCCTGCTGGAGGGGATGGCGGAAAAGGCGCGGATGTAATCTTTGTCGTTGACGAAGGTCTACGTACGTTAATGGATTTCCGTTATCAGCGTCATTTCAAAGCACCGCGTGGAGAGCACGGAGGAAGTAAGAATATGCATGGACGCGGTGGCGCGAATTTAGTCGTGAAAGTTCCGCCCGGCACCGTCGTAAAAGATGCGGAAACTGGCACAGTCATTGCAGACCTTGTAGAAGACGGCCAGCAAGCTGTCATCGCTCGCGGGGGACGTGGAGGACGCGGCAATAGCCGTTTTGCGACACCTCAGAACACAGCTCCTGAGCTATCGGAAAAAGGTGAGCCAGGTGTCAGCCGTGATATCATACTGGAATTGAAAGTATTGGCTGATGTTGGATTAGTAGGTTTCCCGAGTGTCGGAAAATCCACCTTGTTATCTGTCGTTTCGGCAGCCAAGCCGAAGATCGCCGATTATCACTTCACTACGCTTGTACCGAACTTAGGGATGGTGGAAACGGATGATCACCGTACATTTGTTATGGCGGATTTGCCCGGCCTGATTGAAGGAGCGCATGAAGGAATCGGCCTCGGCCATCAGTTTTTGCGACATATTGAACGAACGCGTGTTATCGTCCACGTCATTGACATGTCTGGACTCGAAGGGCGCGAACCTTTCGAAGACTATCAGACCATCAATGCGGAGCTTGAGCAATATAATATGCGTCTGACCGAACGGCCGCAGATTGTAGTAGCCAATAAAATGGACATGCCGGATGCGGAAGAGAATTTAGCGGAATTCAAAAAAGCGCTGGGAGACGAAGATATACAAATATTCCCGATTTCGGCATTGACCAGAACAGGATTGGATCCATTGCTGTATGCAATTCTGGATTTATTGGAAACAACGCCTGAATTCCCAATGTTGGAAGAGGAAGAAGAGGAAGCGAATTCTGTCTTGTACAAACATGAGGCAACCGGTCCTGACTTTGTTATTTCTAGAGATGACGACGGTGCGTATGTATTGTCCGGTTACACATTGGAGCGCTTGTTCAAGATGACGGATTTCAATTTCGATCAATCTGTGCGGAAGTTTGCACGACAGATGCGCGGTATGGGTATCGACGATGCATTGCGTGAACGAGGTGCACAAGACGGCGATATCGTACGGATCTTGAACTATGAGTTCGAGTTCTTAGAATAAGTCGTCAAATGTAATCGCTCGTTGTGGGGGGAGCCAAATGGAACAAATTGGGGAAGGCCAGTTTTACTTGGTCCGTGAAGATGTTTTGACAGAATCCATGCAAAAAATGCTGGAAGCAAAGAGAATGTTGGCAAGAGGCGAAGTGACAACGATCCAAGAAGCTACGAAGCGGGTCGGTTTGTCACGTAGCGCCTTTTACAAATATCGTGATGCCGTGTTCCCGTTCGAATCGATCGCGCGGGACCGCATCTTGACGATTTTTATTCAATTGGAAGATTTAAAGGGGTCATTGGCCGTGCTGCTGGAAATTATTTCAGAGGCAAAATGCAATGTGTTGACGATCCACCAGACGATTCCTGTACAGGGGCGTGCCAATATCACGCTATCGCTCGATGTAACGGAAATGGAAATTAAAGTGGAAGCTTTTCTACAACGACTGAAAGCTCCCCGATTCATTGATTCCGTTGATTTAATCAGTTCAGGTGTCTTCTGAAATAAGGCAAGACGAACTAGTTAGGAGATGAAAATACATTGAATGATACTAATTACACACCATCTGTTGCATATTTAGGGCCGGAAGCATCTTTTACTCATATTGCAGCAGCTGAGTTATTCGGCCACAAAGGCTTGACGCCCCGTCCGACCATTCCAGATTGTATCGAAGCAGTGACGGAAGGTCATGTAGCCTATGCTGTCGTACCTTTAGAGAATGCGCTGGAAGGCTCGGTGCCGTTGACAATTGATTACTTATTCCATGGCGGAGAATTATTCATCACAGCGGAAATTTCCACGCCGATCGGACAGCATCTAATGGTGAATAAAGCACAGAAAGACTTTACGGATCAATTGGAGTCCATTCAATCGCATCCTCATGCGCTTGCGCAATGTCATAAGTTCTTGCAATATCGTTATCGCAAGATTCCTTTGATTCAGACGACATCCACAGCGGCAGCAGCAAAATATATTTCTGAGCAACCCGCACTGCATATCGCAGCAATCGGCAATCAGCTTGCGGCAGAAACGTACGGCTTACATATAGTAGAAGAAAATATTCATGACTTTCATTTCAATCATACGCGGTTTGTCGTGCTATCGTTAAGGAAAGAAATACTCGATCATAAAAATCATGCGGCATCAAAAAAGACTACGCTTATGGTCAAGCTGCCGGAAGATGACAAAGCAGGTATGCTCCATCAGATTTTATCTGTATTTTCATGGCGACGCCTAAACTTAAGCAAAATTGAATCGAGACCACTTAAGACTGGACTCGGTCATTATTTCTTTATTATCGATGTTAATGAATCTGAAGATCATCCGATGATGAAAGGCGCCATGGAAGAGTTGGCTGCGCTCGGTTGCACCGCTCGATCATTCGGCTCCTATTACGTCTATGAAACAGATCCATCCTCTGAGTGAGGGAGGATCTGTGCTTTTGGACGAAAGAATTGACAAGTGGCTAATGGTAACGTTGATCTTCGTTTCAGGCGGGCGCTTTCCGGGGGCGTGGCTTGAGCCACCTCGCTCCTAACGCTTCGCTTTTACTCGCAAAAGCGAAGCGTTACGGCTTTCGCTACCTGCGGGGTCTCAAGGCTTACGGTGATCCCTCAAGAAGTCTGTTTTGCCTTCCACTGCGATCAACTACCATATTTTACTGAAATTAGTGAGTTGACTGTCTATCCCGGGAAAATACGAAGTGCAGTAAGTAATAGCCCGGGAAAGTACAGATGTTTTTCTGTCGAAGGAAGCGATAACTTACACTACATACAGTGAGTTCGCTATGTACTACAGTTCACTTTATAGGGATTGGAGCGGAAGATGGGCGAAAGGCAAAGATGTGCTCTCAACGCTTCGCTTATGTTCGCAAAAGCCGTTCTTCGTGACGACTTTTCCTGTGGGACTTAGCGCGAATGATGAGACCCTGGACTGAGCGAAGCGAGGGAAGCGGCTCATCCGCGCCCCACGGAAAGCGTCCCATCTGGAGCGCAAATCCCCGGACCACAAGCCTCATATTCTTTTCTTGCATTTCTATCTTTATAACTTTAATAGTTATCTACATTTTGCGATCCACCTCCATGTGAGGGTGGATCTTTTTTTGTAATAAAGAATTCCCTGCCGAATATACATAACAAGAGAGGAAGCCTAAATAAGAGTCACCAATCTAGGCGTCCGTTCATACGATGGATTGATGGAAGGGGGAAATGTTAGTGGAAGTTCATATTGTCGTTAAAGGTGATACATTATGGAAAATTGCGAGGCAATACAATATTCCATTTGAAGAATTGAAGCGAGTGAATGCGCATTTGGCCAATCCGGATTATATTGTGCCTGGGATGAAAATATTTTTACCGATGGATAAGAAAAAGCCGACTCATAAAGGTGAATCATCCAAACCGCATGATAAGACACCACAAAAGCCAGCAAAACCAAGTCAACCAGAGATGAAACCGCCGACGCCGGCACCGAAGCCAACGCCAAAACCTGAAAAACCGCATCCTCCAGCACAGCAGGTACCGCCACTGCCACAGATGCCGCAGATGCCACAGATGCCGCAGATGCCACAGATTCCGCAGATGCCACAGACACCGCAGATGCCACAGACACCGCAGATGCCACAGACACCTCAGAAGCCGCATACACCGCCGCCACAGAAGCCGCAACTGCCGCAGAAGCCACAGACACCACAGACACCGCAAACGCCGCAATATCCGCAACAGCCATTGGAGCCACAAACACCGCCGGCACCTCAGATGCCGATGATGCCGAATATGCCGAGCGTACCAATGTGGCAAGCAGTTTTCCCGATTTGTGGATGGATGCCGATTTTCGATGCAGACTGCCACCCACATATGCCGCAACAACCGATACATCCGCCTATGCAAGCGCCGATTAAGCCGTTGCCGCCAAAAGCACCGATAGATTGTCATGATGAGTCGCCGCATCATCATAAACCTGCACCTATGCCGGACGGCTGGCAGTTGCTCGAGTCCAGTTCTCTGCACATGCCAATTAAGCCGCTTCCGACACCGAAACCGCCCGTCATGCAGCCCAAACCACCTGTTACGCAACCTAAGCCAATTCCACCAAAAGTAGAGCAGCCAATGCCGATGCCGATGCCAAATCAGCCGTCCATTCCGCCGAAAGCTTGTACACCTGCCTCATGGTGTCCGTCTAATCAGGATTACTGCTCGCCGCAGTGGCCGATTCAGCCGCAATGGCCGATGAATACGGAATGCATGCCGTCGCAGCCGCCAATGCAATGGTATCCAATGGCGTGTTACCCGCCAGCGTCGATGATGCCGCTGCCGTATCCAGGTCCATACCCACAGCAGATGCACCCGCCATTCGGACAGCAGAACGAATCGCATTATCCGATGCCCATTCAGGATGATTGGTATAGAAACCAATAATGGGATATGGCAGCTGAACAACGATTTACAAAGATAAAAAAGAATGTATGGAAAATGGAAGCCGGCGGACGGGTATATTCTGTAAAGAAGTATGCATCCCTTGCACAAGCTGTGAAAGTTCGACAACTTCATCAATTACTTAATGTACATCATTTCCCGCATATCGTGTCAGTGTTAGAAGAAAAGGACCCATTACTCATCATGCAGCCATGGCTTGAAGGAGCGAAAGCCGTCAATTTCAAACGAAGGATTGACCGGATCGATTCTTTCAATGCGCTGCAGGCATTGCATGATACAAATTCGTATATTGATTGGCCGTCGATGTCATTTCTCCCTCATTATCATATGCTGGAGAAATGGGAGGTCCGACTGGCCAGGTTCATGGAGCTTCGAGAAATTTGCCAGCAATTTCTCTCTCCGAAAATGTATGAAGAGTTGCTTGTTTATGGCAAAGAAGCCTTGAAAATCAGCAAGAAACAGCCTTCATCAAATAATTCATTGACCTTGTTACATGGTGATGTCGTCCATCATAATATTTTGCGTGATGGATCCGGCCTAATTCGTTTCATTGATTTTGATTTAGCGTGTCTCGGAGCTGAGGAAGATGAGCTTGTATTGTGGATGCATCGTGTGTTACCGCAGATTACGTACAATCCTTCTTTTTTAATGGGCGAGCATCCCGCATTGCAGCACTTGTCCAACCAAGCGTTGGCAAAATTACTGTATCCCAATGAAATGCTGCGTGAATGGCTGCATTTACTGTCGCTTCCGGCAGCTCAGCAACAACGTATGGTCAGCAAACTCCTCCTCTTTACGGAGACCGCACTCTCGCAATGGCCGAGATTATGGTATGATGTAGAGCGAATGATGAAGTAGGAGGTTTGATCCATGGCTGGCCATTCCAAATGGAAAAATATCCAGAACAGAAAAGGCGCACAGGATGCAAAACGAGGAAAGATCTTTCAGAAGATGTCACGAGAGATTTACGTCGCGGCAAAGTCTGGCGGAGACGATCCAGACACGAATCCCGCTCTACGTCTAGCAATCGATAAATCGAAAAGCGCGAACGTCCCGAATGATGTAATTCAGCGGGCGATTGATAAAGCAACAGGGGCTGGTGCGGATGAAAATTACGAGGAAGTTATTTATGAAGGCTATGGACCGGGCGGAGTAGCTGTGCTCGTCTATTGCCTGACAGAAAATCGTAATCGTACAGGTCCGAATATCCGAGTTGCTTTCAATAAAAATGGCGGTAGTTTAGGGGAATCCGGCTCTGTCAATTATTTGTTCGAACGAAAGGGACGACTTTTTATCGAACGTACAGCAGAGATTGATGAAGATGCGATCATGCTGTTGGCTTTAGAAGCAGGTGCGGAAGATATACTCTCTACTGAAGACGGATTTGAAATCCTCACGGAGCCGTCTGAGTTCCTGACAGTGAAAGAAGCACTGGAAGCAGAGGCGTTTACGTTTGTTTCAGCGGAAGTCGATATGGTACCATCTGTGTATGCTGAATTGTCGGATGAACAAGAAGAGCAATTCGAAAAAATGATCGATACGCTTGAAGATGACGACGATGTGCAAAATGTTTATCATAATGCAGACAACTAAAAACTCAACCCGACAGGAGAAGTCTTTGTCGGGTTTTTTGATTTGTCATTGTTGGATTTCAAGCGTTTCCAGCATTTGAAAAAATCGGGCACCATGACCTTCCTGTGCTTCAAGTGAATAGGCTTCAGTAATGAGCAAAGTGCCGGCTTCTCCAGCATCCATCAAATAAGCCATAAAAACTTGACTGTCCGGCTCAATGCCAGAAGTACCGTGAAGCGAAGTGGCTTGGACAGGGGATGTAACAGTTTCTTCTTCTACTGTAAAACTAAGATCCTTTTTTACTTCTTCCTTTACTTCATCTGGAGATTGATTGTGAATGTATCGAATTTCCATTTTCACTTCGGGATATGAATCAGGTAATGGCTCGACAGGAGTCAACACATCAAAATTTTCAAGCCTCTCAAATTGATAGCGCTCTTTATCCACGTAAAAGGAATAAAGCGATTCTCTGCCTTCCATTAAATCCATTTTAATCGTCTCATCCTGTCCTTCTACTGAAAACACAACGTCTTTCGTAGGTTTGCGCTCTGTTGGGGCAGCAGTGGCAGAAGAACCCGATGGTGTTTCTTCCATTGTTTCTTTAGGCGGATCTGCTTGGTTTGTAGAATCACAGCTGACTAATAGGATGGATGCGATCACGCCGGAATATAAAACTTTGCGCATATACTTTCCTCCTCAATTTAAATTCTAACTATTCAATCAGACGGATAAGAAACCCGAAATGTTACAGAATATAAGCAAATGATTCGTGATTTGAAACTACAAGCGCTATGATAATAAGTAGAATTTAAACACACAAAAAAGGGGCCATTCTTTATGACAATTAAAGTAAAAGCAATCATCGGCAGCACAAGTTCTACTTCGTATAATTTGAAGCTGGTCAACTACATGGCAAAACGCTATCAAGACGAATTGGAGATTGTTCCTGTGCTCATTAACGATTTGGAAATGTTTTCTATTGATATCGAAAGCGATCCATCTCCTGCAGTCCGCGCATTCAAAGAGGACGTCAAAGATTCCGATGCTGTATTGTTCGCAGCGCCGGAATACAACTACTCAATTCCAGGTGCAATGAAAAATGCAATAGATTGGCTATCTCGTGGAGGAGATTTCACGTTGCAAGGAAAAACCGGCTTCATCGTCGGCGCCTCGATGGGTGTACTTGGTACAGTGAGAGCACAAATACACTTGCGCGAAATCTTATCCAACCCTGCGTTGGCACCTACTTTATTGCCCGGAAACGATGTGTTTATCGGGGCGGTCCATACAAAGATGAATGAAGAAGGCGACTTGACCGATGAAGCGACGATTCAGTTCTTAGATACAGTCGTACAAAATTTCATCGCATTTTATAAGAAGCAAAAAGCGGTCTCATTAGCATAAATTCTTATAACGAACGGACCGAATGGACACGATGTTAACGTGTCCATTTTTTCTGATGAATTTTAGAGGTCTGACAAGTAGAAAACTCGTTCGTATGCTATAATAACAGGTATACTTAGGGGGAGAATGTATTGTACGATTACATAAAAGGACTTGTCACAAGAGTGACACCGGAATATATTGTCTTGGAGCAGCAAGGAATCGGCTGGCAAGTGATGACGCCAAATCCGTTTGCTTTTCATGTCACGGAAGAGTTGCAGCAAGTATATACATATCTGCATGTGAGGGAAGACGCCCAATTACTGATTGGTTTTAAGACACTTGAACAGCGCGAATTGTTTCGTAAGCTGATCACCGTCTCGGGAATTGGTCCTAAAGGAGCGCTCGCTATTTTGGCGAACGGTCTGCCTTCTCAGGTAGTCAGCGCAATTGAACGTGAGGATGAAGGATTCCTCGTGCAATTCCCGGGGGTCGGCAAGAAAACAGCCCGCCAAATGATCCTGGATTTAAAAGGCAAGCTGCATGATCTGTTTACGGAAATCGATATGCCGGATTCGGAAGATACACTGTTGACGCTTGCCGAAAGTGATGCGCTGGACGAGGCACTGCTTGCTTTATCTGCGCTTGGCTATTCTGAGCGTGAATTGAAGAAAGTGAAGCCGAAACTGGCGGATGTTGATCTCGATACAGAAGGCTATATGCGTCTCGCTTTGCAGTTATTATTGAAACAAGGCTAAAACGACGGAGGTGGTTCCAATGGAAGAACGCATATTAACGAATGAAGCAACCCATTTTGACGATAGCTTCGAACAATCATTACGACCTCAATTGCTGCAGCAATACATCGGTCAACAGCAAGCGAAGGACAATTTATCAATTTTTATTGAGGCGGCAAAAGGGCGTGAGGAAAGTCTGGATCACGTCTTATTGTATGGTCCGCCTGGTCTCGGGAAAACGACATTAGCTACCGTCATCGGCAATGAGATGGGTGTGAATGTTCGGATGACGAGCGGCCCAGCTATTGAACGTCCAGGTGATTTGGCCGCCGTTGTTTCTTCCTTGGAACCGGGAGATGTGTTATTCATCGATGAAATCCACAGGCTGAACCGTGCGATTGAAGAAGTTCTATATCCGGCGATGGAAGACTTTTGCTTGGATATCATGGTAGGAAAAGGACCGACTGCACGTTCAGTCCGTCTAGATTTGCCGCCTTTCACTTTGATCGGTGCTACAACCCGGGCAGGTTCATTGTCTGCACCGTTGCGTGACCGATTCGGCGTGCCGCTGCGGCTTGAATATTATGAAGTGGAGCCGCTGACTGAAATCGTAATCCGAAGTGCAGGCTTATTCGAAGTACAGATTGATCCGCAGGCTGCCGTGGAACTCGCGAAACGATCGAGAGGTACACCGCGTATTGCCAATCGACTGTTGCGTCGAGTTCGGGATTATGCGCAAGTACGAGGCAATGGAACGATTACGCTCGCCATTGCGCAGGAAGCACTCGACATGCTGCAAGTGGACCATCATGGACTCGATCAAATCGACCACCAGCTATTGCAAAGCATGATGGAGCGGTTTCGCGGCGGTCCCGTCGGTATTGATACACTCGCAGCTAGTATAGGCGAAGAATCGGTGACGATAGAAGATGTATATGAGCCATATTTATTGCAAATTGGATTTATTCAACGCACAGCGAGAGGACGGATGGCGACAGAAAAAGCGTACGCGCATTTCGGTTATCCACTCCCGCAGTGACAGATAGGAGTTACAATGATGGATGTACATGATTTTGATTTTGACTTACCCGAGCATTTGATTGCTCAGACGCCGCTTCTCGACCGCACAGCTAGTCGGTTGCTTGTGATGGATCGTCAGAATGGGGAAGTGTCACATCGACATTTTCGTGATTTGGTCGATGAACTGGAAGCCGGAGACCTGCTCGTTTTGAACGACACGAAAGTCCTTCCAGCTCGTTTGATCGGAACGAAGGAAGACACGGGAGCTACGATAGAAGTATTGTTGTTGAAAGAGATTGGTGAGGATCGATGGGAGACTTTGGTCAAACCAGCGAAGCGTGTGAAAGTGGGAACGGTTGTGACGTTTGGAGACGGGCGCCTGCAGGCGAAATGTACCGCTATTGGTGAACAAGGCGGGCGAGAATTTGCGTTTATGTATGACGGTATTTTCTATGAACTGCTCGATCAGCTAGGTCAAATGCCGTTGCCGCCTTACATTACGGAGTCACTTGAAGATCAATCACGTTATCAGACGGTCTTTGCGAAAGAACGAGGATCGGCTGCCGCACCGACAGCAGGTTTGCATTTTACAGATGAAATCTTGGATGCATTGCGAGATAAAGGTGTGAAAATTGCATTCATTACACTGCATGTCGGGCTCGGCACATTCCGCCCGGTGAGCGTGGATTCGATTGAAGATCATACGATGCATGCCGAGTATTATGTGATGACGGAAGAAACGGCAGCACTAGTGAGAAAGACGAAAGCAACTGGCGGCCGAGTAATTGCGGTCGGCACGACGTCTACACGGACGTTGGAGACGATTGCTTCAGAGAATGGCGGAAACGTTGTAGCTGCAAGTGGTTGGACTTCGATTTTTATCTTTCCAGGATATGCGTTTAAGGCGATTGACGGTTTGGTGACGAATTTTCATTTGCCGAAATCGACATTGTTGATGCTATTGTCGGCTTTTGCAGGACGCGAACCGATACTCGCAGCATATGAAGAAGCCGTGAAAGAGCAATACCGCTTTTTCAGTTTTGGGGACGCGATGTTTATTCGCCCCGCTAAAAGAAAGGAACGAGATTAATTGGCAGCTATTACGTATGAACATATAAAAACTTGTAAACAAACAGGCGCGCGCCTTGGAATCGTCCACACACCGCACGGTTCTTTTGAAACGCCTGCTTTCATGCCGGTCGGAACGCAAGCCTCCGTCAAAACGATGGCTCCTGAAGAACTGAAAGAAATGGGCGCAGGAATCATCTTAAGCAATACGTATCATCTTTGGCTGCGTCCAGGTCACGAGATCGTCAAAGAAGCTGGCGGACTTCATAAGTTTATGAACTGGGATCGCCCGATTTTGACAGACTCTGGCGGTTTCCAAGTGTTTTCATTGAGCAAATTTCGGGATATTAAAGAAGAAGGCGTTCATTTCCGTAATCACATAAATGGCGATAAGTTATTTTTGAGTCCGGAGAAAGCGATGGAGATCCAAAATGCACTCGGCTCGGATATTATGATGGCGTTTGATGAGTGTCCTCCATTTCCGGCGACACACGAGTATATGAAAGCGAGTGTGGAGCGGACTTCCAGATGGGCGGAACGTTGTTTGGAAGCACACCAGCGTTCGGGAGACCAAGGCTTGTTTGGTATTGTGCAAGGGGGAGAGTATGAGGATCTCCGAAAACAAAGCGCAAAAGATTTGGTGTCGTTAGATTTCCCAGGCTATGCAATCGGTGGCTTATCTGTAGGGGAGCCGAAAGATGTCATGAATCGTGCGCTTGAATTCACGACGCCTTTATTGCCCGAAAATAAACCGCGTTATTTGATGGGTGTCGGATCTCCTGACTCCTTAATCGATGGAGCAATCCGCGGAATCGATATGTTCGACTGTGTATTGCCAACACGTATTGCACGAAACGGTACGTTAATGACAAGTGAAGGACGTCTTGTTGTGAAAAATGCAAAATACGAACGAGATTTCGGTCCGCTTGATCCGAATTGTGATTGTTATGCATGCAAAAATTATAGTCGTGCCTATATTCGTCACTTGATTCGTGCAGGAGAAACTTTTGGTATTCGTTTAACGTCTTATCATAATCTCCACTTTTTATTGAATTTGATGGAGCAAGTACGACAAGCCATTCGTGAAGACCGGCTCGGAGATTTCCGCGAAGAATTTTTTGAGCAATATGGCTTCAACAAACCGAATGCAAAAAACTTTTAAATCTTGTATAATAAATCTTGGTGCTTCAGGAAGGGGGAATTAGATTATGGAACAATATGGTGGAATTTTGACTATGGTGCTTATGGTCGCTATAATGTGGTTTTTACTTATTCGACCTGCACAAAAAAGACAAAAAGCAGCGAAAGAGATGCAAAACAGTTTGCAGCGTGGAGACGAAGTAGTAACAATTGGCGGTTTACATGGAACGGTAGATGCGGTGGATGAAACATCTATCTTCTTGCGTGTAGCTGACACGACAGTCTTGCGTTTCGACAAGCAGGCAGTTGGAAGAGTTGTAACGAACACATCAGCTTAATAAAAAGCGGTTATCTACTGGAATGTCCATAGATTGCCGCTTTTTTGTTTGCATGCGTATAGAACAAATGCCTGAAGGAACACTAGTTGTTTAAGGAGGCAGATTTGGGATGCATGAGTATGTGATTATCGGATTGCGGACGATTTTTTTATATGTCTTTTTATTGGTCATTTTACGAATTATGGGCAAAAGAGAAGTGGGAGAACTGGGTGTCATCGATATTGTGGTCTTCATTATTATGGCTGAAGTGGCGGCAATGATTGTAGAAACTCCTGACAAACCAATCATTGTAGGGGTTCTCCCTATTCTTCTGTTGCTCGTAATCCAATATATTTCTTCATTAATTTCTCTGAAAAGCAAGAAATTCAGGGATGTCGTAGACGGCAATCCGACCTTAATTATTAAAGATGGACAGATTCAAGAACAAGAAATGCGAAAACAACGGTATAATTTAGATGATTTATTTCAACAGCTGCGTGAAAATCAAATCGGCTCGATCCATAACGTCACCTATGCGTACCTAGAGCCTTCCGGTAATTTATCAGTGTTTACACGAGATGGCGATCTTCCCATAGTAGGTCTTGTTCTTGATGGAGAAATTCAAGAAGAACATCTCCGCTTAGTCGGAAAAACAGAAGAGTGGTTATTGAAACAGTTGCAAGACCAAAATATTTCGGATGTCTCGACTGTTTTTTATTGCTCATGGGAACAAGGCGATCTAAAGATTCAGATGAAAGAAAGTTAATACAGCAGGCTCAAAGCGCGACCTCTAGAATGCGTCCCCGCCTGGAGGGCAAATCTCGAGGATCCATAATGGCACACAAATTAGCTAATCCACACGTTCATTAATACCGTTTGACTAAATTACGAAGCATAATCCAATCTGACTTTTTTATTTGCCCTGTCAGCAATAAAAGGGCTAATAATACAGCGGATGTGATGACACATTCTGTAAATAAATGATAGGAACCAACCGGGATGAAGATAGGCCGCATGATCGCGGTTAAAAGGAAAGCAGCATAGGTCATGGCGAACATTGAGAAGCCGGTTGCCGTGGCTTTGTTTTGCCGGATTGTCGCGATATGTAAAAACGAAGTGACCAATACGCCGAAACCGATCGCTAGGACCGCCCCTGTTTCCTGTAGACCAGGTTGCGATGCAAGAATGAACATGACCGCGAGTTTAGCAATTCCTCCGTACACCGAATTCATCATACCAGCTTTTGCGTCACCGGTAGCCTGCAAGATGGAATACAATGGACTTTGAATATAATAAAAGAAAAAGACGGGTGCCAAAATTGTCATATAACTGGCCCCTTCTACTACATGGAACAGCTTTTCGGCTAGTTCTTGACCATGAATATAAAATACCGTCGCTGCAAAAGCTCCAGTTAAAGCAGATAAGCGGAGTGCTAAATGAATGCGTTCCTGCAGCTTCTTTACATTGCTCGATGCGGCAGCCCCACTGACAGCCGGTACAAGCACGACAGATAATGCATACGGAATGAATGCAGGAAACAATAACAAAGGAATCAATACACCTGATATGACTCCGTACAAAGAGGTGGCGGCTACAGCTCCGACACCTGCCATACTTAGTGCACGTAAAAATATGATCGGCTCCAAAAACCAAGTGAAAGTACCGAATAGTCGACTACCCGACGAAGGAAGCGCGACGGAAAGGATGGGTCCCATCGGATAACGCGGCTCTTTTTTACGTTTCTTCGGCTGTTTGCGCTGATGTTGTTTGTATTTGTAAAGGAGATAGAGTACCGACAACACTTCTGCCAAAAATGTGACGACCATCGCATAGGCAGCATTGATCATCGGATCGTTTGGCGCCAGAATATAAGGCAGCATCCATGTAATAAGAAGGATTCGGAAGATTTGTTCAATGACCTGAGCCCACGCCGTTTCTTCTATCCGTGCAATCCCTTGAAAATAACCTCTTATTAAACCTCCAATCGCCGCAATCGGCACAATCGCAATGGCTACATAGAGAGCGGATGAGGTTGCTTCATTACCAAGCAGATTTCCCGCCAAATAAGGCACGAATAAAATACAGGCCGGGATGAAAACCGCTCCTGATAAAATCGTAATGAACGCCGACGTCTTCATCACTTGACGCAACTGCACATTTCCACCTTGCGCCTTCAGTTCAGCAATTACTTTCGCCATCGCAATCGGCACGCCCAACTGTACAAGGGAAAGAAAAAATACAAAAGCAGGATATGCTGTCATATAAATTCCAACTGTTTCTTCTCCAGCTACCCGCATGAACTGAATTCGGTACACGAAACCAAGCAACTTCGATAGAAATACAGCGGCCATCAAAAAAACTGTCCCGCGGATAAATGAAGACACCTCAAACAACTCCTTCTCAATTCCAGACTTTTCAGTTACACTATGAATACGTATTTTAAATTCCAAATATATGTTGAATTATAGTTTAAACATGAATTTATGCAGTAATGGACACTTAGTTGATTGAAGTGAAAGGCGGCGAAAGGCAAAGATATGCTCCCAACGCTTCGCTTGTGCTCGCAAAAGCCGTTCTTCGTTACGGCTTTTCCTGGGAGATCAACGTGCATCTTGAGACCTCGCAGGTAGCGAAGCGGACGAGGAGGCTCAAGCCACGCCCCCCGGAAAGCGTCCGCTTGGAACGGAAATCACCGGTTTCTACGTTTTACTTTGTGTGTAAGTTATTTATTTCAGTTTATCTAGTTAAGTGTATGTACTAGCATCCGAAATATTCCGCAAAACAGACGAGGCAAAGCAGAAGGGGGAAGCGCCAATGAATCAGAAATTAGACGAACTGTACACACATGTATTGCCGGCACTAGAAAGCAAAAAGAACGAATTTCATCTATATGGTTACACCGTAGTTACAGAAAAAGGACTGTGGGACTATCTTGTACAAAAGAAGTGGCGTAGAAAAGATATCTCCAATATGCGCCCTTATGAAATTGTTCAAGATTTATTCAAATTATCTCCTGCTCAATTTATGACGTATACACAGACAGAGGCT
Source organism: Sporosarcina newyorkensis (assembly GCF_900167515.1). Lineage (NCBI taxonomy): Bacteria > Bacillati > Bacillota > Bacilli > Caryophanales > Caryophanaceae > Sporosarcina > Sporosarcina newyorkensis. Next base: position 490,279 of record NZ_FUYJ01000001.1, on the reverse strand, counting down.
CAGCGCAATAGCAGCGCGTTTCCAGAGCTTAGTGAAGAAGAGCGGGCCATTCTATTTTCCCCGAGGAAATCAAATTGATTGGCATTTGACATCATGAACTATTTGACACAGACTTCCGACTGTTTCATAATTGGTATGTTGTACAATGAGAGAACGAAGTACATAACAAGTGCTGTGCCGCTCTAGTATATGAGGGGGAAAAGGAAATATGAAAAACAGAGGCAGGATTGTCGCGTTTTTGCTGCTGATTGTGATATTTGCATCAACGATCTTTTCAACGACAAATCCGATTTTAAAAAATGTCAAGCTAGGCCTTGACTTGCAAGGCGGTTTTGAAGTTCTGTACCAAGTGAATCCGCTGAAAGATGGACAGAAGATTACGGAGTCCACGGTAGCGGATACCGCGCGGGCATTGACGAATCGGGTCGACGTTTTGGGTGTCAGTGAACCAAGCATCCAAATCGAGTCGAACAACCGTATTCGTGTACAGCTTGCCGGGGTAGAAGATCAGGAATCTGCCCGAAAATTGTTGTCCACTCAGGCGAATCTTTCATTCCGTGATGCGGATGATAATTTGATGCTTGACGGGAATGACTTGAAAGAAGGCAAAGCCAAAGCCAATTTCAATGAAAACAACAGTCCAGTCGTCACGTTAGAAATGAAAGATCCAAATAAGTTTGGAGAGGTTACAACTCAAATCCTGCAGAAGAAGCCGGACAATGTGCTGGTAATTTGGTTGGATTTTGAAGAAGGCGTGGATTCTTATAAAGAAGAAGTCACTAAGCCTAAACCGGCATTCATCTCTGCTCCGATGGTGTCCCAGACGATTAACTCATCCAATGTTGAAATTTCGGGGAACTTTACGGTAGAAGAGACGAAGAACCTTGCGGGTATTTTGAACGCGGGTGCGTTACCGGTTGATCTTGAGGAAATTTACTCCACATCAGTTGGCGCACAATTTGGTGAACAGGCACTTGATAAAACGATATTTGCCGGAATAGTTGGTATTAGCTTAATCTTCATCTTTATGGCATTCTATTATCGTTTGCCAGGGATTGTTGCGGTTATCACTCTGTCCGTTTATATCTACTTGATCTTATTGGTGTTTACACTGATCAATGGAGTACTGACACTTCCAGGGATCGCTGCATTGATGCTCGGGGTCGGGATGGCAGTAGATGCCAATATTCTTACCTATGAGCGGGTTAAAGAAGAATTACGTGTCGGAAAATCTGTTAAGTCATCCTTTACAGCTGGTGCCAAGTCATCATTCACCGCAATATTGGATGCGAATATTACCACTCTTTTAGCAGCGGTTGTATTGTTCATATTCGGGACAAGCTCTGTTAAAGGGTTTGCGACCATGCTGATCATCAGTATTTTAGTCAGCTTTATCACCGCTGTCTGGGGATCCCGCCTATTGCTTGGACTGCTTGTCCACAGTGGCAGCCTGGATGGAAAAACCGGTTGGTTCGGTCTTTCCAAGAAACAAGTCCATTCGGCGGATGAAGGACTTGAAACATTGGACCTTACAACGAAATTTGACCGTTTTGATTTCGTTGGCACGAGAAAACGTTTCTATACGCTCTCAATTGTCCTGCTGATTGTCGGTGCCATTATGCTTGGAGTCTTCAAGCTGAATCTAGGGATCGATTTCTCCGGCGGTACGCGTGTAGAAATCCTTGCTGAACAGGCATTGGATCAAACGGAAGTTGAAAAAGAACTAGAAGCGATCGGTCATCCGTCATCTGATGTCGTCATATCCGGTGATGAGAAGAATATTGCCGTTGCTCGATATAAGGAAGACTTCGCGCAAGAAGAAGTGAATAAGATTAAAAAAGAGCTGAATGGTGTCTACGGCTCAGAACCGAATGTTTCAACGGTTTCCGATACTGTCGGTAAAGAGCTCGTGCAAAATGCGATCAAAGCATTGGCTGTCGCTGCACTCGGTATCATTATCTATGTTGCCTTCCGTTTTGAATGGCGGATGGGATTGGCTTCAATCGTCGGTTTATTGCATGATGCATTCTTCATGATTGCGGTCTTCAGTATTCTACGTTTAGAAGTCGATATCACATTCATAGCGGCCGTTCTGACGATTGTTGGGTATTCCATCAACGATACGATCGTTACATTTGACCGGATCCGTGAAAACCTTCATCACATGAAGCACATTGACAGTGAAGATGAATTGGCAACGATTGTCAATAAATCCTTACGTCAGACACTTGGACGCTCAGTCAATACAGTCTTGACTGTAATCTTCGTAGTTGTTGCATTAATGGCGTTAGGTGCAGAATCCATCCGTCCATTCTCGATTGCATTGCTGATCGGTTTGATTGCGGGTACGTATTCTTCCATCTTCATTTCCGCTCAACTTTGGTTTGATCTCAAGAAGAAGCAGATCAACAAGGGTAACGGTTTGAAAGTAGAAAAAGAGAAAAAACAATGGGGCTCCGACGAACCAGTCGTTTAAGACGTTTGCAGCCTATCAAAAACAGGGTATACTCCGGTATATCCTGTTTTTTGATTGGAGGAATGAGTGGAATGAGTAGAGAAAGTGGAAAAAATTTTCAGTGGACTGTGTTGTTAAGTTTATTGTTTGCGGTCATTATTGCAGTTTTCGCAGTTTTCAATGTCGATTCGGTACCTGTTAATTATCTATTCGGCACGGAAATGATTCCTCTCGTGCTGGTCATCCTCGGCTCGGCATTGCTAGGTGCCTTATTTAGTGGATTTTTCGCCATCTTCAAATCGTATATAGGCAGCCGACGCATAAAGGAGCTAGAGAAGAAGCTGCAAGCGAAAGAAGAGGAACTGACAAGGCAACAACGACAAATGCAAGAGATGGAAGAACAGATCGATACGCTGATGGCAGAAGTGCCGGTTGTGGAAGCAGAAATTCTTCCGCCAAAACAAATTTGATGCAAGAGCGGAATGGGCTGTGTTTCTCGCCTGACCGCTTTTTTCATGTGGTTTCCTTTCCGTCTCCGCCAAGATTCGATATAATACGAGATGAGGATGTGAACGTAATGATACAATCCAAAAAAAGATGGCAAATTGAACGTCCAGACGAACAGCTCGTTGAACAGTTAGCGAATGATCTGCAACTCTCTACGATGCTTGCGAAAATTCTTGTTGCACGGGGCGTCACGACCAGTGAGCAAGCAACAGCGTACTTGCATATGGATGAAACCAATTTGCACGATCCTTTTTTATTATATGGTATGACAGAAACGGTCGAATGTTTGAAGCAAGCAATCAAAGAACAAAAGCAAATTACGGTATATGGCGACTATGATGCCGACGGAGTGACTAGCGTAACAGTCCTCACGACTGCACTAGAACGTCTCGGAGCAAATGTAAACTTCGCTATACCGAATCGTTTTGAGCACGGCTATGGGCCGAATAAAGACTATTTTGAGCAATTACATACAGAAGGTACCGAAGTTCTCGTTACAGTAGACAATGGCATATCAGGGATCGAAGAGATCGCATTTGCTAAGTCGCTCGGCATGACCGTCATCGTCACGGATCACCATGAGATGGGCGAACAATTACCCGAAGCTGACGCGGTCATTCATCCGCGCCATCCGAAGGGCGAGTATCCATTTGGCGAATTGGCTGGAGTAGGGGTAGCATTTAAACTAGCTTCTGCATTATTAGGCGAGCCGCCACTCGATCTGCTGGAGTTTGTTGCAATCGGCACCGTAGCTGATCTTGTTCCGTTAGAGGATGAAAATCGCTATGCCGTCAAAGAGGGAATACGCAGATTGCGGCGTTCTAAGCGACCTGCTATTAAAGCATTGATGCAAGTGAGCGGGCACGAACAAGAGGCTTTATCGGAAGAGACCATCGGCTTTACGATTGGGCCTCGTTTGAATGCACCAGGACGTCTGGGAGATGCAGATCCTGCTGTTCATTTACTAAAATCAAAAGACGAGCAGCAAGCGATGGGGATCGCCGAGGAACTAAATGAACTCAATAAAGAGCGACAGCATTTGGTGAAAGAAATTGCAAAAGAAGCAGAAGAGCAAATCCAAATTCGCTACGGTAATCAGGTGCCGTACGTCTTGGTCATTGAAGGAGAAGGTTGGAACCCGGGGGTGGTCGGAATTGTCGCATCCCGATTGACAGAGAAATTCTATCGTCCTGCTATTGTGTTATCAATCGATCATGAGACAGGTTTAGCAAAGGGGTCTGCACGAAGCATTGAAGGATTTGATCTGTATAAGGAACTTTCAAAGAATGCTTCCATTCTGCCGCATTTTGGAGGCCACGCAATGGCTGCCGGCATGTCGTTAGAAATAGCAGACGTCGAATTGCTGCGGAGCAATTTAAATGAGCAGGCAAAAGAACTATTGACGGATGAATTGCTGCAACCTAAGTTGTCGATTGACGTTCCACTTTCACTTCATGAAATTGATATTGCAGCCATCGAAGCGCTCGAATTGATTCGGCCGTTTGGTGTTGGATTTCCGAAGCCTGTCTTTCTGCTCGAACAGCTGGAGACGGCTTCCGTTCGAAAAATTGGAGCGTCAAAAGATCATCTGAAATTGGAGATGGCAGACGGAGACGAGCGATTGGATGCCATTCATTTTGGTGCGGGCGCATTAGCGGATGAAATGGCGCCCACCATCAAATTAAGTCTAACGGGCGATCTGCAGATCAATGAATGGAACGGACGAAAGAAACCGCAAATGCTAGTGGAAGATATTAAATGCGACGAATGGCAACTATTTGATTATCGGGGAGTGCGGGACCCGGCAAGATGGCTGCCGCTTATACCGGAACAGGCTGCATTTGTGGCGTTTACGGAAGAGGCAATCCATCATTTCACTCCGTTTCTCAAGGATGTGCCGATTCAGTTAATCGGAAGAGACACACTTTCACCGGTGGATTCAATCGTGTTAATCGACTTACCGCAGGACGAAGAACAGCTTAAATCAGCGATCGGATCATCGCAGGCCAATCGAATCTATTTGCATTTATATGTCCATGATTCGATGTATTTCGAGAAAATGCCTGACCGCCAACAATTTGGCTGGTATTACAGCTTTTTGAAGAAGAGAGGGTCTTTTCACCTGCGAGATCAGATGGATATGCTCTCGAAACATAAGGGTTGGAAAAAAAGTACGATTAAATTCATGACAAAAGTGTTTTATGAGCTAGAATTTGTTACACTAGAGAATGGTGAAATCACTATGATGGAACCTGCCGAGAAACGTGATTTGGCAGAAGCGCCATCTTATAAAAAACGCCAACAGCAGATCAAATTGGAAGAGTTACTTCTTTATGCGCCGTATCAGGATTTGAAGAAGGTGTTCAACTCATTACGCAAGATTGAAGCTGTTGAGGAGGAAAAACTGTGGATTTAAAAAAGTTTGTAACGATTGTCGATGACTATCCAAAACCAGGAGTAAGCTTTAAAGATATTACAACGATTATGGACAACGGCGAAGCATACAAATACGCTACCGATCAAATCGTGGAGTATGCGCAGGATCTGGACGTTGATATCATCGTCGGACCGGAAGCTCGCGGCTTCATTATCGGTTGTCCCGTGGCATATGCGCTGCAAGTCGGTTTCGCACCTGTTCGAAAACCTGGAAAACTGCCGCGTGAAACGATCTCCGTTTTCTACGATTTAGAATATGGTCAAGATGAATTGACCATTCATAAAGATGCCATTAAACCCGGCCAGCGTGTGTTGATCGTAGATGATTTGCTCGCAACAGGCGGAACAGTTGGTGCTACAGTTGAACTAGTCGAAAAACTTGGCGGCGTTGTAGCAGGTTGTGCCTTTTTAATCGAACTTTCCTATTTGAATGGTCGAGAAAAATTGACCAATCATGACATTCGGGCATTGATTACGTATTAATTTAAGAATCCTTCGCATATTGCGGAGGATTCTTACTATATTTACCAAGCGCTGTAATTGATTCGTTTTACATTTAAGTGATACTATACATATAATAATATAATTAAATTTCGGAATAGGTTGAAAGGGGTAAGAGAATGGCGAAGAATCAAGACATGACAGAACAAGATATTTTTGAGCTTGTCGCCAAATACATGAACGAAGAACATGTCGACTTTATCAAGAAGGCGTTCGTCGTGGCAAAAGCTGCACATGAAGGGCAGTTTAGAAGTTCAGGTGAGCCATACATCAACCATCCGATTCAAGTGGCTGGGATTTTAGCAGAACTTCAAATGGACCCTGAAACGGTAGCAGCCGGTTTCTTGCATGATGTGGTGGAAGATACTGAAGTCAGCCGTGAAGACATTATCCGCGAGTTCGGGGATGAAGTGGCGATGCTCGTAGATGGTGTGACGAAACTTGATAAATTGAAGTTTAAGTCAAATGAAGAAAAGCAAGCGGAAAACCATCGTAAAATGTTTATTGCAATGGCCCAAGACATCCGAGTCATTTTAATCAAGTTGGCAGATCGCCTTCACAATATGCGAACTTTGAAACATGTGCCCGCTGCGAAACAACGTCGAGTCTCCGAGGAAACACTGGAAATCTTCTCTCCGCTAGCGCATCGTCTAGGAATCTCCACAATCAAATGGGAACTCGAAGATATTGCATTACGTTATTCCAATCCCCAACAATATTATCGTATCGTGAATTTAATGAAACAAAAACGTGTCGAACGAGAAAAGTATTTGCAGGATGTTATGGAGCAAATGCGGGTAGAGCTTGATAATATGGGAATCGCTTCCGAAATGCATGGAAGACCGAAGCATTTATATTCGATCTATCAAAAAATGGTCATTCAAAAGAAAGAATTCAATGAAATATACGATCTATTGGCTGTTCGAATCGTGGTCAAGAGTATTAAAGATTGTTACGCAGCGCTCGGTATTATCCATACTTTATGGAAGCCAATGCCAGGCCGATTCAAAGACTATATTGCCATGCCGAAACAAAATCTTTACCAATCTCTCCATACGACGGTTGTTGGTCCAGCGGGAGATCCGCTCGAAGTACAGATCCGTACGGAAGAGATGCACCGTATTTCCGAATTTGGAGTGGCTGCTCACTGGGCATATAAAGAAGGCAAATCCGTCGCAAAATCTTCCAATGATATTGATTCAAAATTAACTTGGTTTCGTGAAATATTGGAGATCCAAAACGAATCTTCCAATGCACAGGAGTTCATGGAGTCGTTAAAGTTCGACCTGTTTTCCGACATGGTCTACGTTTTCACGCCGAATGGGGATGTCGTCGAATTGCCGCAAGGATCTGTGCCGATCGACTTTGCTTACCGAGTACATTCGGAAGTTGGAAATCGGACGACTGGCGCTAAAGTGAATGGCAAAATTGTACCGCTGGATTCTTCTCTTGAAACCGGAGATATTGTAGAAATCCTTACATCGAAACAATCATTCGGTCCAAGCCGAGATTGGCTGAAGATCGCCCATACTTCCCAGGCGAAAAACAAAATCCGGCAATACTTTAAGAAACAATTGCGAGATGAAAATATTATTAAAGGCAGCGAACTCGTTGAAAAGGAATTGAAATCCCAAGAATATGACGCTAAAGAGGCGTTAAGTCATGCGAACATTCAGCGGACGATCGATAAGTTCAGTTTCACTTCCGAAGAAGATATGTACGCAGCAGTTGGATCTGGTGGCATTACCGCTCAGCAAGTCGTCAACCGGTTAGCTGAACGTATGCGCAAAGAACGCGAGCAAAAAGAGACCATCGATAAAATCGTTTCCGATATGAAAACGCCGCAACCTGAGAAACAGACAGAATCAGGAGTCATCGTCAAAGATGTCGACAATATGTTGATCCGAATCTCAAAATGCTGCAATCCGGTACCTGGCGATGACATCGTCGGCTTCATTACGAGGGGGCGGGGAGTCTCTGTGCATAGAACGGATTGTACCAATATTTTATCGGAAGATGGTCAAAGTGAACGATTGATTGACGTGAAATGGGCACTGGCTGACGAGAAAACACGCAAAGAATTCCAAGTCGACATAGAGATTTCCGCATTCGATCGACAAGGTTTGCTGAATGAAGTGATGATGGTTGTAGCGGATATGTCGACACCGATTATTGCAGTCAGCGGCAAAGCGGATAAAGACAGTATTGCGCATATCCATATGTCAATAAAGATTCAGAATATTACTCATTTACAACGCACCGTCGAGAAAATTAAACAGATTAAAGATGTTTACTCAGTAGAACGAGTCATGAATTAAAAAGGAGGGGCTGACTTATGCGCGTGCTATTGCAGCGGGCGAAAGATGCGTCTGTGACAGTAGATGGAGAAATTGTCGGCTCCATTGCTAAAGGTTATGTGTTACTGGTCGGGATTACGCACGAAGACAGCGAAAAGGACGCGGCCTACTTGGCTAAGAAAATAGCGGGATTGCGTATTTACGAGGATGAAGAAGGTAAAATGAATCGCTCCATTGAAGAAGTGGAAGGTGCCATTTTATCGGTATCTCAATTCACTTTATACGGCAATGTTCAAAAAGGCAGACGACCGAGTTTTATTGACGCCGCAAGACCAGAGCAAGCTGAACCATTATGGGAGTACTTTAACGAACAGCTCCGCAACGAAGGACTTCATGTTGAAACCGGACAATTCGGAGCCATGATGGATGTTCAATTGACCAATGATGGACCTGTGACGTTGTTGGTGGAATCGCCTAAAGCGTAACTTCGGCGTAAGATTTTTATTTAATTATCTGCGGGCATAGTAGTTTTAGTTCTAGTAATGTTATTGAAGCTTGGCAAAGGAAAGCATCTTAAATGATGCTTTTTTTATGTAGAGATTTAATGGAGATGAATTGCTGCCGTTAAGGATGATCAACATTCTAAGTTTGACAATTACTTTAAAAATGAACAAATTGTGATTTGCTAATCGTCTAAAACCGGAATTGGTTACAACTTGCAAGAAGATATTCAAGTAAGAGGTAAATAGAGTGTCATTTGTATTTAATAAGGGAATGAATCTTTGCAAGGCGAAGACGTTGTATTATTAATGAGGGCTGCTACAGTGTGAAATTACACTAGGGGTGGAATGAAAGATGAAATGATAGATGCGGCTTACTATATTACCTTTGAGAAAGACTTTTAAATTCAATTTCAGAAGAGTTAACTACATATAATTCAATATAAAACGAGAAATTTTGAAAAAGTATTAATGATTACATCTACAATTTAGTTGGGTGGTGTTTCTGGTTTTATTGTTGGCGCCGGATTTGTCAGCACTTGGGTACTTAAAAAGCGTTAAGATAGCTTCAGTTCTGTATAATTTAGTTCATACCTATACCATTCCAGCTATACAAATGATCTGCGGTTTATTGATAGACCACCATCATGCTTTAAAGGTTAGCTTAATCTGGATTGCTCATATCGGGATGGATAGAATGTTTGGATATGGATTGAAATATCCAACAAAATTTCAAGATTCTCATCTTAATCGTGTTTGAGCGCTATACTAACAAAATTTATTTAGGTAAGAAGGTAGTATGTGTTGGATATAATTACTGCAAAATTAATGTATATTGCCATATTTATTTTTATCATTCACTCAATCGAGACACTCGCTTATGCCGTGAGATTATCAGGTGCCAGGGTAAAGATGATTGCTTCCGCTTTATCCCTTTTTAATATCATGGTGATGTTTTCAAGATTGGCAAATATGATGCAACAACCCTTTACGGGAAGTTTAATTGACACTGCACCAGGTAGTCATGCACAGGAGTTCGTAGCAACGCAATTTCGATTTCTTATAGGTGCATCAACAGTTGGAACAATTTTTGGCATGTTGTTACTACCTACTTTTATCGCCCTATTTTCAAGAGCGATTATTCATTTATCTGAAGAAAAGGGATCTGTTCCATCTTTAGTTAAAAGGTTATTTTCCTTACAGTATATAAAACGCGGTGTAACTCATTTCAATTTGCCTAAATTTTCGTATCTAAAAGATACAAAAATGAAAGATATTCCAATACGATTATTTTTCGTCAATATGGTAATAACAGCGATCTATACCATTGGTGTGTTATCTGCGTTGTATGCAGCCCTGCTCGCACCTGAACGGGCATCGACAGCTATTATGGCATCTGGCTTAATAAATGGAATGGCTACCATACTGCTAGTTATTTTTGTTGACCCAAAAGTTTCTGTTGTTGCTGATGAGGTTGTAAATGGAAGAGGGAGTTATCAAAAGCTTAAAAATCTCTCCTTGATGATGGTTTCGTCAAGGTTATTGGGAACGTTGTTGGCACAATTATTTTTTATTCCAGGAGCAAAATATATTGCTTGGTTTACTCAATTTATCGTGTAACATTCTTCGTCAAGCGGGCGTTTTAACCGCATTATGGAGCGCCTGTTTTTATATGAAATACTGCAGCCGTAATAGGCTATATTGCAAATTACTGAATGATTTTAAATTATTGATTTAAAATAGTGTGCTATTCTTCGATAGGGAGAGTAGCTTTTTTGTTTCACCAAATATATTTCACTAAAAACTAAGACAGTATTCTAGATTTTAGAATTTTTTCTCTTTGTTGTAAACTTTCTTAACGAGTGCATTTCATGAATACTAGAACGCCTACTACGATGTGAAAGATTTAAATATAGATAGTATAGAAATACTAGAAAAAATCACTTATGGTACAAAGGATGAAATAGCAGATATTATCAATAAAGCATTATCAGAAGGGGGCAAAGATAATTATTAACAAATACTTGCTAATCGGTAGGGGATGCTCCTCTCAATTGAAGCAATAAGCCAGAATGAATACACATCCTTCAATTTAGTAACATCATCACGAATCCGAGATGTTTCTCTTGCACATTTATCAATTGAGTAGTAAAGTGAAGATGACACAAGGGAGTGCTGGACAATATGAAAAAGAATACTCGTGGATCATTAATCTGGCTGCGACTCGCTCGATTTACACATCAAAGTAACTTACTTTCAAATGACTTTTTAAAGCAATTTGATTTAACAACTGCACAATTTGATGTGTTAATGCAAATTTCAACATACCAACCATTAACACAAAGTGAACTGGCTGAGAAAGTAACCGTAACGCAGGGTGGTATTTCGCGTATGCTCGCTCGCCTTGAAAAAGAAGGGCTTATTGAACGTAAGCAAGATTGGAAAACAAAAACGATTTCCTTAACAAAGAAAGGGCAGGACAAACTGGACAATGCGTTTGAAGCTCAGCTGGAGTTTCAATCTTCATTCTTTGATGAGTCTTTATCTGAAGAGGAACAAAAGACGTTGTATTCGCTCATATCACGCGTGCAAAAAAATAGCGAAAAAAAGAAATTGTCAAACAGATAATTTTTTTACCACATCACTTGATTAATCAAATGAAAAACAGGAGGAAAACTTATGAATACAATTCCAGGACATCATCATATTTCAATGATTACAAAAAACGCAAAACAAAATAACCGTTTTTACCGTGACATACTGGGTTTACGGCGTGTGAAAAAGACGGTAAATCAAGACGAACCATCAATGTATCACTTATTTTACGGCGATAGAACAGGAAGCCCTGGTACGGAGTTATCATTTTTTGAGATACCGATGGCTGGCCGGACGCATCGAGGCACAAATGCGATCACTCGAATCGGCTTGCTTGTACCGTCAGAAGTGAGCTTAATTTACTGGAAAGAACGTTTTGAGGAATTCGGCATACAACACAGTGACATCACAACCTATGCCAATAAAACTGCTCTTCACTTTGAAGATTCCGAAGGCCTTCGCATGGTGCTTCTTGTGTCGAATGGAGAGAAAGTGGATCACTGGGAAACATGGGAAAGATCAAATGTGCCTGAAGAACATCAAATTCAAGGGATGGGCGCTGTGGAAATTACGGTGCGCCGACTCGATAAACTAGCGCGTACGCTTACGGAAATATTTGGCTATACACAAATTTCACGTACAGAAGATGAAGCGATATTTCAATCGATAGAAGGTCAAGTATTCGGTGAGATCGTTGTGAAATCTATAGATGGACCTAGTGAAAAACCAGGGCGCGGCAGTATCCATCACTTAGCGATTCGTGTGAAAGACGATGCAGAGCTTGCTTACTGGGATGAACAAGTACGAGCAAATGGTTTTCACTCATCGGGGATTGTAGACCGTTTCTACTTCAAGAGCTTATACTTTCGCGAATCAAATGGTGTTTTATTTGAAATTGCAACAGACGGACCAGGTTTTACAATCGATGGAGATATCGAAACACTGGGCGGAAAATTAGATTTGCCACCGTTTTTAGAAGGCCGACGTGCGGAAATTGAAGAAAAACTACAACCTATTGAGGAGGACTAATTATGAAAAACTATCGTATCGACCCGTCAAAAGGGATGGAATTTGGACTGTACTCATTAGGAGATCATATGCCGAACCCACTAACAGGTGAGAGGATGTCGGCCCAACAACGAATCAATGAATTAATTGAGGCAAGCAAACTAGCGGAACAAGCTGGAATTGATGTCTTTGGCGTTGGTGAAAGTCATCAAACATATTTTACCACTCAAGCTCATACCGTTGTCCTTGGTGCGATCGCACAAGCAACAAGTAAAATTAAAATCACAAGTTCTGCAACCGTATTAAGCGTATCAGACCCTGTACGTGTGTATGAAGATTTTTCCACAATCGATTTAATATCCGACGGCCGTGCAGAAATTGTTGCTGGACGTGGCTCCCGTGTAGGGGCCTATCAATTACTAGGCGTCGATTTACAGGATTATGAAGAAATCTTTGAAGAGAAGTTGGAACTCCTTAAAAAGCTAAATGAAGAAGAGTATGTGACATGGCAAGGAGAATACCGTGCCCCATTAAAAAATGCAAATATACTTCCTCAACCCAAAAATGGTTCACTACCAATTTGGCGTGCGGTCGGTGGCCCGCCTGCAAGTGCCATTAAAGCGGGTGTAATGGGAATTCCAATGATGCTGACTACATTAGGCGGACCAGCAAGCAACTTTAAACCTTCTGTTGATGCATATCGCGAGGCAGCTGAACAAAGCGGATATGATCCAAAAACATTACCGATTGCGACAACCAGCTTGTTCTATGTAGCTGAGACTACAAAAGAGGCTTTGCAAGGTATGTACCCTCATATCAACGGCGGATTCCTGGCAATTCGCGGCGGCGGCTATCCTAAGCAGCAATTTGCACAAGCACCTGATACACGCGATGCACTAATGGTTGGCAGTACACAACAAATTATTGAAAAAATGCTGTTCCAATATGAACTCTATGATATGCAGCGTTTTATGGCGCAGATTGACTTTGGCGGCGTACCTTTTGAGAAGATTATGAAAAACATCGAGATCATCGGGAACGATATTATTCCAGCCATTAAAAAATATACAGCAAAATAACGGGAGGTAATAACATGAAAATCGTAGTACTTGCTGGATCAATCGTCGGTTCAAAGACAAAAACCGCTATGCTGAAAACAGTGGAAATCCTTAAACAAAACTACCCGCAGCATGAAGTTATGCTCATAGATTTAGCAGAATATACAGTAGAGTTTAGTGATGGACGTAATTACTTTGAATATGAAGGAGATACGAAATACATTACAGAGACCATCATGGCAGCAGATGCCATGATTATTGGAACGCCGACATTCCAGGCATCGATTCCCGCAACACTTAAAAACATCTTCGACTTACTCCCTGTTAACGCTTTTCGAGACAAAGTCGTTAGTAGTATCGTGACAGCTGGTACAGCGAAGCATTATTTAATGGTGGAACAGCAATTAAAGCCAATCTTGGCGTATATGAAAGCACACATCGTTCCAACATATGTATTCATAGAAGAAAAGGACTTCTTACGTAAAGAAATTGTGAATGATGATATCCTATTCCGTTTAGAACGATTGGTTGAGGATACAGTACTAACAGTAGAAGCATTCGAAGCCATTCGTAGGAAAAAAGACGAAGAATATGATTTTTAAAAGGAGCGCATATGATCATTAACAAAAATTTATATGGGCTGTTCTGTTAATCATTTTTTGGATAGGTATGGATTATTCGGTTGAAATTAAAAACTAATAATAGAAATCTTATTTCTCAGTAATAATTAGATTTAAAAAGTAATTCTCGTTTTCGAGACGTTTAATTTGATTTCCAATCGATTGATTGGTAAAGTGAAACAGAGTTAACGAATGGATTTTATTTTTTGTCCAATATCTCTAATACGAGACATATGAAGTGGCTGCATTAAAAATTGAAAAAGACGCTTTTTTTAGCTGATCTTTATCAATTCAAGAAAATACACGTGTTTTTTCTTGTAGCTAACCCAAACTAACCCATGATGAAAAAGAAAAAATTACTTATTTAGATAAGAGAAAAATGAGGGATATATAATGGAAATCAAAGGAATACATCACGTTACAGCGATCACTAGCAGCGCAGAAAAAAACTATGAGTTTTTCACTTATGTTTTAGGCATGCGTTTAGTTAAAAAAACGGTGAATCAAGACGATATTCAAACGTATCATTTATTCTTTGCCGATGATAAAGGCAGTGCAGGCACAGACATGACCTTCTTTGACTTTCCCGGCATTCCAAAGGGAGTGCATGGTACAAACGAGATTTCAAAAACATCATTCCGAGTGCCGAGTGACGCTGCATTGGATTATTGGGTAAAACGTTTTGAACGTTTAGAAGTTAATCATACAGGGATCAAAGAACAGTTTGGCAAGAAAATTCTCTCTTTCGTTGATTTTGATGATCAACAGTATCAATTGATTTCAGATGAAATCAACAAAGGGATTGATTCCGGTACGCCTTGGCAAAAGGGTCCAATCCCACTTGAATATGCAATTACTGGTTTAGGACCTGTTTTTATCCGGATTGCGAATTTTGATTACTTTAAAGAAATGCTGGAAAAAGTTTTATTATTTAAAGAGACAGCTCAAGAAGAGTCATTTCATTTATTTGAAGTAGGTGAAGGCGGAAATGGTGCTTCAGTCATCGTGGAACATAATACGCTTCTTCCTGAAGGCCGCCAAGGCTTTGGTACAGTACACCATACGGCTTTCCGCGTAGAGGATCGTTCAGTACTTGAGGGATGGATTGACCGGATGAATAGTTTTGGATTTCAGACATCTGGTTATATAAATCGCCATTTCTTTGAGTCATTGTATTCAAGGGTTGCACCACAAATCTTATTTGAGTTCGCGACAGATGGTCCTGGTTTTATGGGAGATGAACCTTATGAAACGCTTGGGGAAAAATTATCTTTACCTCCATTCCTGGAGCCTAAACGTGAAGAAATAGAAAAATTGGTTCGTCCGATTGATACAGTAAGAAGCACGAAGGAATTCATTAAAGAATAAAACCAGAGGCTGGAACACAAACTTTCACTAGTAATTTTGGTTTTCAAACGAATGGATGAATTTTTGCGGCTCTAGCAAGGTTTACAGTAAAACAACTTAGAATACACCTCATCTCAACTATTTTGTACTTGAATTATGTTGCAGGGCAAAATATTAAATATCAAATATATTCAAAGGAGGTGGTTATAACTAAACGAAAAGAGGAAATCATATATGGGAATTTTAAATAAAATATTCGGGAGAACAAAGGAGAATAAAGATATGTCAAACGTCAAATTAGCAGTAGTTTTTTATAGCATGGGTGGAACAAATTATCAACTATCAAAATGGGCAGAAGAAGGAGCCAAAGAAGCTGGAGCAGAAGTAAAATTACTAAAAGTACAAGAATTGGCACCGCAATCCGTTATCGATGGGAACGAAGGATGGAAAGCTACTGTTGAAGCAACGAAAGACGTTCCAGTTGCAACATCAGAAGATCTTGAATGGGCAGATGCAATCATCTTTAGCGCTCCGACTCGATTTGGAAACATGCCATCACAAATGAAGCAGTTCCTTGATATTCAAGGCGGGCTTTGGGCTGGTGGAAAAACAGTGAATAAAGTGGTAAGCGCAATGACTTCCGCGCAAAACCCACACGGTGGTCAGGAAGCGACTCTTTTATCATTATATACTTCCATGATGCACTGGGGAGCTATTATCGCAACCCCTGGTTATACAGACCAAGTCCTATTTGGAGCAGGTGGAAACCCGTATGGAACTAGCGTAACTGTAGGACAGGATGGAAAAATGATTGAAGATGTCCAAGCGGCTGTCAAACATCAAGCGAAGCGTACAGTGCAAGTTGCGGAATGGGTTAAAAAAGGAAATCAATAAGAAAATACAAAGGCTGACCGATATTTATTCGGTCAGCTTTTTTTACGTTGTGAAGATTTATCGTAAAGGTCAAATTGAATTGTTTACAGTGATCAGCATTTCTTTTGCAATGAGGAATGCTATTTACCTTTGGCTGAAATTCAAAGAACTTCACAAAAATGTATGGAAACCGATAAATATTTATTGTAATTCGATAAATAATGTATTATTATCAAATAGAAACTAAATATGCGAGGTGCTTTTTGTGAAACATGGTTCAACATTATTTTTAAAGATAGCTGTTATTTTTATTGGTCTTCCTGTTCTTGCTTTGTGCATCTTTGCACTGCCTCAACTCGCGAGTGTGGCGATTGCAGAGGCCCTGAAAGGTGCAAAGTTGGGTTATGTGATAGTAGGCCTTTTAGTAGTTATGTATGTATCGGTGCTCCCGTTTTACTTTGCATTGTATCAGGCATTTAGACTATTAACGTATATTGACAAGAACCAAGCCTTTTCGGAATTGTCAGTAGGGGCACTGAAAAAAATTAAAACTTATGCCCTCTCAATCAGCGGTTTGTATGTGATCGCGCTGCCATTGGTTTATATCATCGCGGAGTGGGATGACGCACCGGGTCTCATATTAATTGGGCTGGTCATGGTCGGTGCATCCATGGTGATCGCGGTCTTTGCTGCTGTTCTTCAAAAGCTTTTAAAAGATGCGATCGATATTAAATCCGAAAATGATTTGACGGTCTGAGGTGAATAATATGGCGATTATAATTAATATTGATGTGATGTTGGCTAAAAGGAAAATGAGCGTAACGGAGCTTTCACAAAGAGTTGGTATCACGATGGCCAATCTTTCTATATTGAAAAATGGCAAGGCAAAAGCGATTCGATTATCAACTTTGGAGGCAATTTGTAAGGCTTTGGATTGTCAGCCAGGCGATATTTTAGAATACAAAAGTGATGAAAACGCTCAAGAATGATGAAGGTATATATTTAGTGCAACCTTCTACTAAGAGTACGGCACTTTTGACTTGGTGGTTCTCGTCTAACATTCTGCGCTGTCACCTTTTAATTAGCAAATCCGAATAATACTTTACGAACTGGATCTACTAGATGTAAACCCCAGCAATCTTCCTATGTGAAGTTTGCTGGGGTTTTAAGTTGGATGTGCGGACTATCTGTTCAACATCTCGTAATCTTCAATTCAACTCAATTAAAATAATCAAGCAATCCTTGATAAATACCGTGTGTAGCCTGTTCACGGAAATGATTGGTCGTGATTTGGCGTTCTTCATTGTAATTCGATAAGTATCCTAGTTCTACCAGCACGCCAATTCGGTTATTTTCGCGCAACACATGAAAATCTCCGAATTGCGTACCGCGGTCTCGTAACGTGATCGTAGAAGCTAACCCTTTATTGATAGCTTCTGCGAGCGGCTGTTGTTCAGATCGCGTGTAATAACTCGTGAATCCTGAAATCGATGGGTCTACATGCGCGTCATAATGAATACTGACGAACGCATCCGCATCATGGTACTGTGCAATGGAAGCACGCGCTCCAAGCAATACATATGTATCCGAATTCCGTGTTAATACTACTTCAGCCCCTGCTTTTTGAAGCTTCGTTGCAAGCAGCTCTGCTGTTATAAGCGTCAAATCTTTCTCGATCGAACCATGGGCGCCTGTTGTCCCTCGGTCATGTCCACCATGTCCCGGGTCCACCACAATCGTCAACCCTTTCAGCGTCCCTTTGACCCGAGCTTGTTTTGTCTGCTTTTGCCCAGTTGGGGAAGAAGAATCCGTTGTGGTCACTACCCATTCCGCTACAAATGCTTGCTGGCCGTTTGGCAATGAAATTTTATACCAATCGTCCTGCTTGTCGATAATTGGATAGTTCTCACCTGCGTTCACTCGGAAAACGACCGGCGATGAAGTAGAAGGCTCTTCACGTAAATTCGTTCCATCTGTCAGGATGGTAACGATTCCTTGGTCGGTCTCATCAGTCGATGCTACTTTTGTTTGATTCGACGAAAGATGCCCGTGGAATGAATAGACCCAACCTGTCTTTTTCTTATCCAATTGGACTTGCACCCAATTGCCATCAGTTGCCACTACAGGGAACGTATCGCCTTTGTTAATCTGCGTTAGTTTTTTTGACTGCAGTGTCGCTTTTTTACGAACATTGAGCTTTTCAACCGCCACTGTAAATTCATCGGGATCAGTTACTTCTTTAGATACGGTAGGCTGTTCGATTTCTTCCTCTTCACCCGACGCTGCGAATGAAGATTCCTTCGCTTCCGACACATACTCAGCAGAAACCCAGCCTTCTCTTCCGTCCAGTATGATTGAAATCCAATCACCTTCTTGACCGGTAGCTGTCGCAATCGCACCTGCACGCATTTTTCCGATGACCGCAGATTGAACGGAAGGACTGGAACGGATATTAAGTGAATCGACTTTCGATACGACTTCCTTTGACTGTTCGCTCGTTTCAGCAGAGCGCGTCAGCCACTTTGCAACCCATCCTTGTTCCTCTCCAAACTGGATTTTCAGCCAATCTCCATCGGTCTCTAAAATAGTTAAGCTATCTCGATCTTTTAATTGACCGACAACAGGATAGGTGAGCCCAGGCCCGCTGCGTACATTAAGGGTCGGCGAATCTACTTCAACGGTTTCCGCTAAGCCGCTTGGGAGACTACTGAAAAATAATAAGAGTGCTAGAGACATTATTAAACCAAAGCGATATTTTCTCATGTCTTCACCTCCTTACTTCGTATTGTACCGAACAAGCCGCAGTAAACGCCACAATTAGATAAAAAAGTTGACAGTTTGAGTAGAAGTGATTAACATAGGAAATAATCGAATCGAACTACATACCGATGAGATGGAAAGTAACTTTACGAACGGCTGGAAAGAGAACAGGGAACTTGGCTGAAATTCCTTGACAGAACAGTAAGGCGAACAACACCATGGAGGTTTTGTGCTGAAATTAGTAGGCATGAACGGAACCGGCCGTTATCCGGATTCGAGTGGGCACAGTATGTGTCAATTTGGGTGGAACCGCGGAAGCTACAAGCTCTCGTCCCTATGTTTTTAGGGATGGGAGCTTTTTTATGTTTTCTGAAAAGGACGCCCGCAACTATTAGGTCATTGAAAGGGGTTATGAACATGAATTTCAAAGTTCCTCGGGGTACACAGGACATCTTGCCTGATGTTTCTTGGAAATGGCAACGTGTCGAAAACATCATCCAATCTGTTTGTGATGTTTACAATTACAAAGAAATTCGCACACCTATTTTTGAACAAACCGAATTATTCCAACGCACAGTCGGTGATACGACCGATATCGTACAAAAAGAAATGTACACATTCACAGACAAAGGAAATCGCTCGATGACATTGCGTCCTGAAGGCACAGCGGCAGTCGTTCGTTCATTCGTTGAGAATAAAATGTTCGGCTATGCAGATCAACCTGTAAAATTATTTTATACAGGACCGATGTTTCGTTACGAACGTCAACAAGCGGGACGCTATCGTCAGTTTGTACAATTTGGCGTAGAAGCAATCGGGAGTGATGATCCGGCTATTGATGCTGAAGTGATTGAGTTGGCGATGACAGTCTATAAGCGTGCAGGTTTATCTGATATCAAACTCGTCTTGAACTCACTCGGTGATAAGGAATCCAGAAACTCACACCGGGAAGCACTCATCGCACACTTCACTCCGCACATCGGAGAATTCTGCCAAGACTGCCAAAACCGTCTGGAGAAAAACCCGCTGCGCATACTAGACTGTAAAGTGGACAGAGAGCATCCGTTGATGGAAACTGCTCCATCTTTAGCAGACTATTTGAATGAAAGCTCATCGGCTTATTTCGAAAAAGTGAAACAGTATTTGGATATAGCAGGAATCGAGTACGAATATGATCCAAACTTAGTCCGCGGACTCGATTATTACAATCACACTGCATTTGAGATCATGAGCACATCAAAAGGCTTCGGCGCCATCACTACGCTTTGCGGCGGCGGTCGCTACAACGGCTTAGCAGAAGAAATCGGCGGACCACCAGCACCTGGTATCGGCTTTGCCATGAGTATTGAACGCCTCCTGCTCGCACTAGAAGCAGAAGAAAAATCCTGGACAGATGAACCGTCACTAGACGTCTATCTCGTCACATTAGGCGACGCAGCCCGAACAAAAGGCTTCGAACTCATCGGAAAACTTAGAGAAAACGGCCTTCGCAGTGAAATGGATTACATGGACCGCAAAATGAAAGCCCAAATGAAATCCGCTGACCGCCTGCATGCAAACTACGTCATCGTCATCGGCGAAGACGAAGTAAACGAAAACACCGTCCAACTAAAAAACATGGCAGACGGACAGCAGAAAAAAGTATCCATGGATGATTTATTGGAAGAACTGAAGAAGTAATATAATTAGGATCGGTGTTTTTATTTATCTTCCAAGACTTTAGTTGATTGTAGTGGAAGGCGGTGACTCCTGCGGGATTAGCGGGACAGGTGAGACCCCACAGGGAGCGTAGCGACCGAGGAGGCTCACCGCCCGCCCCGCGGAAAGCGTCCGCCTGCAACGGAAATCAACGGTAGGTGGATATGATGTACCAGTTTTAAACGCTAATGCAAATGCAATTAAAACCAACAACAAAGAATCGAAAGGTAGTGTAGTCGTCATGCAACGCACACATTATTGTGGAAACCTAACAGAACAACAAATCGGACAAGAAGTCACCCTCCAAGGCTGGGTACAAAAACGCCGCGACCTGGGAGGACTCATCTTCATCGATGTCCGTGACCGTGCAGGAATCGTCCAAACTGTCTTCAACCCGGACATCTCTAAAGAAGCACTGGAGATTGCCGAAACACTGCGTAACGAATATGTCGTCGAAATCAAAGGACACGTCATCGAACGCGCGGAAAAAACAAAAAATCCAAACCTGAAAACAGGTGCGATCGAAGTCCAAGTAAGCGACGTCAAAGTCGTCAACGAAGCAAAAAATCCGCCATTCACAATTGAAGACAACACCGACGTAGGGGAAGAAACGCGGTTGAAATATCGTTACTTAGACCTTCGCCGTCCTGAACTGGCACGCGTTTTCAAAATGCGCTCAGACATCACGAAAACAGTCCGCAATTTCTTGGACGATGAAGGCTTCTTGGAAGTTGAGACGCCAATCCTGACGAAATCGACACCAGAAGGCGCGCGTGATTACTTGGTTCCAAGCCGTGTGCATGAAGGGGAATTCTATGCACTTCCGCAGTCACCGCAACTATTCAAACAATTATTGATGGTATCCGGTTTCGACCGGTACTACCAAATTGCACGCTGCTTCCGTGACGAAGATTTACGTGCAGACCGCCAACCTGAATTCACTCAAATCGATATGGAAATGAGCTTCATGTCGATCGAAGATATTCTAGAGATGAATGAACGTTTAATGAAGAAGGTCATGAAAGACGTAAAAGGGGTCGACATCGAAACACCATTCAAGCGACTTCCTTATGATGAGGCGATGAGCCGTTATGGTTCAGACAAGCCGGATACTCGTTTTGGAATGGAATTGACGGATGTATCGGAAATCGTCAAAGACTCTTCATTCAAAGTATTTGCCGGAGCAGTCGAATCGGGTGGACAGGTAAAATTAATTAATGTCAAAGGGGCAGCAGAGAAATATTCCCGTAAAGATATTGATGCGCTTGGCGAGTATGCGAAAGTGTACGGAGCAAAAGGACTAGCTTGGTTGAAAGTAACAGAAGACGGCTTTAACGGACCGATTGCGAAATTCTTTGACGGAGAAATTGGCGAAGCTCTTAAAACTGCTGGAGAAGGAGAAGTGGGTGACTTATTCCTTTTCGGTGCGGATAAGAAATCGGTTGTCGCAGATTCGTTAGGAGCATTGCGTTTGAAATTAGGAAAAGACTTGGATTTGATCGATCAGTCTCTTTATAATTTCCTATGGGTTACAGACTGGCCACTATTCGAGTACGATGAAGAAGACGGCCGCTACTACGCAGCGCACCATCCATTCACTATGCCTGCTGATGTTGAGCAGTTAAAAACTCATCCTGAGTCGGTAAAAGCGCAAGCATATGACTTAGTGTTAAACGGCTACGAACTCGGCGGAGGATCATTGCGTATTTACCAACGTGAAGTACAGGAAGAAATGTTCAAGGCACTTGGCTTCACTGAGGAATCCGCTCGCGAACAATTCGGTTTCTTAATGGATGCATTTGAATATGGAACACCTCCACACGGCGGAATTGCTTTTGGTCTAGACCGGATTGTCATGTTGCTCGCCGGCTCTACGAACTTGCGTGACACCATCGCATTCCCGAAAACAGCAAGCGCAAGTGATTTGTTGACGGAAGCACCAAGTTCTGTAGATGATGCACAATTAAAAGAACTCGGGATTAAAGTGGTAGCTGAACCAGCAAAAAAGTGAGGAATCTACTATTTTTGAAAGACTGTATTCAAATTGATTGAATTATGAAATAGTGTGTGATAGGATAAAGATAGTAAAAATCCTGAAGTGTTCGTCATTTGCCAATCAGTTTTGACCCAACATATTATCGTCGGGAGTCTGTTGTTCCAACTTGGATGGCACGCCTTTAATCGGGACGTCAAAAGAGCTGGATAAGACACCCACCTGCTACATGCGGGTTCAAAGCGATATCCAAAGACGGCACAGTCGGGATTTTACTTTCTTGTAAACTTCCAACCTCTTGCATCTGCAGGAGGTTTTTTTGCGCCTCAATTAAGTTAGTTGCACTGTGGGCTATGACTGCATTAACATAGGGAATAAGACAAATTACTTTAAAGGATGGGTATCTATGTTACATCAATTTTCGAGAAATGAATTAGCGATCGGTAAGAAAGGCGTCGAGCGGATGAAAGGGAAGACCGTTGCGATCCTCGGTGTAGGAGGCGTAGGTTCCTTTGCGGCTGAAGCATGTGCCCGGACAGGGGTCGGACGCATTATTTTGGTGGACAAGGATACAGTTGATATTACGAATATTAACCGACAATTGGTCGCTTACCTCTCGACTGTCGGCAAATCGAAGGCTGGCGTCATGAAAGAACGGATTGAGGATATTAATAAAGAATGTGAAGTCATTTCGCTACATATGTTTTACACGGAAGAAACGGCGGACGAGTTTTTCTCATATAAACCGGATTACGTCATCGATGCATCGGATACGATCAGTTATAAAATTCATCTGATCCAAGAATGTCTAAAACGTGGAGTGAAAGTGATCTCCAGCATGGGGGCCGCAAATAAAACAGATCCAACTCGCTTTCAAATTGCAGATATTTCAAAAACACATACCGATCCACTTGCGAAAGTCATTCGTCTTCGTTTAAGAAAGCTAGGCATTGCAAAAGGCGTGCCCGTTGTATTCTCTGATGAAAGTCCAATCGTTATTCGGGAAGACGTCGTAGAGACCGTCGGAAATCCTGATGCCTCCATCCGAAAAGCGCAAATGCCCCCAGCTTCCAATGCCTTTTGCCCTTCTGTCGCTGGTTTGATTTTAGCCAGCTGGGTATTAAACGATATAGTGGCAGATATTCCTGTTGAACGTGTAAACGATTCGAAATAAAGGAGAGATGTACGATGGACGTAGTTGAAATGATCATCAATGGAAAGCTAATCGGCTCAGATTTACCGCAGATGAATGTGACCAATCCTGCGACGGGCGAAAAGATTGCAATGGTACCGCGTGGCGGAGCAAAGGAAGCGGTGCAGGCAGTGGACGCAGCTTCTGCTGCGCTAAAAGAGTGGTCTGCACTGTCTGCATATGAACGCAGTGCGTTTTTGATGAAATGGCACGCATTGATCTCGGAAAATGAAGAGAGCTTAGCCACGACGATGACGACGGAACAAGGAAAGCCCTTGTCAGAAGCATTGGGTGAAATGCGCTATGCGAATGGTTTTATTAGTTGGTATGCGGAAGAAGGGAAGAGAATTTATGGTGAAATGATCCCTGCAACCCACTCAACAAAGCGGCTCTTTGTTCATAAGCAGCCCGTTGGCGTGATTGCAGCCATCACACCATGGAACTTTCCGGCGGCGATGATTACACGGAAAGTCGGACCTGCTCTTGCTGCAGGCTGTACAGTCGTGTTGAAGCCGGCTTCTCAAACTCCTTTGACAGCTCTTCGTTTAGTCGAGCTAGCACACCAAGCAGGCATTCCTGACGGTGTTGTCAATATCGTAACCGGGAGTGCCAGTGAGATTGCGGGTGCCTGGCAAGAGGATGAGCGTGTGCGCAAGCTGACGTTCACTGGCTCCACTGAAGTGGGGAAAATGCTGATGAAAGGGGCTGCCGATACAGTGAAGAAAATTTCATTGGAACTCGGTGGACATGCTCCGGCAATCGTGATGGCTAATAGCGACCTCGATAAAGCGGTGGAAGGGATTATCGCCGCAAAATTCCGTAATGCAGGCCAGACTTGTGTCTGTGCCAACCGAATTTACGTTCATTCATCAGTAGCTGAGGAATTTACTCGGCGCATCGGTGAGAAAACGAAAGCTCTGAAGGTTGGAAATGGAGTAGAAGAAGGCGTGGACATCGGCCCTTTAATCGATGAGGCTGCGATTGAAAAGGTGTTGGAACACGTTACGGATGCAAAAACCAAAGGAGCGACTATCGTGGCTGGAGGAGAGCAGATCGATGGATTATTCTATTCACCTACTGTGCTTTATAATGTAAAGGATGAAATGCTCTGCATGAAAGAAGAAACATTCGGCCCGGTTCTACCGATCACATTATTTGAAACGGAAGAAGAAGTGATTCAGCGTGCCAACGACTCCATCTATGGATTGGCTGCCTACGTCTTCACTGAAAACATTTCAGAGGGAATCCGAATTTGTGAAGCCTTGGAGTACGGTATCGTCGGTCTGAATGACGGTCTGCCATCTGCCCCGCAAGCACCGTTTGGCGGGTTTAAACAAAGTGGACTTGGACGAGAAGGCGGGCATCATGGAATCGAAGAATATTTGGAAGTGAAGTATATTTCACTGGGGCTTTAATGAAATAAAAGTGCAGGTACGGGTTTGATCGATGAGAAGAAAACAATATCCAACAATATTTTTGGGGAACTAATTCGCGTATGAATTGGTTTCCCTTTTTAATTGATAGGTCATTTCTTTGGTGATTAATATACGAATCAACGAGACGTTGCACACCTAAATTAATGCTGTTTTGTTAATTGGTATGATGAAAATGATTACAAATTGTATATATCTTAGGTAGCGGTTTGCTTACTATGAGAATAAATAGGTTTCTTGTAGGATTTAGGAAAAGTTGTGGTAAAATAAGTTAAAATATTGGAAAGAGTCTGTGCGGGGAATTAAGAGGGAATTTTTTTCTTAAACAAACTAACCGTTTGACAGAATAAGGATATTAAGATATCGGGTGATAATGGGGGATATAGTTTGTAAGGTGATAAGGGAAACAATGTGAAGGAACCAGTTATTATTGGAGATTACAATTCAGATTGGTTGAAAGAAAAAAGCTATTAAGTTAAAACAAAAGCAAAAACGTGTGAATATAGTAGTTCTATGTATAGTGGCGTTTTTAGTTTTATTTTATTTGAATTAGCACGTAAGAATTTATTCCTGTGATTTTCGGTAATAGGATTATTAGGAAAATAAAAGTGTAAGGGTGATAGCATGGAATGGTCTCAATGGTTGCAAGGTGGTCCTTTCCTTGAAGTTAGTTTCTTGTTGGAACTTAAAGAAGATAAAACGAAAACAATACAAGAAATTATTAATAAGTTATCAAGAGTCACAAATAAAGTTGAAATCGTTGATAAAAACGTTGATGAAATTATTGATTTTTTTGGTAGAGGTCATCCTTATGATGAAGAAGATCTAAAATCCTCAAACTTACACTCATTAAGATTAAGATTATATGTTTATTTATCAAGGAAGCGAAAGGCGATATTACAAATAGAAATGGTTTCTACAAATGCACTAATGGTTAATTTTTGGTTTTATGGGGATAAATTTGATGAACCTGAATGGGATCAAATTGGTATAAAAAATGAAGAATTTGGAGGATTTTTAAGTTTTCTCAAAGAACTGTATTCCGTTTATGAATTTAAAATTGGTGGCATTGCAATTGAAGAAGATGTTCTTGAATTATTTAGGTGCGGCGAATCATACCCTAACGATTGTTATCGTTATGAGAACCTGTCTCCTGACAGTTTTCTTAAAGAACCATCTCATTTCATATATATAATTTGGAAGGAAAATCATAAGAAATTAAGCCATATTTCTTACAATCACAAAAGGCTTGATAAGGAAGGAATCCTTATTAAAACCGGTAGTTTTAATGTCTAACCTTGTTCAATCATAGGCGCTTTTGTCGCATAGAAATATACCGGAATAGGTCAGTTTCTTTTTAGACGAGGAAGGGTTATGTTGAAAAAAGTTATTGTTGTTCTATCAATTAGTATATTAATCGTGTTAAGTGGATGTTCGGATAAAGATGAAGGTAGGTTTACAGTTGGCAGTATGTCTACCGACGATTTCCCTCCAGGTAACACCTACTTTTTGGTCGTGCCTATTGAATGGTCTGGAAGCCAACCTGCTGTTATTGACTCTATTAAGATAGTGGTTGGCGACGCAGAGATACAAGAGACAGAGGTATTTCTTACGAGTTTTATGGTGGACGTCCAAATAAACCTATTGGAGTTTATCCCGGAAATACTATAGGTGTAAAACAAAATATCCAAGGATATGAGATCAAAGACGAAGGAACTCTTATTCTGAAAGTGAAATTAAGCAACGTAAATCAAAATAATAATAGGCAGATGAAAATCCATTACAGCGTAAACGAAGAAAAAAGAGAGCAAACTATATCGACGTCAACTGTAGAACAGCTTTCATCTAAATAGCTCAGTAAACGGACGCAATTTTCGTACAATGTTGTACCGAAATCGAATCATTTTGTCACATAGTACATTGTGAAGTGAACAAGGGAGAATTAAAATGGATATATTCATTACAGATTAGCTTTTTTGCTTTTGCGGTTGTCCTTATAGCTTCATTTATGATTGGTTCTTGGTTAGGGATGGGTATTGCTGTTATTAGCTCAGGTATGATTATTTTTGTTATTTTAGCTAGCATTATTTCTGCCCTTTTAGATTTGTAAAAGAATGAGGAAGAGTAAATTAACAGGCGCAATTCTAGAACAAGAAATAGAGTCCGTTTAACAAAAGGAACATATTGTTTAATAGCTAAAGTGGAAAATTGATGCATCAATTTGAGGAGGAGAAATTATGAAATATAGAGCAGGAAATACTCATCTTGTTTGCCCTTGCTGTCAAAATGATAAGTTCGACAAAGACTATCGACAACTCAACACAAAGGGGGCCACGCTCTTTGGTCTTGAGTGGGAAAACCGCGATGCGACTATATTGATTTGCAGACAATGTTCTTATATTTCTTGGTTTATGAAGGAACCAGAAGCAGTTAAGTAATATCCTCAACGATGAAAAATGAAGAAAACGGTGGTGTTTCCGTGAATTACACTGTGACGGAAAAAGGTGAAAATTTTATTCTTTGATTGGGCACTTTTCTAGAAGGATGATTAGCACTCAATTTTCACAAACAGATCAAACTGTTTACTTACATTTGTTTGTGTAATGGTTAAAGATGGATTTGGAATGAGGGAATTAAATGACTGATTTTTTCTTATTACTTATGGGTTTCTTTATCGTTAGTGCAAATATTATTGGATTTATATACTACAAAAAAAAGAAAAACCTATATTTTGCCGCGTTTACAATATTACTACTAGCAGTGTTATTTGGTGCAATCGGTAGCGTGCTAGCAATAGTTATTATTCGTGATCCTTTTGCAATATTTTATGGCATGCAACTGGGACAGTATTTAATAGTAAATAGTATAATCGTTTTTAGTATTGCAATTTTGGTAACTATAATAAAAAAGTTTACAACGATAAAATCTAATTCATGATTATATTCAACTAACCCAGCGCGGTTGCTTGACAGGCATTGCGCCAAACGAGCAAGGAGGGTTCCTTATTAAAAACTAATAGAATAGTATCTTCTTTTAATGCAAAGAAAGGGACGATTTTTGGTTTTTATGCCTACCTATTTGTTTTCTTTGCAGTTGAATTCATTTCGAGCATTATACACAAGGAAACGGAAAGGAATTTATAATTGAATTTTACTGTTGTGTACTCATGCACTTTTCTTCAATAAAGATCAGTGCTAATCGTCATTCTGAAATGGATAATTAAGACGTGGAGAGTTATTAAATTAACGGCCGCAGTTGCTTAACAAGGATTGTGCCTCAAACCGGCCATTTTATTAAGTACTAATTTGCTGGAAGGGAGCAGATGAAATGGACTTATGGTTTATCATTAAAGATCGTTATATGCTTCTTTCAGTACTTCTAATAATTCTTCTTGTATGTTTGTTTTTACTTTTAGCTACTTGGAAAAGACGCTCTGACATACCTAAAATCTTAACTTTAATAATAACTACAATTTGTACAGTTATAATCGTTTTATCAATATTTGCATTGGTATTTGCAGTTTCCTTTGGATACAACTCTTAAAAATATATTCAGAATCGGGCGCTCTTCCGCAATAAGGATTTGCGCCCATTCATCACTCAGACCAGATTGCTGAAAGAGGTGATAGACAGGATGAACGATATGAATTTTATGGGAGCAGGAAATTGGATTGGTATGCTCTCAACAATTTTAATCATTATTTGTTTTTATTTTACTCTTACATTTTTCCAAAGTTTAAGATCGAATAATGAACGTCTTGCTAAACAGTCAAAATTAGCTGCAGTTACTTGTTTAGCGCTCGGATTGTTGTTGCCCGTTTTATATGGTTTTTATATTTACAATCAGATGATGCGATAAAGATTTGGAAATTCAGAGTTCGGCAATCGTAATATATGGGAAGGTGTTTGCTATTAAAAACGGAATTTGGATTATTTTATTTTAAGCAAAGGGTTTGTGCTTCAATCGGCCCAGTTATGGAATAAGTGCTACGTATTAACAATTCTGTGTTAGGGCAATTTATCAGAAAAAGATCAGACTTAAATGTAAATAAGGAATCCTTCCTTAATGATGATTTGGATAATTAACGAAAAGGCTCTTGCTTTAATCGGGCGCAGTTGTGAAGGACAGCTAGTACTTCATAACTGTGCGGAATCAGCTATGGCAACCAATAGTCGCTGTGTAATTTGTGGTGCGCAACCCGCAAAAACAAGAAAGA
This sequence comes from Sporosarcina newyorkensis, assembly GCF_900167515.1. Classification (NCBI taxonomy): domain Bacteria; kingdom Bacillati; phylum Bacillota; class Bacilli; order Caryophanales; family Caryophanaceae; genus Sporosarcina; species Sporosarcina newyorkensis. Next base: position 460,790 of record NZ_FUYJ01000001.1, on the reverse strand, counting down.
TCAGCACCGATTCTTTTAAATGGTTCAGAGGGTCGAATTAGACTTTTAGCAAATAGGATGATCAACAAAAAAAGGGGTGGCGAAATGGGCAGAAAAGTAATCAGGCATATTTGGAATGTTATTTCAGGAATATATGTTTTATTATTCTCGTTGTGGTTAAGTGGTCCAGGTATTGCGGAAACCGGCACGCCAACTTACAGATGGTATTTTATGTTGTGGTTTGTAGTGTGGGTAAGCGGCTTTTTGTTGCAGTTCACGGAGCGGTTTAGGGTTATAGGGGTCGTTATAACTCTCAGTCCATTCATTTATTATCTGGTAACCTATTTACGAGTAGCATTTATGTAACCACACAACATTAGGCTGGATAATATGGTGATAAATAGTATTTTGCACACTAGCTTCGCATTAACATACTATCTATTGTCATTTAATTCCGAATAAATTTTAATTAATTTCTCCATATTTGTGCAACAAACTTGGAACAAAGAATTTTTATACAGGACCTTTTCGCTTTAGAAGAATTTAAAGAGCTTCATTTATCTATTTCAAGATGTCTATCCGTTTGCAGGGGAATTCCGCTTCAAGAAGTCTTGGCTCAGTCGGAAAGTATCCTGCTAAAAACAGGAAGCACAAAGTTACATTTAAAAATAGTGGAATGCCGAATAATCTTATTATGTCAAGTGGAAGGAGACCCTCTTATTATCAATATTTGCAGATCCAGTTTCGATTGCAATTGGCCATCATAACGAAATTTTCGTCCTGTTGGCGGAGGAGCGGCCTCCCTTGATCAACGGTTGTTTCCCTGCAACGGTTACGGAAGAAAACTATAGTTATCATGTCGTCCATATGAAGGACGGGAAGAAGACAGTCGTGCATTTGCCGGAAGAGAAGTGGAATTATCATTATATCCAGCCTATAGAAGACGGACATATCTTGCTTGTCGGTGCGCGATCGTACTACCATGACGCGCAGAATATTGAAGAAAATACAGGAGTGTATGACAAAAATTGGTGTTTAATCCGGTCGTTTTGTTTAGGCGATGGGATTGAGCATGTGTACGTTACGAAGAACCAGGAAATTTGGACAGAGTACTTTGATGAAGGGGTTTTCGGCAATTATGGATGGGAGGAACCAATCAGTCGCAGCGGTCTCGTTGGCTGGGATGCGCCGGGCCGTAAGATGGATTCACTGGAAGAGGACAGGGAGTATTCCATTTTTGAGTGTTTAGCGCCTAATGGGGACGCTGAAGGTGAAATTTGGTTTTTCCTCCGTTTTTTGAGCTGCACCGTGATGGTGATGAATATTAAGGTTGTTCATGAAATTGAGCTGATCCAGCCGGATGGTACGCCTGTCACACCACAATTGGTGAGCAACCGGGAGAACATGCTACTGTTTTTGGATGGCGATGAATTGTATATGTTTGAGGCGAATTCGGGTGCGTGACGAAAAGCCACTTAAGTAGGAAAGATAATTTGGTAGTGAAAAAAACTGCATCCCAGAAGGTTTGGAAAAGTAAGGACAGATAGTTTTAAATATCGGAAGCCCCGTAGGGTATGATTCATGCGAAGTAGAGATGATGGGGGAAATCCTATGAAAGTAAAAGTGATCCTTTTTATATTGGTCATACTGGTAATCCTATTTGGTAGTATGACATTAATATATTACAATAAAGTCCATGTTAGTGAAGCAGGAATGAATAATGGCATTCAAGATATGCTAAGAGATAGTGCTCTCTTTTTTGAAAATGAAGAGTACGACACAGATTATGTGGAGCCGTTATATACACTATATGGGTATGCAGAAATGCAGTATATATACATGCAAATGACGACTAACTCCGAGATTTACACAGTAGCGCGTATTGTGAAGGAATTTGTTGATCCTAATTTATAAGCGCAATTATCAACTGAACAAAAGTTAGAAATTGCACATTATTTACGTCAACTAGCTAATGATGAATTGGTCGATTTTGAAAAAGAATTATTACCGTTTTTGAATGAGTTGTTGGTGGAGTAGACTGCATCATTGCCAAATTGTTGCTTTATGGTGGAATTTTTCGAGAAATGAAATGTATCAACTACTAGGACTGTATTAAGAATTGAATTGTTATTGTTCTGCAATCGGATACAGATGTTGAGGAAGCACTGTGCCTGAATCGGGCTATATTGGTAAATAAATACTAGCATAAAGACCCATTATTTTACGGATAATAAACATAAAAGGGTTGATGATATGGATTACTTTCGAGTTTTTATTTACATGTGTATTTTGGGAATATTTCTGCCCTCTCAAATGTCATTTACTGAAATAGAGGAAGAAGTTGCCTTTTTAACCCACAATGATAACTATCCGAATTCACAAGATTTAGGACGTGCAGGCTCAGATGAAGGTCTTAAAAATGCGCTGAAAACAATTATTCCTGAGCAACCTGATTATACACTTATATATGATACATGATACATTGATTACATCCCTTGATACGTCAATACAAAAGGAAATTATTCATTACTATGGATATCCCAAACAATATGGCTTATATGACGCTAAGATTTTGAATATCGTCAGGGAGAATGAAGGCGAGTTTAGCTTTATTGCAAAAATCCAAGTCACAACATTTGACCATGCACATGACCCTCCTTTTGGTGAAGAGACAATGACTTTCAACATAAGTCCATTTGGGGTTAAAACCATTAGCTTTCAACATAAAGGAGATAAATTGGAAAAAGAGATAAATGATTTTTATAAATCAACGCTTACAGATATTAAAAAGTCATTTAATTTTAATTTAAAACCTTTTTCTTCTTACACATACAATCAATTGCAATACCAATCGGAAATTAATGATGATTTTAAATCCCTTTTTAATATTGCAGAAGAAATAGTAACCGACATATTGCTTCCCGAGAGAAAAATCCCGAATAAAAATGTTATTGACCCTGTAAATTTCATAAAAGACAATACAGGTTATATGCTCTTTAAAAAGTCTGACGGTACAAATGTAATTTATACGGTACAAAAGAACAATGGGAATTGGATCGTAATAGATAATTCGAGTAAAAAGGGTAAGAAAATGGATTATAAATTACCATGGTATGCATGGGGTGAAAATTAAGCCTACTGATTCAGTCAGGCTTTTTTATAATGTAAAATGTATGTCTGGTTCCAGAAAAATATCGTGTTTGTTACCGTCTCCATTCAATTAATGGAGTGCGAGTACAACATTGGGATTGCACAAGTAGTGTTTTGCAACCTCACATTTATCAGGGGATAATAGCATTGATTCAGTGCGGTATTTTCCAATGCCTAACTTTCAGTTATCCTGTTCGCACGGAGTTTATACTTCAAATATGCAGTATTTTAAAGTATGCTTATCTCAATGGGAGGAATTAAATGGCTATAAAAAACATTCAGATTTTGGGCGGATTGGGAGCAGTCGCCGTGCTCTTCATACTTTTCATGACTTGGTTTTATCCATTTTCTCACTTCAGTCTATTTAAAAGTTATACATACAAACCAACCGAAGTTTTATACCATAACGATAAAACGTATGAAGATATTCTCAATAAATTCACTGAGTCCTATGAGAAGGACTTGGTAAAAGAAATGGAAACATATAGTGGCAGTGACCTGGATCTAACCGTAATGCAGACCCAATATATTCTGCCGGTTTTTGAACAGGAGTGGCTAATCGGTACAGATCCAGTATCGATGGATAAAATAAGTTTAGACGAGATGCTTGTCGATGTAATACAGAGCAGGAAAACTTTATTGAGCTTGGTTACTAAGGAAGATTATTCACGTGAAGTCAAAGTGTACTTGGTTGATACGATAAACAATTTTTTAAGGTTGGAAGAAGAGATCTGGTATATAAAAAACGGAAAATATTTTTCTAGAAACGAACTGAATCATTTATTTGGTAATTTACGCAATTCCTTTAGAAGCAATTTTGATATATTTGCGACGACCTTTTACGAAACTTCCCGCTTGCAGCGGCGTTGAAGCACCTTATTATACGAAGCGCTTGTTCAGCAATAGGGCAGACCGGTTTAATAAATGTATCATTTTTTTAATTTATGTTAAGGCAAAGAAATGAATCTGGAGGCGATAAACATGAGACAAATGGCTTTTGAACCACCGACATAACATTATGATGAACGAATTGAAATAATAGACGAACAAATATGTCATTTAATAAAACAGCGGATAGATATTTTAAATCAGAATCCCGGTTTTCCGACTGTGAGCTAATAGAAAAATGGTCAAAAAATATAATTTTCAAGTTGGATTTCTGAATGCTGTTTTTGCAGAATTTCTTAACGAAGAACTTTACAAACCTGTAGTAGAACCAAAAGGATTCCTTAAAAATATACCGATATTAAAGTCAGTTGAAAAAAAGGATGTATTTTATTCCGTACCTTTTATACGTCAGTTTAAAAATGCAAGTGTAATACATTTGAATATCGATAGATACATTACCGATGAAATATCTGAATGAGATCAGCAAGAACATGCTTATTTTGAACTCTCCATAGAAGGAGATGAAGTTCAGCATGAGTGTCGAAATGAGGGAGGCGGAGGTTCAATGGGTCATGAATCATTTGCTTACATTGTATCGCCTGCTTTACCCGAAAATCATTCTGCGTATAAATTAGTGTTTAAAGAATATAAAATACCTTTTCAAAAACCGACTGGCTTTGAATTTATCCTGTAAGTTAGCAATAGTCAATTTGAAAAAGAAATCTCTTTTGCTACATATTGTGAATTATTAAAAAATGAGGTGAAGTGATGCTTTTAAAAAGATATTTGAGTATTGTTTCATTATTATTGTTTTCCTTGTTTATTATTTTTGCTTATATTACACCGATTACAGTGAATGGAACTTCGGAAACAGGAGATATTGTAATTATTTCATTAATAATAGCTTCTTTTCTTACTGCATTTTTTAGCCAAAAGGGGAAGTTAAGAACTTTTGCTTTAATAGTTTCCTTGTTTCCTGTGCTTTTTCTTATAGGATTAATTTTACTTCCGATATTCCATTTATTATCGTAGCAATAATCAGACATTTTTTGACTTCAACTAACAGATGTGTTATCGCAAAAAAATACTATTAAATTCCACTATCTCCTTCCATTATACGGGGGACTATTGTGGGATTAATATTATTTGCCACAGGAATTGGCCGGTATCTGGCATACCACGCGATTTGGGCTATAGTTTGGACTGGGCTTACGATAGCAATTATTTTACTATTAATCTCTTACTCATTTCCAAAAGAAACCCAAATTCACATTACGCATTTCAATTATAAGGAGCTATTCTGGTTTGTAGGTTCTGCTCCTATTCAATAAAAAAGGTGTTATTTAACAAGAGATTGTCTTGCATGCGCCAATTTTGAAGGGAGAGGACTATAATTTCTAACGAGATTATTGAAAAAGTGAAACGAGGACTTGAAGGAATTGAAATAGGATATTTTGAAACAGGTCAGATTTTTGAAAAAGCCGCTTATTTTAATTATTTTGGTGATCCGGATAAGGAAACTCGTCGATATGCTATTGCTGTTTTCGCTGTTAACTTAGGGAATTGGTACAGTGGTAGCCTATTTCCATTTTTGGACGCAACCTCTGATTTGGAAGAGTTCATTAAAGAATTTTTAGAGCATCATAAGCAAATTGAAAAAGACTTCCCTGTTCTGTATGAATATATTATTTCATTTTTAATAAGCATTGAAGAAGAAAATGGTGGAAAGTATGCATTCTCAACCTTTGACATTGACAAGCAGTTGCTTAAACGGTTGAAAGAAGAAATATTAGTTCCTCAACGTGAATATTTGCATAAGCATACTCCAATAAAAAACTTTTTGAATGAAATTAGAGTTGCTCCTTTTTTTATCTGACTCAAATTAAATGATTCGATTCTGGTATATAGCGTCTACGTTTAGTTTGCAAACTGGGCCAGATTGTGATTTACGAAAAAGGGATTGTGCCTAATGAGAACTTGGGTTCCTTTAGTATTATCTGTGTTAGCTATGTGGATTTCTTTCGGTGAATTTCTAAGGAGAGATATTTTGATTTCTAAATCATTTGCACTTCTCTTCTTTCTCGCTGCATAATACCTTTTTTGTTGTATCAGTCATTGATTTATTTAAAAAAGTAGATTAAACCCCTCAATGATTATTGATTCGACGGTTTAAACAAACGAAATAGTTTCGTATACAGGTATCCTTCATCGGCATATTTTAGTCAAAACAGGGAAATATACATATGACAGTTTCAGGAACTACAGAAAGGAGATGAATAAGATGGGCGTGCATCACTATTTTAAAAGCTTGTCAGATTTGGAACAAATTATCCGTTGTCCAGGAAAGTTTAAATATCAAGAGCATTCAGTGGCCAGTCATTCATTTAAGGTAGCAAAAATTGCTCAATTTCTTGGGACGGTCGAAGAAAGATCTGGACAGGAAGTAGACTGGAAAACCTTGTATGAAAAGGCATTGAACCATGACTATGCGGAACTTTTCACAGGAGATATCAAGACACCCGTAAAATATGCTTCAAAAGAGTTGAAGCAGCTGTTCAGTGAAGTAGAAGAAGAAATGACAAGAAATTTTGTGGAAAAAGAAATTCCGGCTGAGTATCAGGACATTTATTTGGAACGGTTCAAAGAAGGGAAAGATGAAACACTGGAAGGACGTATTTTGGCAATTGCTGATAAAATTGATTTGCTTTACGAATCATTTGGTGAGATTCAAAAGGGCAATCCGGAGCCGTTATTTTTGGAAATCTACGAAGAAGCATTGCGGACCATCCTGCTGTTTCAAGATATGAGCTGTGTGGAATACTTCATGGAAAATATACTTACAGATATGCTTAGTGAACAATTTACTGAGCATGATGAGCTGACGGACATTACGATGTGGATAATTGGCGAATGCAAGAAGTAAAAGACATCCAGCACTGTCTTGTTTGGATTTAGGTGACTAACTTGATCCTATAATCGGTCCAAGATATATTATGTAACGACGGATCGAAAGTACTATAACATCCGTATTTTAGTGAATGACGAAGAAATCTCTATTGATATCAAAATGGGTCTATAATCTATATCAATGATCTTTGATATTCAATTATCGAACGCGATTTCTGGATAAAAACTCCAAACGTTCTCCTAGGTGATTAAAAAGGAAGGTGGCGTCTCCTACAGACAAGTGAACAGCTAGTCTAAGTTCGATTAACAGACATGAGTGTTGAGCGGAGAACGCCACTCTTTGGAATAAGATAGTGCATCAAAAAACGTTCAGATTTCTGATCGGTTTTTGATGCTATTTATATTTTTACTCTCCCGATTCTGCTTCTTTTTACTTCGTTTCAATCTCCCGTAAAATGCCATGACCATCTCGCACTTTAAAATGTGCAGTAGTGATTCCGTCCTGAAGCCCTTGCGCTGCTACACGATGTCCTTTTTTCGGGACATAAAAAGGATCCAAGCCGAAGTTCACGATATAGTGTTCGCTTTCCCGGTATTCCCGTTCAGTTGTTTGAGGCAACCAGCCCTCTAAATAGACACCGTCTGTGGGTTCCTTCTCGCTTAAAGTGACCAGCTGATCTATTCCATCTTGCTTTTCCAATACGCCGAAGACTTTTGTCATCCCCAATTCGGACGGTTGTTTCAATGTTTCCACTAAGCTGTCCGTCATCTGTTCTTTGAGGACCTTTTCAATTTCATAACGTAGGACGATGTAGTTTTCATTTGCGTCCTCTTTCGTGATCGGTTCGGTTTGCAAATAGACATCAGCCCCCGTTTGAAGTGTTTTAAAATGAGGAACTGCGAGACTTGCCAGTAGAAGCAGAGGAATGACAAAGAGAAGTGCAACACTTATTTTTCTATGCCGATTGCTCAAAGCCGGGTCGCCGCCTTTCGGTAGATTTCATAAAAATACTTCTTATGTATGTAGAGCATGTGCATAAATGGATGGTTTTAGTAGTAATTTACCCATTAATTTTATCCAGGAAACATTTTGAAATTGGAATTTCAAGCACAAAAAAAGCCTAATGTGGTAAGCATCAGGCTTTTTCGGTGTATATAAATTAGATCAGCAGTCCGAATAAAGAGCTGTCTTTGTTCACTTCTTTATAAGGAAATCCATTCTGTTCCATTCGTGCAATTAGACCTTTGTAGTCTTCTTTGCGTTTAATCTCTATACCAACCAGTCCAGGACCGCTTTCTTTGTTGTTTTTCTTCGTGTATTCAAACATCGTGATATCATCGTCAGGACCGAGCACGGTGTCAAGGAATTGACGGAGAGCTCCTGCACGCTGTGGAAAGTCGACGAGGAAATAATAGAGCAAGCCTTCATAAATCATCGACTTCTCTTTGATTTCCTGCATTCGTCCAATGTCATTATTACCGCCGCTGATGACACAGACGACGCATTTTCCTTTGATTTCATTTTTATAGAAATCTAGTGCGGCAATTGGCAAAGCGCCTGCTGGTTCCGCGATGATGGCGTGTTCATTGTATAAATCCAAAATGGCCGTGCATACTTTACCTTCAGGCACGCTGACAATATTGTCTACGTAACTCATGCAAATATCAAAGTTGAGGTCACCGACACATTTAACAGCAGCTCCATCGACAAACTTATCGATCGTTTGCAACGGCACCACTTTCTGTGCGTCAATGGAAGTTTTCATACTTAAAGCACCAGCAGGTTCTGCTCCAATCATTCGTGTATGTGGAGATAAGTTTTTGATGTATGTGCTGATGCCCGACATGAGACCGCCGCCTCCGATGCTTGCAAAGACATAATCAATGGGTTCTTCAATATCGTTCATAATTTCTACCGCGACGGTTCCTTGTCCGGCCACGATGTCCCGATCATTGAATGGATGAATGAAGATTCGTTTCTCTTTCTCTACCAATTCAATTGCCTGTTCGAAGCAATCATCAAATGTGTCTCCGACCAATATGATTTCGATACGGTCGCGTCCAAACATTTTCACCATATTCACTTTTTGTTTAGGTGTTGTCTGAGGCATGAAGATTTTGCCGTCAATATCGAGGTGAGCACACGCATACGCAACGCCTTGCGCATGATTTCCAGCGCTGGCACAAACGATACCTGACTTCCGTGCTTCCGTTTCTATACGTTTCATCTTGTAGTACGCACCGCGCAGTTTAAAGGAACGGACATGTTGCAAGTCTTCACGTTTAATATACACATGACAGTCATATTTTTCCGATAGACGCTCATTCTTTTGCAGCGGCGTATGGGCTACTACATCTTTCAGCAGCTGGTTGGCAATTAAGATATCTTCCACTTGAATACTTTTCGACTCCATAGTTTTCACCTTCATAATTAATCATCTAACCTCCGTAACAATTCAACGTTTACTCATAATAACATGAAAAAATCCGAATGAACATAAGAAAGTTCCAAATTGTTCGTTTATTTTAACGACACCTCAATATGTAAGCGTTTACTTGGTTTGAAGGGGTTTCAATGGAGATTAATGGGACAAGAATTTAATATTTTTAGTACTATTCTTCGTTGGCGATTGCTAGATCTAATACAGTTAGTGTTTAATTTAAAAAGCGAGGGGAAAACTACTCAGAGAAGAGGCAGCCAGCTTAAATAAGAAAGGGAGCGTTACTGTATGCAAAAATGGGACAGCAGGCCCGAGAAGCCGGATAACGCGCAGTGGACAGTTTTTGTGGTCACTCTCGTTATTATCGCAGCCGTAATTGTGTACGGCTTAATGATGTAGGAGTCAAAAATTCGGAGCGCCGAGTAATCAGCGCTCTAAATTTTTATTCAATTCTAAATATTTATTCATTCATCCAGCTCTTTTGCATTCTATCGCGGAATACTAGCTTTTATCCAAAAGCAGTGACAAATCTATTCAACCTGTTATATATTAGTATCAATAAAAGTCGCTGTATCAGTACAGTGTATCACAGAAAATGAATGGAGGAATTAAGGATGAAAATGAATAATGAGCAAAGACAAAAGGTTGAAAAGGTTTGCCCGGAGTGTGGAGATAAGTTCACGGAAAAACACGAATCGGTATTGATGGAGTGCGAACGCTGCATCGGCCGTCATGAAGAGTAAAAGCAACTGTATCCTATGCTTCCATTGTGGAGCATAGGATTTTTAATGTTTTAGAAAAACCCTGAGTGGTATAGAATGATAAGATGTATACAGTCTGTGGAAAGGAGGAAGGATGTATGGCGTATCTTGGCGTGCTATTTATAGCCATTGCGTTTTTGATCGTAGCCATCTACCTCTCCATGTTGCTTGTGAAGTCGTCCCATTTGTTACTGACGGTCACCAAAACAGCGAAGCGAGTGGAAGAGAACTTGGATCAGAGCTTGGAATATGTGAATGGTTTACTAAACGAAACGGAAGAGTTGGCAACAGATGCTCAAGTGAAATTGGATGCGACGACGCCGCTTTTCTCGTCAATTGAAAACGTCGGACGTTCTAGTCAGTACTTGAGTGAAGAATTGACGAAACGAACGAAGCAATTTGAAGAAGATGGATCACTTCCAGGAACGAAACCATTCGTTCAAGCGATTCAATATGGGGAATTTGGCTCCGAACTCTTACGTTCATGGAAACGAGGAAAACAAAGTACGGAAAATAGTCGATAGAAATGAGGTATGAAGATGGATCTCGTAGGAATTGGCGTCGTATTGATTGGTATCGCCTTTATAATTTTAGCCATTTATTTCTCTAAAGTCTTGCAGCAGGTAGGGAATATCTTGCAGGACGTAGATAAGACGGTAGGGGAGTTACCTCGCCAACTGAATGGCATTTTAGATGAAACGGGAAATTTGATTCAAAACAGTAATAACACGTTAGCGGATATGAATACGAAATTGGAAAATTTGACTCCGCTGTTTCAAGTAGTTGGAGATCTCGGTGAAACCACACAAGGTTTGACTTCTTCTCTAGTGGATGTAACTTCATCGGTACAGCAAAAAGGTGAGCATGCTAATAAATCCGAGCAAAATAAACGACTTGGTAATATTTACGGCTCGGCGATGTTAGGTTACTATTTCTTGAAAAAGCGTAAAGAATCTTCTACAGGATCAACCCATTCAAGAGTAGCGCAAGATCAACCCTTGAAAAAGTTACCATCACCTGAAAACACCGGTTACTGAAAGCTGGTGAATTCGGTCCTTGGATAGAAAATAATATATAACAGCTTAACGGGGACACCATTCGTATATGAATTGGTATCCCCGTTTTTATTGATGTACACAGTTTCAAGGCATTTACTGCACGAATGTAGAACTCATAACCAACTTAACTGTATTGCCTGCATCTAAATAAAGGTGCAGAATTGTTTTATGTATCTTGTAATTTATAATTGACATTTGGATACTATATATTACAATCAAAGTAGGGAATTGAGGTGAAGGTTTTTGAAAGAAATCTCAGTTAAAAATAAAGTAAAAATTACTCGGATTGAAAAGGGAAAGATGACCCAAATAGAATTAGCCAACTTGGTCGGAGTTACCCGACAGACGATGAATTTAATTGAAGCACAAAAATATAATCCTTCCATTCGAATATGTCTTCTAATCGCACGGTTTTTAGAAAAACCATTAGACGAGCTTTTTTGGATTGACGATTAAAACTTATTAACAAGAAAGGAGAATTCAGTATGCGTTTACCAAAGTGGGGATTGTTGATATTCAATATGTTATTGTGTGCGGCATTTGCATATGTAAGTATTTCATCATATTCCAATGGGGCGATGATTTGGTGGTTATGGGGGCTAATCTCTATCCTATATGGATTTACCACTATTACTCTTTTTGTAAAGGGGGTTAAGGAAGGTTGGTCTTCAACTGAAATTGTGGAGGATGAACGGACTTGGAATGTTCGACTCGTATCATGTTTCATCTCTTTTATTTTTATCCTGCTTTTCTTAACCGTTGGTATTATTGCCTATTACACAGAGAATTTATCCTTAGATCCTGTTGCTTACATGATTCTTGCAGTCACTGCAAGTGTAGTAGTATTTGCCATAGCTCAAGTTGTACAGTCGATTCAAAAGTAATTTAAGGGCTGTGATTTTGTGCGCTTTAACGGCATAAAGAAACGTGGATTTTTTATTATCGGGCCAAATTTTGGAGGGATTAATATGAAGGACAGGGTATTGTCCATGGTAATATAATCTTTTATTGTAGGAGGTGTAGCTATAAGTAGCATGGATTCCCTAAGTCATGCTTTCAAATCAAATTTTTACATCTTAGCTATGGTTATTTTAGGGGCGATTGTGCTACTTTATCTTTTTGAAAAGGTTAAAAGCATTGGAGAGTAGCCTATATATAGTGTCGGCAATCGGGTGGGCTTAATGGAATAAGCGATAGAGTGAGGTGTTAAAATGAAGTTCCATCTGTTAGGAGAGAAAACTGTATTAGAAATAGATGTCTTAGCTCGTATGTATCCGAACAGTTCTGATTATTGGGACGGAAACTGGCTTAGTTCAAATGTGAAAATTGAAATTCCAGGGTATACAGTTGACTTTAGTGCAAGTTTAAGAGCAGATGAAATTAGAGATTTTTTGAATGACGTAAAGTTAATGCATAGGAATTTATCTGGGAAAGCGAAATTGACAAGTTTAGAAAACTATATACATCTTGAAGGTGAAATGGATAAGCGGGGTCATATAGATTGGTCTGGAGAGACATGTTATCCAGCAGGAAGCGGTGCGGTACTAACCTTTGAATTTTTATCAAATCAATCCTATTTAGAAGAGGTTATTAAAGAGTTAGAGGATATAACCTATGTATATCCAGTAATAGGTAAGCCGTAGTCTTCAATTATGGGCGTGACGGTTTAAAAACATATACTATAATCGGTCCCAATTGTTGAATGACATGTTTTACAAGGTGGGGCAACACCACTAAAATAAACTTGGAGGTTTAAAAATATGAAACCATCAGGGACGCTATACTTTTTCTGTGGAAAAATGGGCGCAGGAAAATCAACTAAATCAAAACAAATGGCAATAGATAAACATGCGGTACTGTTATCTGAGGATGAATGGCTTTCATCTCTTTATCCCAATCAAATCGGATCATTTGAGGATTATCTAAAATTTTCGGCGCAGATCAAGCCGTTGGTGAAAAAGCATGTCCAAAATATATTAAGCGTCGGTACAGATGTAGTGATGGATTTTCCAGCTAACACTCAAAAGCAACGAAAATGGTTTTTGGATATGGTGTTAGATGTCAATGCAAGCCATCAATTAATTTTCCTTAATCTTAATAATGAGCAATGCTTACGTCAAATTGCACAAAGGCGTAACGAACAACCTGAAAGAGCGGATTTTGACACGGAAGCGGTGTTTACTCATGTTACTAACTTTTTTGAAGCACCAGAGGCATTCGAGGGTTTAAATATTTTAGAGTTTAGTGGAAAAGAATAATAAGGAGTTCAACACAACATTGGGGTAGCTTTCAACAAAAGGGAGCTCTTCTTAAATGGTAAATGATTTCTGATTGAGCCTGCCATAGGGCATTTTTTTCATTAACGCATCATGGCTTGCGAAATAATAGTATTTGTTATAAAGGGGGAATTGGAGTGGCAGTAATTATTAGGAAATATGAAGACGCGGACTTACCACACATGATCACAATATGGAATGATATTGTGGAAGAAGGTATGGCTTTCCCAGAAGAGGAGCCATTGACAATTGAGGAAGCACGTTCTTTTTTTGCAGAACAATCCTATACAGGTGTGGCCGTCGACAACGGTGAGATAGTGGGTCTTTATATTGTACACCCGAATAATGTAGGGCGTTGCGGACATATTGCCAACGCTTCCTATGGTGTCAAAGCTGGACAAAGAGGTAAACGTATTGGCGAAAGGCTAGTGGTTGATTCACTGGAAAGAGCAAAATCACTGGGTTTTCGAATCATGCAATTTAATGCGGTGCTGGCTACGAACGAAGGGGCGATTCACCTATACAAAAAACTAGGATTTACCCCGCTAGGTTTAATTCCAGGAGGATTTAGACAGAAAAACGGTCATTATGTCGATATTATTCCTTTTTATATTGAAATGAATACAAATAAAGGTCTTTCTTGAGTTCCGCAAGATGAAGTTGTTCCACAAATGGGGCATCCACCCTGTTAAATGTAGTTTGCATGCAAAATGCCCTCCTGCAACATACTACAGGAGGGCAATCATGTCTTATAGTTTTTGAAGTTTCTTCAGTTCTTTACGCTGTTGCAACAAATAAAACACGATTGTCACTAACCCGTATAATCCTTTGTATTCTTTCTCTTTCACAAAGTCACTTGCATTTCCGACACGCTCTTTCAATCGTACGGAACGATCGAGCGCAGCTGTTGTTACCTCACGTGACGCTTCACCAACATCGCCGACGATTTCGAAAACAGGCGTTACTTCTGTAATTTGCTTGTTTACATTGCTGATCGTTTCATTGCTTGTGTGAAGTATTTGCTGTGTCTGTCCCGTTAAATCCGCTACCGTTGACGGCAGGGTATCTGTCGTCTTTTTAACGCTTTCCAACACCTCGGTTAACTTCCCAAGCGGTTTGATCAGAATGACGGCTACTATAATAAGTGCAATGCCAATTAGTAAGACGCCTATGCCTAGTACCCAATCCATCAAATTCACCTCTTTCCTTTCTGTTGCTTCGCGCTGTAATACATACGCGCTGCTGCTTCAGATAAAACAGTTGTTTGTTGCATCAGTTTTGCGTATTTTCCTGGGGGCGCAGCTACTTGATCGGCTATTTTCGTTAAGGAATGCTGTACATACTCTGTAGAATCACGAAGTTCCTTTGCCGAAGCCGCCAATCCATCAACAGATTGTAATTTGGCATTCGCATCTTCCGCAATTCGATTCGTCTGATTCATCAGCTGATCCGTCTTATCTGTAATGCCACCCACTTTTAATTCTACGCGTTTCATCGTGTCCGTTACGTCTTTCATTGCTTCTTTGACCGTTTTGGCCGTTTTGATAATAGCAATTGCAATGACTACTAAGGCCGCTACGGCGACTATGGCACTAATATACAAGAGCACCTTCAATCTCGTCACCTCCACATAATAAAAACATGAACTATTTTATACAAAACGTCTGCCGAAATGCAATTGCGGGTTGACGTTCCATACCCTTGTCTTTCCACAAATGAAGAGAATCTAAACCCCAGCTTGCTTGTGGCTTCTATTTGATATGCTTAACATATCATAAAAACAGGATTTATCCACTTTGTATCTATCTCATTTTCGAAAAAAATTTCGTTGCGCCAAAAGGGAATACTTTTCTGCCCTTTTTGTGAGTTGAAATCATTTACTGCGCTTATTGTTTAATGTTAAACTAACTGCATGAAGGAGTTGTTGATTATGAAACTAGAAAACAAAGTTGCCATCATTACCGGGGGAGCAGGCGGCATCGGCTTTGGAATTGCAACAGCCTATGTAAAAGAAGGTGCAATCGTTGCCATTGTCGACTTCAATCAACAAGCAGGTGAGGTAGCGATAGAAAAACTGAAAGAAATCTCTCCTCAGTCCATATTCATTCAGGCGGATCTATCCGATCATTTGACCTTACCATCTATTGTGGAAAAAGTAGTCCAGACCTTTGGGAAATTGGATATCTTGGTCAACAATGCGCACGCTTCACGTATGAAGCCATTCGAGGAAACAACTAAAGAAGACCTAGACCTTTCATTCGGCACGGGATTCTACCCTACTTTTTATTTGATGCAGGCAGCGCTTCCACATTTAAAAGAGACAAAGGGAAAAGTCGTGAATTTTGCATCAGGCGCAGGAATTAACGGGGACGTCAATCAAGTTTCCTATGCAGCTGCAAAAGAAGCGATCCGTGCGGTTACTCGGGTAGCTGCAAACGAATGGGGACAATATGGTATTACATGCAACTTGATTTCCCCGATTGCGAAAACTCCGGGGATTGAACAGTGGGCAGAAGAACATCCTGATTTCTATAAAGCCATGCTCAGCAAGAATCCTTTAGGTCGACTTGGAGATCCTGAAAAAGACATTGGTCGGACTGCTGTTTTTCTGGCTAGCGAAGACTCGGATTATATAACAGGTCAGACATTGATGGTGGACGGCGGTTCCATCAAACTTCGATAATAACGCATGCAAAAGGCTGTCACTGAAAGAATTTTCTTTCAGTGACAGCCTTTTTTGACGCATTAAAAATCAGATGAATGTCTCATTCAACTTCGTATAAATCTTTAACAATTGGCTCTGCTCGGCGGCAGATAGATGGCTAAAAAATTCGGTTCGTACTTGTTGACCGTATCGTTTAGCTTCATTCAAGACCTCCAAGCCAAGAGGTGTGATATTCCAATACTTCGTACGTCGATCTTCTTTATCATTTCGCAGCGTAATATATTCATTTTTGATGAGTTTGGTCGATAAATGAGTAAGAGAGGCCGGCGTATAGCCGAGAGTCTCTGCCAGATCGGATGGACGCAGTTCCCCGTTGTTATGTAGTTCTAACAGCACTAGGATGTGAGAAATGCCAAGTGACAACTCAGACTCACGCTGGAAGCGAATGAGCATTTTATTCGTTACTTGATCCATCGTATGGAGCAAATTGAAGAAGGTTTGTTCATCTTTCAAATGGGACACCTGCCTTTCTTTTATGATCAATTATGTCCCGGCGGTATTGCGCCCAAATTTTGGATTTAAAATTTGTGACCTCTGCCGGAAGCTTTATCTTTGTTCTGGAAATCCGTTGAACAGGAAAGAAAACCGTATTCCTCTCACCAGCCATAAAGGCGGGGGTTTTCTGCTGAATAAAGATAAACCTTATGTTCATATACTATTCATTATACAGCAATTTGAGTATTTACAACATTTCTATGACAAATTCGCCATGAACTACTTTACTTTGCTATCGAAAATAAAGAGATTTACATTTTCTACTTTTTAATTACAGATTGATAGCGTATTATTAAGACAACGAATGAACTAGATGATTAGAAAGAGAAAGGTGGGCAAAAAGATTGATGAAATTTAGAGATTCACTAACATTTCAACTAGGAACGATTATTGCCGGGATCTTAGTAGTAATGCTAGCGATCACATCGATTGCCACGTACAAAACAGCATATGATAAATTATATGACGCAGCTGGAATTGAAGCATATGGCTGTGCCAATATTACAACCGGTCTGATTCGTCCGGATGAAATGGAAAAGGCGATGGCTGGTGATCTTCAGACGCAGGATGAAATTGGAAAAACATTGAATTGGACAACTGATCACAAAGATATATTTGAAACGCAATATATTTTGGATTTGGATGGTAATTTGATTGCATTGGATGACAATCTGAAAAGTAAAGGGTTTAAGCCTGGAGATGCGTTCCACATGGATAAGAAAGCAGTGGACGATTTGCTGGCACACGCCCATCCTTCCTATTCCGAACCTTATGAGTTTGGCGGCATGAAGAGATTATCCGGTTATGCGCCTATCCATAAAGACCATGATCCAAGCAAGGAAATTATTGCGGTCAGTGTCATTGATTTTGATGCCGATATCGTGAAAAATCGTACGTGGGATGTTGTGCGCGACGGCATTTTGATCAGCATTATTCCGATGCTGCTAGCTTCCATTGTAACAGGCTTCCTCATTCGTCGAAAAACGAAGCCGATTTCCAGCTTGATTGTCCAAGCGAAGAAAATTGCGGATGGAGATTTGGCAGTGGAAACCACAACCGTCCACTCGAACGATGAAGTAGGGGACTTGGCACGCACGTTGAATCGCATGACAGTGAACCTGCAAGAAATGATCGGGACGATGAACACTACATCGCATCAGTTATCTGAGAATTCAAATGAAACTTCTAGTTCGTTGAATGAAATGCGAGAAGCTGTCTCTATGGTTGCGAATAGCATTGAAGAAGTGGCAACAGCGGTGACAGATGGAACAACTACCGCCGAAAGTGCAACGGAAATCTTAACGAATTTGGCCAACGACTTACGCAGTACGAAAGAAGATGCAGATGCTATGCTCGTCAATTCCAATGAAACGATGAACATTGCGCTCGAAGGCGCACAGCGGGCTAACGAAATCAGCAGAGACATGGAATTGATTCGAACCGGGTCACAAGAAGTTGGAGATACCATTCAAAACTTGGTGGAATCCACAACGAAAATTCAAGATATTACAGGGTCGATTGCCGGAATTGCGGCACAAACGAACTTGCTCGCCCTGAACGCATCCATTGAAGCCGCTCGTGCCGGCGAACATGGTAAAGGATTTGCGGTAGTTGCCGAAGAAGTACGAAAATTGGCGGAGCAGTCCAATCAAGAAGTGCTGGAAGTGGAGAAATTGGTTCAGGATATTTCAGAACGAATTCAGCAAGTCATCACTTCCACATCAGAAAATACGAAGCATATTACCAAAGGTACAGAAACTGTACGACTCACCTCTCAGTCATTGAGCAATATTTCTTCCGCTGTGGCAGAAACTGTTGAAGAAATTAAAAACATTTCACGCCTGATGACTTCAGAATCAGAAAAGTCGGGTGAAGTCGTGCAATTAATCGAGAATCTGACGCATTCGGTTCGAGATATTGAAGATATGACGAATAATATTGCTGCAGCTGCAGAGCAGACGACTGCAAGTATCGAGGAAATTGCTGATCGCTCAACGCAGACGAATCAAATGGCACAGGATCTCGAAGTGTTTGTCGGTTCCTTCCGATTGCCAGAACAAAATTAGACGATCTATTGAGAAAGAATAATAACTGAAAAGCCTGTATCTTTGATTACCTTGTAATCAGGATACAGGCTTTTTTATTTAAGCTATACTTGTGCTTAAATTAATTTTTATAAAAATTGAACCTAATATGATTTGATAATCGTCTAATTGCTGAATTTGAAGTGGTTTGAAGGGGAGGATAGTCGATTGAACAAAGAAGAAAAAGATTTCGAACTAGAGAGAGTGATGATTAAATACGGTAATGAGTTGATGCGGCTTGCATTCTCTTACGTGAAAGACACAGAGACTGCTAAGGACATGGTTCAAAATTCGTTTATCAAATGCTATAAAAACCTTGATTCATTTCGTTATGACTCACAAATCAAAACCTGGCTATATCGCATAACAATCAACGAATGTAAAGATCATTTAAAAAGCTGGAATTACAAAATGGTACAAGTAAAAAGCTTTATAAATGAAACAGCAAAATCCATATTGCCATCAACAGAAAAAACAGTTATCGAGAAATACAGGAATAAAAAAATAAAGGATACTGTCTTTTCTCTTCCAAAAGTGTATCGGGAAGTAGTTTATCTATATTACTATGATTCACTAAACATGGAGGAAATTGCCGAAGTGTTGGATATACCGGTCAATACAGTGAAAACCCGATTAAGAAGAGCGAAACAAAGATTAGAGTTAATGATAAGGGAGGCAGAGCTGAATGGGAGATAAACGATTAAGAGAAAAATTTTATAATGCGGATGACCAAGAACTACGATTTACGAAAGAAGACCGTAATGAGGTATTTGAAAAAATTCATAAACTGGAGAAGCATAATACAAAAAAGAAATCCATTATTTTTTCTTCAAAAAAGTTCACCCCACTTGCAGCATCTTTAGTAGTAGCGGGCTTGTGTATAATTTTGTTTATTCCATCAATCCTACCTAGAGATATTGCCAACCAAAGCAACGGAAATATTGACGGTAATGCAAATACAAGCAAATCAGTGGTACAAGAAAATGAAGTTTCAACTACTTTATTAACGGTGAAAGATGAAAATAATAGAATACCAATTAACCTTTTATTTACTTATAGTAAAGATAAAAATATGATGAAGATTCTATCGATTCCTCGTGATACCTATGCTCCGATATTGGATAATGAAAAAACTACTCCATATGATAAATTGTCGCACGCTTATGTAAATGGTTCGGGAGGGATTGAAGATGTACGAACAACCATTTCTAATTTATTTGATTTACCAATTGATTATTATGCTGTGATGGATGTAGAAGCTTTTTCAAAGATGATTGATTCAGTGAATGGTATAGATTACGACTTGCAAGAAGATATTCGAGTCCGAGCAATATCCAAAGTAGCATTTGAATTCGAAAAGGGAACGCATCGTTTGAATGGAGAAGAAGTTTTGGCATTACTGATGGATGCTACAGTGGGAAATGAATTGGGTGAAAAAGACCAATTAAACCTCATTAATGCGGTTATAAATCAAACAATAAACGTATTACCACAAACGAAATTAGAACAATTTGCAACTGAAATAGAAGGTGATTTTCCAATTGAACAATTATTGGAGAATCCATTGGAACTTCCCTCGATACAATTAGTATCTCTAACCGATGGAATGATAGGTTCCATGATGAATGAGTCATACTATATTAAATTTGAGAAGAAATTTTTAAATTCAGTTTCAGAAGAGTTAACTACATTTAACTGATAAGAGTTTTAAAATAAGGGAAACATCTTTGATTTGAGTTCGATTTGGGGAACACGTCGATGGTTCTATTGCTTGTCTGACTATATAAGTAAAAGAACTGATCCAATCAAGTTGAAAGAAATGATAGCGTTATCTATTTAATGAAAAATTAAATGAAACTGGGTCCTCAAGTATCAAGACGAGTTTGTGGCATAGCAATATACCAGGATCGGGTCATTATGCTGAAATTATGAAACTGCTCACTATCTCGTTTCGTCTTAATTAATAAGAACTTTCAGTATGAATGGAGGATGTGTAATTTTGTGGCTAATATTCGGACTCCTAGCAATAACTGCAACTTTTATAAATTTATATATGTATGGAACAGGCAAAGATTATAAATTGGCAATGGCCATGGGGTTATCTTTTACTGCTCTAACCCTTGTTGCAGATTATAGTATGGTCTCCAATTGGGTAAAGGCGGAAGATTGGGCTGCTTTATCAGACGTAGTGCCTACGATGGAAAAAGCGTTTTGGATTTTAACGAGTATAGCGATTTTATTAAATATAACTCCCACACTTTTAGAGTTAAAAAATAGAAAATAACTCTTGCGTTAACTTTTTTGTGCAATTAAAGGGCGCAATTGTTGATAAGGACATTGCGTCACCGAATCATGAAATTGAACAAAAAGAGATCATCAATTGTGATGGTCTTTTTTTACATTGCATTCAGAATATATGTTCTGTATAATCACGAACATATATACGGTTTTGGAAGGAGCATTATATGGAGCGAAATCGTGACCGAGGAAATATCAAATGGACTTCTCTGATGCTTCCTGAACATTTAGAACGTCTACGCGACTGGCAGCAGGAAGATCAGTACACGGAACGATCAGAGCTGACGGACTGGGAGCTGCAATCGATGCAGCTGACGCTGGAACATGGCTGGCGAAGCAAGTGTGAACTGTTGATCAAGACATGGCATGACGGTGAAGTGCGTTATCATCAGGGAGAGATCGAAGCGCTTGATTCTGCTAATTCCGCAATTCTGCTTGGCGATCCTTTCGGTACGGAAAGAATCCCTGTTGCCGACATTATCGACGTACAACTGGCAAAAGGTACAGATGGCGCATAAACGAAAATAAAAACTGTCTGCGAATGCAGACAGTTTAGTCTCTGTAAAATGCTTTTTCTGTATTGTACTTTGCGCGTTCCGTATTGATCACATACGTTTCATAAATCTCGCGCTCCATTGGATCATCCACAAGAATAGCAGCTATTTTCGCTACTTCTTCACGGTGATTGCGCAATGGAGATACTTGGTCTTCAAAATGCTTTTTTAGACGCGGGCGCAACTTTCTTGCTTTCCCTACGAATAATAGCTCGTCACTTTGGTTGTAAAACAACAACAGACCGCCTTTATCCCGGGGAATTTCATGGAAATCAATAAAACCGAAGATCGGCTTGATTGGCGTCGTATCCGGCGTCAGTTCCTGCTTTCTGCGAACGATTGTCACAGCTGGTTCTGGTAATTGAATCGTAATCAATTTTACTTCACATCCTCATATGATTAAGTGTCCATCCTACCATATGGCAGGGGAAAAAGCGAGAAACTTTCCGTGTGTTCCTTGCATATGGTAGACAAATGCCTTGGAGAGGATGAATCCATGAAATTGCCTGCTGTTATACAAGCGTATCATGTGTCGCATACGAAACCCAAAGTGAATATTTATTATCCTGTCATCATTCAGCTGGAGGACCCGAAAATTCAGCAGCAGCTCAATCAAGTGATTTTCACGGAGATGAATAAACTGCTTGTGGAACAAAATTATTACGAACCCAGTTTGGTCGAATTAGTAGCTGATTTTGAAATAAAAAACAACCAACGAGGGATCCTCAGTTTAAATCTTATTGTCTATTCCTTCACTGGCGGGGCGCATGGGATGACAGTCTGTAAGTCACTGACGTTCGACACACGTACAGGCAGAAGCTATAGCTTGCCCGATCTCTTTAAGCCAGGCAGCCCATATGTGCAGCGGATTTCTGAATATGTCCGCCGACATATTGAAAAATGGAAAACGCCTGTATTGGAGCCGTTTAAACAGATCCGACCCGACCAAGATTTCTACATCGCAGATACTTCCCTCGTCGTCTATTTCCAGCTCTATGAAATCTCACCTTACGTAGCCGGTTTCCCATATTTCCCGATTCCGCTACTCGACCTGGAAGACCTCATCAAGCCAGGAAGTCCTGCAGATAGAATGCTGCCATTTATCGGAGTTTAACAAAGTTTCATGTGGAAGATATGTAGGAATATATGAAGTATTAATGCTATAATTTGAATATACAGACTTTACAAATGAGGTGGAACGTATGCTAAGAGATCTCTTTATCGGTTTATCCGAAAATCAATTGTTGAACCGCGCCGCTCGGAACTATGGCTTACAGCTTGGAGCACAGCAGGTAGTGGCTGGAACAAATATTACAGAAATGATGGACAGCGTAAAAGAACTGAATCAAGCAGGGATTGCGTGTACCATTGATAATTTAGGTGAATTTGTTTACGACAAAAGCGAGGCTATCAGGGCGAAAGAACAGATCTTAGCAGTAGTGAAGGCGATCCACGAGCAGCAAGCGGATGCACATATCTCCTTGAAACCATCTCAGCTCGGCCTCGACATCGATTATGAGTTTTGTAGAGAGCAAATAAAAGAGATAGCAGAAAAGGCAAGCCGCGACGACATCTTCGTGAATTTGGATATGGAGAATTATCCGCGGCTTGAACCTACCTTCCGTCTGGTTAATGAATTATCAGAAGAAGGGTATACGAACATTGGAACCGTCATTCAGGCATATTTTCATCGCGCACTGAAAGACACGCGTGCCTATCGTGACATGCGAATGCGTCTGGTGAAAGGTGCATATAAAGAATCGCCTGCTGTTGCCTATCAAAAAAAGCAAGAAATTGATGAGAACTTCATCCGAATCATCGAGTGGCATCTGCTTCATGGAAAGTTCACTTCAATTGCCACGCATGATGATAGGATCATCGATCATGTCAAACGCTTTGCAGCAGAACATGACATCGAGCGTGATCAATTCGAATTCCAGATGCTGTACGGATTCCGCAAAGACTTGCAGCTGGCGTTAGCGAAGGAAGGCTACCGTTTCTGTACATATGTACCATTCGGTGAAGATTGGTATGGGTACTTCATGCGCAGATTGGCGGAACGTCCGCAAAATATGAATTTGATGGTGAAGCAAGTGTTTAATAAGAAGACCAATACAGTAATAGGTTTGGCGGCAGGTGCATTTTTGCTTGGGCGGTTGTCGAAGCGTGGGAAATGACGAAATCATTGAATAGGGCTATCCGGGAAGTCGTTAGACGATTTCTTGGATAGCCCTTTTTTATATCAAGTGTTTCTTTAGGACCCTCACGCTCATAAGATGCCCGTCGGCGATCATATTTTCGACCGGGCGCTCATATCCATCCGTTTGCCGCTCATACGGACTCGAAACTCGCTCATATGTCTTCTCCCCGCGATCATAAAGGGAGTATTCTCGCTCATACGCCGAATTGCCAGGTGTTATTTTTCTTATGATTCGACTAAATAAAGCTTCATTTAGTAGAAATACAATTATTTTATCAAATGATTTGAAACTTTTATAGAAAATCTCCGTCTGTAGGGTCCTAAATAAAATAACAGATAGCGGAGTGAAGATATAGTGAGAAAATTGTTAGGAAAAATAAAGGTCGTTCTTTTCATTAGTTTGTTATTTGTTTTAATTACCCTGGCCAGCCTGTCTTTTTCCCATTTCGGTGCTGCGTTGCAGGATCAGCGATTTTCGGATATAGACAATACATTTTGGGCTAAGGATGAAGTGATGCAGCTGGCGGATGAAGGGATTATTGCCGGGTATCCGGATTTTCAATTCAGACCGAATGCTGTCATAACACGCGGTCAGGCGGCCAACATCTTGGCGAGTGCACTACAACTACCCGATACGCCATATGAACCGATATTTACAGATGTCAGTCAGGAGTCATCCTTTTTACGTGGAGCGATGGCGACATACCAGGAAAAGATATTTGCCGGAAAACCGGACGGCGCGTTCGGCGTCAGTGACCCCTTAACAAGAGAACAGATGGCCAGCGCAATCGTCAGCGCGTTCAATTTAAAAAACACAGGGACGGCAAGTGGGTTCACGGATGAAAATGAAATCGGCATATCTCATAAACAAAGTGTAAACGTGCTGAAACAATATGGTATTACGACAGGGAAAGAAGACGGCTCGTTTGATCCGAAATCACCTGTCACAAGAGCGAACTTCGCAGTATTCTTACATAGGACGATGATTCAGTCGGGCGCATTGAAAGAACGGGCAGCTGTAAAGCTCACTGAACCGGAAACAATCGGACCATTTGAAGCCGTCCCTCATTCGGAGCAATTTATTGAATTACCATTGGGTGAGGAGTGTAAAGTATTTCTGCGGTCCGATCAGCAATTGCAGTTGATTGAAAAACGGACGCAGGCTCACGGTCATGCAACCGATCAAATGTATACGTACAGTGTGAACGGGCAGGATTCTGTAACTATGACCGTGGTCAAGCGCCAGTTGCCAAACAGTGACTATTTCTTATTTACAGAGTTACGGAATCCCGAGACGACCCCGATCCGTATAGATCTTGTACAGACTGAAGACGAAATTAAATCAAATGCACTCGAACCGTTCAGCAAGTTTTCTGCGAAAAAAGAAGTGAAGAAACTAGTCGGCGAAGATGTGACGACATTTCCTGTTGGTCTACTGGAGACGGTGACGGATGACAAAATCAGTCAGGAGCTGATCGGAAAATCGTATCGTTCCCGTGAATTGGAAATAAACTATGCGCAGGGGAGCAGTCATACCCGCGAATTTCTGGCAGAAGAAGATGTATACAGCAGCATAGTGATGGGCGGCACGCGTGTGTCTGTATTTGCATTGCAATCGCATGGTGATGATGTTACAGATCAATGGCTTCTTTCATCCGGAACCAAGTTGTTCTCTACAGATGAACAAAGGGATAACTGGATGCATGAATTTGCCCTCCATAGTAAAAAACGCAATCAATGGTACACTGCCAAAGGAGCTTACAGTAAAATGGCCGAGACCGTGGAACCGATTGCTGCTTCCGGACGTGCGTATGGCCGTAATTTGCTGATGATGAAAGAAGACCGTGCCATGGAACTGTACCAACAGACACAAGAGCGGTTCTATGAAGACCTGCTGCATAATGCATTTGTCAATTTACAGTTGTTCAAAGGAGAGGAACAGTATTGGGAAACAGAAGTGACCAGTACCTACCTGAAAGACTTGTACGGCTTTACGGCTCCGTTTATTGATACGCGTTTTAATGAACAAATTGCCTTGTTCTTGAATAAAGCCGGCGATGCTTTTGAACATCCGGATGCGAGTGAAGGCCTGCGCAACTATGCTGATTTGCTTGTCGCTCAGCAGGAAAAAGGGAATATCAGTGGTTTGAAGCCAGGTGCTTATTATATTCCAGATTATTTCCCAGTGAAGCAGAAGGTGGTTACGCATACATCTATGAATCATCAGCTTGGCGGGATGAACATTCTTTTATTGGCCTATCGAGAGTTTGGGGATACTGTTTATCTAGAAACAGCAAGTGCGATTGAAAAAGCGATCGCGCTGGAAGAAAAAAGCTGGATCCGGGATGATGGGGATATATGGTATAAGCGGACGCCCGATGGAGAGTTTGCAGGAAGGGACTATACCCATCTGACATTGGAAGATTTGATTGATTCCTATGAGAACTGGCTTGCTGTAGACGAAGCAAAAACGCCTGTGTTTAAGCGGATGATCGAGTCAAAAGCAGGCTATTTAGATAAAAATAAGAAAGGGTATACAACTAAAATTAAAGAGGGGCTGAAACGGATCGATATGTCTAACTTATTACCTAATGGAATCGAGCATACAGATGCTTTGTAAAGTAAAATGGTGTGAAGATGCCTTTGTAGTAAATTAGTGGATACGTTCTGAAATAAGACTGCTCATGCGAAAAAATGTGTTGAAATGAACATTACATACCTTAATTGGTTGAAGGGGGTAAAGAAGGGGACAAGAGGTTTTGCGCTAAAAATATTGATTTTAGTGCAAGTTTAAGAGCAGATTAAATTAGAGGTTTTGTGAATGACTTAAAATTAATGAATAGGGATTTAACTAGGAAAGCAAAATTGGAGAATTTAGAATGAGGCTAAATGAGTTAAGAGATTAATTAAAGGACTGGTTTTATGGAAAATCAATATACAAGTCGCTTTGTTATGGATTTTGGATCAGGACATGTTGAAATTAATCTGCAAGGAGATGACCAAAATATTTGTTTCAAATTTATGCTTGGCTTCATTTCGATACCTTCTTTTCTCAATAAACTCTTTCGGCTATGGGATGCGGAAACTAGTAGAGCTGAAACAAACTTAATATGAATGCAGGATATTGCAAAATAATAGGGACGAGGAGGTACAGGTATCAAGATTCGTAAAATTGATCATGTAGGTATAATCGTAAATGATCTCACTGCTGCTAAAGAATTTTTTCTCGATTTCGGGCTTGAAGTGCTGGGAGAAGCAGAAGTAGAAGATGAGTGGATTGAACCGAAAATGGGGTTAACTGACCTTAGAAAGACGGTTGTAATGTTAGGTATGCCGGACGGTGAGACAAAATTGGAGCTAGTCAAATTCCACACACTTTCAGATAGTAAAGATTTTCAACACTATTTTCCGCTAATTTTGGGTGTATGTCATATTGCATTAGCTGTCGAAAATATTGAAGCCATTGTTGCCAAGTTGAAAAAAAGTGGCTCAGAACTTTTAGGTGAGATACAAAACTACGAAAATGTTTTTAAATTATGTTACGTTCGTGGGCCGGAAGGGATTGTTTTGGAATTGGCGGAGAAAATCAATTAAATTTTGGTTGGCGGTTTTCTCCCCATCAATCACTCGTGATTCTAATGCTTTTTTCTTTCATCTAATCTTCATGTTCTCAAAGTGAAAAAGATACAATCGATTTCTAAAAATGAAAGTTGGATTTTTCGCAATCTTTGTTACAATGGATAAAGCCATTGCCACTGGTCCACACCAACGAAAGTGTGAGGCATGAAGCGCTTTAAAAATGGCGAATGATCGTATCAGGGAGGTTATGTAAATGACAGAAGATCGTTACCAGCGAGGTTTAGAGAAATTAAAGGAGCTTACGTTATCAGGTGATGAAAATCCAACCGGCGAGATGGACATTGGGGAAGGATTTAAAGACATTGCGCCCGATTTAAGCAAATACGTTGTGGAATTCGCTTTTGGAGAAATCTACTCACGTCCGGGATTGGATAACAAGCAGAAAGTCCTTACCACCATTACAGCGCTTGTTGCACAGGGAAAGCCGCAGATTGAGATGCATATCAAGACCGGGTTGAACGTTGGCTTGACACCGGATGAAATTGTAGGCTGCATCATGCACCTGATCCCGTATACGGGATTCCCGAGTGTTTTAAATGCTTTAACCGTTGCAAAGAAAGTTTTTGCAGAACGCGGTGTATCGGTTACATTGCCGGACGATAACTAGATTCTTTAATGAGACAGTTGAATGAAAGTTCAACAGAAACGGATAATTGGTTTGCAACTGTTCGAAAAATAAAATGGTTCTAATCCGCATTTTTTCAGGTGGGTTAGAACCATTTTGGCAGTAAGCACACTTCTAAATGTATATGCTAAAAAAGGGTTGTTGTATGGAGTACATGTGAAGGAAGCAACTAAAGGAATTATGGTACTTATTAGAGATTGAAGCTAATTTCTAGATGTTGAATTGTTTAGATATGCCTATTGCACACGAGCTGTACATGAATATGGGGGTCTCACCAATGATTGAGAAAAAGATACAATCATCAGAGGGAACAGTTTATTACTGGACAAATGAATTGGATGTCCGCAATGAATTTGCAATTGTTTTTTGCCACGGACTAACAGCAAATCACACACTTTTTGATAAGCAAGTCCAGTATTTATCTGATAAGTATAAGTTGATAACTTGGGATTGGCCTCTGCATGGAAAATCAAGACCTTATACTAATTTTTCTTTCACGAATGTTAACGAGGAGCTATTGACTATACTTGAACAAGAAAACATAAATAAAATCGTCTTAGTGGGACAATCAGCAGGCGGGTATATTGCCCAGTCATTCATTCGGGATTACGAAGACAAAGTAACAGGATTTATAGGAATAGGAACAACGCCTTTTGGTAAAGGTTATTACAGAAGTTCAGAACTCTTTTGGATTAAACATTATTCTACCATTGCTAGACTGTACCCGTTTAGTTACTACTGTAAAGCAGGAGCAAAAGCCATTACGCTAACAGAAGAAGCAAGGAAAAGTATGTACAATACGCTGCTTCATTTAGGCAAACAAGACATGCTAACGGCAACTTGGGCGGTTTATGATGAATTTTTAAAAGTAGAAGATGAAGTCCAGTTTAATTGTCCAGTCCTGATCACCTATGGAGAGTACGACAAAACAGGCTATATAAAAAAGTATTGTAATAACTGGGCGGAAAAAAGGGGGTATCCATTAAAAGTAATTCGTAATGCTTCTCACAATGCAAATTATGATAACCATGAAGAATTTAATGAATTACTGGATAACTTTGTTCAATCCATATTATAAAAGACTATTCAACGGACAGGCACTTTTGCTGAATCGATTCATTATCGAGGGGGTATTTATAAATCAGCTCTTTTATCTAAGTACTACGTAATCCTTCCTGAATTCTTTACCGCACACGGGGGGGTTCATATTACAGCTCTTTGAGAGAACGCGCAAAAGTATTCCAAGATCATAATGGAAGCTGATGAACAGAATGATGGCAATTCCACAACCAGATTGAAAATGAAACCTTCACTTGGTGTTTTCCGTACCATTAGTTGGAAGGGAAGGATACGGGAAGATGAGAATTTCTAAGAATACTGTGTTTCATGCCATGATCTTTTTTGGCATTTTGTTTTTAAATACTCTCATTTTTAAAAAAGGAATTTCAACTGATATGGGAGTACTATTGTCTGCTGTGGCTTTGTTATTTCTACTTCTACTTTTCGTCACGCATATCAGCAGACTAAGGGCTACGTCGTAAAAAGAATTTGCAAGGAGGTAGTTCCAACGTGTCAGCAAATTTACCCAACTTACATACCGGCTACACCGTCGTGATCGGAATCGACGGCTTGGGAGGTTCAGGAAAATCGACATATGCGCGGGATCTTCAGCAGGCGATAAAAGGCGTGCACCTTTTTCATCTGGATGATTTCATTCATCCTAAAAAGATCCGTTACAACGAAGAGTATGAAGAGTGGTATGGCTATTATTATTTGCAATGGCGCTATGAATATTTGATCAACGAGCTGTTAGTCCCCTTAAAAAATGGGGGCAAAGTGAGGCGGACAATCGAGCTCTATGACAAGGAAACAGATGGTTATATCGAACAAGAAATTGACATTCCGTCTGGCTCGATCGTACTTATCGAAGGGGTTTTTCTGCAGCGTCCTGAGATAAGACCGTATGTGGATCATGTCATTTTTCTTGAAGTCGACAAACAGACGAGACTCAAGCGTGTAATCGACAGAGATGTCTATATCGGCACGAAGGAAGAGATTATTAGCAAGTACGAACGCAGGTATTTTCCAGCAGAGGAGATGTATATGAAGTTGTGTAATCCTCTGGCATCTGCTCACTATATTGATAGATGAGGTTGAGCGATTTCTGCCTGCTGGCGAACTGATGATACAAGGCTGTACCAGAACCGAACTTATTAATTGAATCGGGAAGGAATAAAAAATGATATGAAGCGTAAAAGGAAAATTATGAAATACCTTATGTATAGTGCCCTCACCAGCGCAGCATTACTCGCGATAGCGCTTTTCTTTCCCACCTGGACATCCACTATAAAAGGTGATGCGAGTATAAGTACACTAGAACAAATGGAAATAAATGGGGTGGAACATGAAATTATGATACGTGGAGCGAATAAAGATAACCCTGTTATGATTCTTGTACATGGCGGACCTGGATCACCTGAAACACCCTACGCTGTTCAATATGAAGATTTATTGGAAACAAATTTTACTGTGGTGAATTACGACCAGAGAGCAAGCGGGAAGTCGTATCATTTTTTTGAGGACTATTCCAATTTATCCACGGATTTATTGGTTAATGACCTAATAGCGTTGACAGACTATATAGCAGAACGTCTTGGGAAAGAAGAAGTCATCCTTGCGGCTCATTCGTCAGGTACATACATTGGCATGCAAGCAGCCAATAAATCTCCTGAGAAATATAAAGCGTATATTGGGATTGGGCAGATGGGTGATACACTCGAAAGTGAGAAAGAAAGTTTGGCTTACTGTATCGCGCAAGCTGAAAAAGTGGGAAATCTTGATGATGTGGAGTATTTACAAGGGATAACAGAGCAAATTGAAAATGGCAAAATGGTCACTCCGAGAGAATACGTGATGAAATATGGCGGATCCACAAAACAAATTGATCATCCTGATGGCAATAATATTGGAGTTTTATTTAGCAATGAATATAATTTGTTGGATGTTATTCGCTACAATATGGGAATGGGGTACTCTCAAGAGAAGTTAGTAGGCCATATGCTGGAAAATCCATTGCCGGAAATTGTGACAAAACTTGAAATCCCTTTCTATTTCGTCATGGGTACAGATGATTATATGACCACATCAAATGCAGCAAAAAAGTATTTCGATACGATAGAAGCCGAATCCAAGTATTTTGTCCCTTTTGAGAAATCAGCTCATTACCCGCATCTTGAAGAAAAAGAGAAATTTCATGAATGGATGTCTGATACATTTATTAATGAAATCAAGTAAAAAGCTTAACTATCTTTAGCAAAATCATTATCCATGCCGCAATCGAATCGTTCTATGATCTGTGCACATGTGAAGGAGAATCATTCTGATCTGTAAGGATAAGATCAGTATATCGCTTAGAAAAAAGACTCTTGACCACTGGAAAACATATGTTTATTTTGTTTTACCGATCATTCTGCTAGCCGCATTACTGGAAACATACATAGCTGATTTCTTATTCAATTTATTTCAGTAGCTACAAAAGAGAGACTTGATCGAAACTAATGTAGGTAATTTTCAGATCATCTTCAGCGCGCTAAGTACCGTAAATGAAGGAGGTCTCATTGAATTGGATGCAAAATGTATTACATTTCACGAGTTTGGAAGTCCTTTAGACGTATTGAAAATTGAACATAAAAGGATCGAACCGCCGAAGGATCATGAAGTGTTTGTTCGGATGTTAGCACGTCCTATTAACCCATCTGACTTAATCTCAATTAGAGGAGCGTATGCTCATCGAATTTCTTTACCTAATATACCGGGGTATGAAGGTGTCGGCATTGTGGAAGATGTAGGCGCTTCCGTTTCTCAACATCTTATTGGAAAGCGCGTGTTACCTTTGCGCGGGGAAGGTACTTGGCAGGAATACGTCAAAACAGCAGCGGAATGGGCAGTGCCTATCCCTGATTCTATCGATAATTTTACGGCTGCGCAGATGTACATCAATCCACTTACCGCGTGGATTGTGAGTACAGAAGTTTTACAATTAAAACCGAATGATACGTTATTGGTGAATGCATGCGGTTCTTCCATCGGGCATATTTTTGCTCAATTATCGAAGGTCTTGGGTTTTCGTTTGATTGCGGTGACGCGAAATAACGTCTATACAGAACAACTACTTGATCTGGGCGCTACTGATGTCATCAATGCAGCAGAAACCCCTCTACAAAAGATGGTGATGGAGCTGACCAACGGATGCGGTGCAGATGCTGCTGTTGACTCTGTAGGCGGATCATCTGGAAACGAATTGGCTTTTTGTGTACGTCCTAATGGAAAGTTTTTAACGATTGGCCTGTTATCAGGAATCCAAGTAAACTGGGCAGATATTGTAAAAAAAAGCAAAAGTACACGCGAACATTTTTCACTTGCGGCATTGGAATAAAAATGTTTCAACGGATACGTGGCAAGAAACATTCAATCATTTACTGACATTACTAAATGATAACCAATTAAAACTGACGGAAATGGACTCTCACTATGATTTAGTAAAAGTAAAAGAAGCGGTTCGTGTCGTAGAAACTTCCGAAAAAGGTAAAGGCAAGGTCTTTTTAACAAATAGGACGTAATTTTATAAAAAACAACGATACTTTTAGAGAGTTTAAAAAACTAAATAAAACCCAAAAGAACAATAAGATAGGGGAAACAGTAATGGTATCTATACCAATGGAAGTATTGAGAAAAAACATTTAGAGAAAGATGGGGATGAGAGCTTCCAATATGTGGTTAATCGGCAGGCGTGTTAACGTACAAAAGATTCCCACCTTCGTATGAAAGTGGGAATCTTTTGTTTACTTATTATTATTTCGAATTTCTTTCTGGATTTTACGAAGTGCTTTTTTCGATCCTCGCTCTATTTCATGATTTAGTTTTCTAGTAATGTAGTCAATGAATAAAGTGTCTAAGTCATAGCCCTCTGGATATAACTCTTCAGCTTTTAATTCTAATACCAAGCGTTTTTCGTTTACTTCAATAAATTGATTTTGATAATACACAGTAACGTTAGAATAGTTGTCCTTTTCTTTATACACTATTCCAAAGTCATCGTGGTCAAGCAGTTTTACCCGGTCTCCTTTTTGATAGTCGATATTATTTTTAACTTTCTCAACCTCTGTTTTTGACCTTAGAATTTTGCTTTCATTTAATCGTTCCAAGCGATACTCTTTATTTTTCATATAATCCTCTGCTCTTTTTAGAACATTTTCAGGAACATTCATTTTTCTAGAGATCCATAAAGCATTACTATCCCCAGACTGCCCGATGAGAAGTTTAAATAATGGATTCAATGTTTCATTATTAAATTGCATAGCGGCGTTCATAAAGTCACTATGCATTTCGGAAAAACGTTTTATTTCTCCATAATGCGTTGTTGCAACGGTAATACATCCTTTAAGATAAAACTCTTCTAAGAGGGAGATTGCTAATGCTGCTCCTTCATTTGGTTCTGTTCCGCTGCCGATCTCGTCAAATAGTAACAGGGTATTGTTATTTACTGATCGAAGTATCTCTGATAAGTTCTTCATGTGAGAAGAGAACGTGCTAAGTGCATTTTCTAAACTCTGATTGTCACCGATATCGACAAACATACGCTCAAATACTGCAATTTCGGTTTCTTTCGAAGCGGTAATATGGAACCCAGACATAGTTGCCAAAGTAACAAGGCCAATTGTCTTCAGCACGATTGTTTTTCCACCGGCATTAGGTCCAGTTATGATTAAGCTGCGATAATCGCTCCCAATCTGAAACTGCAGCGGTATAACATGACCCGATAGTAATGGATGCTTGCAATTTATTAATTTTATATTCCCATAATCGTTTATGTTTGGCTCAATTCCATCCACATGTTTGCTGTATTTAGCTTTAGCAAAAATCATATCATACTGGGATATAAGCCCAATATTAATATGAATGGCTTGAAGGTTTTCAGTCACTAACCCTGTTAAAGTAGCTAGTATTTGATATTCCAACATGGCCTCTTCGGATTTTAATGTTGCTAATTCAACACTTAATTTTCCCACCACACTAGGTTCCATAAAGACTGTCGAACCTTTAGATGATATTTCAATGATAGTTCCCTGTATTTGATTTTTGTAGGAGGATTTAATTGGTATGGTATAGTGACCATTCTTGATACTTATTATAAATTCCTGAATATAATTTCTGTTTGTGCTACTGTTGAGAAATTTATTTAATCGTTCCTTTATTTTTTGTTCGGTTGTTTGGATATGATGACGAACACGTTTGAGTTCTTTACTGGCATCCGAGTCAATCTGATTATTTTTTATAGAAAAGTTAATATCCTCTTCTACCGACATGA
Organism: Sporosarcina newyorkensis; assembly: GCF_900167515.1. Taxonomy (NCBI): domain Bacteria; kingdom Bacillati; phylum Bacillota; class Bacilli; order Caryophanales; family Caryophanaceae; genus Sporosarcina; species Sporosarcina newyorkensis. Next base: position 426,343 of record NZ_FUYJ01000001.1, on the reverse strand, counting down.
ATTCTGTCATGGAATTGGCATAGGACGATAATGTCGGAGCAAAAAATTCTTTACTGGACATGAAAACTTTTATTTTTCGGCAACCTCTTAAAAAATCGGAAATACTTAAAAGCTCTGATGGAGTTAAAATTATGCCCTTTTCCAATTTGTCAATTGTATGTTCAATGTTGGAAACACCCATGAAAGGTACGTTACCACCTGCATCCAGAATGGCACGTGCTTCAGATGTTTCAGTTAATCGATGTTTGACTACTTTTAAGTTAGAACTTGGAATTAATTTATCAAATAGTTGTTTGCCTAGACCGCTAACACAATAAGATTTTATGATCTCTTTTAGTTCGTTATACTGTAATTTTTCAAAAGTACTTTCATTCATGTTTTTCATTCTCCTCCATGTGATGAATAGATCAGCAATGAAGAAACCTAGCAGGAAATTTCAATGAGTTGAATATAAATATAAAAAAGCTGCAGTATCCACCGCAGCTTACGTTTACAATGCAAAAATAAAATACATAAATAAAACCATCAATAACGATAGTTCTAATCATGAAGTGATGCACTTTTTTGTAAAGTATGGTAGGTATCTTCATAAGTGGAAATAAGTCCACAACAAAATAAGGGGCGTGAAACTAACTGAAATCCCCTGTTGTTAATACTTCCTTATTTCCTATAATGTTTTCTTATTTAGAAACTACCGCACTCACAAAATTCACCTCTTATATATAATTGAAATGCTCATTGAAACCGACTTTACAGGTCTATTATACTTAGTCGATAGGGATATGTAAAGAATGTCAAATATTTCGTAAACGTTCTTACACAAACGGGCGCGCGCGACAAGTTCTGTGATAAATGCTTTTCGGTATGAAAACACAGAAGATTTATTAAATACATTTCAACCTTACAACGAAGATTGGTGGGTATCAAGGCCATTTGACGAAGCATTTTATATACCTGAAGGCTTTGAAGGATGCGCCAGTATTGTTTACAACATTAGAGGTGTTCATGATCTCGAAGTTAGGAAACACACTATTCAGTATCATCTTGATAAAGACGGAATTCTTTTGACTAATTCACCTGCTGATTTTGGTTGGAAAGGTAAGATAAACTCAGGTTTCCACAATATTGAGTACTATTACGTTAATAAAGACGGTGAAATTTCAGAAATACCAGCAGAAAATATTGGCCAAAGTACATTTGGCGAGTACAGCAAAGATGTAAGAGTTCGATTAACAACGTATACTGTTCCAATTGGAAACAAAGAAAAAGTATGTACAGATGAGTATGAAAAATTAAACATAAAATAATCTTCGTGGAAATCAATGGATTGTACACTGTTCCATTATCGGGCGCAATTGCCGAATAAGGGCTGCGCAGATTATTTAATTAAGCAAGGAAGTAGAGGTGAACAAAGTGTATTTGTGGTACATAATCAAAGAACGCTCTATTCACCTTTCAATTTTAATGTAATTCTATTGCTTGCGACTTGGAGAATAATTTCCAATATACCAGGAGTATAGTTGGGATGATTATTTTTTTAAGTGTATTTATATTTGGTTTGTTTTTAGCAGCATTAATTTTTGCAGTTTCTTACGGATATAACTCGTAATTAAGGAGTTCATCAATCGGGGGGATTATTTTGGCAAAGGGAAATGCAAAAATCGTTAGAGTTAAGTTTATAATTTTATTTATAATACTACTAGTTTCGTATTTAATTATTTACCTAATACAAGTTATGCTTGCTCTTGTGTTGAGCTAGGTACTGTCAAAGAAGAAATGACACAAAGTTCAGCGGTTTTCTCAGGGAAAGTCATCGAGATAGCAGATAAGAATCAGAATAGTTCAATTCAATCATCTGCTGATCCAATTGCTGTAGTTTTTGAAGTGGAGGAATCATGGAAAGGAATCAATCAAACACAGGTTGTTGTCTACACAGAAAGAAGTTCGGAAAGTTGCGGCTTTGAATTTAGCTTACATAACGAGTATTTAGTCTATGCACATGAAAATGCCGGCAACCTTAATGCAAGTATTTGTTCAAGGACTACTCTTTTGTCAGCAGCTGATCAGGAGAAGCAGGATCTAGGGAAAGGAGAAGGATCGACAGAACAAATATCAATTGACTTGACGACTGAAAATTCAACAAACACTAATCAACTATATATCTATCTATTAATTGTGGCATTATTTTTGGGCGGTGGATATATAACACTGAAACGACGTACTAAGAAGTAAATAAAAGCATGGCTACTGTATATCGTGCTTCAATTAAGCCATTTGTTGAAACTATTTCCATTTTTACTCGTATAACGAGAAAGTCGATTACTTTAGGAGTAAGCTGATACGTCTGGATTATCATTCGTCAGTTTGGTTGTCATTGTAGGTTTCGTTTTAGCTGTATATGGTTTTTTCGCTATGCATAAGTTCTATCGAAAGTTATAAAAATCGGGATCAGGCAAACGGGTCATTTAATTGGATCAGGAAGGAAACAAAAATTACATGAAGCGTAAAAAGAAAACAATGAAATACATTTTAGGCATTGCAATTGCTATTTTATCATTACTCGCAATAGGACTCGTATTTCCCACATGGACATCAAATATAAAAGGAGATAACAGTATTAGTACATTAGAACAAGTGGAGATAAATGGCACTGGTCATGAAATCATGATACGTGGAACGGATCAGGATAACCCTGTCATTATTGTAGTACATGGAGGACCGGGATCACCAGAAACACCATACGCTGTTAAATACCAAGATTTATTGGAATCTAATTTCACGGTTGTTAATTACGATCAGAGAGCAAGCGGGAAGTCATATCACTTTTTTGAAGACTATTCCAATCTATCAACGAATTTATTGGTCGATGACCTATTGGCATTGACAGACTATATATCTGAACACCTTGGGAAAGAAAAGGTTATCCTTATGGCTCATTCATCTGGTACATACATTGGCATGCAAGCGGCCAATAAATCTCCTGAGAAGTATGAAGCGTATGTGGGGATTGGTCAGATGAGCGATACAATAGAAAGCGAGAAAGAAAGTTTGAATTACTGCATTACCCAAGCTGAAAAGGCTGGTAATCCTGATGATATAGAATATTTACAAGGATTAACTGAACAGATTGGAAACGGTGAAATAGTTACCCCGAGGGAATACGTAATGAAATATGGCGGATCTACTAGAATCATCGATAACCCCGATGGTGATATTTTAGGAACATTATTAAGCAGCGAGTATAATTTGTTAGATGTCATTCGTTATAACTATGGGATGGGGTACTCTCAAGAGAAGCTGGTAAATCATATGCTGGAAAATCCGTTACCAGATATTGTATCAACTCTTGACAGTCCTTTATATTTTGTTATGGGTAAATACGATTACATGACGTCATCTAATGCAGCAAAAAAATATTTCGATACGATTGCAGCCGAAGATAAGCATTTTATTACTTTCGAGAAGTCAGCTCATTATCCGCAGTTTGAAGAGAAAGAAAAATTTAATGAATGGATGGTGGATACATTTATTAATGAAAGAAAATAAGATACGCCCTTCTGTTAATGAGTCATATTGTTTAACAGTTATGCTAAAACGTTTATAAGTCATTATTTGGGGAGGGGAAGGTAATGCGTAAAACTAGTACAACCGTGTTGGGCATTTATGATGTATTTTTGGCGATGGGTGCAATTTGGCTGGGAGTCCAAATGATAACGTCGAGTAATGGAACGTTTTTTGCCGATCCGTATCCCGACAGTTGGGTGTCCAATCTTCCTTTTAACAGTTGGATTATGCCTGGGATTTTAGCGATCGTCCTATTTGGATTCGGTAATCTTATAGCAGCAGTGTTAAGTTTTAAAAAAGAACAGAAGAGTTCTTGGTATGCATCTGCTGTTATGGGAACAATTTTCTTGTTCGGTTTGGCTTTTCAGTACATTGCCGTTGGTGAAATGTATATGGTAACTGGCCCCTTTTTAATTATTGGCATGGTGCAGCTATGTCTTAGTGGCTACGTTTTTTGGAGTTATAGAAAAGGTCACAACTTGAACAGAAGATATCATTAATAAATCTTCCTCAAGCGGGCGCAGATTGCAGTGGAGCAGATCTACGCCCATTCGGCAGTTAGTGCCTTTAGCTGAGAAAAGTGGGCTTACAATAAGAATATGAAGGGTGAATGGCTTTTGAATAAAATATTACTGCATGTTGAAGGGTTTGCAGTTCTGGCGTTGAGCATTTATTTTTACTTCCATCTACAATTTAGCTGGATCGTGTTTCTAGTTTTATTGTTAGCACCAGACTTGGCAGCGCTTGGGTATTTAAAAAACGTTAAGATTGGTTCGATTCTGTATAACTTATTTCATACGTACACCATTCCAGCAGCACTATTGATCTTTGGATTAACGACGCATAACAATATTGCTTTGATGATTAGCTTAATTTGGATAGCTCATATTGGGATGGATCGGATGTTTGGGTACGGGCTAAAATATCCAACAAAATTTCAAGAAACACATTTAAACCGTGTTTAAGTGACTTTCTACAAAAGGGCGCAGATGTTGAATAAACGTTGTGCCTGAATTAAGCCACTTTGCAGATTATAGTTCTTAGGAGGCGAAGAAATGAACAGAGATAACGAAACTCCTGAAGAGAAAAGAGAGAGGCTAAGGCAGAAGGAATTAAAACATCCTGCGAGCAGTATTCACGGAAGCAATCTTTCCGATTTGGTCGGTGGATTAGGTTGGAAGGGTACTGGGATCATGATTTTGGTATTAGTAGTAGCTTTTGTAGTTTATTCTGTATTCTTCGGTTAATGGGCGCAGTTGTCGCATAAATGTTTACCAAAAAAGGGCAAGATTGAAGAGCTTAGAGGGGGAAGTGTTTATGGGGAAAACACGATTAGATAAGACTTTTTACATCATTGCACTTGTGTTAATAATTTGGTTTATTTTAGAGTTGTTTAGTGTACAAATACGGTATTTGTATATGCTCCCAAGTGTAATGGAGTGGATTACACAGTTTATTCTTCCTTGGGCAATATTATATTGTTTAGTAAGGCTTATCAAAAACAAGTAGAAGCGTTGAATTAATTTATTAAATTATCGGGCGCTTTTACGACATAAAGAAGGGCCGGATATTCAATGATTAGCCATTTTCTTAAAAAGGGCGTTTATATGTTTGCAGAATTCACTCTATTCTATCTGATAAAGTGATAGAATAGAGTGAGCAGCTACATAACAGCGGATGGGCGGTTGGCACTCCCTTGTGAAAGGGGGTGTTTACATGGTGACATACGAAGCAATGAACATGCTATTCCAATTTGGAATGTTCCTCGCAGCAATGGCAACAGTGATTGTAGCGATGATTGCTCTATTCATCAATAGAAAAAAGTAACCACCCTCCGCTAACGTGCAAGAAAGCAGGGTAGTTACTCTTTATGAAAACACCTTGATTACTGGCCAACCGCACTTCAAGCGGATGTCAGCTGCACTGACCGGGTGTTCACAGCACTCGGTCTTTTTTTTTATATCTTCACCTTACCACAATTATGCTGAAAATACACTTGTTTAACCACTATAAATTAATGCGCCTTGCCATCAGTAGCAATAATCGAGAATCGAGCACTATTGCCTCATAATGTTGTGTTGCAATGATGCCATGTTGTTGTCGTGTGAAATGAATTGTACTGGTTCTTAGATAACTGGTTTATTTAATAGTGAAATTGGCAAGAAGTCGAGGGGGGAATTCATGTCATTTTTGAAACGTTTTTCTTTTTGGCTGCCTGTATTGGCGGTGATTCATTATATAATTGAACTGTTGTATAACCCAGTTAAAGATATAATATTCGCCCTTGATCCCTTGCTAGGAAAAACATTTTGGGCGCTTAACATTCACGATTTTCTTTATGATAGCGAACATTCCAAAATCTTATTTCCAGGCTTATTGGTGCATCTTTTCGTGTGGTTAATCTATGGCATTATTATAGATTACATTTTCAAATTGTTATTCAGACAAGATACACGATGATTAAGGGTGCGTGCTTATTGGTTTGCAACTATCGAGCACGTTTGCTGCAAAGACCTGCCAGAACAGGACATTCTACCAGAGTTAAGAAACACTCTTTTATATCCAAGAAAGGTGGACGGGAAAAAATGAATTCAACAATCGAAATACACTCAAGTCCTATAGTGAACCTGAACGAAGAGCTGAAATCTGCGAATCCTGTTTCGATTGCCATCGGCCATGATAACGATCTATTCGTCCTGCTGGCGGAAGAGCGGCCACCTTTAATTAATGGCTGTTTTCCTGCAACGGTTACGGAAGAAAGCTATAGTTATCATGTCGTCCATGTGAAAGACGGTCAGAAGACAGTTGTGCATTTGCCGGAAGAGAAGTGGAATTATCATTATATACAGCCGATCGATAATGGACATATATTGCTTGTCGGTGCGCGATCGTATTACCATGATGCGCAGAATATTGAGGAAAACGCAAGGGTGTATGATAAAAATGGGCGTTTGATCCGGTCGTTTTGCCTAGGCGATGGGATTGAGCATGTGTACGTTACGAAGAACCAGGAAATTTGGACAGGGTACTTTGATGAAGGGGTTTTCGGCAATTATGGCTGGGAGGAACCAATCGGTCGTAGCGGTCTTGTTGGCTGGAATGCGTCAGGTCATAAGATCGACTCAATGGAAGAGGACAAGGAGTATTCCATTTTTGAGTGTTTAGCGCTTACCAGTGATGCTGAAAACAGGATTTGGTTTTTCTTCAGTATTGATTCGAAGATTGGAGTACGAAAAGACGGACGGACAGTGTATTATTCGCCCGAAGGTCTGGGTTTCCAGTCGTTTGCGGTGAACGGGGATACCATCATTGCGTATCGGGAAAGATGGGGTCGGTCACTTTTTGAGATGCAGCGTGAAGGTGATGAATGTAAGGTTGTTCATGAAATTAAGTTGATCAAGCCGAATGGTACGGCTGTCGAACCGGAATTGGTGAGCAACCGGGAGAAATGGATACTGTTTTTGGACGGAGATGAGTTGTATATGTTTGAAGCGAAACCGGGCGTGTGATGAAAAGCAACTGGCTAAGATTTAAGGTTCATTTTTATATAAAACTAATAGGCGAGTATAGAAAAAATCCGCAATTCTACTACAAGGCTTTGTTTCCTCTCACCAACCGGGCCACTTTGTTCTGAATGGAGGTTCTATGACTAGTAAAAATATACTCAAAAAAGCGTTATTTTCGTAGTTCAGTGCTTTGTTATTTTTCTGATTAAGGATTGGGTTTTCAAATCTGAGGTTCGATGGCCATGTACTTTGTTTGGTGTTATTTTAGCCACTTTAATTTTCTTTGGTTTCTTTTGGCAACAAGCAAAAGGAGAACGAAAGGAAGAGTAAGCTTCTAACCAATAAGCTTTAAAGCAATCGGGCACAGATGCTGAATAAACGCTGTGCTTGAATCGGGGCATTTTGTAAAGTTAAGGGAAGTGACAAATAATGTTCTTCAGGAAAATGAGTGAAAAGGAATCATTCAACTCTAAAAAAGGAATGATTTTTGGTTTTTATGCTTACTTGCTAGTTTCTGCCGTAAACTATTTTTATTATTTATTTAAAGAAAGTGGCTTGTTCTCTCCAACGTTTATTTTTGGAGTGGGTTATTAGCTTTTTTCTTGTTTGAACTGATATTAAATGTTAAAGACAAATTGGTTAAGAAAAGTGTTAAAATTTGAGTACTACAATTCCAGAATCGGGGGCTTTAACAGCATAAAGAAGCGCCCATTTTACATTATCGGGCCAGATTCTTGGATAGGGGTGTATTTTAGTGGGGACTGAAAAGGTACCAAGAAACGAAAAAAAGAAAGTTTATAAAACGATTTTCTTTACAATTGGAGTAGTAGCGCTGCTTTTTGTAGGGCTACTTGGTTATGGAGTATATTGGGCATTCTTTAATATGAATAGGTTGCCGACAAGTGAGTATCTTACGGAAGAAAGTTCTCCTGATGGTAAGTATACGTTAAAGGCATACGTTGCTAACGGTGGGGCTACAACGTCATATACAGTACGTGGCGAGTTAGTCTTTAATCAAAAAGATAGAAAAGCGAAGAATATTTACTGGAATCACAAGGAAGATAGTGCAGATATAAAGTGGCTTGATAATGACAATTTAATGATTAATGGACATTCGCTAGATGTACCGAAAGATAAGTTTGATTTTAGAAATCAGTAATTCACTATACTGTTATCGGGCGCTTTAGTTGAACAATCAGCTGCCTTTACAGCGCAGCTTTTTCTTATTGAGTAATCAAGCCCGTTCAGCAATTGAATCGATGTTTTAAGGATGTACTCATGAACGATTTCAGTTGTTTGTACAAGAAATCCGGAAAACACATCGCCAATTTAAAGTGAGTTAATGAACAGCTCTTACAATAAATAAACAGCCACCGACTCGATTAAGAAGGTGGCTTTTTCATATTGGCTCAATAAGTAAGGTTAGTCTAAGTCTAATTGAGAAGATGGACGTTTTTCCAAATAGAGGAAGTAAGTATTAAAACTGAAGGTGGAAACGAATTTAAAGCCAACATCATTGAATATGGCGATGACCCAAAGCTTTGGTTTTTAGTTAATGATGGAGAAAAAATAGACTATTGAAATACTTACTCTATGATATTTTCGACCTTGATAATCGTGTCTGTTGCATCTAAATAAGTGAAACGATACTTCTCCCCTTTATATATTAGAGAATCCTCAAAATAGAGTGTCATTTCACCTTTATCGATTTCAATTAGTACACTATTAGAACGAAAAGACACTTTATGTCCACGAGATCCCCTATATATATCCATAACCAATACGTCTTCGACTTGCCATTCGCCATTCTCATAATCTTTCATACTCTGGATAGACTTTTTAGCTGCAGTTCCACCGAAAACTAATAAAACTATGGTAATGATTAAGGTAAATATCCCACCACATGCAAATTTGATGACTGATGATTTTTTGATCCTCTGAGGATTATAAACAGTAATCAAAAAGACGTGATACAGAATAAGTAAACAGAATGTCAAACCAGCAGCAAACAAAAAGGACATTCCAATAAAATGATAGACGAATGCTTTATAAAGATCCATCCCAAACTTATTGGTTGTAATTAAACTGCCCCCTATTATAACCAAAACAATCATGACCATTAAAAAGAGAAGAATGATTCGTAGTCGTTTTTCATTCTTTTCATTATGTAACTTTCAGGATTTCTTCCTCATAAACATCAACCTCTCGTTCGCCTATTGCATTTAGGTATGGTCTATGGTCTATTGCCAATAAACTTTTACCTATTTTAATAGTGAATACGAATGAAAATAGGTAAAAGTTTTAATTGGAGAAGAATTACTATTTGCAATATCTCCTTCCCATCATTTTATTGATAAATAGTTTCACCGTTCCAATTAACTGGTGCACTTGGTTATACGCATTGTACAGAAAATCCACCAGTAGTGTGTTTTAAAGAATTTTTAAGTTACTATTTTATCGACCACTATTAACCCCATCTCGACTTAAGACAAGTTCGAAAAGAGAAAATAAGACAGATTAATCTACTTCAATTAATGGGCGAAGATTGTTTAACAGCTATAGATCGCACTCGGCCTATTTAATTGAACAATGCTCGCATGGCAAGAAGGATTTAGTATGGAGATTTCATTAGTCAGGCATGGTAAATTCAAACATGCAGACAATAATAATATGGCTTGCAATGAATTTAAAATCATTCTACCAACCATTGCGTTTCTTAAATGAAAAAGGGTATGTACTTAATAAGCTGTTCTTGGCGTTCACACTACAAATAAAAGAGGGATAAACAATGCAATCCTATCTAATGCCTATTTTCATTGCCGGCGTCGTTTTTGTGTTCCTTGCCGTATTGCTGACATTGCCATTTTCCATTTTTCAATACCGCAAGTACGGGTATTTCAGCTTTTGGAAAACGGCACTTCTTGTCAGTTTTATTTTTTACAGCTTAAGTGCGTACTTTTTAGTCATTTTTCCGATGCCTTTCAGTTTTCAAAACTGCGGAGAAGTTCCGTCCGGCAAGATTCTTGTCCAAACGCGTCCGTTCCAATTTATCCGGGATATTCAACGGGAAGTTAATTTCCATTGGATTGTTCCTTCTACGTATGCTAATTTGCTGTCGGCACCTTCTTTTTATGTCCGATTTTTCAATGTTCTTCTGCTATTTCCGTTAGGTGTCTATATACGGTACTTCTTTAAGAATAGGGAAAAGTGGCAATACGCTGCATTGATGGGGTTAGGCGTTTCGCTGTTTTTTGAAATCACTCAGCGAACCGCTGTATTCGACCTGTTTGCCTGCCCTTATCGTGTGTTTGATGTTGATGATTTACTGGCGAATACAGCCGGCGCCGTTCTGGGTTTCTTGATTGCCCCGCTTTTTCTGATGTTCATTCCGTCGAAAGATGCCTTGGACAGGCAAGAACAGTTTTACGATGGACAGCAGCAGGCGACATTTGGCGCGCAGCTGTTTGAAGTGCTGTTAAATGTGATGGTAGCTAAACTGCTCGCTAATCTCATAAGTCCATTGTTTGCGCCGACGAGTACATTGGGCAAGGCCCTCATTTTTGCCGTTGCCTTTTATTTCTTGATCGTTATCCTTCCGGCAGTTTGGAGGGGACAGACAATCGGCGGAAAAATCATTCGTGCTCGGCTTATCGCAATAAAAGGAAGTCAATTTAGGAGATACAATCGACGATTTTGGATTTTGTATATGCCGTTTTTATTTTCCGCAACCAGTAGAGTCTTGACTTCAGAAATGAAAGATGACGTCATTCTAAACCTAGCTGCTTTTGGGCTGGCTGGATTTTCCTTGCTTGTCTGGCTAGTGTTTATCGGGCATCTCCTCGTCAGGTGGGGGAAAAAAGATGACATGCCGTTTTATAACCGCTATGCCGGTGTTATGGTTGAGCGGATGGGGAAGAGAATGGATGGCGAAAGGAATAAATACATCTAATTTATAGGGTGCCTGTGTAAAAAACAAACATAATAGTTTGACGCACAGACATCCTACATGTTAATGCTACAATTGAAGATCTGAATAGCGTATCAAAACTAGGGGAATTGCCCTTACAGAAAGCAAAAGATTTTGCCATTGAAACTGGAGCTAAAAGTATTAGTCAGAATATAGCTCCAGATCAGAAGTTAAAAGTGAAGTTGCCAAAGGTGTATATTGATTTGATCAACGAGCTACAGGAACTACTAAGAAAAGGCGGAAAGTTGAAGCGGATAATCGAGCTACATAATAAGGAAACGGATGGCTATACGGAAAGAAATTGAAATTCTGCCTGGTTCGACAGTACTTATAGAAGGAGTTTTTTTACAGCTACCTGAATTAAGACAGTAATTTGATCATGTTATTTTTCTTGCCGTGGGCAAACAGACTTGACATAGGCGTGTAATCGACAGAGATGACACCTTGTAGTTAAGCATCAAGCACAAGTGTAGTTGAATTGTTATAAACGAAACTTGCATAGGTACCAAACAAAAATAGGGAGGAATTAAAATGAAAAGAATTGTACCACATTTAAGGATTAAAAATTGTAAAGAAGAAATTGAGTACTATAAAGAAGTTTTTGGCGGAGAAATAAAAAACACCCAGTTATCGGATGGCATTGAAATGTTCAAGGGGTATGAAGGTAAGTACATTCATGCTGAATTACATATTAACGAAAATTGTATTTTGTATATGGCTGACGTTTTTGGTGAGGAAACCGTACAAGGTACTAGCATTTTGCTTGGTCCTGATCTTGAAAGTGAAGAGGAAATTACCAACGTCTATGAAGAGTTGGCCAAGGATGGAGAAATTAAAATGGAGCTCCAAGACACATTCTGGGGGGCGAAACACGCTATTGTCACAGATAGAAATGGGATAACGTGGGAACTTAACTTTACAAAGTAGACAATTTACTTGTGTTTAAAATACATTGGACAATCAGTCATGATGTTTGTTAAGAAATTTTCAACATGTAAATAAAGTCAAAGAACGAAATTTAAAAGATCTTTCATCTAATTATGACGAAATCCCTCCTGAACTCTTCACATCACAGGGGGGATTTTTTAATTCTAATTATTTTTAGCTTGCCCCTTCCCTTACGTCACACGTTAAACTAAAGTTACACCAATAGTAATGGAGGGATAGTTTTATGGATACTGAAGAATATGCTTTCACAATTAGTGAATTTGGAAAGCGTACCACAACAACGGTTAGAACGTTAAGATTTTACGAGAAATTAGAATTACTGATACCAACAAAGCAAAATGCCTCTGGTCACAAGTTGTATGGGTTTAAAGAGTTAACGAAACTGCAGCAAATCCAGTCCTTGAAGTTTTTAGGATACTCGTTACAGGAAATCAAAAACTTAATTGATAACGACTCAGACACATCTCAACAACTTGAAAAGTCATTGCCCTGGCAGCATGCACTCCTAACGGAAAAGAGAGATGAGTTAAATCGATCCATCGAAGCAGTTGAGCATGTACAATTTCTTTTGAAAGAAGGAAAGCCCATTACATGGAAAGTGTTAAGTTCCCTTCTTTTTAAGATGGAAAATGAACAAGATCAACTAGAATGGGTGAAAGAATACTATCCAGAAGACGTGGCTGAACAATTTGTTTCCCTTCCGAAAGAGCAGCGAGCTCAAATGGATATTGAAATGCTAGATTGGTTATCGACAATCAAGCAATTGATGAGGGATGGGGTATCTCCACATTCACCTGAAGCGTTTGAAGTGGCCGTAAAATTATCCGAGATTGCAATGAAACATGTAGGTGACAAAGAGGAATTGGCAAAACAAATGCAGAAAGCACAAGAATCAATGAAAGCTGATAGTGTGAATTTTACGTTTCCTACCATTCTGACACAGGAAGAGGAAGCCTTTTTGGAAGCAATAGCAAAGTCGATTAAAGCGTTATATGGTGAAAATGTTGACCAAGAATAATAGGCACACGTGCAATCCTTCACTCAAGAAAATCTAAATTGATTCCTTCCAAAGTAAATAGACGATATTCTTTACTAAAGAGTAGCGTCTATTTACTCTTTCCGTATATGTAATTGTGATAGCTGTATATTAAATACTAATATTGGATTTATTCTGACTTCTTAAATGGTAAAATAGATTATAGAGCACATACTTTCTTTATTCAAGCAAATATACACAAACCTATGTTCTTGGATATGGAATAAACTATTCATACCAGTAGATACAAGTGAAGCAATTTATATTGTGCTTTATTTTTATTTTTAATACCTATACCATTCTAACTTTTCTTTGCGTTATTTTCTGAATCCGTTAGTGAGTTTATCAAGCGGAAAAAAAATGCGGCTATTAACATTCCAAAACTTATCACAAGCAATCCCATTCCAAGCCATCTGCCAATTATAAAAGAAGCGACAATTAATAAGATCGTTGACATGACTGTTGAACTAGTTGCTCTTTTTTTATCCTTTAAAATGCCCAAAACTATAAGGTAAATAATAAGGTTACTACCAAAACCAATCCCAATTGGAACTAATATACCCACTCTATTCACCTTTTTCTCATCTTTTTATCGTATAAAAATCGTAACACAAACAGATGTGCACTAACAGCGATAAAGAAGAAAACTAGAGAGATTGTTTTTTGAGCACTTAAAAGAATCAATAAGCTTAGTAAAGAACAGAAACCAATAATTTTATTTATCGACGAGATTTTAAAAGGAACAAACACGATTGAAAGTATCTCCGCATCGCATGATAGTGAGTTAACAGAAATTGCAGGGGAATTGTATAGCAATTATCATTTCAGAGAATCGATTGAAGACGGTAAAGTATTATTTGATTATAAAGTTCACGAAGGACCTTCCACAACAAGGAATGCCATCAAACTGCTGGAGGTTCTAGATTATCCTGAAAGTGTAACTACTCAGACAAATGAGATGGCACGGCATTTCACTGATGTGCATGAATGGGAAAAGATCAGTAACAGATTAACTCAATTGAGTTAACAAGTAGAATGGTGGCAGTTCAACGATTATGAAATCTTCACTCGATGTTTTTGTAAAAAAATTATATCAGACATGGGATCGTGTCTACTGTGGCATTTCTATTCTTAGTTATACTTTTAATTACATATATCAGAAGATTAAGGGGGAAGAATTAAAGAGTATCTTTGAGAAAACCACAATGGAACAGCCTGTGGGTCGTTCCATTGTATCCCTTATCAAGTAAATGAGTGTACACTGCAAATTACTTTATTCATCTATTAGAAAACAAAAAAGAATCTCTCCAATTATAATTTCCACTTTACCCTCGCATATACAACGAGCATCACGAAGTTTGCCGCAGCACTAATAACCGTACCATAAGCAATTGACGACGCACCAAATGAGTCCATCATCAAATAAATAACTGCTACATTAATGCCGAAGACGCTAATCACGCTAAATAGTACCGGCACCATCGAACTGGCTTTTGCATAGTAGAATCGAGTGATGAAGGTATTGGCTGCAAGGAAAAACATTGACAGAGAAAATGCACGAAATATAGGTACTGTCAATAAGACGGATTCTCTTGTGAATTCTCTACGTTCAAAAACGAGACTTATTAGCGGTTCTGCAAAGACGTAAGCGACAACTGTTGCCGGAACAAGTAATGCAAATAGATAAATCATTCCTTTTTTATAAAGTGCACGGATTGTCTCGATGTTGCCTTCTCCCTCTTTTTTACTAAGAAGAGGATAGATGACGGTTGTCACCGCGGTCATCAAGATTGCCTGCGGTAAACCGGTCGACTTCGAAGCAATGTTAACTGAAGTAATCACTCCTTCTCCAAAACGCTCAGATACAATCCGATGAATGAGAATATAGAATTGTAACGAAGCTCCGCCAAACAGTATCGGCAAAGCGATCACCCATAACCTCTTCATATCTTCCGTCATACCAAAAGATGGTTTCAATGAATAAAGTCTCGATCTTCGAAGCCCTATATAAAGAAATCCGCCCATCAACAGTGCACCACATAATGCACCAATCCCAAATGATTCAGGGCCGAAATAACTGGTTAATAAGACAGCAATTCCGACAAAGGCTGTATTGTATAGAAGAACCGCAATACTCGACAGGCTGTATTTCCCGTTTACGTTCAGTACCCCGCTCATCCACGTGGATAGGACTAAAATAATTGAGGACGGCATCATCCAGAGATATAGGGTGCGTAACAATGCATATTCTTCAGGACCCCGGTTTTTGAAGAACAGTTTCAAAGTCGGATCTACAAAGATGATTAATACAGCAGTTACGGAAATTGCAGTTGCAAGAACAGTTGTAAGCGACTTTCGAACATACAAGGCTTTATCAGATGTCGTTGAATGATAGACAGATATAAATGCTGTCGTCAATCCACCACCCACCACAAGATAAATAAAATTTGGAATCGTATACGCTGTTGCAATGGCATCCGCTGTGTTCGACGTTCCATACTGATTCGTTATCACAATTTCCCTATAAAAACCAAGCAACCTGGCCAGTATATTTATGATAGCAACGGCCCCAACAACTTTCATTATTTTACTCATTGAGACAACCTAGCCTTTCTTGAAGGGACAAAATTAACGGCAAGTCTCCTATGTATCGTCATGCAAATACTGTGCGACTTTCATTTACACAGCTGTTCTATAGATTATATCAGAATTGTCTTGCATGCCCATCTTTTTCCTTTCGTAAAGTTGGGGAAATTTGTAGTTGACATCAGAAAGTTGTTAGCTGAATTTTTATTAAGTCTGGTAGCCATCTATTTATTTCCAATAAGTGAGAGAGAAAGGGAACTATTTCTGGTAATATATATATGAATTAGAGTTTTGGTAAATGGGTAAACCGAAGTTGAAACCAGCGCTTCCAAGCCTTCGTATATAAGCTAAAGGGGGGTATTGAGATGATAAATAAAGCTTGGATATTTTCTGTATTCACTCTACTTTCTATAACAATGTTACTGATTTATGATTTCTTTCCTGAGTTAAACAAATTTTTACGACTATCAACACCAATTTTCATTGGACTATTTCTAATGATCTTATTTTCTGGATTCTATTTAAATCGTATTAAAATGAATCTTCCTTGCCATTCAATTTGGCATGGCAAGTTACACTTACATCGTATTTGTTCATTTTAATTATAGTATTTACATTGCTTGGGGGCGTTTCCCAAGTAGGAATATCTTTGTCCAATCCTATTCTATGGATTGTTCTTATGTTTACTGTTGTTGAAGATATCAGGCAGTATAGGAAAATGAAAAATGCTCAATCGAATTTAACTCCATAAATACGTTTTTATGGCATGTTGGTTTTAGAAAGGGTGAAGATAATACTGCAATCGATCGCTTTAAATAACTTACCGATGCTAAAGCACCCACGTTATAACTAGATGCTTGGGTAGTAATATAGATTTCCCCAGCTTTTGTGCTCAGTTGTTTTACTGTAGTTTTTTTGTAGATCTAGTATCTGATCAATTTTTGTTTCGTTTCGAATATTTTTCTTCGTCAATGGCATAAATAAATTCCAATTTATGCCATTGACGATTCGCATGAAACTTGATATTATTTTCCTATTGTTTTTAAAACAAAAGATATACCTTGTATAAATTCAAGAAGATGGCTTGAAAGTTTCTACCAGCTACCGATATTAGCTGACTACAAGGAATGGGAAAATACTGGTATATTTTACTTCCTTTATGTAGAAAAGCTTTGGCCAACTAGTGGTCGAAGCTTTTTTTACATTATAGGGAAATAAATGAATTATTTCTAAAATGACAGGTAGGCACATTCCCGTTCAATCTTTAATTTAGCAAATAGGAGATTCCAATATGAAAAACTTTTTTAAATTTGCAGAACGGGGTACTTCCTATAAAACGGAAACACTCGCAGGGATTACGACCTTCTTATCGATTGCCTATATTTTGATCGTCAATCCGATTATCCTTAGTCAATCTGGAATGGATCACGGGGCTGTATTCACCGCAACTGCGCTTACTGCAATTATCGGCACACTGCTGATGGGGGTACTTGCGAACTTCCCGATCGCCATTGCACCGAGTATGGGATTAAACTCATTCTTTACTTTCTCAGTATGTATTGGAATGGGCATTGATTGGCAAGTCACTTTAACGGGGGTTTTTGTTGCCGGCATTATTTTTATGCTATTAAGTTTATTTAAAATCCGTGAGAAGATTATTAATATCATCCCAATCGATTTGAAATATGCGATCGCTTCGGGTATTGGATTCTTTATCACATTTGTCGGGTTAAAAAATGGTGGCATTGTGGTCGGTAATCCAGATACAATTGTGTCGATTGGCGATTTAACGTCACCGATGACACTACTAGCTGTTCTAGGTCTTATTCTGACGATTATTATGTTAGTACGCGGCATTAATGGCGGTATTTTCTACGGTATGGTTATTACAACGATTGTTGGTATGATTTTCGGATTAATCGAAGTGCCTGCATCGATGGTTGGCAGTATCCCGAGCATGGAACCAACATTTGGTGTTGTGTTTGGCCATTTAGATGAGATTTTCACGCCAGAGCTCCTGACAGTTATTTTCACGTTCTTAATTGTAGCCTTTTTTGATACAGCGGGTGCATTAATTGGCTTAACGAGTCAAGCAGGCATGATGAAAGACAATAGGATTCCGAATATCGGTAAAGGCTTGCTTGCCGATTCGGCTGCGGGTGTAATTGGCGCTGTTTTAGGTACATCAACACCTGCGACCAGCGTTGAATCTTCAGCTGGTATTGCTGTCGGAGGAAAAACCGGCTTTACCTCTGTCGTGATTGCTGCTTGTTTTGTCGTTGCTTTATTCTTCTCACCACTTGTTCACGTTATTTCAGTGGAAGTGACATCAGCTGCATTAATTATTGTAGGTGCACTAATGGCCATGGAAATCCGTAGAATCAACTGGACAAAGTTAGAAATCGTGATCCCGTCATTTTTAACAATTATTATGATGCCGCTAACTTCCAGTGTGGTCATCGGAATTGGGTTAGGTTTTGTTCTGTATCCAATTTGTTTAGTCGCACAAAAGCGTTCTAAACAAGTGCATCCAATGATGTATGTGCTCTGCCTGTTATTCCTTTTATACTTTGCTTTTATCGTGTAGGAGTACAAGGAGAATGCAGTTGCGGGGAGATAGAGAGCGACGCCTGAAGGAACATAATGACCTCCATTCTTTTTAGGCAACGAAATTAATGGATTTCAACCATAGAAGACATAGGTTAGTTCAGCTAATCTATGGCTTTTTTACCTCATAGATAACTTAGAAATCCTATTGTAAGTAAGATTATTAAATAATTTTATTTCAATAGTTTTTACAGGGATATTTCTTGTCGTTTGCATCAGTTTGATTCAATTAAGTTAACGGCCAATGTGGTGATAGTTCAACTAACGGATAAGATTAGGAAACCTTTACTCGGTGTTTCCCGTATCACTAGTAGGTAGGAATGGGTCAGTTAGGATAAAAGTTTTAAAAAACACGTGGCTTTGCTATTCTTGGTTATACTTTTAGTTACGTATATCAGTAAATTAAGATTGAAAAAGGAAGAGACGATTTTCAGAATTTCAATAAAAGATATGAAAGCGATCAAGGAGTAATTGGGGAATCATTGAAGGTTATTCAATGATCTATATTCCGTAAACAAGTACACTAACTGAAATGTAAACGCTTCATTAAAATGATTGGATCGTCTAAGAAAAAAATGCCAGGAAGGAAATGGGTTTATTGGTTGAGAAATCTAGTGTTGATTGTGTAACGCCTACTAATTTTGGTCTTTTATTTCTTAATGGTGACAGCGAGTTGATTTACAAACAATGTATAAAAGACTTTCAAAGACTGACTACAGCCGATCAATTTGAGGAACTAATCACTAGCTTTAATGAAAATGTGACAAGTTATTCAGTGAAATTCACTTCTCAATTTGGCCCGCTCACACATTATATTTGGGTGGATGCTGCTGAACGTAAAGCTATATCTGTATATTTTGATGAGGAAAACCAAATCCACAGATTGCTAATGAAACCTTATGAAAAATATCCTCAAACTGATGCAATTTATTCGAAGCAAACTTATACGATGCCGGTTAAAGAAGAATGGACGGTCTTTTGGGGAGGTGCCAATGAATTCTTGAACTATCATTATGTATATGAAAATCAAAGATATGCCTATGATTTGGTTATTACTCACAATGGAGACACTTTCAGCAACAATCGACTGAAAAATGAAAACTTCCATGCCTTTTCAAAGAATGTGTATGCTCCCGATGATGGAAAGGTCATTAAAACGGAGAATAACATACGTGAAAATATTCCGGGAGAGATGAACGAAGAGGACTTTTTAGGTAATTATGTGATTATTAAGCATGAAGTAAATGAATATAGCCTAATCGCGCACTTGAAAAGGCATAGTATTACTGTACAAGAAGGTGCAAATGTTAAAACCGGTGAATTGATTGGACTGTGCGGCAACTCGGGGAATTCTTCGGAACCACATATCCATTTCCAATTAATGAACAATGCTTCTATTTCAACGGGGCAGTCGATTCGCATGAAATTTCATGACGGCAAAGAACCCATCCAAGGAGATCTCGTGAATTTTTCGGCTGCTGTAAAAGAACAGAAGCTGGACAGATTGGATAAAGCCGAGATGGCCTTCTCCTTGTCGGATATTTTACTATTCATACCTCGCCTAATTGCTTCTTATTTCAAGTCGTGAACAGCAACCTTGGTTGATAGTTTGATTGGAAGGAAATTATTCTCGAATCAAAAGTGACGAGATCCATCAATTAAGCTTTTCTAAAAGCAAAGGGAGGCGATTTTAATGAAACGTTTCTTTTACTATTCTGCTTGGACCATTGGGATTGGTCTAATCATTTACTTAGGAATGAAATGGGAGTTCCGGTTAAAAGAAACAGCAAGCACGGATTTTAATATCCTTCCGGTTGTCCTGTTTTCTGCAATTTTTCCTATTGTACTAGGGATGCTATTACGATTACCGCAGCTGTTTATTGAAATAAAGGAAAATAAAAGATGGACGTTCGATTGGACTAAATTTCTTGCAGTTGCATTGCCGGCTCTATTAATAGTAGTTCTGCATATTTTATCTTACTTAGCAATCTTGCCTGTTGTACATTTACTATTAATCGGCGGCCAAACACTCGTAACAGTAGCAGGAATCGTTTTCGGGTACACGTTGCTAGACAGTTTTAAAAAATAACTATAGTCCTTCTCGGGCGCTAATCTGACATAGGGATTAGCGTTAATGCTATAAATAAAGGCGATATTGCTGGAACAATGCATTGTAACTTTTCACGTCAAACCGTGAAACGGATAACCCAACTGAAACCCTTAGCTCACAGAAATTCAAGTTATGTCTCCATTAAATTAAAGGAGTGAAATTAAAATGAACGGAGATGCTCTGGTTTGGATTGTTTTATTTCTGTCTATTGTAATCTGTGATTATGTAGCAGTGTATTTATACAAACAAAAGAGATTCCCTTTATGGCTTTCTGCAATTGGTATGGCACTTTTAGTTCCGGTAATCGTCTTTTCCTTTGTGTCTGTTGGGGTTAGTTATAATAACATCGTTGGGCTTGAACCGGATGACACAGGTGAAGGGGTAGCTTTTGCCGGAGGATTTATAGCAGTAGTCCTTGGATTACATTCGATTATTGTGTTTGTTATAGGGGCCATAGTAAGTATTTATAATTTCACAAGAAAAACACAAAAAGTCAAAAAAGATCATGTGTTATAAACGCATGATTTTTTATATTTTGCATGCAAAACACATAACTGCTCGCACATGATATTTATCAAAGCAACTCCCGCTAAGGGCATTTTTATAGGATTAAGTAGCGTACGGTTTTCAATATCAAATTAAATTATGAAACTTTCACTTGATGTTTTCCGTACCAATAGTTGGAAGGAAAGGATTGGTGAGGTTGAAGATTTATAAACAGACTGCGTTTTATACCGTTATCTTTTGTATAATATTGTCTTTAAATGCTCTTATTTTCAACCCGCGAAATATCACGAACATTTTTGAAAAAGGGATTTTACCCGGCGTGGGAGTTCTCATGTCTGCTGTGGCATTATTATTTTTAATTATACTTTTCGTCACGTATATCAGTAGATTTAGAGCGAAAAACAAAGAGGTATAACTTTCATTATCATGCCAATTAATAAAACAGAAAAAGATCGGTGGCATTCCTATGTACTTCACTCAATTGTATTTATTTACGTTATCAGCATTTGTGAGTTCAGTTGGCGGTTTTATTTTTTATAAATTAAGCAATAAGTTTCTGTTTCCTAAAAAACTTAGTTATATATTGGGAGGCGTAGTGTCCTTACTATTAAGCTATAGTTTTGCACTATTGTTTATCTTACCTTTACTTTATTATGGGCTTCTCATTGGATTAGCAGTTTACATTTTATTTCTTGTATTATCAGAAAAAAAGTCATAAAAGTGTTTGTGTCAAATGGGCATGAGAGCTGAACAAATAAATGCTACATTTTAACCGGATTGTGAAAATGTCTAGTACCAGGAGGGCTATGTTGAAAATAACCAATATAGTGCTACCAATCATGGGCACAGTAGCAGGTATTATGTTGCTAGTCACAAAAAAATTATTATTTTCTATTACTAGTCAGTTGATACTTAGATCGGACCATTTTCTAAGAAGAAATTCGATTGGCAAATTGAATAATTTAGGGAGAAGATTTGGAATGAAATATTTTGTAGATGATGACCATTGGGATCTATTGGGCTACGTAGAGGAATTAAAAAAGATCTTACCTAGATTTAATAAAGAGACCTCAAATTTTTTGAAAAAACACTCATTCCATGATGGAAAGGTCGTTTCCATTACGGCTGTAAATCAGGAAAACGGTCAAACAAAGGACCCTACCACCATTAAAATGGTCATTGAGCAATATGAAGAGGGTGCGGGGATATTTGAAATACAATGGTTAAACGTCCGTAAGTTTTTGATGGATTTTGGTATAACACGAAATGTTTACGGTAATAAGCCCAATGAAATTGTCTTCGGCGGAAGAAAAGGACTTGATGATTGGGGTTATGATGAAATTCTACCGTTGAGTAAAAAAAAATTACAACATGAAATATTTTTATTTTCACAAACGAAAATACTTATACATTGCTCTGATATTAAAATCAGAAAAATTAAGACCTAGAAAACAAGATGATTTTTTTCCAAATTCCGACCTTTTATTAGCATTAAAAAGTGTCTGTTTTTATCATTGGAGCATTTGTTGAAATTCAAAAATAGTATGTTCATTACTAAACTAGGGGGAATCCTTCTGGGAGAGACTATTCTTTATGGATTTTTTCTTGTCACTGTATATGGCATTTTAATTTTAGTCTATATTTTTCCAAAAGAAAGTCTGTTGTTGTTCGGTAGATCGAAGTGTAAAATTGAACCTAAATTCTCAGATTTTAGGATTCGTTTGAACAAGTTTCTTGCGCTCACGGTTATCCTCTTTTTAACATTTATGACAGTTAGCATGTTTGTCGACAATGTAGGTGTACGTATGGTATTTGTATTTTTGTTTGGCGCCTACCTAAAAGTGGAAAAAGGAGAACAAGAGAAATTTAGAGTGGAGTTAAAATATCCTACTATTGTATTTGGCTTATGTACACCTGTTTTAGTTTTACTGCTATTATTTTCTGGCATCTTTTCAGCAACGAAGCCGATTCAACATATTGGGACGATATTGTTGATCATTAGTTGTTTATCACTATTTACTTTAAGCTCATTAGGGCGGAATCGAATGAAGAATTGGGCTCTTTCCTGGTCATTTGTTGGCCAAAGGTCTCCTGGATTCTTGATTCACTGAGGGGGGAATGCTGTGAAAAAGGGAAGCGTTGGAATGATAATATTCACTTGTATATTTGTTATGCTCATAATGCTGTTGTTTGAATTTTTAATTCCTACTACTAGGATTATCCGAGTAATAATTGCTGGGTTATCAGCTTTAGTCGGTGGTTTGATAGGAAATAAATTATTTCCAAATAAAGAATGAAAGAACTATGTCCCATTTTTTAGTACTTATATTTATAAAGAAATGGTTATGTTCCCTAAATAGAGAGAGACAATAAACCTTTAATAAGATTTCAATAAATACATAGCAAGAAGATACAAATCAAATCTGTCGGTGATAAAGTGAATAAAAAAGTATTCAACATATTCGGTTGGGTATTGCTTATAGGGTTGGGTGGTTCGTGGATCTGGTTTGGTTATTTGGATATCTACTTATTATGGCTCCCCGTGACGTATCTCTGTTTTGCCATTAGCGATGGTCGTATCAAGAGATTAAAGAAGATGAAAAAGCTATCCGTATCTCAATATTTACAGCTTGTCTTTTCATTTATTTTGTTTGTAATGGTGGCATATGTCCTTATTCAACTAGCTAATTACTTGATCAGGGATGTTTTGCATCTTCACGGATCGCTTAAAACCTTTAGTCAAATAATTGCAGTCATTCTTGTGTTATACCCTGTTAAATTTATGTTTGGCAGTATAATTTATAAAGTGAATGAAGAATTAAATTCCAAAAATTAAGGCTAGAGGAATTGAAGAGAACTCCAACAGGTAATTTTAGTGATGCTTTTAATAGGGCTTATATTGGTAGACTTGAAAAGTAATTTAGAGTCTAATTAAAAATATTGGTGGGGATCAGAGGTTGGAGCATCTTAAAATAAATGGATACATTGTCAAGGTGGATAAAAGGAAAACAAAGGAGTTATATAAGGAACTTCCACTTGTTTCAGAAAAAGCCCATTGTGGATGTCCTGAGTGTTCATATTACGCCAGGGCGATTATGCAAACAACACCTGATATTAAGCAGTTTTTTGATCAGCTTGGTATTGACCCAAGAAAGGAAGCAGAGGTATGGAGAGCTGCTAAAAATGAGGATGGAACATATTATTATGTAGCCGATTATCATTTTATGGGGGAGATTCAGGATGTGAGTGAATTGGATTGGATCGAAATAGATGGAGCATTTTTTGGCTTAACAAATTTTACAGGAAACTTGCATTCATCAATGATACCGGATACTTTTCTTTCACCTATAGTTGAATTGATTGTAAGGATAAATTTACGTAGTGATTTCTAGTTTCCGAACTTTGAGAAGGTTATCACCAAAAATATTGGAACGTTTTCTAATTGTATAAGTAGATAGTGAGGAGGGCTTATTTTGATGAACAAGAAGAAACAAGTAATCAAATTATCGTTTATAAGCTTAATGCTCGTGCTATCTGGAGTTTTATTAGCTGCTTGCTCAAAGGCGGGCGCAGAAGATGTAAATGTAGGAGTTATAAAAAATGTTTTGGAACTTCAATTCAATGGTCCAGACGAGAAATTTATGGCACTTATTCATGATCCTACGTATACGACCGTTGTAGAAGGTTATGGAGTGAACTCTGAGTTGGATAAGTATGTACAAGAAGTATATGGTCCTTACTTTACAGAGTTATATGTCGAAACCTTTCTTAACACTATTGGATTGAATTATCCAGTTACAGCTTATAACTCAGGAAATAAGTTGAATTTAAAAGATGCGGTTATTGAGAAATCGAAGGAAGCTTCCAATCGCTATACATTCTCAGCAACAGTCGGATATCAGAAAGATGGAGAGAAAGAAAAATCTGCTGAGGTATCAGGTGTCGTTCTCTTTTCTACAAAGGAAAAAGGGAAAATCGGTAAGTTTGAATATGAGGATGACAATGGTTTTTCTGAAGAATTAACGGCAAATGAATAATTGTTTTAATGCGTAAGCATCAGAAGTATTATCATTCCAACAATCGGGCCATTTAGCGAAATAAATAGCCGTGGCTGTCTATTGCTAGGTATATATGATGAACAAAAACACAGAAGGGCTTGAGTAATATGATGATTTTAGCACCTTTTTTAACAGCTGTTATATTGGGGAGTATTATATTGTTGATTACTTGGTGGTTTAAGAAGATGCACTTTTCTTTGTTTGTTCAGACATTACCCGGAATCTTAACAGCTATAACGGCGATTGTTCTGTTTTACATTGGTTTTGTAAACATTAAGGGATTCGAAGGAGCAGCTTACGGATTTCTTGCTTTCTTTTTAATTAGTTTTGCAGCTATTTCTTTTGAAATGGCCAAGAAGAACAAGGAGGAAAAGTAATGTCCAATAAAGTAAAATCAAGAAAAATAATTTTAGATTTAGCCGTTACTCTAGATGGATTTATTGAAGGAAAAAATGGGGAAGTTGATTGGTGCATAATGGACCCTGAAATGGAGTTTACTAATTTCCTACATCAAATCGATACAATTTTATATGGAAGAAAAAGTTATGATTTATGGGGACAATATACTCCCACAATCAAAGCTGCTGATGATGAAAAAGAAATGTGGGAGTTGATTCACAGTAAGGAGAAATATGTATTTTCCAGAACGCAAAAAGGGTCTAACAATAAAGCACTATTTGTGAATAAAAATATATCCGAAGAAGTAAAAAAATTAAAGAGTAAGCCTGGTAAAGACATCTGGTTATACGGTGGGGCAAGCCTCATCACCACTTTTATGGATTTAGGGCTTGTTGATGAATTTAGATTATCTGTTCACCCTGTGGTTTTGGGGGAAGGGAGACCACTGTTTATTGATATAGGACAGAGGTTGAATTTGAAATTGATTAATACCACAACTTATTCCTCCGGCGTTGTACAATTAATCTACCATTTGGATAGAAATTAAATACAAAAATGTCAGTAGGCAATATTCGTTAGTAAATTTCACAACAATCGTGTGCAATTCTTGAACGAGAATTCTCGCTTGTTCAGAAATAGAGCCAAATTGTTAAAAGAGGATTGTCCTGTTAAAAGAAATGAGGATGGAATATGTCAGTAGATCAATATATGCAAGAAAAGTTTCCTAACTTAAAACTTAGACCACCTCTATTTTATAATTGGAGTATTGGTATTCGCTATGAATTAGGAGTGAATTACGAATTAGAAAATATTCATGAAAGCCATTCTTATTTAGAAGAGGTTTATAAAAGAGCGAGTACTTTATTTAAATCTATCCATTCGTCGAATGATGATGTTTACATCGTAGTGGATGTGAATGACTTTGGGGAGCACAAAGCTTACAAGAGAAAATTAAACATCTTTTCTAAGTATGTAAAGGAAAAAGCAATCCTATTTAAGTTACAACACCATATAATTCCTAACATTTTTCCAGAAGATGACGAGGAAGGAACATATAGCACACATAGATTCAGTTTAAAATGTAAAGTATCTGATTTTAACTACTCTCCTATGCTTAAAGCAATTTGCAACCAAGATATGGGAGTAAGGCCAAGTATTTTTCACAGAATATATTTTATCAATGTCAGTAAAAACACGATCTTTCACATATATGATGATCGTGGTTGTGATTTGCTAGCTAACTCACTGGATGCAATTCGAGGTAATTTTGAAGAATACAATGAATGGATATTAGATTATGACCGAGACGAGATTGATAACATCTTTAAGAAGAGCCACTGAATTACTCGAACAATCATATGTCAGAATCGATTCAGACTTTAAAGCAACATATGACCAAATTTTTCTTAAGTGGTAGGAAAGAATAAGAAGAGATTTTAAATGACATGAGCTATAATGAGACATTTAATCGCTTTTCTCTCTATTTTTTAGCGATGTTGATTTCCCCCATACTTTTTGGGGTTCTCTTGGCAATCTATTCAATAACATTTTTACAAGATTCTTGGAATTTCGGTCCAGCCATAATGGTAGTGATCCTTTATTCATTTCCGTTCTTTATGTTTGGGGCTCTCCCAGTTTCATTGTACATCGATTTTTCCGCTAAAATTAAAAATTGTTCGAAATGGATAAAGACGTTTTTATATGCGGGTTTCGGCAGTTTGGCAGGTCTTTTGGGGAGCGTAGTTCTATATGATTTATTTCCAATTTTGTCTATGCTTATTTTCGGCATGGTCGGTGGAGTTATTCACTATTTCATATTGGCACTAATAAAAAAGATTATCAAATAGCAACGTTGCCGGTGATTTGTCTGGAGGTAAAAGCCGTACAACGTTGTGCCAGAAAAAGTTCATTTAACTGATTACAATTAGGTAAATTAAGGAGGGTTTTTATGAAGTTGTTGTTATCCATTCTCTTAGCAGGGTTTTTAGGCACCTTGGTTTTCCTCGGTCCTATTGGAATATATATTTTGTGTGCAATTATTGTTGGAGTCATTTTCAGGTTATTTATCTTAATTAATGAGATACATAAACAGGTAGTACCGATCAATAGCAATGACAGAGCGAAAGATGTTTATAAAAGATACATAAAAGAAAGGGAAGAAAGAGAACGAGAAACTAATGTATGATGTTCTTGTATCATAGAGAGTATCTGTATAAAAAATGATCGCGAAGTTCCAATAGTCAAGCCTATTGAAACAATCGTGAATGTTTAAAAAAGGAGTATGATTCCAAATCGTAACGTCTACTATGCCAAACATAATCAATAAGGCTTTATTTAAAAGAGCTATTAAGTTTTTCATATTTGCAGCATCCATAACAATACTTGCCGCAATCATAACGTACATAATCAATCCGGATTTAAAAGAGGTAATGAAAGGAATAGACAGTAGGGCGTCCGAACAAGTTAAAGAAGCTACTGGTGTGGATAAAGTATGGTCATATATTGTAAATAACGGTTTCATGGTACCTTTTCAGATGTTTATCCTAGCCTTGATTCCAATACAATTTTTGTGTTTTCTCAATATCATTACAACAGTCTCCTTGCCAGGAATTCTTTTTGGAGTTGCGTTGCAAAGTGATTTTGGAAAAGGCTTTGAAATTATACTTTCTTCTCTTCCTCACTATGTTTTTGAGGTTTTTGCGTTATGCTTACTTGCAGCGGCTCTATTTGAATTGAACCGAGTGATTAGAGCGAATATAAAAAGTATATTTAAGAAAGATAGATTGGGATTATCATTTATTAAGCCATTTTTAGCAACTATAAGGACGTACGCTTTTTTTGTTTTACCCATCATTATTTTAGCCGCATTACTGGAAACGTACATAGCCGATTTCCTATATAATTTATTTTAATTCAAAGAAAAAGCTTTTTAAAAGGAGCGGAGCGTCATGGAATATGCTGCAGACAGGACTCAAAGCAAATATATGATCGGGGTAGCGGCTCTCATATTATCGGCAATCCTCACTGCGCTAAGTCAGGTTTATTATGGGAATCGGGTACAATCTGTTCATCCTTTTTTATTCACCGGCATTAGTTTTTTTATTACGACTTGTTATTTTCAATGGTTTGCACGTAAGCAAAGGCTGCCTTATTATTGGAGGAAAGCCATTTCTCCATTAGTAAAGTTGAATCTTTCATCCGCGTTAACGTTCATGGGTTTTTACTATGCGTTGAAGTATATTGAGCCAGCCATTGTCAGTTCATTGGAGATGGGGATTGGCCCTTTGTTTGTCATCTTGATTGCCCTTTTTCAAAGAAAAGCCGTTACACTAGAAAAATGGGGAATAGCAGTTGGAACTTTGCTTACGACTTTTTTGCTAATTTATGCAGTTTTCACGGGACAATCCGCTACCGCAATACAATGGGATGTGAATGTTCTTCTTGGTATTTTTGCGAGCGTGGCATGTGGTTTAGGCGCAGTGTTATGTACTATTTATTCCAAGCAGTTAAGCAATGAAGGCTGGACGAGTTCAATGATATTATCAAAACGATTTTACGGCATTATTTTACTATCATTCTTTTTTACATATGATCTGATTTTTGATTATGCGCTAGAGAATATTGGATGGATTTTGGTAATAACATTTACAGGTGTTCTCATCCCCATGTACTTACTGCAAAAAGGAATACAGTACTGTGAAACTTTTTTGGTTATGATGTCTTTATGTTTCATACCTGTTATTACCTTTTTCTTGCAATTGTTTGATTCGAGACTGCAATGGTCGAATTTAACTCTAGTAGGGGTATTGCTGTTATTCGGGCTAGGAATTTCGAGTGTGTATGTGGAAAGGAAAGCTTAACTCCCAATATCGAATTGTCCTATTTTGGTGATTCACTTTCTCTAGCTTAATTTTCCCAATAGATTGCAACGATCCTAAAGAAACGTCAATAAAAAATTAATTGGAAGATGGTGGATCGGTCATGGGGAGTATTTTTGTAAAGTTAATTCTAATGATATCTGTTTTCAGTCTTTTCGTCTTTTTCCTTAATAAGATTCTTAGGAAATGGCTGAACGTGGAAAAGAAAAAGCCTTTTTCGTATGACCATGTAAATGCCAAACATAAAAAGATTGATTGGACAATTAGAATTGCTTCCATTGTTTTGCTGTTAATTGGTTATTCCGTTAACATTACACGCGTACCTACAGAGCGTATTTGGTTTTTGGAGACGTATTTCATTTTATTCGCCTTTATGATTGTATCTGAAACAGTTAGAGCTGTTATGGAAAAACGATATGCTGAAAATGGAAATAATTATATTTTCACGATTGTTCAAATGGTAGTTTTCTCAATACTTTTATTTTCGTTATTTATAACTGATTTTTTCGGCTTATTTGATAACCTTAATTAGGCGCGATTTATACAAATTTTATGATTAGAGATGCTTTATCAGTTAATTAAAGGGAGAGTTATATTATGATCATCGGTTTACATCATGCACAGATTACAATTCCCACTGGGGCTGAAGAAGAGGGGAAAAAGTTTTATTGCGAAATTCTTGGTTTAACGGAGAGAGAAAAGCCGGATTCCTTAAAAGGACGTGGGGGATTTTGGTTAGAAGTCGGAGATCGAGACGTTCACGTGGGGACAGAAGATGGGTTTGACAGAGTCACAACAAAAGCTCACTTAGCTTATCAGGTACAGGATATTTCGTATTGGAGAAGCGTGTTAAAACAGCATAACATTCAAGTGATTGAAGGAGTTCCCATCCCAGGTTTCGAACGATTTGAATTCAGAGATCCTTTTGGTAACCGAGTGGAGATGATCCAGGAAGTATGAGGTTGAGATTCAGAAGCTTGAATTGAACCGGAAAAGAAAGGATGTTAGACCATGGATGGTAGTATATTTTTTGCTTTTCTTCCCATTTTAGGTTTGTTATTTTATATGGTTCCGGCTATATTCATTGTTTGGTTTCTAGTGAAATTCATTAAAATACAGGACCGCAGAAATGACATACTGCAGAATATTGCCGATAAGTTAGATAAGTGATAAGGACTCTGAAGGTATATCGTATGATTTATCAACAAAAGGATGCTAATTCACCTAATGGGCGCTGTTCTTGAAAAAAGATCAGCGCTCATTCTTCATAATTGGAGCTGATTTGTGAATAGAGTTCAGAAAGGGAAAATGCCAATGAAGAGAAGATTATTAGTAGCATCGGTAGTTATGTTTGTCAGTTTAGGCAGCTCTCTCGTGTTCAATTTGAATTCACTTAGTTGGACGTTTAAAACGACTTATTTTGTTATTGTTGCAAGTGTTTTTAACGTTATCGGGGTAGTCCTTCTCTTCTGACTCTTCAGAAAACCGGAAAAACGTGTAAGACTGATAGTGCAAAATTAATGGGTTTAGTCTACGAAGAACACTGTGCCTGAATCGGATCCAGATTACAGAATAAAATATAGTAATATCTCATTGAGTAATTATGAGGGGTGTAATTTGTTTGGGAAAAGATCGTCTGTGTGGAGGGGTAAAATGATTAATAAGCGTATTTTAAAAACAATTAATTGGTTTGTGTTCATATCCCTTGTTTTGATAGGGGTTATTACAGCAGTTTTTGCATTTTTAGATATAAATAGTACATCACATTCTTTTGATGCTGATCAATCTCGCGCTGAGTTTCGTTGGAGTTCAATACACACAGCTTTCTCGGTAGTATTAATTCTTCTTTTGACCTTTTTGGGATTAGGTTGGAAGCGACTGTTTCCTTTCAATGTTCCCATTGCTTTGATCATAGCAGGATTATTGTATTCGCTATTTTTTTTAACGTTTACAGTTGGCTGGGTAGGCATGGTGGGACTACTTGGCTTAGCCATTGCTATCGTGGTAGGAATGATATTAATAATAGTGTATTCCGTTTATTTATTGAATGAAAAACGGAAAAGGTCATCTAATAATACGTAGCCACCACTTTTTTCTGCAATTATTATAGGAAAATTTAATACGTCGATTGAAGTCTAGTGAGGAGTAAAGTAGCAATTTTAGGAACCCTTTCGGACGGTTGTTTGATAGTTATTAGCCTTGTCAGAGATAAGGGCTTTCGCGAGCAATAAAATGTATCAGAAAGTTATACATCCAGTTCAATTGATAGAAAAAGGGGGGAACAAAGTGAGTAATCACAATAATAAGTTCTTTAATACTTTCATTTGTTTTCTACTCCTTTGGATCCTATTTGGATATAACCCTCAGTCAACGTTTTCTGCGAATGAACATATTGATTTAGAAAATAAATTAGAGAATTATATGCTAGAACACGAGGGAAATGTTGCTGGATTAGCAACGATTGTAATTGACCAAGGTGAAATCATTTACAAAATGAAAGGTTATTCAAATATAGAAGAACAACACCTAGTTAATGAAAATACGGTTTTTGAATGGGCATCCGTTTCTAAAATTCTAATTTGGATCAGTGTTTTGCAATTAGTAGAGTTAGGAATGCTTGATTTAGAAACAGATATTGAGACTTACTTGCCAAATAATTTCCGCTCCAAAACAAAATTTGAGGATCCGATCACGATGCAGTACTTAATGCATCATACAGCGGGATTTGATGATAGTTATACAGATTTAATGATTCATCGTTCAACAAAAAAGAGCTCCTTACGAGAAGTACTTGAAGAGGCCGATATTAAACAAATATTTCCTCCTGATGAAGTCGTTGCCTATTCAAATTACAGTAGTGGTCTCGCTGCCTATATTGTTGAGGAAGTGAGTGGTCTAGACTATCGGGAATACGTACGGAAGAATATTTTAGAACCACTTCAAATGACGAAAACCGCAATAGATCCTGAACAAGACGATAACAAATGGGTGAAAGAACGGCGGAAAGAAGTGCAGGGATATTCGAATACGCTGCAATTAATCGAACCTAATTTTTACTCGATTCCTATGTATCCAGTAGGTAGTGCTATGGGAACAGCTACAGATCTGCAAAAGCTGTTACAAGCGTTATTAGCCGAGGATGGAGCCCCCTTATTTAAAGATAAAAAAACGATTAATATAATGTTTGAGCCAACATTATATTACCCAGAAATCAATATCCCAAGGGTTGCAAACGGTTTATTTTATTTACCTTCGAAAAGTCAGCATGTTTATGGTCACGGTGGGAATTCTAAGGCTTTTAGCTCCTCATTTTATGTAGATAGAAAAGAACGTATCGGAGTTTTAGTGTTGACAAACATTAAAGATGAAAGTACGTTCACAGCGGGGATTCCTGAAATCATTTTTGGAGAATATGAACATGGAGAAAATGAAGAAAAAGTAGAAAATTCATCTCAGTGGAAAGGTATTTATGAGCCGGCCCGGTTACCACGACACGGATTTAGTAGAGTGTACGGGTTATTTTTAAGAAGCAAGACGAAGCAAAATGGGTCACACGATTTAATGGTAAACGACTTGAAGTATTCACAGCTAGAACCAGGCATCTACAGAACAGAAGATGGATTCAGTATACACAGTCTGGACCTTTATTCACATCATCCGCAAACTAAAAAAATGTTATCTAATATGTATTCAGATTTACTTTACGTCCCTTACTATAAACACTTCCTAGAGTGGGGAGGAATTATTCTAGGATTATTCGCTATACTGTTTTCTTTACTCTGTAGTATAGTCACGATTTTTAGAAGAATATGGAATAAAAAACATCTGCACTTATTACTATTTACTCAACATATTTTAAATCTACTTGTGTTTACTAATATTCTTTGGATAGTTTATAAGGCCTCATCTATGGTAAGTTATTCATTTCTTAAGCCATTTTTAACTTTAAATTTTGTTTATATAGTGATCACTCTTATCAATAGTGGGTTTATAATTGTTAAAATAAAAGTTAAAATACTATCTAAATATAAGAAAATCGTTTGGATTATGACAATTATTTTTACAGTTATTTTGTGCGTAAATATTTTGTATTGGGCGTTTTATTATTAAATATTTCATGTCGATAATGAGAAAATAATTTGAGTTACCAAGTATAGATACAACCAAAATAGAACGACAACTTTAAAAATAGATTGTATAACAACCAGGCCATTTAGTTGAATAAAATAGCTAAGGGAAGTAGAAGAAAATATCATTGATTAAAAGGAAATGGTGGAGAATACCTTGAAAAAAGTTGTCATTCCCATATTAGGGGAATAAGAATTTAAAGGTTCTTTACCTCACCTAAGGAGAAATAATGAAATAATATTGATTTAATTACTGTCCAACTCAGAAGGTTGGTTCAGTTCAAGAATTTACTTAATAACAAGAGAATAAATCTATGCCAGTTATACCAATAATAAACATTGACGAGACACCATTTAGTGACCTATTATAAAGACACTGAATGGTGTCCTATTTGTGAGGGGGGGAGGTTTTGAGCGAGAAAAAAGAAGGTCGTGATGTTTATGAAGCCATCGCAGACCCAACGAGACGTAAATTGCTACGTATATTGGCAGATGCAGGGGAGTTACCTTTGTACGAACTAACTGCCCCATTCCAAATAGGGCGTACTGCAGTTTCTAAACATTTGGCTATCCTGAGAGAAGCGGGTTTGGTTACCGTTCGTAAAGTTGGAAGGGAAACAAGGTATCGAATAAATGCGGCCCCCTTGCAGGAAATTAAAGACTGGGTATCCTTTTATGAGAACTTTTGGGTGGAAAAAGTGTCGCATTTAAAAAAATTACTATCGGAGGAATAAACTATGGCAGACGTAACATTAGATTTTCAATTTACAAGTTCTATTGAACAAGTGTGGAAGGCATTAACAGATTCAGATATGTTGGCAAAATGGATATGGAACAATGACTTTAAACCAGCTGTCGGAGAAAAATTCCAATTCCGTTCTGAGCCAAATGAATGGTGGGATGGGATTGTTAATGGGGAGGTACTCAAAGTTGAGGAACCTCATATATTGTCTTACACTTGGGCAAGCGCTGGAGAAACCACTATGATTACATGGACATTGAAAACAGGTGCGGACGCTGCTACACATTTGCATTTTGAACAAACAGGTTTCAGTGAGGAAACAAAAGCAACCAAAGGAGCTATTGAAGGAGCTAAATATAGTTGGACGAACTTTGGTGAGCAACTTAAAAAAGTGTTGGAACAATAATCGTATTTTGCTTTAATTAAATGAATGGATAAAATAGATCATGTTAAACAGATCACTAAAATGATCTGTTTTTCGTTTTAAGGAGAACAGGATGATGAGCTTTATTCAAGATACCTTATCAATATTCAAAAAGAGGGAATTGTTATTAATAGAAAGCAAAAAAGAGTCTGAAGGGGTATATTCCTTTCTATTCGAAAAAGAACAGGGTTTAACCTGGAAAGCAGGACAACATGGTCTGTTTACGATTATACATAGGAAGACAAAAAAACCGATACGGCCATTTTCTATTGCATTTGCTCCAACCGAGAATGTGATTAGACTCACAATGCGTATTAGTATCAACCAAGCGATTTTAAGAAAGCCATGTTAGAGTTAAAACAAGGCATGAAACTTAAAATGAGTGGACCATTAGGCGGGGGGGCGGGTTATCTCCAAAATAACAGTCCTTCCCTTCTAATTGAAGGCGGGATCGGAATAACACAATTTCGATCGATAATAACACAATTGAAGACTGAAGAGATTGGACAGAATAATTTACATCTGCTTTATTTAGATAGCAATAAAGCATTTATATTTAAAGATGAACTTGATGGAATTGCTGAAAACACTTCAATAAGTGTAACTTACCTTGATTCAAGAGATGAATTACATCAGGAAATAGACAAGTTTACCAATGTATATAAGAATGGTAGTAAATACTATATTGCGGGACCGAAGCCAATGGTAGATACAATTTCAATATCCCTATCAAACAATAATATTTCAAAACAAAATATCAAAAAAGATGCCTTTTTCGGAAATTAAAAATTAACACACACAACCAGACCATTTTCTAGAAGAAAGGAGTTTTAATTTGAAAAAAATTGATGCATTAAAAGCCGGGGTTGCTGTAATTATTTTGAACCAAGAGAATCAAGTTCTATTGCAAAAAAGAGCGGATGTGGGCCTGTGGGGTATCCCTTCAGGACATGTGGAAATTGGTGAAACCGTGTCTGAAGCAGTTATAAGAGAAGTAAAAGAAGAGACGAATTTAGATGTAAGAATTGAAAAGCTAATTGGTGTTTATTCCGATCCTAATTCACAAGTTTTCAATTATCCAAATGGCAAGACAGTTCATTTTATAACGACTTGTTTTCTTGCTGAAATTACAGGTGGGGAATTGAAATGTAATTCAGACGAATCGCTTGAAATTAAATTTTTCGGCCAGGATAATTTACCAGAAGATCTGTTAACAATGCACCCTCAATGGTTAGAGGATGCTCTTTCAAAAAAGGAAGCAGCATTTATTCGCTGACCAATATTCTGGAATCGTTTTTACGTTATCCGTTTTTATATTCCGTAATAATAGGGTATGTATTTAAGGTAAACAGAAAAGAATAGTAAAAATACGTGAATGAATAGGAGGAAAACAAACCAATGGCATATATAATATTAATTATTGGATTTGCATTGTTAATAAAAGGAGCTGGCTATTTTGTTGACGGGGCTTCCAATATCGCGAGACTGCTTCAGGTTCCGCCTATTTTAATCGGGTTAACAATTGTAGCTTTTGGGACAAGTTCACCGGAAGCGACGGTCAGTATTATTGCAGCACTGGAAGGAAGTGCTGAGGTTGCAGTAGGAAACGTAGTTGGAAGCAATATTTTTAACATTACTCTCGTCGTAGGAGTGGCTGCTTTTCTATATCCTTTGAAGGTTGAAAGTGAGACTATTAGAAAAGAAATTCCATTTACCTTACTCGCAAGTGTGGCATTGCTTATTCTTATGAGTGACATGGCATTGCAAGGGTTCAGCAGCAACATGATTACACGTGGTGATGGATTCATCTTCTTATTGTTCCTTTCCATTTTCATGTATTACGTTATCGAGATTGGACTAAAAAGCCGAAAAAATGCTGCGAATGAACCCGTACCTGAGAATATCAGCTGGGGTAAAAATATATTAATTACCATATTAGGCTTGGCTGCTATTATATTTGGAGGGGATTTAGTAGTAGATAATGGTACAAAAATCGCCTACTCTCTTGGCATGAGTGAAACATTGGTGGGACTCACAATTATTGCAATTGGAACATCTCTTCCTGAACTTGTCACATCTATTTCGGCGGCACTGAAAAAAGAAAGTGAAATAGCACTGGGGAATATTGTAGGGAGTAATATTTTCAACATTTTATTTGTACTTGGTGCTTCGGCTGCAATCTCTCCATTAGCCGTGAATGATAAGGTGTTTATTGATGTGATGTTCATGATCGTCCTAACTGTTGTGTTAATGATTTTCTCAAGGACCAATTTCAAGATTGGGAAGCGGGAAGGATCAGTGCTTGCTGCCGCCTATATTGTTTATTTGGTATATATTATAATACGGAATTAATAGGAACCGATATGCCCTGGGGTGCTGTATGAAACCCCGGGCTATAACAAGTTTCACATTTGGTGATGAGACTTGGTGAAAGAAGTCGCGGTATGACCAAAGAAGATGACACGGTTGATGAAATTGACCTTGTGTTATCTTCTTTTCTATATGACGGAAAGATGATAGAGCCAGGTCCTTTTAAAAATTGCGTTTTTTACATAAGGAGAGAGTGGGCTTCGAATGTTAAAGTATATTATTTTTTATAAGGTTTAAGGAACTGTTGAGGAGACTGATGGAACTAACATCCTGCCGTTGCGTTCAAAGTGGAACGAATAGAATAAGAACTTGATTCAGGCGGAAATTTTCTTTACCAAACTGCCTTTTTAAAATAAAGTATAACAAATATAATTAGATTTTTTAGGAGGTCAAAATGAGTGAGTAGTTCCCCAAATAAAATGAAACTTATCATTCCAAAAGGATGTGATAATGCTCCAAGAAAACAAATAATCATTGACTTTACAGTAGCTATAGTTGAGCTGCAACATGAAATCATTAAGGAGTATGCAGTTGAATCAATTATATGGTATCAATTAAAAGATCATAAAAAAATAGAAGGTATAGGTTCATTTGTTACTACCTTGCAAGATGAAGTAAAAAACCTTGTTTCCTGCCTTGAAATTTACCAAGTGATAACTCACGGGAAATTTGCTTCTATAAATGGTGTGATTTCATTAATAAATGGTACAGAAATTGACTTCTGTGATGTATATACATTTAGTAATAGTTCGAGGACTGGAAAAGTTAAAGAAATTAAATCCTATAGGCTATAATCTGGAAAGTGAAGTTTTTAAAAACGGAACTAGGGGTGAAGTTGTGTATATTTTAGACCAAACGAATGAATTGGATATCGATTCACCTGAGTTCGATGTGCGAAATAACGAAGTGAAAAATCAGCGGAAAATGCTTTTTGATTATTTTATTATGAAAGCCTGTACTGTGGATATATTGATGTACAAAGGGTTAACTGAAGAGAAGATACTAAAGCAGATGAAGAAGCTTTTTAAAAACCAACGAGTAAAAACAGATCATCATGGTAAATGCTACAAATTCTTTTTAGATGACGCTGCCAGGAGTTGGATTACAGCAAATAATATCAGTGAATGTACGAGCGTTATATATGATAAACATGACAAAGTGATTGCCGATTTTAATAGACATGTATCGTTTTATGAACAAGTGCCTTTGCCATGTGGTGTGTTGCCAGTGAAAGAGCTGCCATTTCAACTGGAAATTTATATTCCCGATAAAGATAGAGAACGTGATGTAGATTTACAAGAACAGGCTAAATCGTATTATATCAATACGGACTATGATTGTATGGAGAAATTTGCTTTTGAAACAATTGAAAATCTTTATTTTTATCCATTGTCTATCTATATTGAAACGCACGACGGAGAGCAACGTCAAATGCAGAAGGATTGGGCGGAGTATGATGTAGAATATATAGACTCTGGGCAGCGTGTGTTGACCCTCTCTTCAAAAGGGATGTATCATGCGGCTTCTTTTTAACAGTAAAGAACACCGATGAATTAAATATTGTGTTCGAAAAATTATTTTACTTAGCATATCAAAACGACACGTTCATTGTATCTCAAAATAAGCTGGAGAACCGAACTGGCCGTAACCGAATTTTCAAATCAAGTGATAAAGTCGTTTTAACGTTCGATCATGATGCACAAGGGATTGTCCTATACAGCGCGCTGAATCTAGAAAAAGTAAAGAGCTATTTTACAAATTATATGATTACACATATACAACAAGAGAGTTAGGCAATTAACTTGCCTCTCAAATTCTTACAAAAGAATATTTTGTATTGGGCGTTTTATTAATAGAAATGGGGTGTTTTAATGAGCAATTGATAAGAACTCATACAATTTAGCACGCAATACTATTTGATTACCGCCTAGTCAGGGTCTTTTTCATTGGTTGGCCAGCAAAATCACAAAATACAAAAACATCGCAAGCAAGCCAAGTATTAAACCGACGCGGGCCCACTCGACGATGTGTATATTTAATTTGCCGGGGGATTCAACATCCCGCCACTAATGAGCAATCAAAACAAAATCGCCTAAATCTTTCGAGTCTTGTAGCTGGGAGGAATAATACTCATTATCTTAAGTTGCGTAATATAAGGTATTGATAAGTCTATCATTGGAAATGGGCACCTTTATATAGGGATGCATATGCTAATTTATAAACATGCAAAGGCTAATATGGGGGTGCTGGGGTGGGTAAGGTTCATAGTGGGAATTTAACGTTTGATTATATCGTAATTGGTACTGGACCAGCTGGATCAGTCATTTCGAAAAAGCTGACAGATGATAAAAAAACATCCTTGCTTGTTTTGGAGGCGGGGGATCATAACAGTGGGGAGCAGCCAATAAGGAATTCGCTTTTTGCCCCGCCATTCATTCTAACGGATAACTATTTGCCTGAATATTTTTGGCAGGGAAAGGGTGTCCCACAGAAAAACGTAAATAGCCGTTCCTTTGAGTGGACGGGTGGACGGACTCTAGGCGGCAGTTCCTCAGTTAATAATGAACAATATGTACGACCTTCGCAAGTGAATATAAAACAATGGGAGAAAAGCCTTGGACCGCTTTGGTCGCCTGAACAGGAAACCTATCAATTTGCAAAGTTGGAGAACTACAACGGTGCAACCTATAATCCATATGCTCGGGGATACGGCGGTCGATTGAATATCAGACAGACTCCGGCGTACCCAACTGAAATGGTAGAAAAGATGGTTTCGGCTATGGAACGGGCCACTGGTCTTTCAAGAATTCTTGACTATAATGACCCGAATACGCCACTTGGTCCCTTTACGAGATGGCAACTTTATCAGATGCCTGACGGTCAACGAGAGAGTGCGGATACCGCCTTTCTATCGCCCGATGTTATGACTGTGAGTGGTCAAGGCGTAAATGAGAGAAAGCTAACAGTATATTATAATTCAACAGCTCTTCGTGTGATTTTTGATAATGAAAAACGCGCAATTGGCGTCGAGTTCCTTAGAGCAGGGAAGTGTGTCCGTGCGTACGTTCACAGAAAGGTCATTGTATCCGCTGGAATCAATAGTCCTCAGCTGTTAATGCTTTCTGGAATTGGATCGTCAGACATCCTGGATAAAGCCGGAATCCCCATTGTGTTTCATAATCCCAATGTCGGAATGAACCTAACCACCCACTCCGCCAATACAGCTACTTTTACAACGAATCCAAACGACAAAGCACTGCCAGCCAATGATCCATTTGCACTTTATACAGGTGGAGCCTTTTTACCGGACCCAACGCCTGGATCTGATCCAAATCGTCGTGGGGTACAAATTATTGGCCAAATTGATTCCAATGGAATGTTAAACATTGTCTTTTTCCTGTTAGAACCAAAAAGCCGTGGTTCTGTTAAAATCCAAAACTATGATCCATTAAAGATTGTGCTTGCGGACGAGGGGTTTCTGAATAACCCAGCCGACCTGGAATCCCTTAAAACAGTTTACAAAATCTATATTAGAAATATTGCGGCGGAGCTATTAAAGATTGACCCAAAGTATCAACTTGTTTCGCCCACACTTGATACTATTAACGACAATAGCAAGCTTGAAATGTATATAAAGAACAACCTTGCCCCCACACATCATGTACAAGGTACGCTTCGAATGGCACCCAATGAAAAGAGTGGGGTTGTAGATGCCAGGGGACACGTTTTTGGCGTACAGGATTTGATAGTTGCAGATGATTCCATTGCACCGTTCGTTTCGGACGGTAACACCTCGGCGCCTGCATTCTTCATTGGAGCAAACATTGCGGATCATCTCCTTGCGGGTCATTAAACGAGGTGACAGTGGCTGCTATAATACAAGGTACCTAATGTGAAAAATCTTGAGATTTTCGAATTGTTTAAACAAACTCAATAGTTTCGTGCACAGGTACCTCAACCAAAGAATCGACGAAGGAGGGATATGAGATGATTGAAGCACGCGAGCCGATAATTGTAGAGTTTCCTTTAAGAGGAGAATGGTACTCTCCTAACACGCCAGGGACAAAAATTCCTAGTCACGGCACAAACCAATTAGGATCAAGATATGCTTATGACTTTATTCAAGTGGATTGGGAAAGAATGGGTTGGCCCGCCTATCGCACTAGTTTGGCGCAATATTTACTTTTCGGGGTTCCCTTAGATGATTATTATTGTTGGGGGCAAGAAGTATTTGCTCCTTGTGAAGGAATCATTGTCCAAGCAAAGGACGGTTATAAAGAACGAGCAAGAACAAAATTGCTTTCAGATATGTCTAACGCTTATAAAAATGCTCATTATTTCGACCTAAAAAAAGACGACATACAATCAGTGGCTGGCAACTACATCATTATAGAATGTGCCGACAATATATATGCTGGATTAGTCCATCTTCAAACAGGGTCAATTCAGGTTTCAGTTGGTCAGCGTGTAAAAAAAGGTGAAGTTATTGGTAGAGTTGGTCACTCGGGTAACTCCTTTGCTCCGCATTTGCATTTTCAACTTATGGATAGTAGTGACATAGCTACCGCAAATGGATTGCCTTTTGCTTTTGAACAATACGAAATATTTAAAAATGGCCTATGGGAAAAAGTAAATAATGGGATTCCAACAAATAAGGATAGAATAAGATTTTAAAAATTCTGATGAACAGGAATAAATGAAAATAGGCTCGTATAATGTACCTGTGTGAGAAACTAACAGGAAGGTTTCAATAGTCGTGATTATTTCATTAATCGCGTAAGTTTAAACAAACTCAATGGTCTTATGCAAAGAAAAGATATAAATAGTCTCCTCATTGCTTAAAAGAGCTTAAGTATTACAAAGGCATCCTGAATAGATCTATTCAGGATGCCTTTGTCTATCTAAAACAACCATGTCATTAGTAAATGGTTTATAGTCTACAACTGAAGATAATTTTATTAAGGTAGTCGGTTCTCCGAAAGATAAAGTAGCATCAATAAATTCTTCAAGTATTTTCACTGATTCCGTTACAACCTTTACTAAGTAACTAAACTGGCCGGCTAAACGATGGCACTCTACTACTATAGGTTGTTCTTTGCAAAAATCTTTGAATTTTCCCCCTTGTTTTGTATCGAATAAGATAAATGCTGTTATGTTTTTATTGAGTTTTTCAGGGTCAATGATAGCACGATACCCTTTTATAACTTCTTTATCCTCAAGTTTTTTTACTCTTTCATTTGTTGCAGGCGTTGAAAGCCCAATTTTCTTTCCTAATTCTGTCATTGATATTCGAGCGTTTTTTTGAAGTTGTATAAGAATGCTATGATCAATCTCGTCCAAGTTTTTTTCCTCCTTAAAATTTTAAGTACATATATACTATTAAAGTTTTAAATTAGGTATCTTTAAAATAAACCTTAAAATGGTTATGTATTCAGAATAATATACCATATATAATTGTGAGTAAGAAAAAATTATATTATATAGGAAGGGGAGAGGAATTTAAATGAAAATATATCATGCTATCATTGAAGATTTAGAAGGAGTTTCAAAATTATTTAATTTGTATCGCATGTTTTATCAACAACCATCGGATTTAGAAGGGGCTAAGACTTACATAAAAAAACGTTTAGCAAGCAGGGATTCTGTTATATTAGTTGTTAAAGATAAGCAAGGATATGTTGGATTTACTCAACTCTATCCAACATTTTCATCAATATCGATGAAAAGAGTATGGATATTAAATGACTTATATGTGGATGCAGAAGCTAGAAACCAAGGGGTAGGAGAAATGCTCTTAGACAAAGCTAAAGAGTTTGCTGCTGAGACAGGGGCAAAAAGTATTAGTTTAAGTACGGCACCGGATAATTATTCTGCACAAAGACTATATGAAAGAAACGGGTACGTTCGAGACTCACATTTTTACCAATACGAATTAGGGTTGCCCTAATAAAACTTCAAATGTATTATTTGTATAGAGTACTTGTCTTAGAAACAAATTCAATAATTCCATGTAATCCATTTCCCAACCAAACACTTCGGAGTGACTTCGTCTAATTGCATGCAAATAGAGAAAAGACCGCCAACTGAGCGGTCTTTTTTCATTGCCTAGCCAGCAAAATCACAAAATACACAACCATCGCAAGAAAACCTAGCGGCACACCGACTCGCGCCCATTCACCACTGCGTATATTCAATTTACCTGCCGCGATGATATTCGGGATATTCCCCGGTATCAGCATCCCTCCACTAATGAGCAATCCAAGCAAAATCGCCTGAATCGTCGCTTCGTCCATAGAAGGACTAATTTCCGCTGCAGCCAGTGTCGCATTATCGAGAACGGCAGAAATCATATTGATCCAATACAGCGTCAGTGGATGAAGATCGAGTAAGTAAAGACGAATCAACGGTTCGAATCCGGCGCCGAGAAGTGTCAAAGCAAGGACAAAAACATACACTTTCATGCCTCTCACCAAAATACTCCAATAAGATTCCGCCGCTTGTCCGGATGATTTGCGGACGGTTAAGCGAGGACGGATGATGAACAGTGCCAACAGTCCGAAGACAAAGACCCCTGCTATGATATCCGTTCCGAGCAAATTCATCAGATAATAGAAATCTTCATTCAGTTTATTGGTTGCAATCGTTGAAAGCGGCTCTCCGATGGGTGTAAGCACTGCCCCCATGCCGATCGCATAACATGCCAAAATGACGAAGCGAATTTCCGAGCGGCGGTCCATTTGGAGTACCGAAGCAATCGCAACGAGGACGAGTGCCGCGATAATTGCGGTGATGATACTGGAAACGAGACCTAAAATCATAATAATACAAGCTAAATACAGACGAAAAGGGATAAGCCGGCTGCCGTATAGAATGGCTTTTTCAAACGGCACACGCACCCAACGGAATACAATGCCGGCTGCGACGACTGCTATTGTAATATGGAGCGGGTCACGAAGCGCCTGCATGATTAATTCGGGTTGAAGCACTCCGCTAATATATGCGGCAGCACAGCCCATGAAAAACAGAAAAATTTCCAAGTTTCGTTCTATACGAGTAACGGTAAAAGGCAACAACAATACAAGCATTAGAATCACTATCAAGCCAGCAACCATAAGCTACTCCTTTTTTTCATTATTTCCTACTACTCTATGCAAAGTGCCGCCTCATTTTGCATAGAATGTCCATACGATAGAAAAAAAGGAGAGACGGAACATGGAAGCGACGGATATCGTATTAATTCCCGTCATTATCGGCTTGATTGAGCTGCTGAAATTATATGGTTTGCCAAAAAAATTGATGCCCATTTTCTCACTGGCACTAGGTATTGGCGGAGGCATGTTCTATTTGTTCCCGAATGATTGGAAGTCCGGTGTGTTAAGCGGGCTGATTATGGGATTGTCCGCGAGCGGGTTGTATTCTGGAAGTAAGACGATGGTGAAACGGAAGGATTGCGAGGAAGATGGCAATGGAAAATAAGATGGGCAAACTAGGCGAATAGTAATTGCGAGAGTGGAGGCAAAAAGCTTCGACTCTATTTTATTGTTCATTTTCAAAAAACAGAAAATAATTTCAACAACAGTGTATCCTTTTCCAAAAAAGATTCTATATGACAGATAAAGAGGTACCCTCTGTTCAATAAAAGGTGGTGAAATAATGAACTACTTAAAAGAACTTGTTTCGTTTCATGACTGGCTGGACACAACCCTCTATCGAGCGGGGCGATTGCTTTATGGCACACACTGATGGCGATCAACAATAAAACTGTCTGGTCGGATGAATTTACGGTCGCAAACTTAACATTACAAGCAAAGTGTGGTTTATCCCGACAACAACTAGACAGATCCAGAAAGCAATTAATGAACGCAGGACGAATC
Organism: Sporosarcina newyorkensis; assembly: GCF_900167515.1. NCBI lineage: Bacteria > Bacillati > Bacillota > Bacilli > Caryophanales > Caryophanaceae > Sporosarcina > Sporosarcina newyorkensis. The sequence continues at coordinate 381,640 of NZ_FUYJ01000001.1, read as the reverse complement.
GTCTACACAAAATCCGGTCGGGCCAATCAAGCTGGTTGTTATGCGCTGGTACGTTTTGATACACAGGACGATCACAAAGCGAGCACAGTACGGACACGAAACGAACACGACGTAACCACATTAAGTAAACCTAAACAAAATGAAATAAAACAAATCGTTAGACAACAGCAAAGTCTTTCGGATGAACGAATTAAATCGACTAGAGAAAAAAGCTCGGCTGTTGTGGACGCTGGTTTTGCAGAAATCGCTAATTTTTATGAAACCAATATCGCGCCGCTTACCCCACAAATTGGACAGGTTCTCGGCGAAATGTGCGACGAACTAAATTCCGAACTTGCATTACTCGCTTTAAAGAAGGCTGTATTGGCGAACGCGACGCATAAAATTAATTATTCGTTCGTCACCATACGCAGCTGGAGGTCGCAAAATTTTACAACGATCACCGACGTGGAAAATGACGAAAAGCAAAAAGCGCGCAAAGGGCAACCAAAAGCCAAGGTTCGGTCGTTATTCGATGCCTCGTCGGAAACCCTTGAGCGACAGAGAAAAACAGTGGAGAACTACAAACCGAAAGAAATCGATTACTCGAACTTGCCATTCTAGGAGGGATTGTATTGGTTCATGCATTTGAAAGTGTATTTGAGAAGCTGAACGTCCGCAAAGTAGAGGATTTATTTTTTAAGATCCATCCGGATTATGTGCAAAGTGTATCGGAAGTGCGTATGGAATATGTTCAATGTCCAGCTTGTCAACAGCATACAAAACAAGCATGGGTATATTGCTTTGACGGTGACCGGCTTCAAGAAGACGTTTGGTCGATTTGTCATGAATGTCAGAAACAATTTTATACCCTTCAAGTGGGGGCTAAATTGATTCAGAAGCGCCAGGATATCGTGGATGGTGATTGGTATTACATCAATAGCGATGACAAAGCAGGCTTTAAGAATTTTGAAGAACTGAATCCTGAATTGACGGCGGCGAAAGGAAAAGCTACCGACTATATCAAAGATTTGTTAGAAGGTAAGATCCGGAATTTACGGATATCAGGAACGCCAGGTACAGGCAAAACGCATCTCGCTAAGGCGATTGCGCGGACACTCAAACATAAGGGCAGAAAAGTGGCGTTCATCGAATCTCGAAAGCTCTTCGACAATATCAAAAATACGTTTGGCAATCGGGTGGCGCAAGAGCGTTTTGAAAAACAATTTGCTGACTTTGATCTAGTCGTGTTAGATGATGTCGGAGTTGAAACAAATAAAGCGGCCGACGAACTCTCCTGGTCTAGCCGTGAATGGGTAAAACTAATTGATTTGCGACGCGGTAAATCAACCGTATACACAACAAACTTCGACAAGGAATCGCTAAAAGCGGTGATCGGCGCTCGTTCTGTTTCTCGGATAGGTGAGAATTCAGAAACCATCGAATTATTTACTCCGGATCATGATTATAGAGATCGATTATTATATTAGGGGTGTTGGAAATGACTAATTGGATAAACAACAAAGGGATTTACACGGTGTGGCCCGTTGCTGAGGTTAACAAGCAACAAATCAAAGCGGACATGGATGCCTTGGAAAAGCGTCTGCAAATTGCGGAAGCGGCAATGGCTGCACGAAGGGGGTTGGCGGTAGTTGAAAAGGTATCCGGTCAGTAAATGGTTCAAGCGCAGTTCGGATTTTATTTAAATTGTACTGGAGGCAGGTGTCTTAACTTAACTTTCTTAAGCATACCTAGGTGTAGAGATCGTATTAATGTGGTAAGATAACCATATACTAAAAAAGACTAGGTGCGACTACACCCAGTCAATGCAGCTGACATCCGCATGAAGTGCGGTTGGCCAGTAAAAGTTATAAGGTGTTACAAAGAGAGTAACCACTCAGCTTTCTGGACAGTTAGCGGAGGGTGGTTACTTTTTTCTGTTGATGAATAGTGCAATCATCGCTACAACTGCTGTTGCCATTGCCGCGAGAAACATTCCAAATTGGAATAACATGTTCATTGCATCGTATGTCACCATGTAAGCACCCCCTTTCAAAGGGAGTGCCAACCGCCCATCCGCTATATGTCGTCTACCTATTAATTATACCATTCTAGCGGATGAAATGACATACTGTTCATATTGCTGCCTATTTCATGCTCGTCATTACTAGTTCTGAATTTCTATGCTAAATCAGGTGTAGAGTTCGTATAAGTATGGTAAACTGAACATATACTAAAAAAGACCAGGTGCGCTTACACCCGGTCAATGCAGCTGACATCCGCATGAAGTGCGGTTGGCCAGTAAAAGTCTTAAGGTGTTACAAAAAGTAACCACTCAGCTTTCCTAGTCATAAGCGGAGGGTGGTTACTTTTTTCTGTTGATGAATAGAGCAATCATCGCTACAACTGCTGTTACTATTGCTGCGAGAAACATTCCAAATTGGAATAGCATGTTCATTGCTTCGTATGTCACCATTTTAAAACCCCCTTTCTCAAGGGAGTGCCAACCGCCCATCCGCTATATGTCGTCTACCATTCAATTATACCATTTCTAAGAGTGAAAAGAAACATAAATAGACCATATGTTCGCCTTCTGTTGATTGAGAAACCATTCCGAATTTAATTTACTATAAAAGCAACAAAAGAGTAGATAAGATGAAAATCTCCACTGAACACGATAAGATAGAAACGTAATCGATTAAAGAGAGGCGGAGATTTTTAATGAACGCATACGATGAGTACATGAGGGGCATTGTACAGCCCATGCGCGAAGAGTTAGTACAATCGGGCTTTACGGAATTAACGACAGCTGAAGATGTGGAACATACATTACAGGACTTAAAAGGTTCTGCAGTCATTGTGATCAACTCGGTCTGCGGTTGTGCAGCAGGTTTAGCGCGTCCCGCGGTTCGCGAAGCAGTTGCGGAAGTAAAACCGGATCATTTATTGACCGTATTTGCTGGACAGGATAAAGAAGCGACGGAAGCTATGCGTTCGCATTTCCCTGAAGTGCCGCCAAGTTCACCATCTGTCGCGATCTGGAATGATGGGAAATTAGCATACTTCATTCCACGTGAACAAATTGAGAACTTTCAAAAAGAACAAATCAAAGATCACCTCGTCGATGTGTTGACGAATGTTGTTAGTCAGTGAACGTGATTATTACGACTGCCGGCCGACATGATGAACAATCTGCTGCTTTATTGAAATATGCCGAGGATTGTTTGGGTGCTCCTGTTGTCGAACGAAAAAAGCGGTCCGTGTCCAAGTTGCAAGACGTCTATCAATCGGACGTCTTGGTGGCTGGGAAGGACCGCTATTCGTTTTACAGACGCGGGATGTCGGAGCCATTCTTTTTTCATCCGAATTCTGCTACGTATCGATTGAAGCGTCTGTTGAAAGGTGAACTAGATCCTTTAATTGAAGCAGCAGAGTTAATGGCGGGAGATTCTTTTTTGGATTGTACGTTGGGTCTTGGATCGGATGCCATCATCGCGGCTAGTAGCGTAGGTGCGAATGGGATGGTCGAAGGAATCGAAGCAGATAAGGTAATCGCTTTTTTGACTGCGACTGGATTACGCAGTTTTCCGATTGATTTTCCTTTGCTAAAGGAATCAATGGAACGGATTGAAGTCATTCATTCGGAAGCTGTTCAGTTTTTGAAGCAGTGTCCGACAAGTTCGCGTGACGTGGTGTTTTTAGATCCGATGTTTACAACACCCATTGAGGAATCTTCCAATTTTGAGAGTTTGCGTGAAATAGGCGCTATGTATCGTTTGTCGGAAGAGTGGGTAGCTGAGGCTTTAAGAGTGTGCAAGCGACGCGTGGTATTGAAAGACCATTACCAGTCACCAATGTTCGAACGTTTTGGCTTCACTCAGCAAATTCGTCTGCATACGAAAGTGCATTATGGCGTGCTGGAGAAGTGAGTGACGGAGAACCGAACGAAAACTCGTCCGCACCGCACCAATCCAAGACAGAGCCGCACCAAACTGCTTTGTACCGAGCGAAATTCTACCACAAACGCTCGTAACTCGCACCACACCGCACCAAAACAACCGTAGTGCGAGCGTAACAACTTCTTTCCATAAAAAAAGACTGCACAGGCCGAATTCTTGGCTTGTACAGTCTTTTTTGCGTTTCGCCTGTCGAGGCTAGACGGCATCTTTCGCTTTTGTACCATCCAGCTGCAGGCGCCAGTCTCTCGGGACACTTCTGTCTTAAAGATAAAGGCAAAGAGCGCCTTTATTTTTAAGACCTCCAGTGCCTGTCGAGACTAGACGGCGTCTTTCACTTTTGATCAGTGAGTGAAGTTTAAGGAACTTAAGTATAATGTCAAAACGAGCATTCCGATTCCTAGTAGGAAGTTAACGTCCATTCGTGCGACCTCCTTTATCCTGCGTGTTGGTTGGTTGAATTCCGCTTAACTTGCAATCAACGAACTTTTTGTGAAAAGAATGATTGAAGTTTGACTTTATTGTACAATGAATTGGAGAAAGAAGAAACCTTTTGTCGGCTTTTTCGTATGAGTTACTAGGATGTATGACGAAATGTTGAAGGGAGTGGTAGCATGAAACAATGGTTGCAGCGATTTATGATCGCATCGGTCGCAGTCTTGACGCTTGGGGCCATTACGTCCAATCATGAAATTTGGTCGAACTTTCAGTCGAAGGACGAGCCAAATGAAATGGATTCTACAACTGGAGATTCGCACTATTCAATTGAACTCGACGACTCGCCTACGGAATTTTTATCTACACCTGATTATCCGATTCATTCAGAAGAAGACCAACTGCTCGATCTCGCGCGTTCGCTGTCTTATGAAAAATTCGGTCAGCGCATCGGTCCGGTGATTCAAGATGAATTTGATTCGGAGATTTTCCCTAGAATCGAAGCAGTGATACAGACCACTATACATAATGCAGCAGAACGTCGTCTTGCGATCACAGAACAGCCTTCCGGCGATTACGCAGAAAAGATTTTCCATGTGCATGATAAAATGGCGGGACAGGACGTTATTCGTTTCCACGTTCGCACCGAGAAACGTCCTCTTGATGGGTACTTTTACAATTTCCATTATCATACGGCTGACGATGGGTTCACAGCTCATCATACATTGGGCGACATTTACTGGTCGAAAAACACACCACCGAAATGGTTGTCTTAAAAATGTTGAAACACTCGTTGTGAAAACGGGTGTTTTTTTATTTTATTAATTTACGGTAACAAAAACAATGAATAAATTACTATCCCGGAGAGATGATAATAACTCTACGTACTATAAATCATAGGAGGTGCCATAATGAAAGGGAAATTTTTAGCATTGCCATTGGCGGCAGTATTGTTGTTGAGTGCTTGTGGAGAAGACAATGACAAGGATAATTTCAAAGTAGAAGATCCGCTGACAGAGGACAACGGAGAAAATGATGTAGGTACGTGACAAGAAAGAAGTAAATAAAAAGCGGAGTCAACGCGATCCACTTGATGTGAGCGTACAAATATTGTGTTTATATACAACCAAACAGTATAAACACCATCAAAATTCAGTCCAAAAACACACCTCTTTAGATGGCTTTCGTAATTCGCCATCTAAAGAGGTGTTTTTTTGTTCTCGATTTAACGAATGTCATTGGTAGGGTCATGACTAAAATAATGCTATACTGTATGTAATTTAGAAGCAGTTGCTTGAAAAAAGGAGTCTGAAAATGAAGCAATATTTAAATCTTTGTCAACATATTCTGGAAACAGGAACGAAAAAAGGAGATCGGACCGGTACGGGGACATACAGCGTTTTCGGTTACCAAATGCGCTTCGATTTAGCCAAAGGCTTTCCTTTATTGACGACCAAACGAACAGCATTTCGTCTGATCGTCTCCGAGTTATTATGGTTTTTGAAAGGCGATACGAATATTCGGACGCTTATCCAAGACCGCAATGGAATTTGGGATGAATGGGCGTTTGAACGATATGTAGAGAGCGATGCATATACAGGGCCGGATATGACGGATTTCGGGCATCGTGTAGTGGAAGATGAGCAATTTGCGAAAACGTACAAAGCTGAACTTGCTGCATTCAAAGAAAAGATTCTCGCAGATGAAGATTTTGCAAGGAAGTATGGCGATTTAGGTCCTGTCTATGGCAAACAATGGCGGGCGTGGGATACAGACCACGGTGTCATTGACCAATTGGCTCAAGTCATCGAAAGTATCAAAACCAATCCTGATTCACGTCGCCATATCGTCACGGCTTGGAATCCGGCGGAAGTGGATGAGATGGCGTTGCCTCCTTGCCACCTACTGTTTCAATTTTACGTGGCGGATGGAAAATTATCTTGCCAGCTCTATCAACGAAGTGCAGATGTCTTCCTAGGTGTACCTTTCAATATTGCTTCATATGCGTTATTGATTCATTTGATTGCCCATGAATGCGGTCTGGAAGTGGGTGAGTTCGTTCACACACTCGGAGACGCCCACATCTATCAAAACCATCTGACGCAAGTACAGGAGCAGCTATCGAGAGAGCCTAGAGACTTGCCGAAACTCAACGTCAATTACGCAGGGCGTTCCATCTTCGACTTAAACGTAGAAGACATTACGATAGAAGGCTACGATCCGCACCCGAAAATCACTGCACCCATTGCTGTGTAAGGAGGAGAAAAATTTTGATTTCACTACTAGTTGCACATGACGTACAGCGCGTCATAGGAAAAGACAACCAAATGCCCTGGCATATTCCTGAAGAATTGGCTTATTTTAAAAAGATGACGATGGGTAAAGCGATCGTTATGGGGCGTAAAACATTTGAATCGATCGGTCGTCCGTTACCTGGGCGTTTGAATATTATTGTCACTCGGAATGAATCATATGAAGCAGAAGGTATTACGGTCGTGCATGATCTGCAAACAGCTATCCAAAAAGCTAAAGAATACTCCGAAGAAGTAGTCATCATTGGAGGAGCACAGATTTTTGATATGGCAATGGGCTTGGCGGATCGACTGTATATCACCGTTATTGAAAATTCCTATCCAGGCGACACGTTCTTCCCTGAATATAAAGAAGGCTGGCAGCTGACCAGTGAGTCCGACGTACAATATGCAGAAGACCGCACAGCATATGTCTATCAAATTTGGGACAAAAAAGAATAGCGCCCCTCTTATACATACAGAAGGACGCTAAAATACATGGCTGCGCTGCCGGCAATGACGAATAAATGCCAAATTGCATGATTGTACGGCAGGCGCCGCCACGCATAAAAAACAGAACCGAATGTGTAGAGAACTCCCCCAATTACGAGCAGCCAAAAGCCTGCGGGCGGAAGTTGTTCATACAATGGCTTGATCGCAATAATGATCAGCCAGCCCATGACGATATAAAGCGCCAGTGAGGCTTTCTCAAAACGGTGAATGAAAAAGATTTTGAACAAGATCCCTAATATCGTAAGTCCCCAGATAATGCCGAACAATGTCCAGCCGAGAGCCCCTTTTAATGTTACGAGCAAGAAGGGCGTATAAGTTCCCGCGATTAAGACATAAATGGCGGAGTGATCCAAAATCGAGAAAAACTCTTTCACTTTAATAGGCATACTATGTAGTAACGTGCTCATTAAGAAAAGCAACAGCATAGAGACCCCGAAAATCGTGAAACTAACAACGGCTATCGCGGTTCCGCGCTCTATACCTGCCAATATCAGAAAGACCAGCGCAGGTATGCTGAGCAAGAAACCGATTGCGTGGGTAATCGCATTCCAACGTTCTTCCGAAAAATTCTTGAAATCAAATGCATCTGACAAAAAGCAACAACTCCTCAAACCTCACTATAGCAAAAAATGAACAGAAAATCGCATTTCACAGTACGCGAAGGAGACCATAAACATGAAAAAAATACACATAGTCACGGATTCTACCGCTGATCTCACTAAAGAACTCATAGAAAAACACGAAATTCACGTTGTACCTTTGACTATCCAAATTAACGATCAATCTTTTGTGGATGGAGTAGAACTTCAGCCCGACCAATTTTTAGACCTCATGCGAGAGTCAAAAGAACTTCCAAAGAGTTCACAACCCGCTGTCGGTGTCTTTCAAAAATTATACGATGAACTAGGAGCGGACGGCTCTCAAATTATCTCGATCCACATGACGGGCGGGATGAGCGGCACAGTGAAATCTGCCCAAGCGGCAGCCCAGGCTTCTTCTGCAGACGTTACGGTCATTGATTCCATGTACATTTCACATGCCCTGACGTTTCAAGTACTCGAAGCATGCCGTATGGTGGAAGAAGGGAAATCTGTCCAAGAAATTGTGAACGGGCTTGACAGCGTTCGTAAACGTTCTTCACTATATGTAGTGGTGGACGTACTGGATAATCTAGTAAAAGGCGGCCGGATCGGCAAGGGGAAAGCGATGTTCGGATCATTAATGAACATTAAACCGATCGCTACTTTGAAAGATGGCGTTTATACCCCTGTCGCGAAAGTACGCAGTCACAAACAAGTCGTCACATATTTATTGAATGAGTTTAAAAAAGAGACTGCGGGGAAAGTAATTCGTAGCGTTGGCATCGCCCATGCGAATGGACTCTTGATGGCCGAACCTTTGAAAAAAACGATTGAAGAAATGGGTATTCAAGTAAAGCTTACATTTACAACGCCAATTGTCAGTACCCACACGGGCGAAGGCGCGATTGGTTTTATGTTTTACACAGAGTAACACTATCAAAACAAAGGGGAAGATAGAGTTTATGAGAAGAATGGTTTTATTCCTGTTTGTCTTCTCATTGTTTTTATCCGGGTGCCAAGCACCATTTAGCCAAAAAGAAACGGCTTTGCCAGAAAGAGAACCAGTTCTCTTCGAACCTTTCTCAATACCGGAATATTTTGTTCCAAAGCGGGTCAACGTACTCGGTTTAGGAGATTCATTGACACAAGGGGTAGGGGATGAACGTAAAGAAGGCGGTTATTTCGGACGCTTAACAACAGAGATGGAACAATGGAAAGGGATAATGGAAGTAGATGCTGTGAATTTAGCAAAGCGAGGAAAGAGAAGCGATCAGCTGTTAGATCAGCTGGAAGATACCGACGTGCAAGAAGCAATCGTGCAAGCCGACTATATCGTTTTTACAATTGGCGGCAATGATTTGATGAAAGTAGTCAAAGGGAATTTCATGAAAATGAAGCTTTCCGATTTTTATAAGGAACTTGGTAAATTTGAAAATAGAATGGAAGAGTTATTTCAGTTGATCCGTTTGCTCAATCCAAATGCACCGATCATTGTAGCCGGTCTATACAATCCATTTTCTGTCGTTACGGATGAAGTGCAGGAATTTGAGGAGATTGTCGATGATTGGAATGCTTCATTGGAAGAACAAGTACGGAAAGACGGAGCAGCTTGTTTCATTCCTGTTAAAGATTTATTTAATTCGAATACAAATATGGTTTATCATACAGACTTCTTCCATCCAAACAGTAAAGGCTATGATTTGATGGGAAAACGATTTGTGGATGAAATGAAGAAATGTTCAGCAATTGATTTGGAAGTGGAGTGAGCAACTAATGAATTATTGGAAAATAGCATTCTTCAGCCTTGCAGGATTAATCGCAGCATCGATCGTCGGGCTGATCATAGTAATCGGCAATACCGCATCTTCACCTCCTCTTCCTGAATCAAACGCTTCCTCGAAGGCAGGATATTCGCTGGAATTAAATACGACGAAGGAAAATTTCGAAGGCATTGCGAATACGTACATTCGGAAAGCGGTCAAAGGCGCATTACCTGTTGAGTTGGAAATGCGTGATGATGTACTGCTGACGTCAGAACTAACCGTGTTTTCCTATACGTTGCCACTTGCCATGCACTTTGACCCGATCGTGCGGGAAGATGGAAACTTAATCCTGAAGCAATCGTCTATGGAATTAGGGGATTTGAATATTCCTCCTTCGACTGTATTAAAGCTATTGAAAAACTCTGTCGAATTTCCTCCATGGATGATCGTTCGGCCGAAAGAAGAAGAAATTTTCATTGATTTGCAAGATTTGCCGATCTCCGGTGACGTTAAAGTGAAAGCAAAAGAAGTGAATTTAGCTGAAGATGAGATTATATTGGAAGTATTGATTCCGAAAAATTAAGGAGGCAACATAGATGGCGACACAATACGCAACATTTGCAGGTGGTTGTTTTTGGTGCATGGTCAAACCGTTCGACCTATACGAAGGCGTACATTCTGTTACTTCAGGCTATACAGGAGGACATACAGTCAATCCGACGTATGAAGAAGTCTGTTCGAACACGACGGGACACCGCGAAGCAGTGAAGATTGAATTTGATGATGACATCATCTCGTATAACGAATTATTGAATATTTTCTGGCAAGTGATTGATCCTACTGATGCAGGCGGACAATTTTACGACCGCGGCGAGTCCTATAAATCTGCAATCTATACACATTCAGCTGAACAGCAAAAAGAGGCTGAAGAATCTAAAACAGAGCTGCAGGCGAGTGGGAAGTTTGACTTGCCAATTGTCACAGACATTTTACCGGCGCATCCATTTTACCCAGCTGAGGAATATCATCAGCAATATTATGAAAAGAACCCTGGGCATTATGAACGTTACACCGTAGGATCAGGACGAGCAGGGTTTATTGAAAAGCATTGGGGGGATCCATCATGAAAGAGGACTTGAGAAACCGATTGACGGATATGCAGTATTATGTAACGCAGGAAAGCGGGACAGAGCCGCCCTTCCAAAATGAATTTGATGCACATTATGAAGAAGGTCTATACGTGGATGTCGTTTCAGGCAAACCGTTGTTCAGTTCCCATGATAAATTCGATGCGGGCTGTGGTTGGCCAAGCTTTTCGAAGCCAATTGAAGCGTCTGAAGTGACGGAGCACTTTGATACCACTCATGGGATGCGCCGTACAGAGGTCCGCAGCAAAACGGCAGATTCTCATTTGGGACATGTCTTCCCGGATGGTCCAGCTGATCAAGGCGGACTGCGCTATTGCATCAATTCTGCAGCTATGCGTTTCGTTCCTGTCTCCGATTTGGAGAAAGAGGGCTACGGAGAGTATAAAGGGCTATTTACGTGATGGATCGATCCTTTTATCATTTTGCGTTGAGGTATCGTGGCGGTGGAAAAGACGATGTGAAGGCGATGTTTGCAGAAAAGATGTTTCGTGATCCGAGTTTTCCAAAAAATGAAGAGGAATTCGATACGTTGTCACGTTATGTCGAGGATCAAGCCGATCACGATTTAAGCTCCACTACCTTTGATGAACTGTACGCAATCTATCAAGACGTATGCAGCAGATAAATGGCGAGGTCTTCATTGCATCTCGCCTTTAATCACTGTATGATAAAATTAAAATAGCGAAATGAGGCTGAAAAAGACATGAGCATACATATTAATGCGAAAAAAGGCGATATCGCCGACACGATTCTTCTTCCTGGAGATCCACTGCGTGCAAAGTATATTGCGGAAACGTTTTTAGAAGATGTTGTTCAGTACAATGAAGTACGAAACATGTTCGGGTATACAGGTACATACAAAGGAAAACGCGTTTCAGTGCAGGGAACAGGTATGGGCGTTCCTTCTATTTCTATTTACGCAACAGAGTTAATGCAGGAGTTTGATGTGCAGAAATTGATTCGTGTGGGTACATGCGGTGCCATCCAAAAGGACGTAAAAGTTCGCGATGTGATTTTAGCACAGGCTGCGACAACGAACTCATCGTTAAACGATACAACGTTCGGTCCCATCCGTTATGCTCCGATCGCAAATTTCGATCTTTTATTGAAAGCATTCCATGCAGGGAAAGAAAAAGGCCTTCATTTGCAAGTGGGGAATGTTTTCACAGAAGACTTCTTTTATAATGAAGACGCACAGCATGAAAAATTAGCACGTCATGGTGTATTGGCTGTAGAAATGGAAGCTGCTGCACTTTACACGCTAGCTTCTCGTTTTGGCCGTCAAGCGCTTGCTGTGCTTACGGTTAGTGATCATATCCTTACAGGCGAAATCACTACGCCTGAAGAACGCCAATTAACATTCAATGACATGATCGAAGTAGCACTAGAAGCAGCAATCGCTGAATAATACACAGTATTTTAAACAGCGGAATGGCTGCACATAAAGAACCTTTGAACAAAGACCGCTCTAGACAGCGGTTCTTTTCATGGGAGTTTAGAAAGTAGGGAAGACGATGAACGAGAACGATTCAAAAGAAAACGGAGAGGTAGAGCCGGAAAAGAAACCCGAACCTAGCCGGTATATCCGGATTAAGCCGTTTTCGCTGATCATGCTCATCTTTGCCCTTGTACTGGCGACAGCAGCGGTTACATTCTTCGCATTAACAGTCGGTGATGATAAAGTCGTAGAGGTCGTCAAACCCCAACAAGTGGGAAGTGAACGAAAAGAATTTAAAAAGCTTTTCGATGCGTATGATCAACTGAAACAAAGTTATTTCGATGAGGTCGACGAACAAGTCATACTGGACGGAGCAATCAACGGTATGGTCGATGCGTTAGGAGATCCTTATTCGGACTACCTGAACGAAAAGGAAGCGAAGCAGCTGAATGAGAGTATATCATCCAGTTTTGAAGGAATCGGCGCAGAAATTCAAGAGTCCAATGGCTATATCAGCATTGTATCTCCTATTAAGAATTCGCCTGCAGAAAAAGTCGGGCTATTGCCGAATGATACCATCCTTTCGGTAGACGGAAAAAGTATCCAAGGTATGTCCTCTTCGGAAGCTGTACTGTTAATTCGCGGGGAAAAAGGGTCAACGGTCACATTATCGGTCCGACGTGGGACAGCCGCAGAGCCGTTCGAGGTGAAAATCGTACGAGATGTCATACCGGTCCATACGGTGTATGCAGAGATGCTGGATGACAAAATTGCACATATTAATATTACGTCTTTCTCAGAACATACGTATGAGGAATTACTGGAATCTTTGAATGAAATGACAGAAAAAGGGATGAAAGGTGTCCTGATCGATGTGCGTCAAAATCCAGGCGGTGTGCTGAGTGCCGCAATCGATATTTCCGATCTATTTGTGGATGAAGGAAAAGCATTATTCCAGACACAAGAAAAGGGTCGGCCGGCAGAGATTTTCCCTGCGTCAGACGGTCAGAAAATTAACGTGCCTGTTGCATTGATCGTAGACGATGGAAGTGCGTCGGCATCTGAAATTTTAGCAGGTGCGCTGAAAGAATCCGCTCATATTCCGATTGTCGGTATCAAGACGTTCGGTAAAGGGACTGTGCAGACACCGACACAGCTGCAAGATGGTTCCAATCTAAAGTTGACGACAGCCAAATGGTTGACGCCGGACGGCAATTGGATTCATAAAAAAGGGATTGAGCCCGATGTTAAAGTGCCATACCCTCCTTATGCATCACTTCCGTTCCTAGATGCATCTGAAGAAATGAAGGAAGGCATGGTATCTCCTGCGGTTCAAGCTGCTGAAGAAATGCTTGAAGTAGTAGGATACCATCCTGGGGAAACGGACGGGTTGTATGACGCAAACACTGCACAAGCCGTTAAATCATTGCAAAAAGACCTTTCACTCGAACAAACAGGCATACTGACTGGCGATTCGACGATTGGTTTAATGCAAAAATTGCGGGATAAGATGAAAGAAGACGATCCTCAATTGCAAAAGGCAAAAGAAGTCGTCCTGAAGAAAGTAAAATCATAATCCGTTTAATACGGACAAGAAAACGCGTCCAGCCTTGTTTGGATGCGTTTCTTCTATAGAAGGGATAGAGGTTTATGATCGATGTATATTTATTGAGTGGATTTCTTGGCAGTGGAAAAACTTCCTTGCTTGTTCAATTGATTGACCAAGTAAACAAACAAGGGAGGCAGCCCGCTGTTCTGATGAATGAATTCGGCGAATTGAATATAGACAGTCAAATCGTTGAAGAGAAAGAGGAAGTGCCGTTAAAAGAGTTGCTGAATGGCTGTATTTGCTGTACAGGTGCTGAATCGACGGAAGCCCAACTGCAAAGTCTATTGACTGACTATCCAAACGTTGACGTGCTGTTCATTGAGACGACAGGCGCTGCCCATCCGGTAGAGTCGTTAGATGCCGTCTATTCACCCTTATTCGCCGACCAATTAGATGTGAAAGGTATTATCACGGTTGTAGACGCCATGCGCTGGCTGGATCGTGATAAGCTTTCTCAGCGTATGCTCGCATTATTCTTGGAACAGGTCCGACATGCTCATTTCATGCTGCTGAATAAAGCAGATTTACTGACAGCGGATCAATTGGCATCTGTAACGATGCAAGTGACACAATTCAATAGCTTTGCTCCTCTCGTACAAACAACGAATGCGAAAATCGATTTTAGCTATATCGAGAAGATGGTGGATGCCGCCTCTGCTCCGAAACATGCCATCAGTACAGGCAGCGGCCTTCCACTCGCTTCGAAGGTACTGTCTTTTGAGAAACCGATTAATCAAGAGCATTTTGAAGATTGGGTGCGTTCCTTGCCAGACACCGTATATCGGATGAAGGGCTATATCCAATTAGAAGGCTCCAGATACTCACACTTGTTCCAATATGCGTATGGAATGGTCAATTGGATACCTGAATATATGCAAATTCCTTCAAAACTTGTCCTCATAGGTGAGCAGCTTTCAAGCATCGAATATCCGCCTGAAAAGTAGTTGTCAATAGCTTTTCGCTGCCAATAGTCTTCATGGAAGGGCATATCTGCCAATTATAAGGAAGCTGAGGCTCTTGTCTCATAGGTTTGTAGATTGTATTGGGCGAGTTGGCAATTTCCGTCATATTTTCTTCTTTTCTAAAACGTTATGATAAGTTTCGTAGAAGAGGAGGTATGAAGATGAAAAAACCATTGACAATCATCTTATTAAGCTCAGCTATTTTATTGCCTAACCATTCAGCGGAGGCAAGCACGATCAAAACTGTCCACATCAGCCAAACGTACACGTGGAATATACTTCAAGGACAAGATAAGGGGATATTCACTAATTTCTGGGATAAGTATTATAGCATTTTGAACAACGAGCTTAAGAATCCGGTAGAAAAGCCAGAGCAGCCTAGTAAACCGGTAGAGAAACCGGAACAACCGAGCAAACCAGTGGAAAAGCCAGAGCAGCCTAGTAAACCAGTAGAGAAACCGGAACAACCGAGCAAACCAGTTGAAAAGCCAGAGCAGCCTAGTAAGCCGGTAGAGAAGCCGGAACAACCGAGCAAACCAGTGGAAAAGCCAGAGCAGCCTAGTAAGCCGGTAGAGAAACCGGAACAACCGAGCAAACCAGTGGAAACACCACAACAACCAAGCACACCGGCTGAAAAACCACAGCAGCCTAGCACACCGCCAACAGCTGAAAAGCCTGAACAGCAAAAGCCGACTGCAAATGTGTCTGCTGAAGAACAAGCAGTCCTAGATCTAACAAATGCTGAACGAGCAAAAGCAGGTCTAAAACCATTGCAATTTGACGCAACTCTTCAGAAGTCTGCTAAACAAAAATCAGCAGACATGGCCAAGAACAATTATTTCTCACACACAAGCCCTACATATGGCTCACCATTTGATCAAATGAAGATGAATGGCATCACATACCGTAAGGCAGCTGAGAATATTGCACAGGGTCAACGGAACGCACAAGAAGTCGTAACAGCTTGGATGAACTCAGCAGGTCACAGACAAAATATCTTGACACCAGAGTTCACTCATATTGGAATCGGTTATGATGCGAACGGAAATTACTGGACACAACAATTCATTCAAAAATAAGCGGTAGGACGATGGAGAATATTCCATCGTCCTTTTTGCATATAACAGATGAATTTTATGCATACTGACTTGCATAGAGGTGAGTTTCATGAAGAACCCCGCATCAATGATAGATAAATATTTTTTGGAAGACTTGTTTTATGGATCATCTGATTTAGTTATCCAGGAAGTACAATGGACGATAGGGAAAGGTTTCGTTTGTTATTTCACAACCCTAGTAGATACTGTTGAAACGGCTAAACAAATTGAGTTGATGCGTTCGCGCTCTGAACAAGCGTTGAAAAACTGGGGCACGACAGCTATTTCAACCGTTCAGACCTTCAATCAAGAGCAGTTAATCGAAAGCATTTGTTCAGGCATGACCCTACTGATCTTCCCGGAGATGAACATTCAAATACAATTATCAACCCAACAGTTCACAGCCCGTTCTCCCGATGAACCAATTGGAGAAACAACCGTCCGCGGCTCACACGAAGGTTTTGTAGAGTCTTTGGAGCAAAACCTATACATGATTCGAAAAAGGCTTGCCATCCCTGATTTAGTGATTCGTACGGTCAAGATGGGTAAAGAAAATAATTCTTACGCAACATATATTTATATTGATTCTCTTGCAGATCCGGATGTGGTCCTTGAGGCGGCAAACCGACTTAAGAATATTCCCGGTGAATATGCCCTAGGCTCTGGACAAATGGAAGATTATCTTGAAGACACGGTTTACTCTCCGTTTCCTCAGCTATTGAATACAGAACGACCGGATCGGGTAGTGGAAAATTTATTGGAAGGTAAAATTGCTTTTTTAATCGATCATTCACCTACAGTATTAATTGGACCGGTCACGTTTTTTTCGTTTTTCCAATCCCCCGATGATTACAATGCCCGCCCTATTGTCGGTACGTTTTATAGACTATTGCGTTTAGGCGGCTTGGCAATGGCTGTTTTACTGCCAGCATTCTATATAGCCGTTGTGAGTTATCATTTTGAAATTTTACCGAATGATATTAGTCAAAAAGTAAAGCTTACGGTAAATGATCTCCCATACCGGCCTATTATCGAAGCGTTATTTTTAGAACTCTTCATTGAACTAATTCGGGAGGCCAGTCTCCGATTGCCTACTCCTATTGGTCCGACAATTGGGATTGGGGGCGGACTGGTAATAGGGGATGCAGTTGTAAACGCAGGGCTCGTATCGAATATCATGATTGTTGTGGTAGCCATAACAGCTATTTCGAGTTATGTCATCCCTTCACCAGAAATGAATATGAGTATCCGAATTATTCGTTTCCCGTTTATGATCATGGCCACGTTATTTGGTTTTTTCGGGATGAGTATCATGGCTTTGCTTTTGTATATCCATCTACTTAATCTTTCGTCACTGAAGCAGCCTTATTTTTCTCCATTAATACCATTTGATGCGTCCCGTCTTTGGGTAGTTTTCTTGAGGCTTCCTTTTTTTCGTCATCATCCACAGCAAAAGACATTTTCGTTTTTTCGGAGAGGTAGGAAATGATGATGTTTGAACTATCCAAAACTCAATTCTTCTGTATATTATTTTTTATACAGACAGGCGGCGTCTTTATCTCTTTTCAGCATTACTTGATTCAAGATGCGAAACAAAATAGCTGGTTGGTATTTTTAGTGATTGCCCTCATGCAATACTTGCTGTTTCTTCTCTTTGAAAAGACTTATCACGCGTTGCGCGTACCCACATTCATTCGCTGGGTATTCAAAATCTACTGGTTGCTTGTCATCATCAGCGGACTCAGTTTTATCATCTATTTATTGTCGTTATGGACGTTACCAGACACGCCTATTATTGTAACAACGGCTATCATTCTTATTGTTTCGTATTATGCGAACTACGGAAAGGTAACTGCTGTATTAAACATTTGGACAATCGCCATACCTGTGGTTATTTTTATCGTAATCACCTGGCTATTAGCCGTCCCTCATTTGGATTGGTACAGGATGGCTCCCCAAATAGATTTTAATGTGGTGAAAATGGCAAGAGCGTTTTTAGTCGCGACAGCACCGATGATTGGCTTGGAGTTTTATTTATTTTTACGCCCCTTTGTTAAAGAAGTAAGATCATTGGCGGGCTGGCCGTTATTCTCCTATCAAATGAGTTGGACGTTTTTTTATTTAGCAACCATCCTCGTCAACCAATTATTCTTTGGGATAGAGGAAATCAAGACCATCCCGCAGCCCACTTTATACATGATGAAATCTTTAACATTGTCTTTCATTGAACGGGCGGACTTGTTTTATATGATTGCATGGATCATATGGAGTATTGTCACAGTCATTTTATACATTTTCTTCGTTGTGATGACTTGGCCAGCCGACAATGAGAGCAAACGAAGACGGCAAAATATAGTTATCCACCTATTTTTATTGGCAGTCATTGGTTTTTTTGTTTCAAAGGAAAGAAATGAATGGATTCGGGAAATAGTGAATTATCTACACTTAGCAATAGGTATCGTCTTGCCTATCATTCTCATTCTTCTAAAGAAGGGGCTGAATAAATGGATAAAAGACTCCTCGTCTTAATACTGTCCTCTTTACTGCTCAGCGGTTGCTGGGATGAGCTTTTATTTAAAGATGTGACCATCGTTCCGCTTGCGGGAATGGAAGGAGGCGATGACGATGTTCACATGACATTTGCTTTCCCAGTATTTGATGGTAATCAGATCAAATTTTCAACATCCAAAGGGAAAGGGAATTCCATGAAGGAAGCTCAAATGAACGCCAACTACAGTACGAAGGAAGCGCTAAATTTATCTAAAATGGAAGTTCTTCTTGTCTCTGAAGAGATGGCTCGAGATGATCTATATCAGTATCTAGATAACGTCTATAGAGCGCCCAGAAACCGTCTGCAAAGTTACATGGCTTTGGTAGAGGGCGATATCCAGACATATTTTAATCCTTCTGGTGATTTACAAGGGGAAGTATCCAATTACTATACAGAGCTTTTATTGACCGGAAAGATTTACACATATTTTCCCCCTGCAAACCTGCAGCGTGCAGGTACCTTGTTATTAGAAAACACACAGGACCTTGCATTGCCTTATCTAAGAATAGATGAGGAAGGGCTACCTCAATTGGTAGGTGTGGGATTGTTTTCGGGAAAGGATTTTACAGGTTATGTTTTAGAGAGGAGAGAAGCAATGCTCGCTACGCTCTTAAGTGGGGAGAAAGGAAAATTCACCCGCTTCAGCTATAAACTAGAGAATGATGAAAAAGAAAACGAACTGACATTTGACGTTTTGAAAGTAAAAGATAATTGGGATATTTTGAACGATCGTATAATAATCCGCATGAAACTGAAAGCGACTATGGAAGCATTTCCTGATTATCACCATAATACACAAGCAGTAGAGAAACAACTATCGGAAAAGTTAACGAAAGACTTCAATGATGTGGTCGGCAAAATGCAGGAAGCAAAAAGCGATATGATCGGTCTCGGTCGCAAAGTACAAGCATTTCATCCTGAAATTTGGAATCGCGGAAGATGGCAGGACACTTTTTCAGAGCTGCCGATCACGGTGGAAGCAGAGCTGACATTCCGTGATTTAGGTATTCTAGAATAAAAAGGCCAGCAGAAAATCACTGCTGGCTTTGTCTTTTTTGGATATAGCGTAAGCGAAAAGAAAGAATGACCGCACCGACTGTCAATCCTGTGATAAGTCCGACCCAATAGCCATACGCTCCTAAACTCGTATAACCAGCCAAAACGTACCCTACCGGCAGACCAATCACCCAAAATGAAATGACACCAACCAAAAACGTCATCGTTACGTCTTTGTAACCTCGCAGAGCGCCTTGAATAGGTGCTTGCACTGCATCGGACAGTTGGAAGAACGCTGCATAGACAAAAAAGTGAATGGCGAGTGCAATAATTGCTGGATCCGGCGTATACATAGAAGCGATGGCTTCACGGAACGTCAGTAAGATGAATATGGATAGGAAACTGAACAATACAGCAAACCCAATTCCGAGATACGTAAACTCCCGGGCATCTTTTGGCCGATTGCCGCCAATTGATTGACCAACCAAAATCGTCGTGCCCATCGATACGCTTAGCGGCACCATATAAAGTAAAGAAGTAAAATTCAAAGCGATCTGGTGCGCAGAAATCACCTGGGCAGTATAGCCGCTCATGAGTAACGTTACAACTGAGAAAATACTCGTTTCCACGAAAATCGAAAGACCAATCGGCACACCGACCAATAATATCTCTTTCCACTTCGTAAACGATACAGGTTGCCATTCTTGGAACAAAGCAAACTCTTTAAAGTGCTTAGATGACCAAGCGATTAACGTGGCTATGAAGAATACTAACCAATACGTAATTCCAGAAGCATAGCCCGCACCCGCTCCGCCTAATTCAGGAAAACCAAAATTCCCGAAAATCAATAAGTAGTTCAAGACAATATTAATCGGAGCAGATAATAAAATAATGAACATGGACACTCGAGTTGCACCTAAGGCATCGAAAAAAGAACGCAACACGGTATAGGCCATCAGCGGTACCAAGCCGACACTCATACCGGTCAAGTAATTCGTAGCAACTTCCACAACTTGATCATCGAGCGGCATTTTGGTGATCGCAGGCAAGATTCCCCACTTGATCAATACAAAAATGATTGCTGAAAGAGTGAGGGAAACGTATAATGCTTGCTGGACAGTAGGCCGGATCGCACTTTTATTCTTCGAGCCGATTTGCTGTGCAATAATAGGGGTAAGACCCATCAAGATACCAGATAGCCCTGTGTAGACAGGAATCCAGAAAGAAGAACCGATCGTGACGCCTGCTAAATGATAGGTATCATAGCGTCCGGTCATCAGGATATCGAAGAAAGACATCAAGTAGAGTGCAACTTGAGTAATTAAAATCGGCAGCATGATTTTAATGAATAACGAGCTTTTCTGTTTTAATGTGTTCTCAGCAATAGACATAGTTTTCATTTCCTCTATAATTATTTTTCAATGGCTATTGTATCATGAAAAACAAAGCGAAAATTACATTACATAAGATTTACAAGGAAGGATGGGAAGAATGAAGCGACCGGTAATTGTATTAACAGGTGGCGGTACGGCAGGGCATGTATCCGTCAATCAAGCTTTAATCCCGGTTTTATTGGGTAAAGGATATAGTGTGCACTACATTGGTTCACATGAAGGGATAGAAAGAGAGTTAATCGGAGATGGACATCCTGAAGTGGTCTATCACTCTATACAAAGTGGGAAGTTGCGGCGTTATTTTTCCATGAAAAACTTTACCGATCCATTTCGCGTGGGAGCAGGTACCTTTCAGGCATTGTCTATTATAAGAAAGCTCAAGCCAGAAATCATTTTCTCTAAAGGTGGGTTCGTTTCGGTTCCTGTTGTGATGGCGGCTAAGCTGGCCAATGTGCCCGTTGTAGTCCACGAATCCGATGTCACGCCAGGATTAGCAAATAAACTCGCATTGCCGTTTTCTTCGCAGATTTTCACCGTGTTTGAGCAAACGCTGCAATATGTGCCGGCTGGAAAATCTACTTGCACGGGTCCTATTATCCGTCCTGAACTTTTTAACGGCAGCAAAGAAGAAGGTTTGCGCATAGCGGGGTTAAAATCCGACCGTCCAATATTCATCGTCATGGGCGGAAGCCAAGGCTCAGCCGTATTGAATGAAGCGATACGCGGTGAATTGCCTCAACTGTTGAAAAATTATCAGATCATTCATTTATGCGGGAAAGGAAATGCAGTTCATGAGCTAAACGACTTAGCAGGCTACGTTCAATTTGAATATGTAACAGGGGAATTGCCTCATTTGCTGGCGGCTTCCGATTACGCGATCTCACGCGCCGGCTCCAATGCAATTTTCGAGCTGCTCGCTATCCATAAACCTATGCTACTCGTTCCGCTCGCTGCATCCAAAAGTAGGGGAGATCAACTACTGAATGCATCTTATTTCGAATCGAAAGGATTAGCGCTTAAAGTAGAGGAAGAACAGCTTGCAGATCAGCCGATGGATGAACTCTTCAAAAATCTGGAACAAGAAAAAACTCGACTGCTGTCGAATATTGAAAAAACGACAGAACCAAAAACCCCTGAGAAAATGGCTGAAATGATTTTGTCTTTTCAGAAATAAAAAACAATAGCAATACACCTTTGTCAAAGACTTTGTCGCGATTTTCATGTTTTTTTCGTGTCCTTTATAGAAAAGTTCACAACTTTGTATTAATCCCTTTCAGTTCTAGGATTTGCGTGCTATTATTGTATGGAAGTATATAAAATAATCACAACAAGCCAATAGGCAAATGTGGAGGTAATATTACATGTCGAACATTGTGGATTCCCATCGTTCCCCGTATTCTGCTTTTTCGGGTCCAAACCTTGGGTATGTAATGGAAATGTATGATCTGTTTAAAACAGATCCAGATGCAGTTGATCCTGAGTTAGCAGAGCTATTCAGGAATTTTGGTGCGCCTCAGATCGATGAGTCCGGCGAAGTAGCAGTTGTAGCGCAAGGTTCACAAACAGATCTGCGCAAAGTACTTGCCGTCTATTCTTTACTAGAAGCCATTCGCTCGTATGGGCATCTTGCAGCAGACATTTATCCATTAAACGATCGACCAAAGGATACATCACGTCTAGAATTGTCATATCACGGATTGACAGACAGCGATCTGGTCGGATTGCCAGCATCTTTGTTCTTGAAAAATGTTCCACCAACAGTGGAAAACGGATTGGATGCAATGAATTACCTGAAATCTTTATATACAGGTTCCATCGCATATGAGTTTTCACACTTAATCGACGAAACTGAGCGTAACTGGATTCAAACTAAAATTGAAAACGGCGACGTGCAGTCAAGCTTGCAAGGCGATGAGAAAAAGGAACTTCTCGAACGCTTGACGAAAATTGAAGGTTTCGAGAAATTTATTCACCGTACATTCGTCGGAGCCAAGCGCTTCTCTATAGAAGGAGTGGACACTCTTGTCGTATTGATCGATGAATTGGTTCGCCGTTCTGAAGAAGCGAAAGTACAAAAAATGTTGATTGGCATGGCTCACCGCGGACGTTTGAACGTGTTGACACATAATCTAAATAAACCATATGAAATGATGTTTGCAGAATTTGCAGGCGTACCGGCATCCCCATTCTTACCTAAAGACGGCTCATTGGAAGTTACGCGCGGTTGGTTTGGCGACGTAAAATACCATATGGGTGCTCTTTACAAAGGTGAATCCGGTCTAAACCGTTTCTTAGCCTATAACCCTTCACATTTAGAAGTTGTGAATCCAGTTATTACAGGACAAACTCGGGCTGCACAGGAGAACACAGACCAGCCAGGGATTCCAAAACAAGATACAAATGCAGCGTATGCGGTACTTGTACACGGTGACGCAGCATTCCCAGGACAAGGTATTGTACCTGAATCATTCAACTACAGTCGTGTACGCGGCTTCAGAACAGGCGGATCTATTCATGTAATCGCCAATAATACTATTGGCTTTACGACTGAATACTATGATTCTCGTTCTACGCATTATGCGTCCGATCCAGCAAAAGGCTTTGAGGTGCCTATATTCCACGTGAATGCAGACCACCCGGAAGAAGTTCTTGCTGTAGCGAAGTTAGCATTTGAATACCGTCAAAAGTTCGGTAAAGACGTCCTAATTGACCTGATCGGTTACCGCCGTTACGGACACAATGAAATGGACGAGCCGCTCGTAACAAACCCAGTGATGTATCATGAGATTCATAAGCATCCAACAGTTCGCCAAATCTACGGACAGCGTCTGGTGGAACAGAAAATCATGACTGACGAAGAAGTGCAGCAGATGGACCGATCCGTCATCGCGTCTATGCAAGAAGCTTACGACCGTGTGAAGGAAGATTCTGCAGACGCTCCAAAAACTTCGAATGCCACACCAGAAGGGGTACTTGCTGGACTACCGCGTGATCTTGAAACAGGTGTTGCAGAAGATCGTCTTCGTAAAATGAATGAAGATCTATTGACATATCCATCTGAATTCACGGTATTTAGCAAACTGGATAAAATCCTTAAAAGACGTGAAGAACCGTTTAACGGAAAAGGTAAAATCGACTGGGCGCACGCTGAGCAACTCGCATTCGGTTCTATTTTACAGGACGGCAAACCAATCCGTATGTCTGGTCAAGATATCCAGCGCGGTACATTTGCTCAACGTCACCTAGTTCTCCATGATGAAAAAACAGGTGAAGAATTCGTTCCGCTGCATCATATTGGTGGCTCCAACGCTTCGTTCGTGGCATACAACAGCCCATTAACGGAAGCGGGTATCGTCGGTTATGAATTCGGCTACAACTTGGAAGAAGACAAAACGATGTCCATCTGGGAAGCACAATACGGTGACTTCTCGAACATGGCACAAGTTATGTTTGATCAGTTTGTATCTTCCAGCTTCTCCAAGTGGGGTCAGCAATCAGGACTTGTCTTGTTATTGCCGCACGCATTTGAAGGACAAGGACCTGAGCACTCCAGCGCTCGTATCGAACGTTATTTACAACTGTGTGCAGAAAATAACTGGACAGTTGCGAACATCTCAAGTGCAGCTAACTACTTCCACGTATTGCGTCGTCAATCGAAGATTCTTGGAAGTGAAGCAGAGCGTCCGTTAGTTATCGCGACACCTAAGTCGTTATTGCGTCATCCACTAGTTGGGGCAGACGTCAATGACTTAGTGGAAGGACACTTTAAAACAGTGCTTGAACAGCCGGGTACGGGTACGAAGCCTGAAAAAGTTAAGAAAATTTTATTTGCAAGCGGTAAGGTAGCAATCGATCTTGCAGAGAAAATTAAAGATGGCGAAGGATTTGACTACTTGCACGTCATTCGTGTAGAGCAGCTCTACCCATTCCCATCCGACAAAATCAAAGAAATCCTTGCTCGCTTCCCGAAAGTGAAAGACTTGGTATGGGTACAAGAAGAACCTAAAAATATGGGTACTTGGTCGTTTGCATATCCGTACTTGGAAGAGTTGGCAGATGGCAAGGACATTTCATATGTTGGTCGTATTCACCGTTCCAGCCCGTCAGAAGGCGACGGAGCTTCTCATAAAGTTGAACAAAATCGAATTATTGAAGAAGCATTAAAAAAGTGATATAACAAATAAGGAAGCTTTTCAAAAACAGTCAAAAACTACTTATACAAAAGTAGCTATCCGTGAAAACGGTACACCTACGAGGAGGAATTTATTGTGGCAGAGATCATAGTACCTGAACTAGCAGAATCGATTACAGAAGGCACAATTGCAAAATGGTTGAAACAACCCGGTGAAAACGTAGATAAAGGTGAATTCATCGTTGAATTGGAAACAGACAAAGTGAACGTCGAAGTCATTTCAGAAGAAGCAGGTGTGGTATCTGAACTACTGGCTGCGGAAGGCGACACAGTTGAGGTTGGCCAAGTAATCGCGATTGTAGGCGAAGGTTCAGGTGCACCGGCACAGCAAGCTCCACAAGCAACAGAAGCAGCGGCTCCGGCAGCAGCTCCAGCTCCAAAACAAGAAGCTGCAGTTGAGCAAGCAACTTCTACAGACCGTACAATTGCAAGCCCGGCAGCACGTAAGATGGCACGTGAAAAAGGAATCGATCTAGCAGCGGTTTCACCTGTAGATCCAATGGGTCGCGTACGTGCACAAGACGTATCCGCTCATACAAACGCTCCTAAAGCACAGCCACAAGCTAAACCGGCTGTAACTGAAGCTAAAGAAGACGGCCGCATCACACGCGAAAAAATGACTCGCCGCCGTCAAACGATTGCAAAGCGTCTTCTTGAAGTGAAGCAATCGACTGCAATGCTTACTACGTTCAACGAAATTGATATGACAAACGTGATGGCTCTTCGTTCACGCAAGAAAGATCAGTTCTTCGAGCAAAACGATGTGCGCCTTGGCTTCATGTCATTCTTCACGAAAGCAGTCGTTGCGGCATTGAAGAAGTATCCTTATGTCAACGCGGAAATTGATGGCGATGAAATTTTATTGAAAAACTATTTTGATATCGGTATCGCAGTTTCCACTGAAGGCGGATTGGTTGTACCAAACGTTGTGGACGCAGACCGCAAAAACTTCGCTGAAATTGAAGCTTCTATCGGAGAGCTTGCGAAAAAAGCACGCGACAATAAATTGACAATTGCCGATATGACAGGCGGTTCATTCACAATTACGAATGGTGGAGTATTCGGTTCATTACTATCTACTCCAATCCTAAACGGTACACAAGTAGGTATCCTAGGTATGCATACTATCCAAAAACGTCCAGTAGCTGTTGGCGACAACATCGAAATCCGTCCAATGATGTATGTAGCACTTTCTTACGACCACCGTGTAATTGATGGAAAGGATTCAGTTGGATTCTTGAAGATGGTTAAAGAGTTGCTTGAAAACCCTGAAGACCTTCTACTAGGTTCTTGATCGTCTGATTCAAAATAAAGCGACCCGCGTTTCAATTCGCGGGTCGCTTTCCTTTATGAAATATGAGAGGGGAGATGAAACTATGTCTTATCTGAACTGGTTAGAGGCACCTACTTTGAAAACTGTCACGTGCACACACACCGACGCGGAAAAATATGTCGTCAATCATATGTTGACAGCAGGGAATACGTACGAAGTAAAAAATGAAACAGATGAATTTTTATTCATCGTCGACAATTCTGGAAAAGTCGGCGGCTATTACAAAACGTACTTTGCAAACGAACAGATCTAACTGCAAAAATGTCCTTATGAGGTAACAAGTTCGATTGACATGAAAAAACGCTCAGATTTCTGAGCGTTTTTTTTATACTATTTTACGAATAGAAGGTATCCATAATGTTTGTTCCACAATCGCGACCATTTGCTTTGGAAAGCTATTTACTATTGCAAATTTAAAAGGTCTGTAATAATTTCTGAGCTATTAGGCGTTAATAAGAAAACGGATAAGATTACAAATAGTCCTCCTGTAACTAGTGGAACAAACGCTTTAATTCCTCCAGCTGTCTTTATTTTAACTAACCCCACAATAAAAACGACAACACCTGTCAGAAGTAAAAGTAAGTACCAGAACCCCATAAAATCACCCATTCCTTTTCAGATTTTGATTAAAGTTGTTCCTATCGAACCCCTTCTCGAAATCGTTGTAATATAAGACGGATTAAATTCATTACGAGTTTCATACTTGCAACACTAAATAGCCAGTTCATTAAACAAATTTCAATTCCTTTTTTAAGGGATGATTGCACTATTCATCAATAGAAAAAAGTAACCATTCTCCTCTATGACTCAAGATTAGAAACCCTTCCTTGAATCATGCATACTTTTTACGTTAGAAATGGGGGCAGATAGTAAAAGATAGAAGAGCTTGAACTCTCCCGCAATCTTAGCCATCCAGGTGAGTGGTTGTCAATTTAAAATTCCTTTTTATCTCAAGAACCACCCTTTTGCTTCTTACGGCGCAGAGTGGCTTTCTTTTTGTCTAAAGTTGACTATTTCTTCTCTGATAAAGCATTCACCTATTTCCTATTGATTTGTCAAATAACTAATATCCCAGGAAGAAGTAGTGAAGACATAGAATCATTTGTTAAGGATTTAGGAAAAGGAATTAATACACTAGGGATTAACAAAGCTAAATCTTTAGGTCCGTTTATTAATGAAATTGTAAAAGAGTTTAGCAAAATAAACGATATGTTTTCAACGGTTGCTTATCCGGACATTTCAGTAGAACCTATTGCAGTTTACAAAGAAATGAAATTATAATTTTGAATATTATTTGTGTGGTTTTAACATTGGACTTACTCAGGTAACGAGCGCAATTGCGGAAGAAAAATTTCAATCAGACCGCCTTAGTTGATTGGAGTGGAAGGCGGCGACTCCGGCAGGATTAGCGGGACAGGTGAAACACCTAGGTGAGAAGCGAGCAGTGTGGTTCAACGCCCGCCCTGCGGAACCGCGTCCGCCTGCAACGGAATTCAACGACTTCCAGACTGTAACCCGTTAGTCAGGTTAAATTCATAGTTCAATTAAAAGGCACGATTATCGGACAAACAACTCCCAACATCTGTAAACTATTGAAATGCAAAAACGCTCAGAATCAAATCTGAGCATTTTTATTTGCTATGTGTTTTGTCGTTTTACTAGTGAACTGCATACTAATTAGAATAATACTTATAGTACTAGTTCCTTTCAACCGAACTTCGCACTTTACGAAGGACGGTTTTTTGATTCTTCATATACAGAAAGCAAACGAGTTTTAAGATCTTCTTCCATACGCGCGATCTCGTGTTCCGCGGCTTTACGTTTCGCTCGGCCATCAGCTTGGATGACAAGTGTTTCTTCAATTGTTTGAATCAAGTTCTCTTGTGTCTTTTTCAGCGTGTCGATTTCAATTATGCCTTTTTCATTCTCTTTGGCCGTTTCAATACTGTTCGTTTTCAGCATCTCCGAATTACGCAGTAACAGATCATTCGTAGTCTTTGTTACAAGCTTTTGAGATTCTACTGCTTTTTGCTGACGATTCAACGTCAATGCGATTGCAATCTGGTTTTTCCATAATGGAATCGCCGTCATAATAGATGCTTGGATCTTTTCTGCCAACGTCTGGTTGGTTTGCTGAATCATCCGGATTTGCGGAGCACTTTGGATCGTAATTTGGCGTGACAGTTGCAGGTCATAGAGACGCTTCTCCAGGCGATCGACAAATTGTGCCATATCATTGACTTCTTGAACCATCATTTGATCATCCGCAAGCTCTGCTTTTCTGTGCAATTCAGGGATAATCGTATTGTTGATTTCCTCGACTTTCAGTTCTGCAGCTGCAATGTAGACGTTAAGTGCTTGGAAATAAGTCTTGTTCTGCTCATATAGATTATCAAGCATGCGCACATCTTCCATTAAACCGCGTTTTGAATGTTCCAGTTGCACCCCAATTTTATCAATCTGGGTACCTAATTTTTGATATCTCGTCATCATTTCTTGAACAGAGCGTGTTGCTTTACCAAATAGGCGGCTTAGGCCAGATTTCTTTTTCTCCGATAAGTCATCCGGGTCGATTTCGGATAGTTTATTCATCAGTTCATTGAGCACATCGCCAACAGGTCCTATATCTTTACTTTGTACATGATCCAGCATTTTATGGGAAAAGCGCGACAGTTCGTTTTGAGCATTGGCACCATACGTAATAATTGCTTCGTAATTGCCTACGGGAATTTGCGAAGCCAACTGTTTCGCTTTGTCTTGTTCTTCTTTTGATAGGCGGTCTACGAGCTTAGTAGACGCGCCGCTTTCCGCAAGGGTAGTCTCCATTTCTTGCGGTAATAGGCTGGCATCCATGTCGAATGGATTGCCGAGTAAGTCATCAATTGTGGTTTCCTCTTGTGCATTTTTATCTGTCATTAGAATGTTCTCCTTTCGATTCGAGCAACGGTTTATCTTTATTAATTGTAACATCAACAAAATCAATTTCCATTTGTAGTTGCTCTAAATCTGTCGCAACTGCATTTCGTAAATCTCTTTCCATCTCTTGACTTAAATCAGATAACGTCTCCCGTGTATGCTGAAGAGCTACTTTGATTTCTCTATCTTTTAGCGGTTGGTTAACTAATAGGCCATACTTAGAAGTCAATTCTACTGCAGAATCTAGATGTGCGTAGAAAAACGTCTCCACCTGATAAAATTTACGTGGATTCGTTTGAACAATTTTAATGATCCTTCTAGCCATCGAAGACATATCATATACTTGTCTAAACGCTTGGATAGAACGCACTTGTCCATACATATTGGCCAAACGTTTCAATTTTTGCTTGGATTGGGTGAGTTGGTGTTCGATATGCTTATATTCAGTACGCGTCATTCCAAGTTGTTTCAGGTTGGAACGTAATTGTACTTCTTTGATGGCCACATTTCCACCTGCATACAACGCGATACCAATCGCAGAACTCACAAAGAAATTCAGACTCGTAGCTCCGATCAGAGTGAACCAAGTCAGGAAACTAGCAGGAGCCATAATTGCGTGTCGCGTAAAAAAGTTTTTTATTTTATTCATAATTTGTCAGGCCACCTTCCATTCTATATACATTACTTACGGATTAACAACGAAAAAGTTTCATTCGGCCCAATGGGGATGTTGACCATAATCCATCCTATCCTAATTATAGCTGAAATCGGATAAAAACTCATATATTTCGTCGCGCCAATCTTTTTACTTTGCTATAGGGAATAGATTTGCTAGAATAAGTGTCATTCATGCATAGAGCGGATAAAGGGGTGCATACTAATGTATGAAGTGGTCTATATGAAAGCTGATTTTGAACCATGGTGGATGTTTGAAGAGTGGAGAGACTTTACAATCTCTGCGAAAACATTTCCAAATAAAATTGAAATGCAAGAATATGTGAGTGCTATGGTTATCGATATGAAAACGCGTTACGAGCACTATGAGACACGCAAAGGCTGTTTTCATGCATTTTGGTCGCCATCTGAAAAGCATTATTGCGACGGCTGTGAAGGCGATTTGCAAATTTATCATGGACTTATTGTATTGGTGAATGATCAGCCAGATATATCGTAAAAAGATTCTGTAAGTTCGGTATGCTTTTTATTGACAATCCATCCAATTATGATATACTTGCTCTAAGTAAATTAATCGAACGATCGTATGCTAATTGATTCACCTATTACAAAAGGGATCGGCGACGTCGGCACCTTTTGTAATATGTGAATTTTTTTATGCGAAAGTTCATGTATTAACAAGTACTTATACATTTTTGGAGGTTATCGAATGAAACAAGGTACAGTAAAGTGGTTCAATTCTGAAAAAGGCTTCGGTTTTATCGAAGTTGATGGAGAAGACGATATTTTCGTACACTTCTCAGCAATCCAAGGCGACGGATTCAAGTCACTTGACGAAGGTCAACAAGTTGAATTTGAAGTTGTCGAAGGAAACCGTGGTTTACAAGCAGCTAACGTTGTGAAATTATAATCCACTTGCAGAAAGGCGCCTATAGAGGCGCCTTTTTATGTGGGATAAATCATTCAGGTTGTGTTACTGTTTCCAGCAGAGAAGTTACTACAAAATCTTCTTCTGATGTCATGATCGACTCTCGTTTTACTTCGCCGAATCCTTTCACTAAATAGATGCGATTGATAATGTCTTTATCCTCTTTTTCGATGACGATCGCATCCTCAAATTGCTGATAAGGTGTTTCTACAGAAGCATCCATTTTTACAATAGTCCAATCATCAAACGTTGTGCCTTTTTCGATCGGTCCCTTTAAATAGACGCGGATCGGCTTCAATGCCTCCAACTCTTCTTTAGAAGGAACGTCGGCATTCAATTCGACCGGCTCTTCCTGAAGAACCTGGATTTCATCTCCTTGAAGCTTGTATACTTTCTGAATGAAAGACCCACCGTTATTTTCATGGATTACAATATAATCCTCAATAGGGGAATTCACTGTGATATCCAATTCAGCAAACTCATTTCCTTCACCTTTATAATGGGCACTTGATCCATCAGGAAGAAAGTAGTCGAGTAATTGCACTTCTGTTTTTTCTGCATCCTGATGATCTGTTTGGCTCTCATTTGTTTGTTCATCCTTAGTCGGCTTATCATTTGTGCTGCCACTGCCATCCAGTGATGTAGCGGGCTTAGAAGAACAACCGGCCATTACAAGCAGAAGCGCAAATACAAGAACGATTGAATTGCGTTTCATGTAAAAAACCTCCTTTATTCTGTGGTATACCCTCAATGAAACCAAGTATTCATGAAAATTAAAAAGCCCGCTTTCTCAAAGAGAAAGCGGTCATGAAACAATTATGCTTTTTGACCTTTCCATTCCAAATACTCATCATACGACATCATTTTATCGAAAATTGTTCCATCTTCATTGATTTCGATAATACGGTTGGCGATTGTCTGAATGAACTGGTGGTCATGAGATGTGAAGACCATTGCGCCTTTAAACGCAATTAAACCATTGTTCAATGCTTGGATCGACTCCAAGTCCAAGTGGTTGGTCGGCTCATCAAGTAAAAGAACGTTAGCACTTGTCAGCATCATTTTAGAGAGCATGCAACGTACTTTTTCTCCACCTGATAATACACTTGGTTTTTTCTTTACTTCTTCACCCGAGAAGAGCATACGGCCCAGGAATCCACGCAGGAAAGTTTCCGTTTCGTCTTCTGGAGAATATTGACGCAGCCATTCGACCAATGTCTGCTCAGATCCTTCAAAGTATTTCGTGTTATCAATAGGGAAGTACGCACGTGTCGTTGTAACACCCCATTTAATCGATCCTGTATCCGGCTCAGTTTCTTCTGCAAGCAAATCGAGCAATGCAGATTTAGCAAGTGGATTACCTAGTAAAACGACTTTATCTTCTTTGCCAAGTGTGAACGTAGCATCTTTCAAGAAGGTTTTACCATCTACTGTTTTCGTAACGTCTTTGATCGATAATACATCATTCCCGATTTCGCGGCCCATTGTGAAGTTCACAAAAGGGTAACGGCGGGACGACGGTTTGATATCGTCTAATTCGATTTTGTCGAGTGTCTTTTTACGGGAAGTTGCTTGTTTGGACTTCGAAGCATTCGCACTGAAACGCGCAATGAACGCTTGGAGTTCTTTAACTTTTTCTTCTTTTTTCTTATTCTGCTCTTGAGAAAGCTTTAACGCAAGTTGGCTGGATTCGTACCAGAAATCATAGTTCCCAGCGTAGATTTGAATTTTACTGAAATCAAGATCCGCAATATGCGTACAGACTTTATTCAGGAAATGACGGTCGTGGGAAACGACAACGACAGTATTTTCAAAGTTGATCAAGAATTCTTCCAGCCATTGGATAGCTTTCAAGTCCAAGTGGTTGGTCGGCTCATCGAGAAGCAATACATCCGGCTTGCCGAATAAAGCTTGGGCTAGCAATACTTTAACTTTATCCGATCCAGTTAATTCGGACATTTTAACATGGTGCATACTTTCAGAGAGTCCCAGTCCTTGAAGAAGAACAGAAGCTTCTGATTCGGCTTCCCATCCATTCATTTCAGCGAATTCGCCTTCTAATTCAGCTGCACGCATACCATCTTCATCTGAGAAATCTTCTTTCATATAGATGGCATCTTTTTCTTTCATAACCTCATATAGACGCTTATGTCCCATGATAACCGTTTCCATTACTTCAAATTCTTCATATTCGAAGTGGTTTTGCTTCAATACAGCTAAGCGCTCGTCTTTACCTAGGATGACATTACCTGTTTGAGGTTCAAGTTCACCTGAAACGATTTTGATAAAAGTTGATTTTCCCGCACCATTCGCTCCAATTAATCCATAACAATTGCCTGGATTGAATTGTATATTGACGTCTTCGAATAGCTTGCGGTCGCCGAAGCGAAGACTCACATTACTGACTGCTAACATAATTAAATCCTCCTAAATTCACAATGCTCCTATTATACATGAAAAAACGATGGAATGGAATGTTTGGGCTGGAACTGTTTGCATTTTGGGTTTACGATAAGAGAAGCAGGAGTTTGCTGACACAGCAAATCATCAAGCCTTATTATTTGTATTTCCACTTTTATTTTCGGCTATGCTTATACTGACATTGTAAAATCGCGAATCAATTTGAAACGCATAATCCAGACGCAACCCACCGGAGGCAAAAACGTCATTATCTATATTCAGCAGGAGACTCCCACCTCTACAGGTGGTGAGATGAATGGGGTCTTATTTCCTGTTCGATGGGTGTTTAAACGCCTGCTGAACAAAGATAAAGCCTCCGGCGGATGTCACAGATTTTGAGAGATGAAGTTAACCAAAGATCGCCGCATCCTGCGGCATAGGTTAACTGACCTGTATCACGTAGGCCTAAGCACAATTCAAAATCTGGACGCAATTACGCCGAGGCGTAATTGATTAAAGGACTACAGGGTTATTGGAGGAATGAAGGTTAAATGGAAGAACACTTGGAAGAACAACTGCCGCGTCGCAGAAAAAAGAAACGCAAGCTTCGGGTCGGCAGGGTTTTTATTACCCTTTTATTGCTTGGCACGATCACAGTTGCAGCGTATTGTTATTTTCAATACAAGCAAGGTAAAGCGATGACTGCGGGAAATGAGATTGACCCTGGAGACTTTCAAGGCGATTTACTAGATCCCCAAGACCCCACAACGGAAAATTATTTGTTGCTTGGAATTGATAATGATGGTTCTGGTAAATACCGTACGGATACGATGATGGTACTTTCTTGGGATCAAACACACGGAAACGCCAAGTTGATTTCATTCATGAGAGATATTTATGCTCAGATACCGGGTTATCAATCCTATAAATTAAATACGGCATACTACTTAGGCGGTGTACAAACCGCAAAAGAAACCATCTCAGGAATGTTTAATATTCCAATTCATCATTACGCGGTCGTCGATTTCGACAATTTTGAATCAATTATGGATATTATGTTTCCAAAGGGCTTGGAGATGGATGTAAAAAAGGAAATGTCTGAAAAAATAGGCGTTACGTTAACTCCGGGGGTACAGAAGCTTAACGGCAAAGAATTATTAGGTTATGCCCGCTATCGCGCGGACAACGAAGGAGATTTTGGCCGAGTAAACAGGCAACAGGAAGTTATTTCAGCTGTTAAGAATGAATTATTTAGTTTATCTACTATTTTGCAGGCACCTAAAGTAGCAGGCGCACTTGATAACTATATCCAAACCGATCTCACTTCGAAAGAAGAATTGACCAAAGTCTTGACCGTTTTGGCGAAAAGAAAATTGGATCTCGAAACATTGAGGATACCAGTAGAGGATAGTTATTCGTTCACCTCTTACCGGCATGCAGGTTCTGTTATAGAAATCGATCTAGATAAAAATAGGGAAGCGATTCATTCTTTTTTAGCCGCACAATAAAGGGTCGTACAGAAGGGGGAAGAGGATCTTGAGACAGCCACCAAAAAAGAATTCTTTACGGGATTTTTGGTCTATTCGTTCAGCGTCACCGATCGTTGGATTTCTTGGTGGTCAATCTACATTGTTTGTGCTGCTTTGTTTATTGCTTATTGGATTGATCATTTTGATATTCACTCAAGTTTCATTTA
The DNA here is from genome assembly GCF_900167515.1 of Sporosarcina newyorkensis. Taxonomy (NCBI): domain Bacteria; kingdom Bacillati; phylum Bacillota; class Bacilli; order Caryophanales; family Caryophanaceae; genus Sporosarcina; species Sporosarcina newyorkensis. Next base: position 346,787 of record NZ_FUYJ01000001.1, on the reverse strand, counting down.
TTTTTTATCCGATCCGTGTGTTTTTCTCAACAGTTGTCCTGCCTATGGTGCTGGCAACCATTTTGTATTATTTAATGAGACCCATTCTTCGTTTTTTGGAAGTACGACTGAAGATACCACGGGTTTATGGGATATTGATCTTATTCCTAGCTGCAGCCGGATTGCTCACATTAGTCATTTTCCTCGTGCTGCCATTTCTGCGTGAGCAGACGATCAACTTATTCGATGAATTTCCTTCGTATTTCAAACAGCTGATTTTGGATATGGACTTATTTTTTAGAACTTCCATATTCGCTCCTGTTTATGAAGGATTTAATTTCAATGTCAACAGCTTTTTGGATTCAGGATTTGAGAGCATCGGAAAATTCTTCACCGAAACAATTGGAGGGATCGCTTCCGGTGTCACGTCCTTTATTTCCGCATTGACTGGTATTATTTTAAGTTTGTTTACGGTTCCATTAATATTGTTCTACTTGCTAAAAGAGGGCGAGAAGCTGCCACAGATGATTTTGCGTATGTTGCCGCCTCGTTTACGTGACGACGCATCAACTATTTTCAGAGATGCGGACAAACAGATCAGCGCCTATATTCAAGGACAGATTTTAGTGGCAATTGCGATCGGTATTATGGTTTCAATTGGATTCCTAATCATTAAAATGAAATATGCACTTTTGCTCGGTGTTCTGGCAATGTTTACAAGCATTGTGCCTTATTTAGGACCTGTCATCGCCATTACGCCTGCGGTTATTATCGCCATTGTGACGTCACCTTTCATGTTGGTCAAGCTGGCGATTGTCTGGACCATTGTACAAGTCGTGGAAGGTAAATTTATTTCGCCGCAAATCATGGGCAAATCCCTACATATCCACCCGATTACAATTATTTTTGTCTTGTTGACCGCCGGATCGTTATTTGGCGTAGCCGGTGTCATTCTTGGAATCCCTTCGTATGCATTGCTGAAGGTAGTAGCGACACATGCCTTTCATTTATTCACACTGCGCTATAATCGCTTCGAAACCGAGGAAGAGATGTATTATGATACTTTGGAAAACTATGAGGACATAGAATAACCCGCCATGTACGGCGGGTTATTTTTATGGTGTTTCGTATAAAATGGAACCTGTATTTGATAAATCATAGCCGCCGATTGCAGAGATTTTCTCTTGGAAATTTTGAGAATTTAAAGTTTCCAAAACCAGATCACGCAGTCTTTCATTGTCCTGTGTTTTCAGCAATACAAGATCATACTGCTCTTGAATCAACGGAACGAACTCCACATCAATGAGACGCGAGGCCTTTTCAATTCCTACTCCCACATCTGCCTGACCCGAGGCAATGCGCGCCGCTACGGCCATATGATTCAACTCTTCGTCCTCATAACCTTTTATAGCAGACGGGGCAATACTTGCAAGACGCAGCTGTTCATCTAGCAGGACGCGTGCACCCGAGCCTTTCTCACGATTGATCAGGCGAATGCCGGGCTGTCCTATATCAAACCAGGTACTAAACTCTTTCGGGTTGCCTTTTTGTACATACATTCCAGCTGTTCTACCGAGTAAATTAACGACCAAATAAGATTGGCCAGTAAGTAAACGTGTAATATACGGCAAATTATACTGTTTCGTTTCACCGTCAAACAAATGCGTACTGACAATATCTGCTTCTCCTTGAACCATTTTAATTAAGCTATTGAGACTGCCTGTAAATGAACGTAATGGACGAACGCCTAGTCCGGCATCTTCAATCGTATTGGCTAAAATATCAAGGCTCAAATCTTGCCCGCTAATAATAATCGAGGAAGCTCTAGATAATCCAGGTGCCTGTTCTTCCGAAATTGCTTGGACTGGCTGTCTTGTAGGAAAGTCACCTCCGCTTTTTAACCGCTCTTTATAAGCCGATAAATCCACTGCATCTACACGCATTTGCCTTCCCACACGATAGGCACGTATTTCGCCTTTCTTAATTAAATCATAGACCGTAAGTTTTGAAACTTTCAGTAGTTGGGCAATTTCTTCTGTTGTATACGATACACTGTTATCTAGATTGCTCATTTCTTCATCCTCCAATGCACATTCATTCTATCTTCCGTCATTTCTATGAAAAATGCAAAATTGACAAGTATAGCAAACCATATTAAGATAATTTTAAATATAATTAAATATAACTAGTTATAGTTAGTTTTATTCAAGAAAAAAAGGAGGAATAACAGTGAAACGTTTTTTACTTTCGGTTACATTCGCCGTGCTGTCTGTCCTATTGTTCGGATGTTCGAATAACAATGAGCCAGAAAAAACAGATGCGACCGTAGATCGGGAAACGCCTGAGTCAAAACAGCAACCTGATGAAGAAGTGGCGTTATTAATTTCTGCTGCAGCCAGCTTGACAGACGCATTAGAAGATTTAAAATCGACTTTTGAAGAAGAGCACGAAGGAATTAAACTGACTTATAATTTCGGTAGTTCTGGAAAATTAGCTAAAAACATTGAAAACGGAGCACCATCTGACGTTTTCTTATCTGCAAGCTCAAAAGATATGAATGATATGGAGGAAAAAGGATTAATCAACAATGAATCTAGAGAAAATTTCACATCAAATGTACTTGTATTAATCACACATAAAGATTCGGACAGTACGATTGACTCGTTTGAAGATATCGATCCAGCTGCTCTCGATCACTTTGCAGTAGGTGAACCTGAATCCGTTCCAGTAGGACGCTATACGAAAGAAACATTTGAAACTCTAGATTTATGGGAGCCTTTGCAAGATAAACTAGTGTTAGGTTCAGATGTTCGTCAAGTGTTGACACATGTGGAGATGGGTAATGCAGATTATGGCGTGGTTTATTCAAGTGACGCATATATTTCGAATGATGTAAAAGTATTGGCTGAATCAGATCCTGAATGGCATGCGCCAATTGTTTATCCCGGAGCAGTCGTAAAAGATTCCAAACATCAGGAGGCTGCACAGCAATTTTTGGATTATTTGACGAGTGATAAAGGAAAAGAAACATTGCAGGAATTTGGATTTAAGTAAGAGGAAGGGGGGAGTAGGCTTGCTTGAAATGGATTATTCACCTTTGATTTTATCGTTGAAAGTAGCTGTCATCTCCACTTTTTTCGTGTTTTTAGCAGGAGTTTTCATAGCTTATTTACTGTCAAAACGAGATTTTTTTGGTAAAAGTATATTGGAAGCTTTGTTTTTGTTACCTCTCGTATTGCCGCCTACTGTAGTGGGGTTTGCTCTGCTCATTTTATTCGGGAAAAAAGGGTGGATCGGTAGTTGGCTATTGGAATGGTTTGATTTTCAAATTGTTTTTACGTGGATTGGAGCGGTTATTGCTTCGATTGTCGTGTCATTTCCGTTAATGTACCAGAGTGCTGCAGCTGCGTTTGAGAGTTTGGATGAAAGGCTTTCAAATGCAGCACGAACGATGGGCGCTTCCGAATGGCGTGTATTTTGGACTGTGGTTTTTCCACTTGCCTGGCCAGGCTTGCTGGCAGGATTGGTTTTATCGTTCGCAAGAGGTCTAGGAGAATTTGGAGCAACATTGATGCTTGCGGGATACATACCAGGCAAAACGGATACGATCCCAATGGCTATTTATTTTGCAGTGGAGTCCGGTCAAATGGAAAAGGCGACATTTTGGGTCGTCATCATCATTACATTCGGATTCAGTCTGATTTTGTGGGTGAACTGGTGGAGCAAGCGTAATATTCGTCGATTTAGCAGGATGTGAATGAAGAAATGGGGGAAGCGGATGCTGAGCGTACAACTAACTAAACGGCTCGCGCATTATGAAATGGCTATTCAATTCGATGTGGGAGCAGAAATCCTCGTGTTGGCCGGTCCATCCGGTTCAGGAAAAACTACAGTGTTAAACTGTGTTGCAGGACTTGTGCATCCTGATAGTGGATTGATCGCATTGAAAGATCGGTCATTTTACAAGAGTGGTGAAAAACCAGTACCAGCGAGAGAGCGTCAAATTGGTTATTTATTTCAAGATTATGCTCTGTTTCCGCATATGACAGTCGAAAAGAATATTTGGTATGGCGTCAAGAAAAAGCACTACAAAGAGGAACAGGATACAATTAAGCAACTTCTGCACGTGCTCGGTATTGAACATTTGCTGCAAAAGTATCCCCATCAAGTGTCAGGCGGTGAAAAGCAAAGAGTTGGGCTAGCGAGAGCGCTCGCCACGCGTCCATCTGTTTTATTACTGGACGAGCCATTGTCTGCACTTGATAAAGAAACCAGGCAACAATGTCAAGAAGAACTGCTTCGCCTACATGAAATTTGGCAAATTCCTTTCATTATAGTGACGCATGATCTGGAGGAAGCCGAGAAGCTAGGTGATCGTATACTTTATATAGATCAAGGTCATATCGCAGATGAAAAGCGAATTAAACATTTGGTAACCGCTTATTGAGGTAACGAACCAATCAACGAAGCTCCGATTCAATGGATCAGAGCTTTTTCTATGTCTTGCTGGACCTAGACATGGCTTGTATTTAAAACAAAATATCGCCATACTAGTAGGTATCAATCCATTGAAGAGGGGCCAATCCTGTGAGCAAACAGCTAAATGACCGCAAAGCAGAACATATCCAAATCGTCTTAGAAGAACAAGTGACAGGAAACACGATTACAACGGGCTTAGAGCACTATCATTTTATACATAATGCACTGCCTGAACTGGCATTTGACGATATTGATATAGAACAGGCTTTTTTCACGAAATTATGCAAGACTCCATTTTTAATCAGTTCCATGACAGGAGGTGCTAATTTTGCTGAAACGATCAACCGAAACTTGGCACTGACCGCAGAGCAAAGAGGCTGGGCCCTTGCACTTGGCTCGACGCGTGCTTTAATCGAAAGTGAAGCATATAGACAATCTTTTGATCTGAGAGAGTATGCTCCCACCATTCCGATCATCGCAAACTTGGGCGCAGTTCAGTTGAATTACGGCTTTGCTGCAACAGAATGCCGAAAAATCATTGATTATACAGACGCAGATGCGCTTGTCCTTCATCTTAATATTCTTCAGGAAGTCATTCAGCCGGAAGGAAACACAAATTTCAGCAGTTTACTGCCAAAAATAGAAAAACTATGTACTGATTTGTCCATTCCAGTTGGTATTAAAGAAGTGGGATGGGGAATTGATCGGTCCACTGCCGAAAAACTGCTGGATGTCGGTATTTCTTTTATCGATGTTGCAGGAGCAGGAGGCACATCATGGAGCCAAGTTGAAAGATTTCGGACGGACCCAGTTAAGCAACAAGCTGCCGCCGCATTCAGTGAGTGGGGCATACCTACTGCGAGCTCTGTGGAGTTAGTGAAACCGACTATGGATGAAAAAATATTAATTGCAAGTGGTGGGTTGCACACTGGCGTAGATGCTGCAAAGTGTTTCGCATTGGGTGCAGATTTTGTCGGTTTTGGAAGATCGATTTTAGAGGAAGCAACCGTTTCTGTAGAAAGTGTTTTACAAACAATGGAAATTAGAGAACTCGAATTACGGATGGCAATGTTTGCAGTCGGCGCACAAAACCTTACTGAACTGCAGCAAACAGAACGACTTCAAAAAACAACTCCGTGAATTTTTGATCACGGTTTGTTTTATATATTAAAAGGAGGAATTATCATGTGGAAATTAGTGAACGGAAAAATGATTCAAACAACCGATGAGACGCGTGTGAAATTTCGTACGAACATCAGCAAAGAGATTTTACAGCGACTAGACGATTTATCCGAGGAATACAATACATACAGCAATTATTTATTGGAAAACGGTTTACGAAATATTATAACGCATGATGTGATTCAGTATGATAAAAATTTACGCCCGAAAGATCGAATTCAATATAAAACTACATATGACAAAGAATTATTGGAAACCGTCAAACAGCTGGCAAAAGAACAAAAGCTGTTCGTCAATGATGTCATTGAGTATTGTGTGGATCATATTGATTTTAGCGATTTGAAAACAAAAGAACATAAAAACCGCTTAGAAGAGTAGCGTGGAAGGTATTAGAGAGTGCGTAAAATATAGAGCGCGCAGAACGCCCCGAACATAATATAAATTATAGGAAGTTAAGTTTCAGTTATAAGTATACTTGTGATATTGAGATATTAGCGCTTTTTAAGGTGAATTTGACACTCTACTTATTAAAAATAATTGCAAATTATACATATAAAAATGCAAAGCTCGATTAAAAATGAGCTTTGCTTAGTATAACACTATTTTAGCGCCTGTACGTTCGGTTTTTAAACATTAACTACGTATTTGAGTGAAGCTGACACATATTAAGTCATTGCGACTTACGTTATCCAGTCCTTCATCTTTTTATAGACGGTTTGTGACGGTAATGATCCACCTCGTTCAATATTGCTTATATAGGATGTCGAAATATTCAATTCGTCGGATACTTGTTTCAGTGTTAAACCACGGTTAATGCGACACTCCTTAAAAACACTACCAATGTTCTTGCAAACTTCTTCTTTAGTTTGCGCTAAGGAAAAATTGTTTGGTGTCTTGATTGATTTCTTTCTCTCAATCGGCTCATAATAGCTAACAATCTCGTCAGGTGGCGCGATGATGATCGTAGCATCTAACCAGATACGTAGCCATCCTTTTTTCGACATACCGTCCTCGTTCCAATGATTGTACTGCCAAAATGTGATTACACCTTCTTCTTCCAATAGGTCAAGGGCTTTCTCCAGTCGGTCCCGAATACGTGAAGGTGCTTGTGAATCTATTTGTATACCGATTTTTTCGAGTAATGTACTGATTTTATGCGGCTGCAAATAGCTTGCTTTTCGTGCCTGAGTACGCCAACGCCAGCTTACATAACGGATGAGTTTTTTCTCCCATTTCCTTTGATACGGATTGAATTCAATCGCTTGATTCGGTAATAACTTTACTTGTCTGGCAGCACCTTGCAAGAAAGGCTCAAAAACTTCCCCAATCGTTACATATAGACGTTCGGGTAGTGACTTTTCATTTAATTCGCATGGACTGCCGTCTTCATTCGAAAAAATGAACGCACGCCCTTGCATCTTCTTGTTGACAGGTTTACCTTGTTCATATACTAAGACCGTCTCAAGTTCCATCCATAGTGACTGTATATTTGAAAGCGCTTTCAACACTTGGATACGTTGTTCTTTTTCATAACCACCGCGCCTACCTGTTCCTCCAAGTTTTGTCTTCAGTCCACGGATTGTCAGTAGATCATCGAAGCGGATTTCTACGCGGTCACCTAATTGCGCCAAATACAAATGGCATAGAGAATCTAATACGTCCACATCGACTTCTGATAACATCTGAGCATCATTATGCAGTTGATTCATACGACTTGCTGTTCGATCCTCTTCACGCGGAAGTAACTGTAAAGAACCTGCTAATCTAGCACCTTGAATAGTTGCTCGTGGCCATTGACCGAGCTCGCAGACAAAGTTTTGGTTAGAAATCGCTTCCGTAATGAATTGATAGATAGCATTGCTCATGACAACAAGATTATTCGTTTTTGCTGTTGATTCAATAGGCTGATGTACGGAAACCTGCTCGCCGACTCCGAGTAATTCATTGATCTGTTCCATTGAATTTTTTTCTAATTCAAACACCGCAAGTATTTCCGAAAGCATTTTTTCGATGTAAACGTTGACGTCAGCGGTAAATTTATTCAGAAAGCTATCGTTGGAAGCGAAATTCATCCTCATTTCTTCGAGGAATAATACATTCAATATTTCTCTTTCAAGAGCGTTCAGAGTATCGTATCCATGCTTTTTCATCATCTCACTGACGGTATGGTTCATTAAATACGTCCTATACCACGTGCTGAATACATTCCAAGAATTCTCATCATTTAGACGTGTATGTGCACGTACCATTTTATCGTATTTAGCATATAATTTATTTAGGATTTCCCATTTGAGTGTTGGCTTATTCACAAACAACGGTGCAAGATGACCTTCATAAGTACTAAAAAATTTAGCGACCATGAACTCTGTCGATTTCGCGAGCACTTCGCGTCTCGCATCAACACGAATCTTGAAAAATAAATCAATATTGTTTTCGTAGTCTTGCTGACGGACGATGAATGTCTCGTTTTTCCCCCTCGGGAAAATACGGTTGGCATCCACTTTTTTTCGTACGTTTTCAGATGGAAAATTAATTAAGTAGTTATAGTCAAAGAAGTTATGCCGGTGATCGTGTATAATGATCACTTGGAAGTGGTCGATTTTATTTGCGATGTTTTGATGATGGGTCAGTTCACAGTTCGTGTCATTTAACAGTAAATCGTAATTGTTCAAAATAGTCCCCCCGATAAACCGTAAGTTTCAAGTAGTATATCATGAATTTATAGAATTATCTATTCGCTTTCGCGGTAAAAAAGTTAGTCGCGTTATAGACTAAGCCAAAAAAGCTCGTACAGTTCATAAATTGAACTGTACGAGCTTTTTATGGTTAACAGGCACTTATGATACGAGCGCACCTTCTAATTTTATTTCTTTGATGAGTAACGGAAGAACTTCGAACAGATCTCCAACAATACCGTAATCTGCCATCTTAAAGATATTCGCTTCTTCATCGCTGTTGATTGCGACAATCACTTTGGAGTTCGACATGCCTGCCATATGCTGGATTGCTCCGGAAATACCTACCGCGATATAGAGATCGGGCGTAACCACTTTTCCTGTTTGACCGATTTGCAGCGAGTAATCGCAGTAATCTGCATCACAGGCACCTCGAGAAGCCCCTACAGCGCCGCCTAGCAAGTCCGCTAGCTCATACAATGCATTGAATCCTTCGGTGCTCTTGACGCCGCGTCCGCCAGCAATAACGATTTTCGCTTCCGATAAATCTACGCCTTCCGTTTTCTTGCGGATAACTTCTTTGACGATCGTACGCAAGTCTTTGACATCCACTTCTTTTGCTATGACGTCACCCGTTCGGCTAGCGTCAGGCTCCAATGCGGAAATATTATTCGGACGGATCGTGGCGAATAGCAGTCCATCGTCTTTCATCACTTTCTTTTCAAACGCTTTACCGGAGTAGATCGGTCTAGTGAAGACTACTTGATCGTCTTCTTTTTCAATTGCCACCGCATCCGAGATCAATCCAAGCTCCAGACGACTTGCGATTTTAGGTGTCACATCTTTACCGACTGACGTATGGCCCATGATGATACTAGATGGTTTCTCATCCTCCATCACTTCCATGATGACCTGTCCGTAGCCTTCCGATGTATAATTGCTCAAGTTAGCATGTGAGACGGTAATGACACGATCTGCACCATAGTGAATCATTTCTTCAGCCGGTTGTTGCAAGTCTCCGTCACCTAGTACCAATGCCAGAATTTCTACGTTTTCGTTTATTTGTTTTGCCGCTGCGATCGTCTCATAACTTACTTTACGAAGAACCCCTTGCTGCAATTCCCCGATTACTAGTATCTTTTCACTCATAGTAAAACTCCTTTCGTTTCGTAGATTGCTTAGATTACTTTCGCTTCATTGGATAATAAGCTGACCAGTTCTTTGACTTGCTCTCCTGTCTCACCAACCAAAATGCGCCCTGCCTGCTTTTTAGGAGGCAAGAAAATAGAAATCGTTGCCGTCTTCGCTTCCACGTCGTCTTCATCGAGATCCAAATCATCGAGCTCAAGTTGCTCAAGTGGCTTTTTCTTCGCCTTCATGATACCAGGAAGGGACGTATATCTTGGCTCATTCAGTCCTTGCTGGCACGTTATGAGCACCGGCAAGGATACTTCAATTTTCTCGAGATCCCCTTCGACGTCCTTCTCAATTTTCGCCGTGCCGTCTTCAATATCCAGCTTGACGATCGTCGTAATAAAAGGCATATTTAGGCGCTCCGCTAGACGGGGTCCTACTTGTCCGCTCGCCTCGTCAATTGCCACATTGCCTGCGAGGATCAAATCCGCTTCTTTTCCTTCAAAAAATGTCTCAAGAATCTTCGCTGTCGTGAATTGATCACCTTCATCAAGGTCGTCACTCGTATCGATGAGTACCGCGTCATCTGCGCCCATCGCAAGTGCCGTACGCAATTGCTTCTCCGAGTCCTCATCACCAATCGTCACAACAGTCACCGTTCCGCCGTGCTTGTCGCGTTGCTGGATCGCTTCTTCGACTGCGTATTCGTCGTACGGATTAATAATGAACTCCGCACCACTTTCATCTATTTGATTGCCTGACACGGAAATTGCTTCTTCCGTGTCGAATGTTTTTTTCAGTAAGACATAAATATTCATGTATAAGTCTCCTCCTTGTACTCTAGAGTTACCATTATTTGATTTCTTCAGTGTTTAAAGGTTTCGGCAATATTTTCGTACCAACTAAATCCTCTTCACTTGTATGGATCCCGTGAATTGTTTTAGGAATTAACGGCAAGAATAATAGTGCAATGACGATGAAACCCATGATGACGAAAGATGTATTCACTACCGCGCCGACGTTATTACCGCTTGCAGAGAAGATTGAGAACGCGACCAACGCAAACGAAGCACCCATTCTCTGTGCAAGGTTTTCTATTACCGTGTTCGTAAACGTCACGACATTCATCCGTTGCACGGAAGCTTTAGAAACGACCAATGCTTTGACGACCGGCGTTTTGAGACCAGCTCCAACCCCCACCAGACTCATCGCCGTGAACAAATAAGCAAACGATGTCGTAAGATTAACGAAACTCAACATGATGATCCCGGAAGAAAAGATGAGAATTCCCGATCCCATAATGGTCCGGGCCGAAAATTTCTTTAAAACTCTTCCACTGCAATATGCTGCGACCGACGTCCCGAGGAACACTGCCATCTGCAGGAAACCTACAGTCGTAGCGTCTTTTCCTTGTACGTTTTGTACAAAGAATGTCAGCAAGTACATCACACCTGCGTATCCAATAAGGATGAATACAGCAATCGTCGTAGGTACCCAGAAGTTCCGATTCGCAACATACTCTAAATCGAGCAACGGTGCTTTTTGTTTTTTCTCTACAACGATCAAGATGATCAACGCAGTGACGAATACTAGCAATGATGGAACCCACATTCCAGATTCGATTCCGAAGCTGTTAATGAATGTTGGAATCGTCAGCAAACCGAGCAATAGAGCGATAACGAAAATCAAACCAAGAACATCCAACTTCTTACGTGCTTGTGCTTTGACGTGTGGAACAAAAGCAAAGAGTGCAATGCCTAAACCACCAAGAACAGCAGTGAATATAAAGCTTGCCTGCCAGTTCATCGTATCGACGATCATACCGCTGATGACCGGACCAAATACCGCACCGATTGTAATAAACGCCGCAAACGTTCCAATCGCCTTCCCCCGCTGTGTCCCGACCATGAATTTACCGGCATAGGCAATCCCCGATGGCGCAATCGCCGCGCCCGAAATACCTTTAAAGAATAAACCGAGAACGAGCACCCAGAAAGAAAACGAGAATGCTACGAGCAATGATCCGATTACCATGAAAATACCGCCAATTAGGATGACGATCTTCAATCCGAACGAATCTCCAATCCATCCAAGTAGTGGCTGGAATCCTGTTAAACCAACAGCCAGACCCAGTTGCATCCAGACTGCGTATCCCGGCGTCAGATTAAATTCGGCAATCATATGCGGGTATGCGGGAAGATGGGTTGCTAAACTTAACATAATAAAGAATGCTCCGAAACTTATGAATAAAAAACCTCTATTAATCGATTTATCTTTCAATGCCATTTCACTCATATAGTGGCCTCCCTTTATCGATGATGGAATGGTTTTCAAGCTTTGGTTATTATGTCACATCTAGCTGTGGTCTAAAAAAGTAAATCCGCAGAAGGAGTTTCAGTCTGCTCAGAGCAAAACCGAAGCTCTCCCGCCACAGATCAGAGTGTTACTGGCTATTTAGCCGATATTAATGACACAAGCTTTTTCCTGTGAATAATCCAAAATCGAGTCCGTACCGTAACCACTTTCCTTTACACCGCTAAACGGCAGGTCCGCTCCTACTCTAGCGTACGTATTGACCCATACATTACCCGCTTGAAGCTTATCAATCATACGATGTGCAAGACCGAGATTTTGCGTCCATACGCCCGCTGCCAGACCGAAGTTCGTGTCATTGGCAATTTGAATGGCTTCTTCTTCCGTATCGAACGGAATAGCAACCGCCACAGGACCGAAAATTTCTTCACGAGCTAGTTTCGTGCTGTTGTCCGCTACTTTCACGAGTGTAGGTTGCACCCAGTACCCGTCCGCGAATTCAGGTTGACCCGGCAGAACCTCCTGTCCGCCGTATTTTCCGCCGAACACTACCTCATACTCGTCTTTTGACGCTTCGTCGATATACCTGCAAACCGACTTGAATTGCGCTTCATTTGCGATAGGTCCCATTGTATTAGTAGTATCTAGTGTGTTACCGTGCTTGACAAATTCCTTGTCCGTCATCAACTCTTTCAAGCGACCTATCACCTCATCGTAAATAGAGCGCTGGATCAACATGCGTGAACCACCCACACAAATCTGGCCGGAGTTCGGAGTAAAGATTCCGTTGATCAATCCATGTACCGCCTGCTCGATATTTGCATCTTCAAAAACGATATTCGGTGACTTGCCGCCCAGTTCAAAAATCAATGACTTCGGTGAATGGGCAGTTGCTTTTGTGATGCGTTCCGCTGTTGCCTTTGAACCTGTCAAACTCACTTTATTCACTTCTTCGTGACTGACAAGATAATCTCCAATTTCGCGACCGGAACCGGAAATGACATTGAGTACGCCAGGAGGCAGAATTTGTGAAATCAATTCACCGTAGCGCAAAGATCCAACCGCTCCGCTTTCAGCCGGCTTAATCACTACTGTATTGCCTGCTGCGAGCGCATAAGCAGCTTTGATCGTAAATGTAAACAATGGTGCGTTCCAAGGTAATATTCCGACTACTACTCCGTACGGCTTGCGTACAGTGAAACCGAAATCTCCTGTACCCATCTGTACAGTGCGCCCTTGTCCGCCTACTAATGTTGCCGCACTCGCTGCATCGTACCAGACTTGCTTCAATACTTCCGCGAGATAGCCATATTCATCCAGTACCCAGCCGTTGTTACGCGTCTCAAGTTCAAGCAGCTCTGCAGCGTACTCGGGTATCATATCCCCGATCTTGCGCATATAATCGCCGCGTGTACGTGCCGGTAGGTCAGCCCAGCCTTCAAATGCTCCGCGTGCCGCCTGGATCACGAGTTCTGCATCTTCTTTCTTACTTGACGGGATCTTTGCCCACACTTCGCCTGTTGACGGGTCGATACTGTCGGCTACGGCCCCGTCCTTCGCTTGTACGATCTTGCCGTTGATGATATTGCCGTAAGTCGTCAATTTGGATTTCTCGGATACGTTCGTCATATATTTTCCTCCTTCAAATTACCAGCCTAGTGAAGAGACTACTTTTTCTTGATAGAAAGGGGTGGAACCTAAATACTGATCATAATAGCGAGCGCGCTTTACAAATAGATGACAATCGATTTCTTCCGTGATTCCGATTCCGCCGTGAATCTGGATATTATGTGCCGAAACTTCGATGAATTTCTCCGTCGCATATGTACGGGCGCTGTATACTGCTGCTTCTCGATCGAATTCGTCCGTATCTACTACCCAGTTGGCATAATGACTCAGTGAACGGGCAATTTCCAAATTCACTTTCATGTTGACGATACTGTGTTTGATCGCCTGGAAACGTCCGATCGCTTGGCCGAACTGCTCCCGAATCTTCGCATATTCCGTCGCCATATTGACAACACTTTCCATTGCGCCGACGATGTATGAACTAAGCGCAGCGTTGAAGTACAACAGACCTTCTTGAAGCTGCATCCATCCCTTGTCTACTTCACCTATAATTTGATCTTCTTTGATGACTAGATTATTGAATTCGATTTTCGCTACATGTTTTGATTCGTCAAAGGAAGATAGTTTCTCGATGTTCATCCCTTCTGTCTTGTCGATCAACACAAGAGATAATCCGTCCTCTTGATCCTCCTGGTTTGTGCGTACCAATATGAGGAATGCATCCGCAAGTTCCGCTTCCGGTACAAGCGTCTTCGTGCCGTTAAGCACATACTGTCCATCCTGCTGTACTAATGTACATTGGATACCTGCTGGGGAGAAGTCGTTGAAAGGCTCCAGTGCTGCGAATGAAACCAGTTTCTCTCCTGAGGCAACCGCTGGCAGATACTGTTGCTTCTGCTCCTCTGTGGCGTATTTCTTCAGCGTCGGTACTACCAACGCTGAAGTTTCCATGAATAAGCCGGGTACTAGTGAACGTCCCATCTCTTCGAACGTCGGAACGAGATCGAGTGCATCCAGATCCATACCATCGTATTCTTCAGGAATGTTGATGCCACTGCATCCAAGTTCAGCTAATGTCGTGTACACCTTCTTCAGATTTTCCGGATTATTGTCAATCATTTCTCGAGCCAACTGTGTACCGCCGAATTTATCCAACATTTTGCGGATATGTCCACGGAACATTTCTTGCTCTTCTGTCAGTGAAAAGTCCATATTTTATCCCTCCAAGTCAATTAACGTCCCATGTCTTTCGGCAAGCCTAGTACGCGCTCGCCAATCGTATTGCGTTGTACTTCACTCGTACCGCCACCGATTGTCTGTCCGAATGATGCGAGGAATAAATGTTGCCACTTCGGATCCGCTGCGGCATCCTTATCAAATAGCACGCCTTGGTGTCCTTGAATCTCCACTGCAAATGCAGAGAGTGCCTGGTTCAATTCAGTTACCACCAATTTATCGATGGATGTTTCCGCTCCTGGTTGACCGTTTTTGATCGTAGTGGTCAGGTTTTTATAATAATTCAAGAGCGATCCGCGCACGCGGGCATAGAAATTCGCCAATTTTTGTCTGACTAAAGGATTTTCAATCAATGGTTTGCCATTTACTTTATACTGCTGTGCCAGTTCCACTGTATCGTTGAATTGCTTTTCGAGTGTGAAGAGTTCTGCACCGATCCCCGTACGCTCATGGAGCATCAAGGCAATCAGAACATGCCAGCCCGAGTCTACTTGTCCGACGATATCTGCATCTGTCGCTACAGCGTCTGTCATATACACTTCGTTAAAGTCTTTGTGTCCGTCCATCTGCACGATCGGAAACGTTTCGACTCCTGGTTGATGCATATCCATCATGAACACCGTAATACCACGGTGCTTCTTTTCTGGGTGCGTACTCGTTCTTGTCAGAAGAAAGCATTTATCCGCCACGTGGCCAAAACTTGTCCAGATTTTCTGACCATTGATGAGCCAGCGGTCACCGTCTTTTACTGCACGTGTTTTCAGGCCTGTTAAATCCGACCCTGCGCCCGGCTCTGAATAGCCTTGGCACCATATTTCTTCACCTGTTAGGATTTTTTTCAAGTATCTCTCTTTTTGTTCATCCGTCCCAATGTCGATCAATGTAGGACCTACCATATGGATCCCGATATAGTTGATGAGTGGCGGCGCTTTGACGCGTACCATTTCTTGGTGGTAGATGATTTCTTCCATCAAGCTTGCGTTGCGGCCGCCATATTCTTTCGGCCAGGCGATGGCTGCCCATCCGCCTTCATACAATTTATTTTGCCATGCACGTAACACACGTGAGTATTCATCCAGGTCTTCCGGCAAGTCGCGCTTGCCTTCTAGCCAGCCTTCAGGAAGGTTTGCTTCAAGCCATGTTCGTAGTTCGATTCTAAATTTTTCTTCTTTTTTTGTAAAAGAGAAATCCACACTCGCTCATCCTTTCTATCTCATTTATCGATCAATTTGTAGCCGGAATCCACTGTGGCAATGCACGGTCTTCCGTAATATCCACCCATGTCATTTGGATCGGCATACCGATTTCCAAATCTTTTTCTTCGCAATTCAAGATGTTACCCATAATTTTCACTTCTGGCACTTTGTCAAGCTGTGCGAGTGCGATAATCGTCGGTAACTCATCCTGGAAACCTGGTAAGAATGGACGGTAGGAAACCACATACGAATAGACTGTGGCTTTAATATCGTCGCCGAACTGTTCCCAGCTGACGTTTTCACTTCCGCATTTTGCGCACGTAGGGCCCGGCGGTTGTGAGTACGCATTACAGTCATCACATTTTTGCAGAGCTAGTTGGTGTTTGTCCGCTGCATCCCAGTACGGAGCATTATCTATATCTTTCAATGGAATGGGTTTTTGGTAAGCAGTCTTTGCTTGTGTCATAGTTATTCCTCCTAGTTTCGTAAGATCATGGCGCCTGCGATATCCGGTCCAGCCCAACCGGTACAAATACCGATCTTGCAATCTTCTACTTGGCGGTCGGTTCCTTTGTAGTCATGGCGCAGCTGTCTGACGATTTCAATGGCATTGTTCATTCCGTGTGTGTAACCTTCGGATAGCATGCCGCCCGCTGTATTGGTTGGTAGTTTACCGCCGATCTTCAAGTTGCCTTCTGCAACGAAATCTCCCACTTCTCCACGTTTCGCAAATCCGTATGCTTCAAGCTGTCGCATAACAACCCAGCTGAAGCAGTCATAGATGGAGGCAACATCGATATCGTCCGGTGTCACACCCGCGTTTTCATAGAGCTCTTCCGCTACGTAATCAGAAGCAACCTGGTCGATATCGTTCCAGTAGTGAGCGTGCGGATGACATTGTCTTGCCGCCATCCCCATGATATAGACCGATTTTGACGCGCAGTCTTTTGCTTTTTTAGCAGACGTTACGATGATCGCATTTCCTTCATCGAGTTCCAGGCATGAATCATGAATATTGAATGGAGAACTAATATCCGGTGTAGCGAGATAGTTTTCCATCGTTAACGGCTTACCATGCAGGAAAGCTTTTGGATTTCGTTGCGCATGCTCATAGAAGCTCAAGCACACGTGCCCGAGATGTTCTTTCGTAATGCCCGTTTCATGCATATGACGTGTCGCATACATGCCGAACCATTGCGATGGGCTTGCCGATCCGTACGGAATCACGAAGCTTCCGCCTGTGAGCGCTCTCTGCAGCATATCGGGATCATATCCGCGACCTACACGAGTTCCCGAGCTACCGTTCATGGAACGATAGATCAATACCGTGTTCAGCTGGCCGGCTTCAATGAGCGCCACTGCATCCGCAATGAGCATTTCCGTACTCGCTCCGCCGCCCTGGATATCCTTAACATACTTCGGTCGTACACCAAGATAGGTTGCTAGTTGGTGGGACGTACAGGAATCCCCTTCGTTATAGTTCATGAATCCGTCGATGTCCGTCGCTTTCAAGCCCGCATCTTTGATTGCTGCGTTGGCCGCATCGAGCGCCAAATGCAGAGGCGTTTTTCCCGATTTTCTTGAACGTTCGCTCTCTCCTACGCCTACAATGGCATAGCGGTCCTTAATAGTTCCCATAGATATATTCCTCCTATTTCACGTCTGTTTATGTCAGTTGTAAGATGGCGCTGCCTGATCCGACTACTTCTCCCGATACTATCTCGGCCGTCAGATCTAGTGCGATCCATCGCTTGCCATCTTCTTCATATGTTCGTTTGACAACACCCGTGCAGCGTATTTCATCGCCCGGTACCGTCATTTTGCCGAAACGCATCTTAAAATTTGCGACGCGTGCTCCCTTGCCAGCAATTTTCATCACATATTCCCCAAGGAAACCCATTACGAGCATGCCGTGCGCTATGACGCCATCCATTCCGATTTTCTGCGCAAAACCATCGTCCAGATGCAACGGATTAAAATCCCCGGAAGCACCTGCATATTGTGCTAGTTGCACTTTCGTAATCGGCGGCTTCACCATCGGTTCAAGTTTCTGATCCACAGTCAATTCTTCCAACACCCAATCTTTGATCATACGAAGTCCCTCCCATTAGTTTTTCGCTGCGCGATAGACGATATTCATTCGGCTAATACAGACCAGTTCGCCTGTTGGATCTTTCATTTCCGTATCAAGCTTCAAGAACTGCATTTTTCCGCTCTTTCCTTCTTTGTCATACAGATCACTTACTTTGATCTGGCAACGTAGTTGATCTCCTATGCGGATCGGTTTGTAGTAGAGGAATTCTTGCTCACCGTGCAACATCCGCCGGTGGTCAAGTTGTAAGGGCATTTCTACTTTGCTGTCGTTCATCGCAATCGGGAATGTGGGCGGGACAATTAGCCCTTCGTATGCCGACTCCTTCGCATATCTGTCGTCTGTATAGAGTGGATTGTCGTCTCCGATGGCAGTGGCGAATTGGCCGACATGCCGACTTTCGACTTCAAACACGTATTCGTCGCTCATTAAGCCTATAACACTTTTATCCAAGTCCATTTTCCATCCTCCTCTTATTTGGTGATGATCAATGCATCTGCCGCTACAATTCCGTCTTCGTAAACGATTAACGGGTTAATGTCTATTTCCTGAATAATATCCGAGTAGTCTTCAATTAATCTAGAAACCTTCAATAACACGTCGATGATTGCTTCTTGATCGACGGGCTTTTTATTGCGTACGCCTTGTAGGATTTGATAGCCCTTCAAGCTTTCCATCTTATCGATAGCATCTTGTCTTGTGATCGGTGCGACACGGAAAGATACATCTTTGAAGACTTCTACAAAGACACCGCCGAGACCAAACATAATGACAGGACCGAATGTCGGATCACTTGTTACACCGACGATGACTTCCACACCTTCCGGCAACATTTCCTGGACGGATATGCCGTGAAGATCCGCTGTCGGGCAATGTTCTTTTGCACTGCCGTAGATTTCCTTGAACGCCTGGCGCACTTCCTGCCCGTTCTGGACATTCAGCCGAATGCCGTTGACTTCCGTCTTATGCGGAATATCAGGCGAATCGATTTTCATGACAACCGGATACCCCATGTTATTAGCAGCTTGTACTGCAGCATCCTCCGTCTTGGCAGTGATTCGCTTCGCTGTGCGGATACCGTACGCGGAGAGAATTTCGCTCGACTGCGATTCGCTCAACGTTTGGTTTGCGGGTAACAAGTGCCGGATGTTCGATACGTCCAGTTCTGTTCTTGCCGGCCCATCGCTGATTTTGTGCGCCTTTCTGTAAGCCTCTGCATAATCCACTAATTTTGCCAACGAGCGGATAGGATTCATGTCACCGAGAATGAACGGGATACCGTTGTCCTCGAGATACTGGACGCCTTTTGGAATAGACATGCCTTTTAGCGGGAAGTTCGATATCATCACGAACTTATCCGAGTTCTTGCATATCTCAACGAATTCCTGAAGGAGCGGTGTGTTTTCATCCCAGTGAATAGGGAACTCAGGGAATAAGATGATGTCCGTATCCGGATCATTGACTAGTACTTTTAATGGTGCGAGATACAATTCTGGATTGGTAATCGATGCGGCTGCAGTTAAATCAACCGGATTGGAAGCGCTTGCAAAATCAGGAATGTTTTTCTCAATTTCTTTTCGTACTTTATCGCTTAGCGCATGGATGTTTAATCCGTACGACTCACAACGATCCGCTTCGTTGATTCCTCTACCGCCTGAACTCGTGACGATAACTGTATTTTTGCCTGTCGGGAGTTTATTGGCCAAGAATAATTTAGAGAATGAAAGAATATCATCGTAATCGTCCGCACGCACAATGCCTGCTTGCTTGAAGAATCCGTCATACACTTTATCAGCACCAGCCAATGAGCCGGTATGTGATGCCGCTGCACGACTGCCTGCGCTGCTTCGTCCGGACTTCATGATGACGATCGGTTTATTGATTTGAAGCGCGAATTTCGCTAGTTTCCGTAACTTGGCTGCGTTTTTCTCGCCTTCCAAATAGCCGCTTGCTACTTTTGTTTTTGAGTCATGCAACATGTATTCAATAACATCGGAGAAGCTCACATCGACTTCATTGCCGACACTGACGAAGTAATTAAACGTCAAACCATGTTGAGCTGCCGCAATATACGTCAACACGCCAAACGCGCCACTTTGCGTAACAAAACCCACTTCACGTTTCCTGCCAAGCGGCACATTCGTGAGCCCTGGGGAGAATGTCCCCATCAAGCCATTTGTTGTATTGAGAAGACCTACACAGTTCGGGCCGATCAATCGCATATGGTATTGTTCCGCGATTTCTTTCAGGCGGTTTTGTGCAACAATTCCTTCTTCTCCGATCTCCGAGTAGCCGGATGCAAAGACGATCGCCGCCTTGACACCGCTTTTGCCACAATCGATCAAACATTTCTCTACTTGATGAATGCCGACACAGAGAATAGCCAAATCGACTTGTTCCGGTGTATCGCCTACGCTTGCGTAACAAGGCAATTCTCCAATTTCTTTCGATGTAGGATGGATGGGGTAGATCTCGCCTTCAAATCCTGCGTCTAATAGCGCTTTCAATTGCAAGTAACCAATTTTATTCGTGTTTTCCGAAGCACCTAGTACGGCAACTCTTTTTGGGTTGAATAAGGGATCCAGCTCAATATTCGACGGTAGTACTTCATTCATCATTTTCATCATCTCTTCACCTCTACCCTTTCTTATCAACTTTTTCTTTTTACTTGCTTGAATAGAATCATAGCAAAGTGGTTTTTCCATTACTTTTTCTTTTTTGAATTAAGTAATTAATTTTATTAGGTCTGGAAAAATAGTAAATGGAGTGGCGGACACTCGACAGTAAAGAGTTTTTAAATTTTTCAATTTTTCAATCAGTATGCGTGCCCCCGACTCTCGTGAACGATCACCGCGACAATGGAGCGGGACAAGCGCTTTTCTTGTGCTTTTCCATACCATTCACTCTACAGCTGAAAGTCTAGTAATCAAATCAAAAAAAAACGCTTTGCAATAGGGTCGCAAACCGTTTTTTATCTCTATTTAACTTCTTTCCTCATCACAAATCGGTATATTTCGAAGATGCCAAAAGTTATGATCCCACAGAAACAGCAAGCCGCATCGCCAACCGTATAGGAAGTGCCGGATTCGCCATTTGATTTACATCCCCAACAAAAAAGATGTCCTGCATAGGATGATAGAAGGCAAACGAACCCGTTGAGCCGGAATGCCCTACCAGCTCCCCTTTACCCGTAAACAGAGTGGCGAGACCACTTAGGGGTACTATCATAAATCCAGCGCCATATTGAATAGGATACATGCTGACTTGCAACTTGTTCATTGTTTTCAATTCATTGAAAATGGTTTGATTAAATAACTTTCCTCCAAAGAATGACTTGAGGAATATCATTAATTCACGTGCCGTAGAAATACCACCACCACTGGCACGGCTGCTTCTAATGAATTTTGGACGATACAAGACGATATCCTTATAATAAACAGCTGGAACGACATCGTCATCACTTTTCAGGAGACAGGTTTTTCTGAGTTCTAATGGGTCAAAAATAAATTGTTGATACACATCTTCCAATGTCGAGTCCGTGACAGTTTCGATAATCTCTCCAAGTAAATCAAAGTTTATATTCGAATAGTGAGCCCTTTTTCCCGTACCAGGCACGAAATCTGGTTTCAGTTGCTTAGTCATCGCGATCTTATCATCAAAATTAAATTGCCGATCTTCGTAGATCGCACGTTTTTTTGCCTTGTTACTGCCTTCTTCAAAAATATCAGGCAATCCACTAGTTTGAAATAATAAATTAGATAGGATCAGCCCCGTGGAATAGTCCTGTCTTTTGTACATATGAAGTTGGCTCAGCGTATCCTTTGTTAAATATTTTGCTACTTCATCATCGAGCGACAGTTTTCCCTGCTCTTTCAAAATTAAAATACAAGCAGTAGTAAATAGCTTTGTGATGCTTGCCATAAGGAATGGTGTATCGATATTCTTTCCACCGTATCCAGTGCCGTAAGAAAAGTCGCCATCCATGTTTTCCACGAAGAGCACGGCTTCATGTATTTGATTGGTTTTTGTCGTTCGTTCAAAGATCCTGTCGATTTTTTGTTTAGTTCTTTCCATAATAAAATCTTGATCCTCCCCGGTCGTATTGCAGACAATTAAATCTTTTTAAAACTACGTCTATTTACTACCCAATATGCCACAATCCGGAGCCGCTACTGAAAAATTTTTGTTACAACATGCAGGACATAAAAGGCAAGTCCGCCGACCGTGGCAATGTATCTTTGCACCGCACCAAAACACAGCTGAACCGAACGAAAAACCTCCCAACCGAACATTTACTCAACCGCACCGCACCAAACCACCCACAGAACGATCCAAACTAGCCACCCACCGCACATTTACTCAATCCAACGTTAGAGAGAGCAATCGTTTTGCTCGCACAAAAACAAAACCCGCTCGAATTATCAGGTAATCCTGACATTTCGAGTGGGTTTCGATCTCCGCTTTGTTTGTTTGTTTCTTCACGATATGCTGCATCGGTCATGCATTCGACTGTCAGGATTTAATTCAGTCTATCAATTCACCTCGTCAATACTCAATCTGCACGATTTCTCGTTCACATATCGAATGACCTTCTCCACCAATGCCTCCGCATCCTCTGCTTCAATGGTTTGCAATTGAATCTGGCAAAACGGTTTGACTCTACAGCGCAGACAGCGTCTGAAGCATCCCGTTTCATAGACGTTCACAAGTTCTGAATACTCCTTTTCAAGGGTTTCCTTAGCCTGCTCAGATGTGGTTCTGCGAAGATTGTTTTCACAAAATTTAACAGCGCGCATTAAGCTTCATCATAATGCGTGAATTGAATATCGAGTGTGCGCAGATAGGTTTGCAGGCCGGCATCTTGAATAGGTATGATATAAGCTGCTTCGTCCGATTCGTTATGATGAGAATGCCAAAGCCCCGGCGGTGTAACGAATGCCTTGCCTGTCACCCAGTCAATGCGAATTGGATCAATGATTTCATTGGTCTTCGGATCAATTTGATCGCCAACCAGTGTATACGTGCCAGATGCCGCATACGCAACAAAATCGAGAGCAACCGATTTGTGGCTATGGGGAGCCTGATTGGATCCGACCGGTACAATGCCGAGCATCGCCCACAACACATGCGTAATCGTCAAGGTTTGATCAAACTTTTCATTGTTCAACAAAATGGAGATTCGATTTTTCAAATGCGCATCCGGAGCATTCGCCACTTCTTCCAAATGCTTTTTCGCCATTTCCGCTGTATATACCGTCGGTTTGAAACGGGCCTCTGTCGCCTTTACGCCTAAATAATCAAGAAGAGGCGTATCTACAATATAATAAATCGTTGTATCTTCTTTCGCCGTATGAATACTATTCGATCCAGATGGCAATGTGACAAAATCTCCTTGTTTCCAGTCAATGGTTTCCCCATTCACTTCCGTGTGCCCTGCACCTGAAATAATATAGTAAAGTTCACTCGTCGCATTCGGTTCCGTTTGAATGGAATCCCCCGCATTGATGCGCATAAATTGCGCAAGCAGCGAAGGACTTGTCGCCAAATAATCGGTTTTTAATTCTCTACTCAGGTCTAATGTGACGATTCTCGTTTCACCAGCATGATAAAGCTCCGGACCAAATTCTTTGGCGGGTATCGGACTGATGATACCGCTTCCAATTGGATCCGCCGCATTGGTATACTCCAAAAACCGCGCGTCCCCCGTCCAATTTTCCACCGCTTCCCCAATAGCAAATTTTCCCGCCTGTGCATTTGTTGACAATGACATCTCCTCCATTCATTTGTTATCTGTAAGTTTAGCTTGCTAGTCATCATTCGTGAAGTATATAATTCATATAACAACGATACGTTTTTCGAATAGTTAGAAAGTTGGTGACGCAACAATGGAATTAAGACAGCTCCGCTATTTTATAGCTGTGGCGGAAGAATTAAATTTCAGTCGCGCGGCAAAACGATTACATATTACACAACCACCATTAAGTATGCAAATTCAAAACTTGGAAAAAGAATTGGATATTCTACTTTTTTCTAGAACGAACCGAAGCGTGGAATTAACAGAGGCAGGACAACAATTCTATCAGGATATCGTCAAAATTATCGATTCCCTAGAAGGTTCAATTGAAAATGCAAAACGGATTCATCTTGGAAGACTTGGGTCTTTGCGCGTCGGATTCGTTGGTTCTGCTACCTATGACATTCTCCCTGCTGTGTTACGGGAATTCCGACACCAATTCCCCGACGTCCAAGTTCACCTTTCTGAATTATCGACACCTGACCAACTCGAAGCACTGCGACAGAACGAAATCGACGTCGGTGTCCTAAGACCCCCTGTCCTCGATGACACACTCCACACCGAAATCGTCTCCATTGATCCTTGCGTACTCGCGGTCCCGAAACAGCATCCCTTACTCGAATTAAAAGCAGTCACCCTGGACGATTTAAAGCCATACCCGTTCGTATTATTATCACCTAGAACATGGCCCGGCCTCTACACCGAAATCCTAGGCATATGTAATCCCGTCATCCAACAAGAAGCGCTCGAATTTCAAACAGTCATCGGTTTAGTTGCCGCAGGAATCGGCATCACCATTGTTCCTCAATCGACCATGAACCTTCATACACAAGAAGTCGTCTACATTGAGTCCATTCAACAATTGCCTCTCGTCTCGATGGGCATTACGTATCGGCGCAGTGACCAATCCATTCTTGTGAAAACTTTTTGTGAGATTGCAGATCGGGTGGCTCGGAGTGTTGTGTAGAATCCTCAGAGATGCAGAGGCCTATTCTCGAAAAAATGCCAGATCCTAAACAATTCGAAGTTGTTTAGGATCTGGCATCATTTCTTGAAACTTGAAAATGTTAGTTACTTTTTTCCACAACTGCAAAATAATTTTGTTCACTATCGGCAAAGTTAAACACCCTACCAGTCGGCATTTCCATAATCTCTCCGACAGTAACACGTTGATTTGCTAAGTCGTTATATAATTTATCGAGGTTTTCTGTTGTAAACATCAAAGATGGAGTACTAAGATTTAACTCAGGAGACATCTTAGCAATTACTTCTTTATTGTGTAATACGATGCTGGTCTCCGCATCCTTTGAGGGAGCTATTTCAATCCATCTCATTCCTTGTCCATTTTCTTCCGCAACGATAATAAAGCCTACTTTTTTCGTCCAGAAATCAACTGCTTCTTGTTGATTAGTTACATAAAGCATAATTTGACCGATTTTAGTAATCATTCACGTTTCTCCTTTTACCTTTTATTGTTTACCCGTTTTCAATGATCGATTCTTAAAACTTTCAAGTATAACAGCAAAATTAAAAATGAT
Organism: Sporosarcina newyorkensis; assembly: GCF_900167515.1. NCBI lineage: Bacteria > Bacillati > Bacillota > Bacilli > Caryophanales > Caryophanaceae > Sporosarcina > Sporosarcina newyorkensis. The sequence continues at coordinate 321,600 of NZ_FUYJ01000001.1, read as the reverse complement.
CAATTCCGTCAAAGTACAACGAAATTGATCATTCATTCACGTCTTAATGTTCCTCGGCTTCTGCATCAGCTTTCGTTTCTTGAACAGTACCGAATGGGTGGTGCGGCGGTGCATAGATTGAATAAAGCTTTAACGGAGAATTACCCGTATTGGTTACATTATGCCATATACCAGCGGGTATCATAATGGCAGAATCATTACCGACGTTTCTTACATAGTTTAGGTTATTCTTGCTTTTTCCCATCTGGACAAGTCCTTGGCCTTCCTCTATGCGCAGGAATTGGTCAACGTCTGGATGAATCTCCAATCCTATATCTTCCCCAACGTTAATACTCATTAAGGTAACTTGTAGGTGTTTTCCGGTCCAGATAGCGTCACGATAGGTATTATTTTGCTTGGCAGCCTGACTGATGTTTACTACAAAAGGGTTTTCTCCATGATCTTTTAACACGAGATCGCTTGTATTTCTAAAATTATTTGGATACGTTAAAGAATGGTTCGGAGTGTCCGCTGCATCTGAAATATTCCAATAGCCGTAATTCCAAATAGTATTACAGTTACACATTGGTACATAACTGTAACAAAGGTTTAGACAAGGATACATAAAATAAGGGTTATTCACTGTAATATACCTCCTAATCCATATGATCATAAACTTAGCATATGCACTAGGTAGTTAGGTTGTTATTATCGATACTGATATTTGGCTTCGACAGCCTACTGACTTAGTTTTCCATTCAACTTATAAAGCATGTAAGAATTTAGTGTTTTCTGTAATTACGCTCCGTGAAAAAAATCTTTTATCAGCATAATTGTACTGCATATTCCAAATTTCCATATCTTGTGCCAATGCTACCAGATATCTAAGAAAGACAATGAGAAGATCCTTGCCAAATGCCCGCTGCACATTTACTTGATCTGACGATGAAAGGGCGGGTTTCTGTTTTTATTTATCTTCCTTCTTCATTACAGCCACTTGGACAATCTTTCCTTCTTTCGCTTCGTCCACAATAGAACTACCAGTGGATTGTCGATTCGTATTCTTCAATGACATCGGATCAATCTCAATTTTTTGGTCTTTTGTCGTCAATAATACAAATTGTTCGTCTTCCTTCACTGCCTTCATATCCACAACCCGATATGGATTGGATTTCAACTCTTTTAGTACCGTTACGCCTCTAAGTGCTCGTGAAGCCACTTCGAACTCTGAAATGTTCATTCTTTTCACCGACCCGCGCTGAGTCGCAACGAAAATATTCTTGACTTGCTCTGTAATCACTTCAAATGCTACCAGCTCGTCTTCTGCCTTCAAATGAAGCCCTCTGACGCCTCCTGTACGTATGCCAGTGATGGCCAATTCAGATAAAGAGAATCGCAATGCATACGCCTGCTTGCTCACTAATAACACATCTTCTTTACCCGTTACTACCTGCGCACCTACGAGTGTCTCGCCTTTTTTCACATTCATTGCTTTGAATGAACGATTATAGCGCTGTACCTGGAAGTCGGTCAGTTTAGATAATTTCACATTGCCGTTTGAAGCTGCAGTTAATATACTCAAGTTTTCATCAAACGTTTCGAGCCCGATAACGTCCACCAGCTCTTCATTCGGCTCAAGTCCGACAACACTTGATAGATGCTGCCCTAAGTCGCGCCAGCGGATATCAGGGAGCTCGTGGACAGGCTGATAGATATAATTCCCGGATGACGTGAACAATAAGAGATGATGCTGTGTATTCATCGCAGCTTCCAATAAATTATAATCGGATTCCTTCATCTCCTGGCCTGTACCATTCGACGCCGAATACGAGCGCATGCTAGTGCGCTTAATATAGCCGCCTTTCGTTACAGACACCATGACTTCCTCGCTTGGCACTAAAATATCCAAGTCCACTTTCAACTCTTCTATTTTTTCTTCAATTACAGAACGTCGCGGTTCAGAGAACTGTTTGCGAATAGCCTTCAGTTCTTTCACCAGAACAGCTACAAGTTTCTTCTCACTTGCAAGAATTTCTTCCAGTTCATTAATCAACATGCGCAGTTCTTCTTTTTCCTCTTTCAATTCGGTGATATCCGTATTCGTCAGACGATATAACTGCAAAGAAACAATTGCTTCGGCTTGGACTTCCGTAAATTGATATGCATCGATCAAGTTTCGTTTCGCATCTTTTTTATCTTTTGACGCACGAATGGTCTTAATGACCTCATCCAGTATAGACAAGGCTTTCATTAAGCCATCCACGATATGCAAACGGTCTTTTGCCTTTCGAATATCATATGTGGAGCGTCTTGTAATGACTTCTTTTTGGTGATCGATATACGCATCGAGCAGCATTGGAAGCGACATGAGCATAGGACGTCTTCCGGCAATCGCAATCATATTGAAGTTGTACGTGATCTGCAGATCGGTATGTTTCAATAAATATTGCATGATGGCATTGCCGTCCATATCCTTCTTCAGTTCCACCACAATTCGCAATCCGGTCCGGTCGGATTCATCACGAATTTCTGCAATTCCATCCAATTTGCGGTCATGGCGCAATTCATCCATTTTTTTCACTAAGTTCGCTTTATTGACGTCATACGGTATTTCCGTAACGACAATTTGTGATTTACCGGCTTTCAACTGCTCGATTTCCCACGTAGCGCGGATAACAAAGCGTCCTTTGCCTGTCTTGTACGCATTGCGTATGCCGTCGGTTCCTTGAATAATGGCGCCTGTTGGAAAATCCGGTCCTGGAAGCACGGTCATTAAGTCTTCAACGCTAGTTTCGGGATTTTTTAGTCGCATAAAGACCGCATCGATGACTTCATGCAAAGCATGAGGCGGAATGTCTGTCGCATAGCCTGCTGAAATACCTGTCGCTCCGTTGACAAGTAGATTAGGAAAGCGTCCCGGCAAGACCGTCGGCTCAAGTTCCGTATCATCAAAGTTTGGAGCGAAATCAACCGTTTCTTTACGGATATCGCGCAACATTTCACTGGCAATGGCAGATAGTCTTGCTTCCGTATAACGCATTGCCGCAGCTGAATCGCCGTCAACAGATCCGTTATTTCCGTGCATATCAATCATTTCATGGCGCAGCTTCCAGTGTTGACTCATCCGTACCATCGCATCGTAAACAGATGTGTCACCGTGCGGATGGTAGTTACCAATGACATTACCGACTGTTTTTGCCGATTTACGAAATGCTTTATCATGGGTATTTCCTTCATGATACATCGCATATAAAATCCGACGCTGAACTGGTTTTAAACCATCTCTGGCATCGGGAATCGCACGGTCTTGAATGATGTATTTACTGTAACGCCCAAATCGGTCGCCAATCACTTCTTCTAAGGGAAGATCTTGAAAAGTTTCTGAATGGGTCATTCCATATCCCCCTCAACATGTATAAATGCATTATCTAATATATTATGTTCTTCAATTAAGCCGAAATCGACATTTTCTTCGATCCATTTTCGACGCGGCTCCACTTTATCACCCATTAATGTCGTGACACGACGTTCGGATTTCGCACCGTCTTCAATCGTCACACGTATGAGTGTCCGTGTTTCCGGATTCATCGTCGTCTCCCATAATTGGTCAGCATTCATTTCTCCAAGCCCTTTATAGCGCTGGAGCATATAGCCTTTACCGATCTTCTTCATCGCTTCATCCAGATCGTCTTCTGTCCACGCATACTCCAGCTTCTCGCTCTTGCCTGACCCTTTGAACACTTTGAACAATGGCGGCAGTGCGATATACACTTTCCCTGCTTCGATCAAAGGTTTCATATAGCGGTAAAAGAATGTCAGCAATAATACTTGGATATGGGCGCCGTCTGTATCGGCATCCGTCATAATAATGATTTTGTCGTATGCAGCGTTTTCGATTTGAAAATCTGCTCCGACTCCTGCACCGATCGCATGAATAATTGTGTTGATCTCTTCATTTTTCATGATGTCTTCGAGCTTGGCTTTTTCCGTATTGATGACTTTACCACGCAGCGGCAGAATCGCTTGGAACGTACGGTCACGTCCTTGCTTTGCAGAACCGCCTGCAGAGTCACCTTCCACTAGATATAATTCATTTTTAGCTGCATTACGGGACTGGGCAGGTGTCAGTTTTCCTGATAATAATGTATCGGATTTTCTGCGTTTTTTCCCGGAACGTGCATCTTCTCTCGCTTTTCTTGCTGCTTCGCGGGCTTGATGTGCACGGATCGCTTTACGCACAAGATTCGCACTTAATTCAGCATTTTCTTCCAAGAAGTAGAGTAACTTTTGAGACACTACTGCGTCCGTCGCGGTACGGGCTTCACTCGTTCCGAGCTTGCCTTTCGTCTGGCCTTCAAACTGCAGAATTTCTTCCGGGATACGAACAGAGACAATCGCTGCAATCCCTTCTCGGATATCCGCGCCGTCCAGGTTCTTATCCTTTTCCTTCAGCAAACCGGTCTTGCGTGCATACTCATTAACAACACGTGTCATCGCTGCTTTAGCGCCTGTTTCATGTGTCCCTCCGTCTTTCGTCCGGACATTATTGACGAACGAAAGAATAGTTTCCGCATAGCCATCGCTAAACTGGAAGGCGAATTCGACTTCAATGCCTTCCACTTCACCTTCTAGATATGCAACGTCATGCAGAACATCCTTCTCTTCATTCAAATACTCGATAAACGCTTCAATACCTGATTCGTAATGAAAAACATCTTTTTTATCGGTACCTTCTTCTTGCAGGACAATCTTTAATCCTTTCAATAAAAAAGCTGACTCACGTAATCTCTCAGCTAGTGTGTCATATTGATATTTGATCGTTGAAAAGATTTTTTTGTCCGGTTTGAAATGAATGATCGTGCCCGTTTCTTTTGTCGTGCCGATTTGCTCTAGCGTGGTAGCAGGATGTCCGCCGTTTTCAAAACGCTGACGGAACTTTTTGCCTTCCCGAAAGATCGTCACTTCCAACCATTCAGATAAGGCGTTAACCACGGATGCGCCTACACCATGCAATCCGCCGCTTGTCTTATAGCCGCCTTGTCCGAATTTACCGCCTGCATGCAGTACAGTTAAAATGACTTCCGCTGTAGGCTTCCCGGACTGATGCAAACCTGTTGGCATGCCTCGTCCATAATCTCGAACACTGACACTGCCATCAGAGTGAATCGTCACATCAATCTCTGCTCCGAACCCTGCTAACGCTTCGTCTACCGAGTTGTCGACTATCTCGTAAACTAAATGATGAAGCCCTCGAGTATCCGTGGAACCAATGTACATTCCCGGTCTTTTTCGAACAGCTTCTAAGCCTTCTAAAATTTGAATGGAACTATCATCATACGTATTTTGTATTTTCTGTTTCGTCAAAATGAAACCCCCGTCAAACAAATGTTCTCTTAATTTTATCATACATCTTCTGATAAACCTTGTCAAATCAACGTTTTGTTTCAGCTCAACCTATTGTATAGAAGAAATCTTAGGATTGCAACGCGGAAAAGGTGACAACCTAATGAACGACATCTTCCGACAGATATTTTTTAAAAGCGTTCTTCAACCTGCACAAATCAGTCATTGTCCAGAACTTACTCTTCTGCTAAACTTAATGCAAACATTTAATCACGCAAAAGGGGTTCATTATGGAAAATTATATGATCATTCTGGCAGCCTATCTGCTTGGGTCGATTCCTTCCGCTTTGTGGATCGGGAAGATTTTTTATCAAACGGACGTCAGGCAGCATGGCAGCGGAAATATGGGTGCTACGAACACTTTCCGGGTTCTCGGAAAAAAAGCAGGGATCGTTGTCACCTTGCTCGATATCTTAAAAGGAACTGCAGCCGTTTTATTGCCTTTATTACCGTACTTTCATGATACTGCGGTGCATCCATTGTTGCTCGGGGTTGCAGCCGTGCTCGGACATATATTCCCTCTTTTTGCGAACCTTAAAGGCGGGAAAGCTGTGGCCACCTCAGGCGGTGTCCTGCTAGGATACAATTGGCCGATTTTTCTTTTGGTCATCATTACGTTTTTGATCGCATTGAAACTAACAAAAATGGTATCCTTAACTTCAATCATTGTTTCAATTCTCGGACCCATCTATTGCCTCATCTATTATCTGATGACAGGAGACCTATACTTATTCTTAGTCGTTGCGTTAATGGGCTTCTTCATTTTTTACCGACACCGAGACAATATCAGCCGCATCAAAGCAGGAACAGAACCTAAGATCAAATGGCTGTAAATCATGAAAAGAAAGGACGTACCCATCATGAATATCAATATATCCGAAAAGGCAGTTCATTGGTTCAAAGATGAAATGGAAGCCTCTTCAGGCGATTATGTAAAGTTTTTTGCACGGTATGGAGGATCTAGCCCATTGCACGACGGTTTTTCGATGGGAATAACGAAAGAAACTCCCGATGAATTGGCTGTGGAAACGGTCATAGATGGTATACATTACTATATTGAAGAACGGGATCTTTGGTTTTTCGATGGTCATGATTTACATGTGGATACAGATGTAAATCATGGAGAACTTGCTTTTCACTATGAGAAGGCATCTTAAAATCACTACATAAAATGGTAAGAATAACTCACATGTTATTCTTACCATTTTTTAATCGCGTCAATTGATCTAAACAATTTTCCTGTTTCAAAATCTCCACTTGTCGTTCACCCATCAAATCAAAGTGCGGGTACTCGTCTCTTGCATGAATCCACTCTTGGCGCAAACCATACTGCTTCCCCCAATTGATAAGCTTCTTCAGGTCGCTGCACCCGACTTTTGTGACTGTGTTCGTATCCGGAAACCGATCGTCTAGCCAATAATGCGTTAAAAAAGCAATCTCCCCTTGTTCTACTGCTCTTTTCCAAGCATACAGTTCCTGTCGCTTAATTCCGAAAGCCATCAGCCTTCTCCACGCTGAACTTCCGTATATTTTGCATCCCATTGCGGATGAATTCTCCGTAATGAAACAGGGCGGAAATTGTCTTTTTTTACTACTACGTGCTCAGAGACAGCAGTTGCAGCAACCGTTCCATCTGCATGCAAGATTTCATAGCCATAGACGGTACGCAGTTTACCATGCGATTCCACCCATGTCCGGACGGTTACGGTCTCTCCGTATGTAATGGATGTCTTGTACTTCACTGACAGCTCGGTAACCGGCGATAAATAGCCATCCTTCTCCAGCTGTGCATAATGAAAGCCTAGGTCCTGAATGAGCGATGTACGTCCAACCTCCATCCAAATCAAATAATTGGCATGATACACGACACCCATCTGATCTGTTTCCGCATAGCGAACTTCAATTTCTTTTTCACTGTAAAACATCCAAACTCACCTCATCCTCTAGTATAACGAACGCAAAAAAACATTGCTTGCAATAACATTCCAAACGACACGAAAAAAGATGCCCAACAAAGTCGGACATCTTTTTCTTAAATCATATACTTAGTTTGATTTCAACTTATCACGTAGAACCATTTGCAGGATTCCTCCGTGACGATAGTAGTCGATTTCAACTTCAGAATCGAAACGTGCAAGCACTTCAAATTCAGTTTCCTTGCCGTCTGGAGCTTTCGCTACGACTTTCAGGATTGAACGCGGCTTAACACCTTCTGCGATGTTGATCGCGATTTCTTCTTCGCCTGTTAAGCCAAGAGATTCAATGTTCTCGCCATTGATGAATTGAAGTGGAAGTACACCCATCATCACTAGGTTCGAACGGTGAATACGCTCGAAGCTTTCTACGATAACTGCTCTGATTCCAAGCAAGTTTGTTCCCTTAGCAGCCCAGTCACGTGAAGAGCCCATTCCGTAGTCTTTACCGCCTAGAACGACTAGTCCTGTGCCATCTTCTTGATACTTCATAGCTGCATCATAGATCGGCATAACTTCTTTAGTTGGCCAGTACGTAGTGAACCCGCCTTCTGTACCTTTAGCGATTTGGTTACGAATACGAATGTTCGCAAACGTACCGCGCATCATCACTTCGTGGTTACCACGGCGTGATCCGTATGAGTTGAAGTTACGAGGCTCTACGCCGTTTTCACGCAAGTAGATTCCCGCAGGTGTATTTAGACCGATTGCCCCAGCTGGTGAAATGTGGTCAGTCGTGATGGAATCACCGAACTTACCGATAACACGCAAGCCTGCAAGTGTTTGGATATCTTCCGGTTCTTTCGAAAGGTTTTCGAAGAATGGAGGGTTTTGGATATAAGTAGATGACTCATCAAAATCATAAAGAGAATCATCAGTAGTTTCGATTGCATTCCATGCTTCGTTTTCCGTGAATACGCGCGCATATTCTTTACGGAACAATTCAGGCGTTACAGTAGCTTTCACTACATCCTGAATTTCTTGAGTGGAAGGCCAGATGTCTTTGAAGAATACATCGTTGCCGTCTTTGTCTTGACCGATTGGGTCTTTTGCGAAATCAATGTTCACTGTTCCAGCTAGTGCATATGCAACAACTAGTGGAGGTGAAGCCAAGTAGTTCGCTTTAACAAATGGGTGTACGCGTCCTTCGAAGTTACGGTTACCGGAAAGAACAGAAGTCACGAGTAGATCTTCGTCACCGATTGTTTTTTCGATTTCAGGAAGCAATGGACCGGAGTTACCGATACATGTTGTACATCCGTAACCAACTGTGTTGAATCCGATTTTGTCCAAGTACTCGGATAGGCCGGAATCATTCAAGTAGCCAGTAACAACTTTTGAACCTGGTGCCAATGAAGTTTTGACGTATGCTGGAGGAACAAGTCCTTTTTCGACAGCTTTCTTCGCAACAAGTCCCGCGCCTAACATAACGTAAGGGTTGGAAGTGTTTGTACAAGAAGTAATTGCTGCGATCGCAACATCACCAGTTTTCAGTTCTACTTTACGTCCATCTTCGAATTTGATCGTTCCAGACTTTTCAAGCTCTTTCGGTGTAAGACCAAAGCCTTGTGTTCCTTCTGGTGCAACTACTGCGTCTTTGAAAGACTGTTGCATTTCAGATAGAGGAATCAAGTCTTGTGGACGCTTAGGACCAGAAAGATTCGCTTCGATTTTACTTAGATCGATTTCAACCACATTTGTGAAGTTCGGCTCTTCCTTTTCAGGAGTGAAGAACATATCGTTTTCGATCAAGTATTGTTTCACTACTTCGATATGGTTCTCATCGCGGCCTGTTAAGCGCATATAGTTCAGTGACTCTTCGTCAACCGGGAAGAATCCACATGTAGCACCGTATTCAGGCGCCATGTTTGCGATTGTCGCACGGTCAGCCAATGGCAAGTTCGATACGCCAGGACCGAAGAATTCTACGAATTTTCCTACTACACCTTGTGCACGAAGCGTTTCAGTTACTTTAAGTGCTAGGTCTGTTGCAGTAGTTCCTTCAGGAAGTACTCCAACCAACTTGACACCAACTACTTCAGGAATTGGGAAGTATGAAGGTTGTCCAAGCATTCCTGCTTCTGCTTCGATACCGCCAACACCCCATCCAAGTACGCCGATACCGTTGATCATTGTAGTGTGGGAGTCTGTTCCGACAAGTGTATCCGGGTATGTTTCGAAAGATCCATCTTCATTTTCAACCGCATGGACAACGTTAGCAAGATACTCAAGGTTTACTTGGTGAACGATACCTGTTGCAGGTGGTACTGCTCGGTAGTTATCGTATGCTTTTTGTGCCCAGCTTAAGAATTGGTAACGCTCAGCATTACGCTCGAATTCAAGCTCCATGTTCATTTGAAGAGCTTGTGGCGTACCATAGCTGTCTACTTGTACGGAGTGGTCAATTACTAAATCTACTGGAATTTCAGGGTTGATCTTGTTTGGATCTCCGCCTAATTCATCCATTGCAGAACGTAAAGATGCAAGGTCAACTACAACAGGTACTCCCGTGAAGTCTTGAAGGATTACGCGTGAAGGTTTGAATGGCACTTCAGCATCTGCATTTACTACAGAGCCCCATTTCGCCAAGTCTTCAACGTGCTCATCTTTGATCACATATCCGTCGTGTTGACGAAGAACAGATTCCAGTAATACTCTCACTGAATAAGGAAGTTTCGAAACGTTTGTAAGACCTGCTTCTTCTAAAGCTTTTAAATGGTAGTAGTTATACGTCTTTCCATTTACTTCGAAAGACTTTCGGCTATTGTGTAAATTGCTTTTTGCCATGATTTGGTTTCCTCCTTTATGTACTGAAAGATTATAAATGCACATCTTTCCTCTACTCCATCATAGTATAGCAAAGGAGATTAGTAAAATACATATAATTTATAGGGCTCCATAAGAAAAGGTAATGACTAAATCAAATTTCATTAAGAATTCTCAATTAGTCTTTTCAATTCTCAAATAGACCACTTTTTCCTACTTTAATGTGCTTTTTTGTTACATTATGGCAGATTCGTGAAAATCCATTTTATAGTTCTCTCATAGTCTTTCACTTAAAAATGGATATCCTAATTTGGAAAGGAAACACACAGGGAGGAACGGGTGTATTCCTCGGGATTTGCCCTCCAGGCAGGGGCGCTTTCTGGGCACTTCCCCTTTGGTAAGGCATTAATATTTGCCTTGTGAGTAGCGAGTTTCATGGTGTTCTCCTTGGGAAAAGAGAAATTTCTCACCGCATTGTCTTTACATATGTCTAGATATTCAACCGCCACTATGGCAAACTAACAGAAAGGAGATGATGGAATTGAAGAAAGCATTGCTTGTCGTGGATTATACAGTTGATTTTGTGGCTATAGACGGAGCCTTAACATGCGGCGAACCCGGTATCGCGTTGGAGAATCATATCGTACAGTTAACAAAAGATTTTCTTGCACAGCAGCAGCCTGTTTTTGTCATTAATGATCTTCATGAAAAAGACGATCCGTATCATCCTGAAAATGCTCTGTTCCCCGCCCATAACATCCGCGGCACATTCGGTCGGAATCTTTATGGTAAGATGCACGATCTATATAGTGAACATTCGGATGAAATCATTTGGATGGATAAAACCAGATACAGCGCATTTGCAGGAACCGACTTGGACATCCAATTGCGCGCACGAGACATCAGGGAAATCCATTTGACTGGTGTCTGTACAGATATCTGCATTTTACATACTGCGATAGACGCTTACAATCTAGGCTATAAAATTTTTATTCATGAAGGCGGCGTCGCAAGTTTCAATCCCGCGGGCCATGACTGGGCATTGTCTCATTTCCAAAACACGCTTGGTGCAACAGTGATCGTTAATTAATTTTCCTCTAAAGTTCAGCAGAAAATAATCTGTCTGAACTTTTTTATTTCGCCAAACAGAATAAAAGATGTTTCATGTATTAAAAAGACGGTAATACAAATAATAAGCACGTACTAGATACAAAATTTTAAAGGAGATGAACAGCATGAGTTTTATTTGGTTCTTAATTATCGGAGGGATTATCGGTTGGTTAGCTGGCCTTATCGTAGGTAGAGATATTCCAGGCGGTATTATCGGTAACATTATTGCAGGTATCGTGGGTGCATGGATTGGTGGTGCGCTGCTGGGTGAATGGGGTCCTCAGATTTCCAGTTTCTACTTCTTGCCAGCATTAATCGGTGCGATTGTTCTTGTCTTCATCGTAAGTCTGATTATGAAGAGTATGCGCAAAGCATCCTAAATTAGACGCTAAAAAATGTGGAGCTACCTTTAACGGTGGCTCCACGTTTTATTTAGCTGCTTGTATTTTTGATTCTTTTTCCTTGCGTTGGTCTTCAAATTCCTTAAAATACCAGAGAACGTCTTCTACATAGGTTTCACTGTGATTGTAATGAAAAATCGCTTTTTCTATATCTCCGTCTGCTGCTCCACTTTTGGAGAGATAATTCGCTGCGCTGAATATCGCATCTTCAATATCAAACGGGTCGGCAATACCGTCACCATTTGCATCTACACCATAGCCGCCATATTTCTTTATCACATCGGGATTCGTTTTATCCTTTTGAGGAATATCACCTTTCCCAAGGTCTTTACAGCCAGGATAACCCCATCCTACAAACGTGCACGGCATGAACTGCATTGGTCCTTCGGCTCCGGCGGGTGAAACATCGGTATTCATTGTGGAAAACCTCGTCTCGATCCGATGATGTGCAGCGAGAAGCGTCCATGGGATATCATATTTTTCAGCTGCAGCTATATAGATGGGGATGTATTCTTCAGGTATCACGGTTCCTGTCTGTCGATCCTGGATACTCAAAAGCGTGGAAGCAGACTTGCGAATGACATCGCTTTTCTCAATGCTCGTCCAAAGTATCGCAGCAATCGTGAAGACGGTGACGGCAACGGGAATTAATAAGATCAAGAAGGCGACTTTGATGCGGATCGACCGGCTGACCTTCTTTTTCTTCATTGCCCCACCTCTTTCTAAAATTAGTTACCTTCTTTAATCAATTCTTTCATGTCTTTGACGATTGTATCATATGGTACGTCGCTATACCCATCATATAGTTTTACAACCTCGCCTTTTTGGTTAACTAAGCCAAAAGCAGTACCGTGTAACACTTGATCACTATTTGGGATGTCTTTTACAGCAGTCTTAAATGAACTGGCCGCTAGCTTCTCAATTGTTTTCATATCATATCCCGTTAGCATCTCCCATTTACTTTCATCAGGAGGGCCAAATGCTTGCATATACTCCTTCAAAGCTTCCGGTGTATCGACATCAGGGTCAATGCTGAAGGATACGATTTTGTAATCCTCCACACCTTCTGCTTGTAAATTTTCCTGCAACTCCACCATATTATTCATCATTGGAGGACAGGCAGACGTACAGACCGTAAAAATGAACTGTGCCAACCACACATCACCTTTCAAGTCTTCATTCGATACTTTTTCATGATTTTGATTGGTAAATTCAAATGGTTCCACCTTATACTTATGGTCCGCTTTGAATCCGCCGCCACACGCACTAAGCATGAGTACAAAAATAAGCATCAGCGGTACAAAAAACTTTTTCTTCATAATCAATTCCTCCAGCTTCTGATAGTCACTTTATCATATCGAAAGTTCGTTTGCCAAACAAGGCGGAGCTCTGTTCCTATTTGGCTAAACATTGACGGTTTCATGAAGTTCTGATGAAGTTCAGCGGTTTTTAATATCTGAGAGAACTTCATGGATCGCTTCCAGCTTTACTTCCAAACGATGTAACAGGTAAAACGATACAAAGACCGGAAACCCGATATCCTGGATCAGTTGCAGCCATTGCTCCATAGTCCACTCCTCCTCTCTTTTCAAAGTAAAAAAACCGGCGTCCAGTAGAGAACTGAATGCCGATTTTCTTGCATTATTAACGAGTCAATATGGTGCGCGCATCCCGCTCAACGATCCGTGCACTTTTAATAGACGCGAGTTGAGAGTCATCTGCCACAAAGACACCACTTTCGATCACTCGCTGCATGACCGACTCAACTTGCTCTTCCGTGATGTCTTCTCGCGGCTCATCGACCGTTAGTTTGACCGGTGTTTCTACTGCAGTCAGAAATGTCAATTCCAATACTTTTGCCATGTGTGAATTCCTCCTTTTGTTTTTTTAGTCATCCTGCACTTCTTCCGTTACCACTTTCTCCGCCTTCATCATCAAATAGCTAGAAAGTGACGCTAATTGCGTGAATGCTACGCTCAAGTCCGTTGCAGTAGACTCTCTTGTAATGTGTTTATACGTCTTTACCTTACGAATGATGTTACCCTTTTCATTCGTCCCTGCATTGAAGTGAATCTTGCCTACTGCCTGACTGAATTCTAGTGAAGCTGCCATATGTCTCACCTCCTTTCATCCCCTACATAGAACGAAAGAACAAAAAAGATACTTTGTTAGTGAAATATTTTCGAAATGCTTTTATAATGGATAGTAGAATGGAAGAGGTGAAAAACAGTGCAAGACCTATTTATGTGGTTTATCCTATTTTGGGGCGTTGTACTAATTGGTTTATTCGGTATCGGCGGATTCTTTATGTTCCGGAAGTTTCTTAAAGTCTTTCCGAAAGAAGACGGCAAATCGACGCTCGATTGGGAAGAGCATTATGTCAATGAATCCCTGCATTTATGGAATACAGAAGCAAAGGGTATGTTGAATGAATTGGTTACACCGGTTCCTGAACTATTCCGGGATGTAGCAAAACAAAAGATCGCTTCTAAAATCGGCCAAATTGCGCTAGAAGACCGAGCAAAAACAATTGAATTCGACCATATTATTAAAGGCTATATTCTTGCGACACCCAAACGAGACCATAATTTTCTGCGTAAAAAGCTGAATGAGATGGAAGTCGACATGCAGCCGTATGAACATTTATTCGGCTAATAAATGATAAAAAAGCAATCTGTCCAAACGATCAAAAGTGATCAATGGACAGATTGCTTTTAGTTTGCGCTCCTTTCAAGCTTTTTAAATTTCACAAGCATGCCGACTCTCCATGGCAAAATCATCGAGAATGCCAATATGAAAAACATGCCACCTAATTCTCCTACATCTATCGAACTGCTGAGCACGAGCTTGCCGACCATCCGTAAAATCAACAAGCTGAATAGGATCACGAGGAAAGCTTTCGATTTCTTCAAGTAAATTCCGTCTTCCTTCATTTCAAACATTGTGGTTTTAATGAGAACAGCAGAGAAAACCAATCCCACGAGGCTTGCTTCCAGCACTTGTATCCATGGCACTTGAAATTCATCGAACAAGAACATCAGCATTCCAGTAGACATGAACAACGGCGGCAGAATGATCTTCTTCGCCTGAATGGGTTTACTCGCGGCTCTTGCACGCATTGTATAGACAAATGTCGTCATGACAATAAAAATCACGGTAGAGCCAATAATCAAATAAACCGGCGGAATGCTTGTGAAAATATAATCTACCCACTCTTGTAACTTAAGCATCCTCTATGTTCCCCCACTCAACCAGTTCATCCATCCGTTTCGTCAAGTCATTCATCGGGACAATTCGAGCAAAACGAGCCAGTTCTTTCTTCTGATGAAACAGCAATACGACAGGTGCTGTAAAGAGTGCCAGCTGGCCAGCCAGTTCAGGAACTTCCGCTGCATTGACTCTGTAAAAAGGAAAAGGATAACGACTTTCAAGTGCCGCCACTTGAGGGTATAGCCCTTCACAAACAGAACAATGATGGGTCTTGACGAACAATAGGAATTGCTTGGATTCGTTCAATACGTGTTGCCATTCTTCAAAAGAAGTAAGTTCCTGCATAGTACACCTCTTTTCTGTTTCATGACCTTTAATTAGAAACCTTGGAAATCACCAAAGATCGGGCTGAGCAAACTAGTCAGGTACACCATTCCATTAAAGAACAGCAAAATCCCAAATGCAATCATGAGATATCCGCCCGCTTTGGTAATTTTCATGCTGTGCTTTCGAATCCAACCAATTCTTGTGATGAAGAAAGACAAGAAGAAAAACGGAATCGCAAAGCCAAGAACATACAACATCATATACAACATACTAGAAGCCGGATTTGTAGCCGCCAAATAAATGATCGCTCCAATTATTGGCCCCATACAAGGCTGCCAGCCAGCGGAAAACGCTAACCCGATTAAAGCAGTGCCGAGATAACCGGCCGGCCGATTCTTGAATTGCAGCTTTTTCTCCTTCATCAGAAATTCAGGTTTGAATAATCCAATGGTCATCAAACCAAAAAGGACAATGAAGATCGCACCAATTTGACGGATTAAATCTTGATACTGTAAAAATATTGCTCCGATAAACGATGTACTGAATCCCAGAAAGACAAACACAACGGAAAATCCGAGTAAAAAGAATAACGTATGTAAAATACCGGTACGGTTCATACCTTTTGACTTATCTCCCAGATCATCCAACGACATTCCGGTGATGTACGATATAAAGGCTGGGTATAACGGCAAGACGCACGGAGAAATGAAACTTAGAAAACCCGCTCCGAACGCAAAAAATATATTCACATCCGTTCCCAAACTATTTCCTCCTTCACGCTAAGCAATAGTAGATAGACGGCAGACATATTTTATCCCGCCAACTCTCCCACCCTATCGTAACAAAACCGCGTATAGATTACGCCCCATTTGTTTGTGAAATCTTTTTGACAACCTCTCAGCCATTCTCCTGTATGCTGTTCTGAAGTTCATACATTGTGAATTGTATAGTACCATCCTTTTTGCTCAAGCAATTTCGGGTGAGTTCCTAACGCCGGTCGAGGCTCGACAGCGTCTTCCGCTTTTAACTTCTATCCAGCTGCAGACGCCAGCCTCTCGGGACGTTTCAGACAAGCAGTAAAGGCAAAAAACGCCTTTATTGCTTTTCTTCCAACGCCTGTCGAGGCTAAACGGCGTCTTCCGTTTTTATTTATATCCAGCTGCAGACGCCAGCCTCTCGGGACGTTTCAGACAAGCAGTAAAGGCAAAAAACGCCTTTATTGCTCGTCTTCCAACGCCTGTCGAGGCTAAACGGCGTCTTCCGCTTTTATTTATAATGCCCGCCAATTAGCTTGTTTCGCCTGTAAGCAGTCCCGCCGGAAGTGATGGAGACGGCGCGGAGTATGGCTGTGGAGCCGTATTTTAGGCGGAGTTCATCCATTACATGACCGATCCGCTGTTGTTTCCAGTTGGTTGGTTTGAACAAGTCGAGCTGGATGCCGTGTTCAGTTTCTAAATTGGTAAGGGTGACGGAAATGTGGCGGACGGGTCGGCCATCGTGGTAAGTCTCAAGCAGTTCTACACATGTGTGGTAGATGACCAAGGTTTCATTCGTTGCTTCCGCCAGCGTTTTTCTGCGTTGAAATCCGCCACCTAAGGCATGTTTGGAATAGCCGAATGACAGTTGCACAGTGCGACCTTTCTTGCCTGCCAATCGTGCGCGCATAGCAGTGTCCTCACACATCTCCAGGAGAACGGTTAAAATCTCATTCATCTTTATGTAATCTCGCAGCAAGGTCTGACCTTTGCCGTAACTGATTTGTCCTTTGATCAAAACCGATCCGAGCGTTGAATAATCAATTCCGTGCGCATGGTAATATAACTGGTTTCCCATGACGCCAAATTTCTTTTCCAGACGCTCAAGCGGTGTTCTTGCCAGGTCGCCCACAGAATAAATCCCCATGTCTTCCAATGTGCGTTCCATTCTTCTGCCGACTCCCCACATATTCCGAAGAGGTGATACTGGCCAAAGCTTCTTCGGCACATCTTCGTATGTCCAGTATGCCACACCTGTTTTCTTCGCCTCCAAATCAAGCGCCAGCTTAGCTAACAGCATATTCGGACCAACCCCGCAAGCGGAATGAAGTTGAAACTGCCGATACAACTCATCCTGTATCCGATAGATGATGTCATCCAAGGGGCCCCATAACTTTTCTGTCCCTGTGAAATCGACGAAACTTTCATCAATGCTGTATACATGGATTGCTTCTTTCGGAACATAGCGATTCAATAACTTCGTCAGTTCCATCGAAACATCAATAAAAAATTGCATTTTCGGCTCAATCAAATGAATACTTGCATCGTTTGGAATCTCATATAGCCGCATACCTGTCTTGATGCCGAACTGCTTTTTGAGCGGCGGAGACGCAGCAAGGACAACCCCGCCTTTACGCTCAATATCGCCGATAATCGCAATTGGCACCTTCATCACATCCAACCCTTCCATTGCAGCAGCACAGCTGGCGTAGAAGCTGCGCATATCTAAACAAGCGATCTGTCTGTGTGGCAAGTGCTCTGTCATGACCTTCACCTCCATAAGAACGAATGTTCCTCACCCCTATATTACCCACCCACACAGAGTTCAATCAATGGGAGTTGGCGGATAAATGACATAAAATTGGGCGTAGTAGGTTTTTTGAACAAAAAAACAGCCAAACAATAGGCTGTTTTTGTCCTTATTTAAAGAGAAATATCCTGTGGCGGTTCTCCGGATTTATTCATTAGACGAATGGCTTCAGGTTCAATTTTCAAAATCACCAATTTCGGATCCTCGGGACCATCAAACCATTTTTTCATTTGATTATTCCAAATTTTCTTCTTGATCTGTTCATCTGAAGAAATGGATACACGCCCTGCGTATTCGACATACGCATCACCAAATCCCTCTCCCTCATAACCGATTAGAATATGGGTATACGGATTATCTTCTAGATCCTCCACCTTATCCGTCTGGTTGCTCGTAGGTGTGTAGAGCGACAAGCCATCATTCACAAACGTCATATACCGACTATACGGCTTATTATTATCAACCGTCGCCATCGTACCAATAAAACTTTCATCTAAAATTTTCTTCACTGTATCCATCGCATTCATCAACGATCGCTCCTTTCACGATTACTTCTACTCTTCCCAAATGATCATTTTCTAAACTTTGAGAGAGAAGCAATCCATTCGAGTGACCGGACAAACCACGAATTCCAAGATCAAGAAGGCTTCTTGACATTATATCCTTGCTCATCATAAGGCTGAAGACAGCCCAACCACTTATCCTCCAGTTCCATCAGCGCTTCTTTTGCATTGTAAAATGGACCTTCCTTCTTTTTAAGGGTTTCCAGGATGTCTATTTGAAACGCTTCTTTTCCAAATGTGTTCCACTCTTCTTGCAGCGCTTTATTCATATACACACCTGTATTCAGACTGAATTTCACCCCATTTAATGTTTTGAAATTCGGTGTACTGCCAATAAACAATTTTTGATTTACGGTGTTTTTAATTTGATATACACCTGCCTCGATCTTCGTCTCTTTATATAACTGTTTCAATTCTTTTTTTTGATCCATTTGCATCTCCTGCTTCCTCATTATGATTTCAGCCAATATTGACTCCCATCTGACGTACGGTCCAGTAATCCATACTCGATTAAATACCTTCTGATCAGCACATAATCTTCATAAACTTCTTCTAAAATACAATTTGTTTCCTGTTCACTGTAAGTGACTTCATTGTCAAATCGCTTCGTAAGCTCCCGCAGAACAATTAGGCGCTGTTTTTCTTTTGGCGGGAATTTCTCTAACCGTCCTGTCGTTCCATCAGGGAAAAACTTCTTAATGGTCTCCTGTTTTTCTTTTTCCGTCACAGCGTATCGGTCATCGACCATTTTAGCCGTCGTATGAGGCGGTATGAAAGCTGGTGCATATTCGTCCTTTTCTTTCAGTAATTCCATCATCGCTAAAAACGTCTTCGCTTGACGTTCCTTCTCTTTCAAGACAAAGCGATGATGCCGTACAGTAGACGTACTGCCGATCCCTAACGTCTGCTGTACGTCTTTATCATTCCTGCCTTGATAAAAGAGATGAAGAAGCTGGCTTTGATGACTTGTAAGACCAGTCAATTTCTTATCCAAACCGATCAAATAATCAAATACCGATCCGTGAGTACGTTCAATATGCAGCCTCATATATCTCTCCGCTTCATAGAGGATATTTTCAGAAGGGTAAATAATTCCCTTCTCAACTTCCTTGCCACACAGCAAGCAAATGTAACAGTCTTTTTCCAAAATATAGCCTTGTTTTAATTCTGGCATCGTGGCATTCCAAAAAAGTTCAGACAGATCCATTACTAAACACATCCAATTAAAGTTGATTTTTAAGCAAACACATTCACGATTCGTTTGCATTATATTGATTATAATAGCTTCAACATATCAGCGTGTCAATAAAAAAACAAACATTTTCATTCTGCGTTTTAAAATATCCAAACGAAACGAATGAATGTCTGTTAACAAAACAAGAAAATTTATCTAGCTAGCGTTTACATGGTACACTAACCAAAACTACATAAAAGGCGAGGTTCGATAGAATGTGTCTACTAGCTTTCCAATTACAGAACCATCCAAAATACAAGCTCATCCTCATGGCAAATCGAGACGAAGCGTATGATCGCCCGACGGCTCCCGCCGAATTTTGGCAAGACCATCCGGATATCTTAGCGGGGCGAGACTTAGAACAAATGGGAACTTGGCTGGGCGTCAATAAACAAGGTAAAATTGCTGCGTTAACCAATTTTCGTGACTTCTCACTTCCGATCAAAGGAAAACAATCACGAGGGCATATTGTCTCTTCCTATTTACAATCACAGACTCCGCCACGTGAATTTATGGAACAACTGCATGCAAATCATGACGAGTACACTGGTTTCAATGTATTGGCCGGGTCAAGCGAAGAACTGTTTTATTACTCAAATATGGAACAGTCAATCAGGTATCTAACAACAGGCACATACGGACTTAGCAACGCATTGCTCGATACACCTTGGCCAAAAGTCGAAGAAACGAAAAGGCTTTTGCGCGATTATACGAAAACTGCAGATAAAATCGATGTCGATATCTTGTTCGAAATGATGCAGCGGGCGGAAGGCTTTCCACTTGAACAACTGCCTGATACAGGGGCGGGCGAAGAGTTGGAAAGTTTGCTATCCTCCATATTCATTGCTTCTGAAGGGTATGGGACTCGTTGCACAACCGTAGTTTTAATAGATTCAGACGACCGCGTATATTTTGAAGAGCGAACATTCAAGAATGGTGAATTTACCACCACACAAAAATTTTCATTTGAAATAGAAGAACCGGCAACCTCATAACACAGGTAGCCGGTTTTATTATTCCAATAAAACAAATAAACTATTTTCATATAATCAATTTCGTAATTATATCGAAATAACTAAGATGTTATATCCATATATTTCTTAAATTCCGTTAACGCTTTTTCTCGATCCGCAGTGCTGAAGAGCCGCCTATCCTCTTCCCCAATAATCCGGTAATGACCGCCCGTCGTATGTTGTTGGAGCTTATAATGCTGCCATTGCCCGATCTCCGTCCACCAATTGACAGTTCCACTTGTTGCGAGCTCACGTATACGGACCTCTGGATGTACAGCAATCTCGGCCAACTCTATCGGATCATCCCCTAGGACAGAGCGCAGCAAGGCACTTTCCCTAAACAACGCGCAAATCGCCACAGCAACCGTCCAACTCAACTCTTGACGACCTTTCTCCAGTTGCACAAGAGTCTTCTTCGAAATCCCTAATATATCCGCCATCTGATCTTGCGTATAATCCATTTCTGTACGAATCAACTTCAGCCTAGGTAACACTAGATCAATTACCGTTTGTTTATTCATCTAAACACCCCTTTTACACTAAAAGTGTATTAATACACTTTTAAAGTATTTAGTTACTTTTAGAGAGTATAGTAATAAATATTGTAATTTAGTTGAATATCTTATTGCTAGTCTACCATAGGCATGCAGTATTTATCGAAATATCTTTAATTTTAGCATTCTCAAAAATGTTTAATTCACAAAGAAAAGAAACCTGCGGAGGCTAATTCACTCAGCAGATTTCTAAAATAAAAAATTCAATTAGAATGCTTTTCGTTGGTAAATGGTAGTGGTAACTCCCCAAGATACAGTATAAGCTACCAGGATAATAGCTGCAGCGCCCCAATATAAATATGTAGTGGGTACGTTGACAATAAAATCAGTGATCGCTGTTAAATGTTCAGCAAAAAACATCACAATAGGCGGTACGACACCTGTCAAAAGGATAAAGCCAATAAGAACAACCGTTGTAATATTACCCGGTTTAAATATATGGAATAACGGAAAGGTAAACGCGGAAAATAATAAGAATAAGCCGCCACCAATCGCAATATCAGTCATCGTAAATGATTTATCCAAAGCAAATAGTGCCAGACTCGTCACCCCAATAGCTAATATCATATAGATGATAGCGCCAAGATAGCGTGACGCGATAATTTCCCTGCGCGTGTAAGGTAAAGAATTTAATAGTATATTCGTCTCCGCTTTTTCATCATAACCATACGCATTAAAGGGAATGAAAATACTGGCAACGAGAAAAATCAGGGCTGGATGTGAGTCCATAATAATAAAGAATGCGATAAAAGGAATAAAGGTTAACAGCAGCCTTTTCTGAAGTATGACATCTCGTCTGATCAAATTAAACATAGCTCTCTCTTCCTTTCATGTAATACATGATATCTTCCAATGATGCCCGTTCAATGACAACCGAATTCCCGAACGTATTATTCACCGCATTCACATTATTCGTTAATGCCTCAAATCCTGTCGGCGCACGATGTATATGAACGAAGGCCTTTTCTGTATCTCGATCCAGCAGTTCCACCCTTCCCTTAACGAGCGCATAGTTTTCAGCTACATCGTGAATCGATTGATTAAATACTAATTCGCCTCTCTGCAGGAAAGCTATATAATCTGCGATGCGGTCTAAATCAGTTGTAATATGAGTAGAGAAAAAAATCGTCCGATTGCCGTCCACCATGAATTCCTGTAAAAGATTCAGCAACTCGCGTCTGAAAATGGGATCTAAGCCTGCTGTCGGTTCATCCATAATAATCAGCTCTGCATGATGTGAGAGCGCGATCGCTAATGAAGCCTTCATTTGCATCCCTTTTGAGAATGTTTTTATTGCTTTATTAAGCGGTAGTTCAAATTGGTCCACAAATTGCTCAAACAACGTATCATCCCAATGTTTGTAAGCCGGCGCAACGATGCGTTTTATATCCTTTAAATTCAGTCCTTCAAAAAATACATTGCCATCGTAGACAAATCCAATACGCTCCTTGATCTCCTTCTCATGTGTCTGATAGTCCAACCCGAATATTTTAATTTCCCCGGTATCCGGTTTTAGTAGATTCATGATCATTTTTATCGTTGTCGACTTACCAGCTCCATTGGCTCCAATGAATCCCGTTACAAAACCTTTCTTTACCTGCAAATCAATATTTTCTACGGAAAAACCTTTGAATTTCTTCGTGACATTTTTTAATTCAACCACATTTTCCATTCATTTCACTCCTCGGATAAAATGTTCAATAATTGTTGCAGCTCCTCAGTCGACAGGCCAATCTCCCTGCTATTCGCTATGACCATACTAAGTTGCTCCTCAATGACCTTTAACTTCTTCTCTCGTATCATCTCTAAATTTTGCTCAGCGACAAAAGATCCCTTTCCGACAATCGAATAGATAAAACCTGCCTTCTCCAATTCCTCATAGGCCCGTTTCGTCGTTATTACACTGATGTGTAAATCCTTTGCGAGTTTTCGCATGGAAGGTATTACATCCCCCTCCTTCAGTTCTCCTGCTAAAATAGACGATTTAATTTGATTCGTGATTTGTTCATAAATTGGCTCCTTTGAACTATTGGAAATGATTATTTGCATGCCAATCCCTCTTCACTATTTTTTTGAAAATATAATAGAATGAATGTCCTGTATCGCTTGAATGAATATCGCCAGAATATGGATGATTGTAAACATATTAAAAAATGGATAGGAATACAGAGTGATCCATTCTGTAAAGATTTTTAAGTTCAAAATCCACCTTCCTGTCCTGGCGAACAAGTTGCCGCTATCGTTTATGTTTGGTTCAAGGAACGTGCCATCCACAGCAATAAAGACCAACTGAACAATTAAAAATATTCCAATGGTGAGCATCCAGCGTTTCGCTCGCTTAGTAGGAAATGTTTTTACTGTGCCTAACAATTGGACCCATCTCCTCTCTACTTCAATATTTGATCGTTTTTTAAATTCGAACCGCACAATGTATATGTTCTATATATACACTATATACAAACAGGAAACATTATTCAACTAATTTAAAAAGAATAGATCAGAAGCACGGTAAGACTAAAACAGCATGAAATAAGGCAAGCTGAAATATATTGGATCTCAACTCCATTTGTTTAAGAAGCAAACAAAAAAAGCACATTTTGAGGTTTTCCCCCAAAACATGCTCCTATTAAGTAAAAGTCCTTTAAAAAATCCGCCTACTTCCAACTTCTAATTGTACTAATTTACATCCGCCCAAATTCATAAAACCTATTTTTTCATAAATTGTTTTTTATAATGATCTGTTAAAGGGATCAATTCACCATCTTCGATAACAAATATTTCATCACATAACTCTTCAATATCAGCAAAATGGTGACTTGTCAGTAATATGGTCTTCTGCTGTTCTTTTAAGTGTTTAATAATTTCTTTTACGTCTTGATATGTCTTATAATCCAGTGCGTTGAAAGGTTCATCTAAAATTAAAATATCTTGATTTTCCATAATAGCTTGTGCAATTCCTAACTTTTGTTTCATACCCAGGGAGTAATCCTTTACTTTTGCCTTATTTTTAGGGTTTAAGCCAACTAATTGCATCGCCTTCTCGATCTGCTTATCGGTAATACGATTCGTAATGGCAGCCAAGTATTGTAGATTTTTAAAGCCACTAAAAAGTTCGATGTAGCCAGGTTCGTTGATAAAGACGCCTACACCTTCCGGAAAATCGATTTGTTCTCCTAGAACTTGCTGTCGTATTTTTATTTGCCCACTAGTCGGCACAACAAATCCACATATCAATTTAAATAGAACTGATTTACCGCTACCATTCCCACCGACAATCCCAACCGTTTGACCTTGTCCAATCTTTAATTGAATATTTTTTAATACTTCGTGACCTGAAAATTGTTTTGATATATCTTGTAATTCAATTGCATATACCACCCATTTCACCCTCTCTCAAAATATTTATACGTTTTCCATTTTATAATGCCAATCATACAGATGAGGGCAATAAAACCACTACTCGACATGTCTAACATCGTTCTTCCCATTTCCTCTATACGTGCTAATTGACCAATCCCTGCCACATTGTACGACAACCAACTTACTGGAAACACATTCAATAGATACAAACTCATGCTAGCTAGAAATGACCATGTCACTCGATTGGTTACAATAAATAACAAGAATACTAACGTCAGCATGCAACATAATTCTAGTATTTTAATAAGGATAACATATGTCAGTAAATGCCAATCGATCATCAAAATTTTATCAAAAGATATACCTACAAGTAACAAAATGGCGACTGACAATACAACATAGACAACTGCTACTAATAGTATATGACCTAAAACAGTTGTTCCCCATATGGATTTCTTTCGTATACGTATAAACAATGCCATATTTCTTGGATGATACCATGACTGCAAAAATATACTGAACATATAAATCGGTGTTCCGATATAAATCATTTGTTCCAACCATGTCATGACATGTATAGAACCTAGGGGTAATCCGTAAAAGAAACGTATTACATACTCATTCAATGTTTCCTCACTAAATATTGCCTTTGTCACTGCTAAAATAACTAAACTTGCACACCAAACCAGCACTAATCTAGGTATCCAGAAGATACGAGTGTAATAATAGAACAATCCCTTTTTTAACTTTTTAGGATATGCTGGTGTCCAGTGCCAAAACTGTACAATGCAAAAAATTTGCAAGAGACTTAGTATGACTATCGCTATAAGTGTCCACCAAAGCGGGTAATCCCCAGAATAGTTATGATGTAACACAATATAACGATTGATTGTGATGAAAGGTATCTTTTCGACCCAGGGCACTTTGATAGATAATATCATAAGGATGTATAAAAATACGATACAAAAATAAGTAGCTTTTCTTGAGAAAAAGTGTGCCATAGTTACAAATGTACAGCCAATGAAACTGTAACCCGTGACTAAAAATAACACGGTATAAAGAATACCTTGTAACGGGCTACTAAATGTACCCATATAGTACTGCATCATATCTGCATCCAGCGAGCTATGCCAGTCATTTCTCATAGGCAATCCAATTGAGACCACTAGTGAAATCATACCAATAATCCCTACAAATACAGTAGAAAACAGCGTGATTGTTACCCATCTCATAAACATAAAACGATAAAACTTTTTCATACGGATTAATTCAAACATACGTGGCATTGTATATAATTTTGATACGCACAGGAAGAAAACCGGCGTCATAATAAAAATTATGATATAGTGATTCGTCATGAGATGAAGAACAAACAAACTGAAATTTCCTTCGTAAGTTTTGCGGTCTGCTACTGCAGTCAATGCGAAAATGATCACTACAAGCAAAAGAGATTTCGTCATTACTAATTTCAAATGCTGCTGAATGAGCATTTTCATATGTTCACCTACAATTCATAAATGCGTGCATTTACTATTTTTCGTTTGTACACAAGATATCCGAGAATAACTAATAAAAGCAAAACAGGTCCCGTGACAAAACTGGTCCATGAAATAGCTTCTACCCACACAAGTGACGGTTCAAAAGCCGTAACCAAACGATACTTCTCAAGTCCAAAAACAGACCAACAAAAATTCTCTAGTAATACATAAACAAAAGGTCCTGTTAAAATAACAAATAAGTTTTGGCTATATAAACTAAATACAAACCCTAGTGTTGCAACCAATGCACCTATAATGCCTTTCCATAAACTTAATAGCAGACCATATAGGAAAGGCTGCTCCAAAAATTGCTCTCCATAAATATGAGTTTGTACAATTTTTCCCATCAACTCACCTGTTTCAGGATTAACCAATGACAATTGGACCGTAATGGGTGGGACAACATATAATGCAACAAGTACACTTATCATCGAAACGCAGAAAACAACTAAGTATCCGCTTCCTGCACTTACGATCCATTTCGAAAATACATAGTTCTTTTTATTCACACGTGGTAGCGTATAGTTAATAAATCCATTTTTGCGCTCAAAATACATAAGCCAACCTGTGGGAATGACTGCAAGCAACGGGAAAATTAGATTAAAGATCTCAAAACCCACCTCATACACTTCCAGTTGTGCCTCTAATGCATAATTTTTGTAAATAATTAATGTACAGATTATAGCGGCTAGCATAGCAAGTACGGCTGTGAAACCGACTGCCACTCTTACTTTCCGCCATTCATTCCTAATTAATCGCTTCAAGCTTTATTCCTCCTTCCTGCCCTCACTATAACGAAGCCGTTTACTGGCTACAATGGTTATAGAACAAAGAAAGGTTTTACGGGAATGAAAATATTTTCATTCCCGTAAAACCTTCGTTTATTCCTGAAAACGTAAACCAATTGTGACATAGTTTCCCGTCCTCTGCTCATTTTTCAAAAGAATATGAGCCTTATATTGTTTGGCAATTTGTTGGACATTGTGCAACCCAAAACCTCGCATGCCTTTTTTCGTTGAAAATCCAATATCGAACATCTTTAGGAAATGATCGTTTGAAATATAAGGTGATGGATTGCTTACTTGTAACATATATTGATTTTCTTCTTGCTTAAGCGTGACATATACAGTGTCTCCACTTTGACTAGCATCAAAGGCATTATCAAGTAAAATGCCGAGCACCTCAATTAAATCCACGTCTTCACAAGCCATTTCATGAAGCGAGATGGAATTATCTATCACTACCTGAATCCCCATTTGTTCGGCTCTTTTTACTTTTGTATATAAAAAACCAGCAACAATTTTATGATCCATCGTTAACAGTTGTTGTTGATGAGAAAGCATTTTTACATTTCCAGTGTAACGAGTAATTTCATGCTTTGCCTCTTCTAACGTATTAGCCGTTTCAAGAATACTTGAAATAGCCAACATTTTATTAGAAAATTCATGCTGTCTCGCACGAACCTCTAGTACTAGCTCGTCAATAATCGGTAAATATTTTTCTGTAGCTAAGATTCGGGCTTTCAACGCGTGTTGTTTCTTTTGTTCAAAAAATAACCACGTTAGTAATAAAAAGACAAAGATCGATCCTAACAGCATAAGCCAGCTACCCAATTGAGTAATTTCTGTTGTTTGGAACAGATACATACCCAAAAAGGAAAAAAAGATTATACTCATGAATAGCTGTTGCATCAATGTCATTTGTTCGAATTCTGTATAGGCAAAATGTCTGCGAATGAAGAAAACAAGACCTAGTACCACAGCTAAGCAAATCAAATGATTCCAATCGATTTCTAGCGGTAAAAGCATCGTCAACAAGACTGCTTGCATTCGGACCATCATCCAGACCATTAAACTGAGCATTGTCATCAAAAGAATGGTTAAGTGACTACGCTTAAATAGATAACTATTCGCTACGAGTGTAAGAAAACAAAAACCAATCAGACCAGGTACATATTGCACAGGTAAAACTCCAAGCCCCTTAAGCGTCATGATTAACCCTCGCTCATCGGTATCACTTAGCAAACAAAATAATGAAATGATGCTCACCCAGAATACGTGTGCCCATTTAAATTTGATGGGTTCACGGAAAAACAAACAGGTAATAAGCCAAAGAGCCAGAATATCTGATAGAATGCTCATACTATTTCCTCCTATAAGATATACTGACGATATTTTAAGCCAATTGGAATAAGGGTATCTACGCCTCGTAAACGGATTGTTTGCCCCACTTTATCTATTTGTTCTACCATGTCTTGATTGATAATAAAGCTTTTATGTACTTGCACAAACCGATCATCTAGTAATTCCATGCTAGCCTTTAATGAATAACTTGAGATCATTTCATTCAGTAAGATTCCATCACGTTTTATATGTAAACAAATTTTCTTACCAAAAGATTCGATATAAAACAAATCTTTTAATAGGTACTCAAAAATGAATCCTTTCTGTTCAATACGGATCTTTCCCTCATCCATCTCAAAGTGTGACAAATACTGCAAGACATCTTGGATCACCTTTTGGCATTCTAACTGAGTAAACGGCTTCACTAAATAATAAAAACATTTAAGCTCTCGGTATGCATACAATTCTTCCGTTAAAACAGCCGTTTCAAAAACAATAGGAGTATACATATAAGCGGGCATGGTGCGTAACTGTTTGACTAAGTCCGTTCCCTTGTAATCAACTAGCTGAATATCCACAATAAAGAAATCTATTTTAATATCTTGTGCCAAATTCATAGCTTTTGCCGCGCTGTCTGTAAGATAAACATTAAATACTTGTGGTAACGTTTCTAATGCATTTTGTAAAAACTTTTGGATAGCTTGATCATCTTCAACGATTAATACATTCATTACAAACACCCCTCTAATGTGATAAGTGCTGTTTGTCAAAAAAACAAAAACGAGTCAGCAAGAAAGCGAAAGCTAGGATCTTGTCGACTCATTCGTATTTACTAATGAATAAATCCAGCATCGCCATCTCCACTTTACTCGTATCATTCGTCTTATTTAGAACGCATCGCTTGATTCACGACAACCATCACTTCAGTCCGAGACATTTTCTCCCGACCTTCTTTCAGCGCATCCAATGTACCGTGCGCCAAAGCTAACGGTATCTTACAGAAGTTCAGGATCGTTTTCGTCTCGATGTCTTGAATATATTCATCCGCTAACGCCAAGTTCTCTTCTGCAAAGCGGAACATTTCATCCAGTTTCCAACCGTCCGGGAAGAAGTTCACATCGCGCTCCGCGTCTTCTTTATAGTTACGCAGGATATTGACAGACTGTAAGCCTCTTCCAAAGCCAATTGCCAAATCACGATCTGTTTCGGTTCCATCATACCAACTCCAAATATCCGTCAGCATGACACCTACCAATCCCGCAACGTAGTATGTATAATCTTCTAAGTCTTCACGCGTATGGATCACCCAATCTTTTTCTGCCCACTTCGCCATGCCTCTGCCCATAATCGCAGTCGATTCAAGTACTTTATCGGTGACCGTGTCAGGGCAAAATTCCACCCAATCGGCAAGGCGCAATGTCACTTCCGGCAATTGCGATTGATAAGGAGCAAATAGCTTGTCCAGCGCTTCCGCAATGGGTGCGCCTGTTGCGATTTTATTTTCCAGTAGTTCGCTGACTTTGTTCAGTAACGTTACGACATCCGCAACACCCATTTGTTCATGATCTTCAATTTCATCGATGGCCCGCATGCACAAATAAGCGGATGCTACAGCTTCTCTTACTTCAGGTTCAAGAAGTTTAATTGGAATAAAAAATGTGCGGCTTGTTTCTTTCAATACTTTCATCGCATCTTTTTGTAGTTTTGTATCAGTTTTCACTTTGGGATCCCTCCATCAATAATCATGGCTGTCAAAAAATATTCTCAATTGAATATGATTCCTTCATTATATCATTCATTGTAACATTAAGACGTTTATAATGGATTGTCAAAATCCAAACAAAAAGCCGGATGCGCCCTTCAGCACCCAGCCTTTATGACGATATCATTCTGCAGATGGTTTCTCCATCGAGACAATGCTAGTTTACATAATATTATTATGCGCAAAAAAATGCTTACATAATAACAACGTAAGCATTTTCTTCACTTTCTAACTATCCAGTTACTTCTTATAGAAAAAAGGACGTCCAATAACTTCTACTAAAGAAGGAGCAAGAGCATATAGTTTACTGGTCAGACCCATAACTTTAGGTAAGTTTACTTCTCGCCTCGGTTCACGAATCGTCTGTATGACAGCACGCACTACCGTATCGATGGAGAGCAGTTGGGACCCCAAAGCTTGCTTATACTTTCCTGTTTGATCCGCTAATTCGATAAACGGTGTATCTATCGGTCCAGGATGAATGACTGATACATCCAAATGATACGGAGCCGCTTCCATTCTTAATGCATTCGTATAGCCAATAAGTGCATGTTTCGTCGCCGCATAGACCGATGTTTTGGGTGTTGCGACTTTCCCCGCCTGCGAACCGATGAACAGCAAGTGTCCGCTTTTTCGTTCCATCATAGCAGGCAGCAAACGTTTCGTCAGTTGCATCGGAACAAGCACGTTCGTTTCAAGCATTTCTGCCATCTCTTCGTCGGATGCTTCATGAGCGAAATTAAATCTGCCAACTCCTGCTGAATAAACGATTACATCCGGCACTTCGCCTATACGTGACACGAGCCAGTCCAGTTGTTTGGCATCCCGCAAATCAGCACAAAAACCTTCCACCCCTACTTGCTGCAGTTCTTGCAGCGCTTTCGTATTGCGACCAGTAGCCATTACGCGCATCCCTTTTACCGATGCCAGTCGCCTGGCCAGTTCAAAACCGACCCCGCTCGTTGCACCGGTAATTAAGATGGATTTAACAGCTGGCATATTGATGAACTCCCGACTCATCTGCCGTTTCCCTAATCAATTCCTTGGAAATCAAATAATCAAGCTGACCAATCGTTTCGGACAATGTTAATCCAAGCTCTTTTTCATACACTGCCGGAAACAAGCGTTTGGTCACTTCAAAAACGGTCTGTGGCTGTTCACGCAGCATGCCGAGCACTTTCATCGCCCGATCATTCTGCTTCTCCAAGCGTTCCTTGATAAGCGAATGTGCGTTATGGACTTCTCCGGCATGCCCTCCATAAACAATGTTGACGGGCAAATCGAGTAAACGTTCAAGTGATGCGTTATATTGAAGCAACGCCCGAGGCCGGTCTTCTTCTTTTCTAAAAGGTGGTTCGATCAGCGGATTGGACGAAACCTTTTCCAATAAAAGATCGCCACCGATTAAGATTCCCTCTTGTTCATTCCAAAGCGATAAATGACTCTGTGCATGACCTAATGATTCTTGCACTTTCCAGCCCGGATGGCCCGGCAAATCATCCCCTTCATTCACCATCCGATCGACAGGACGATTACCCATAAAATCGACAGAGCGACGAAATCTTTTTATCCATTTAGAATATTCTTCAGGCACGCCTTCTTCATGAAGAGAATTTTCATAAAATCGATCATGTCGATCCAGAAAATCTTGATCGCGCGTCAGCCAATAATTGAGGTAGGGATGGCCGAGTACTTCTGCACGATCGAATGCTTCAATCCACCCGCAATGATCGGGATGATGATGGGTAACGAAAACTTGTTCTATGTCCTTGAATGAGTAACCGATTTCTCGTAATCTATGTTGCAGTGCTTCGTATGCCTCTGGTGTCTTCGTCCCTGCATCGACTAAAGTCAGTGTATCGCCTTTTAGTAAGAAACAATTCACATCTCCGACTGCAAATGGAGTAGGTGTTATAATCTTTTCTATCATAAGAAAGTTCCCCCTTGAAATGAATGACTGTTCAGTACATTGTACTCTTTATTTTCCTATGCGTCACGTATCCATTCTCGTTATTTTTGAAATATTTACATGTAGTTGAAACCAAATCGTTTATTCTTCGTATGGTATACTACAAGAAATAGCGGTATTTGCAATATGCTGTCTAAATGGAGGGGTTTCAATGGGGATTTTCAACTTTTTCAAAAACCAATTTATTGAAGTAATCGAATGGCAGGATCAAGATGCCAATACACTAGTTTATCAGTTTCCAGTTCACAATAATGAAATCAAAATGGGCGCAGAACTGACAGTCCGGGAATCACAAGTCGCAATTATGGTGAATGAAGGTGAAATTGCGGACGTATTCACTCCTGGCAGACATATTCTCTATACACAAAACATGCCGATCCTGACGAAGTTAAAGTCTTGGAAATATGGCTTTGATTCACCTTTTAAAGCAGAAGTGTACTTTATCAATACGAAGCAATTTATTAACCAGAAATGGGGTACGTCCAATCCGATTATGATGCGTGACCCGGATTTCGGTATGATCCGTCTTCGCGGCTATGGAATTTATTCATATCGGGTATCTGAGCCAGTTGTGTTCTTACGCGAATTATTCGGTACGAACAGCTCCTATGATACGAATTCTGTTGAAGGTCAGTTGAAGAAAATGATTATTTCGGGGCTATCCGACTTATTTGCAGAGTCCCAAATACCGGCACTCGATTTAGCGATGCATTACGATGAACTAAGCGAACAAGGCAAGCAAAAGATGATGCCGCGTTTCTCTTCATTCGGATTTGACATCACGTCCCTTTATATTGAAAACCTTTCACTTCCTAAAGAGGTCGAACAGGCGATGGATAAACGGACGACAATGGGCGTCCTTGGCGATATGCAGCAATACCAGCAGTATCAGGCGGCAGAAGCAATTCGGGATGTAGCAAAGAACGATTCCAGCGGTTTGGCGGGGGCAGGTATGGGAATGGGCGCAGGTGTTTCAATGGGTCAGGTTATGGCAAATGCGATGGCACCGAATACTCAACCCACACAAACCACTGCCCCTGCAACGAAATCCTGCCCACATTGTCAAGCTACCATTAATGCAGATGCAAAATTTTGCGGTCAATGCGGGAAATCTGTTGAAACTGAAAAAGTCTCATGCGTCAAATGTGAAGCGCAGATTCCGAAAAATGCAAAGTTTTGCAATGAATGCGGTGCCGCGCAAATTACCGAAAAGATCTGTCCAGCGTGCTCACATGCGAACCTACCAAACGCGAAATTTTGCGCTGAGTGCGGTGAGACATTGGACGCGAAGTGAGGGATGAATGTTGACTTCATTAGATGAACAATCATCCACAATCGTTGAAGAAACAGAGAATATCAAGTGTCCTTCTTGCGGTAGTAATACAAAGTTCGATCCAGAGACAGGAGGGTTGAAATGCCCTTCATGCAGTCATGAGATGGCGATTGAAGCTACGAGTAAGCACAATGTCGAGCTGGACTTTAATGCAGCCGGCGACAGTCTTTATCACTTATGGCAAGAAGATAAGCGAGTCTTTTCCTGTGATAGCTGCGGTGCTGAGTCTGTTCTCGATGCAAATGCCATAGCAGACTTCTGTTCATTTTGCGGATCATCGCATATTGCGGTAACTGAAAAAGATGCGGGCATCCAACCAGGGCTCATGATCCCTTTCCACATTTCCAAAGATGAAGCACATGCCAAATTCAAGGAATGGATCAAAGGACATTTCTTTGCACCTTCAAAACTAAAAGTGTCCTATCGTCTTCAAAAAATTTCAGGAGCCTATCTACCCTACTGGACATATGATAGCGAGACCAGTTCCCGTTATGTTGTACGTGTAGGAAATTATTATTACGTTACAGAGACGCGTACCGTTTATGAGGATGGCAAGGCAAAACAAGTGACGGAGCAAGTGCGTAAAATCCGCTGGCATAGGGAGAGCGGGATTTATCGAAAATTTTTCGATGATGTGCTCATAAAAGCCTCTACTAGAGTAGAACCTAAATTACTGCAAAAAGTGCAGCCTTTCCAAATGGCCAGCTTAACGGATTACAAAGTAGATTATATGTCTGGATTTTTGGCAGAACGCTACTCTGTCTCCCTGCAACAAGGATTCACGGAAGCACAGGATTATATGAAACAGCGGATCATCAATGGAATCGAAGGAAGCATTGCGGGTGATATTGTCGAGGTCGTGAATGTCTCGACCGATTACTCGGATATTACATATAAACATGTCTTGCTGCCATTATGGATTTCATCGTTTCAATTCAATCAAAAGGTCTATCAATTTATAGTGAATGGGCAAACAGGTAAAGTATCAGGAAACTATCCTATTAGTATTTTAAAGGTAGTTCTAGTATCGATCAGTGTCTTAGTTGTTTTATTCATCGTCTATCTGTTTATTGACAGCTGACGGCCCATCCGACCTCTGTTTGACATTTCGTTAGGTGCATGACATAATTCAGTGAAAATAAAAACGTACGAGCAGTAAGGATGGATAGAAATGGAGAAAGTTTTATTTGTAGGCGCCGGTTCGATGGCGGAAGCAATTATTGCGGGAATCGTGGAACAGGACGTACTCCCCGGCAAACAAATCTATGTAATGAATCGTTCCGATGCGAATAGGCTATGTGATTTGGAATCTCGTTACGGCATCACGAAAGTATGCGAAGATCGCTCGTTCATGGAAGAAATCGACTTGGTTGTTTTGGCAACGAAACCAAAAGATATTCAGCAAGTCATGGCTGATATACATCCGTTCCTAGCCGACAGCACAGCAATTCTTTCAGTCATTGCGGGAACCTCGATTGACACATTTGAACAAGGTCTTGGTAAACGCCCCATCGCCCGTTCAATGCCGAATACTTCCGCAACGATCGGAAAATCGGCTAGCGGCATCGCATTCAATGACGAAGTTTCTATTGAAATGAAGCAGTCGATCCTTAGCCTGCTCGGTGCGATCGGCATCGTCAAAGTGGTGGAGGAAGATGATCTACATGTGGTGACGGCTCTTTCCGGCAGCGGTCCCGCTTATATTTATTACTTAGTCGAGGCATTGGAAGAAGCTGCTGTTGCAAGAGGTTTGGAAGCTCATGATGCCCGTGAACTAATCGTACAAACACTTGAAGGTGCTGCGGCTATGCTGAAAACAACCGGCGAAGAACCTAGTACGTTACGCACGAATGTTACGAGTCCAGGCGGCACGACAGCTGCCGGATTGCGAGCACTGGAAGATCGTCAATTCAAATCGGTGATTGCAGATTGCATCAACAGCGCGGAGGCAAGATCACGCGAGTTAGGTGCATTAACCTAATAGAAAAACAAGCATCCATCCCCTAAGGCGGGCATGGATGCTTATTTTTTTGTCAGGCAAGTCAACTGGCCGTTCTTCCATTGAAAACGCATGAAATCTTCTGCGATGGACAACTGCGGAAACACCGCTTCGCCTTCAGCAAAAAATGCGGCCATTTCACCTGGCATAAAGCGAGCACTAATATGATTGACAATCAAATTTTTGACATGTGCTTCTTTTGCAATTTGAGCTGCATCGACGATCGTTGAATGACCGTATTCCCGAGCACCTTTTGCATATTCCTTTGTAAATGTGGCCTCATGAATGAGAATGTCTGCATTTTGGGCAAGATCGATGGATGATTGACAATAGGATGTGTCTCCAATCACGGTAATGATAAAGCCATTTTTCCGTTCCGACGTCACGTCTCGGCTGAACACTGTCTTGCCGTTGTCCAGTTCGATATCCTGACCTTCTTTCAAGCGCTGCAACAACGGACCTTTTGGAACCCCTTGTTCAATGGCTCGGTCAATCAATAACGTGCCCGGCAAATCTTTCTGCTCGATCCGATACCCGTAGCTTTTTACGACGTGCTGGACTTCCATTGCATACACTTTAAATTGATCGCTTTCAAAAATCAGTCCATCTGCTACTTCATGGATGTTTAGCTCGTAAGGCAGAT
Organism: Sporosarcina newyorkensis; assembly: GCF_900167515.1. Taxonomy (NCBI): domain Bacteria; kingdom Bacillati; phylum Bacillota; class Bacilli; order Caryophanales; family Caryophanaceae; genus Sporosarcina; species Sporosarcina newyorkensis. The sequence continues at coordinate 285,775 of NZ_FUYJ01000001.1, read as the reverse complement.
GAGTGCCGGTGATTTGATAGGTGTGCTGGAGCCATTCTTTTAACCCAGCCGGACCGTATAAATCGACCGAGGCTTCACCACCTAAAAATGCGCGTGAGCTGAGAAATCCTGGTAAACCAAAAATATGGTCGCCATGCAAATGGGTAATGAAAATTTTCGTGATTTTCCTTGGCTTGATTGCGCTGTAAAGCATTTGGTGCTGGGTTGCCTCACCACAGTCGAATAGCCAGTTTTCTCTATTTTCATCTGTAAGGTCCAGAACAAGTGAGGAAGTGTTTCGCTGTTTGGAAGGCATTCCGGCTCCTGTGCCTAAAAATTCAATATCCATTTAGTCAGGCTCCTTTCTATTTATTTGTCCAACCTTTTTTAATGACTCCCTCTCCGAAGCGGTCGGTTAGGCTGGATACAAGTTGATCCATTTGGTATTCCTTTTCTTGCTGTTCGAAGTTATCGAAGGTTAGTTGCTCGACCATCTCATTTCGTTCGATGAGATTGCCGACAGTGACACCCAGAAGGCGGATAGGTTCATTGTTCCAATGTCTACGAAATAACTCCAAAGCAATTTTTGTAATGTCTTCAGCTAGATAGACAGGCTGATGAATGGTTCGGCTTCTCGTGGTGTTTTGCCAGTCCGCATAGCGGATTTGGATTGAGATGGTGACGCCTGCCAGTGATTTAACAGCTAGCCGGGTCGCCACTTTGGCTGCCAGTCTTTCGAATATAGGAATGCAGTCCTCCATTTCCGTGAGGTCAACGGGTAATGTAGTGGAGCTCCCAATACTTTTGCGTTCATCCGCACGTTCCGGATCGACCGGTCGTGTATCGACTCCATTTGCACATTGCTGCAGGCGCATACCATTCTTTCCTAGAAGTGCTTCTATTTTTAATTTTTCAGCGACCGCAAGTTCCCCGATTGTATGGATACCTGCACTATGCAACTTTTCTTCAGTTCGCTTTCCAATGCCATGCATTTCGAGGACAGGCAACGGCCACAGTTTTCTTGCTACTTCACGCTTCCGCAAAATGGTTATACCCATTGGTTTTTTCATGTCGGAAGCTGTTTTCGCCAAAAATTTATTGGGTGCAATACCGATTGAGCACGGCAAGTCAAGTTCCTGAAAAATACGCATCTGTATTTCGCGGGCGAGTTCATAAGCATGAGTTAAGCCGCCGATTTCTGTCGTATCGATGTACGCCTCGTCAATGGAAACGGGTTCTACCCATTCTGTATAACTACGCAGCACTTCAAAGACAGAATCGGACATTTGGCGATACAGTTCATGGCGCGGCGGTACGATATGTAAATTAGGACAGAGTCGCTTGGCTTCACCTATCGTCATTGTAGTATAGACACCAAAAGCCCTCGCTTCATACGAACACGTCACTAAAATCCCTCTTCGCTCCTTTGGATTACCTGCCACCGCAAGGGGAATTCCCTTTAATGCCGGATTGGCAGCCTGTTCCACCGAAGCAAAAAAGCTATTCATATCAAGATGCATGATGACTCGTGGATTTGCTGCTATCAGATCCGTCATATGTACACCTTACTTTCACTGAATTCTCTCCCTATAGTATATCAAACATCCAAAGAAATGAAAAAAGGCAAGCCAAATTTAGCTTGCCGCTTTTTCTTAATATGTCGACATTCTATTCATGCGATATTCAATCAATCCGTTTCTGACGATTGGCGCTGTTCGTTCACATATGCAGATATTTCATCCATACCTGCAAGAGAACTGGCCAATAAATTAGGGGCGATGACAGTAATTACACGATTTTCTAAGTTCGCGACTGTCGTGAAGTAAGGTGTTTTGGAATAGGCTTTGAGAGCCGTTGAAGTCAACTTTTCTTCAGGCAGATCCAGTATCTCTTTCGCATCCAGCACGAGTAGTCCCACTTCCAGCTGATCAGTTGCCAGCACAACGACATGAGATTCTTCATCTCGTGCCGTTGGCTTGTGATAAAGAATTTGACTGAAATCTAAAATAGGCACCAATTCCCCACGTGACTTCATCAGACCTAGTAAATAATCGGGTAAATGAGGAATGGGTGTGATGTATTCAAGTTTTTCGATAGAGACGACCGATTCTACTGGTAGCGCGTACTCTTCATTGCCAGTTCGCACAATAACAGTTTGCATAGCTGCACCTTCTTTCATACAGGAGAAGTAAGTTCTTAGTAGTTTTGTTATTCAGCAGTCGTAGCCGCTTGCTCGACAATCTCAAGCAATAATTCCGTCAGCAAATTCAGTTCTTCGATTGGCATGCGCTCATTTTTCGTATGGATCTCTTCATATCCTACAGATAACGTCACTGTCGGAACACCCATTCCGTTAAACACATTGCCATCACTTCCGCCGCCGCTCGTCATGATGTTCGGCTCCCGGCCAATTTTTCGGATCGCCTTCATTGCGACTTGTACGACCGGTTCCTGTTCAGTTAAATTAAAGCCCGGATACATCAGCTCTGTCTTCGTTTCCGCCTGACCGCCTAACGAGCTGGCAGTCGTTGCAAACTTTTCTGTCATGGAATCAATTTGCTTTTGCATTTTTTCAGGATTAATCGAGCGAACTTCCGAAAGAATGAATGCTTCTTCGCAGACAATATTCGTTGCTTGTCCGCCTTCAAATCGTCCGATATTCGCTGTCGTCTCGTGATCGATTCGTCCAAGTTTCATCCCCGCAATGGATTTAGCCGCAAGTGAAATTGCAGAGATTCCTTTTTCCGGAGCTACGCCTGCATGCGCGGTTTTGCCGTAAATTGTTGTCCATAGTTTTGATTGGTAAGGAGCTGCGGTAACAATTCCGCCAACCTTCCCGTCACTATCAATTGCAAAGCCGTATTTTGCTTTTAATGCATCGGGATTCATTTCTTTTGCGCCGACCAATCCGCTTTCTTCGCCTGCCGTAATAATGAACTGAATATCGCCATGCGGTTTGTTTTGTTCTTGAAGAACTTTCGCCATTTCAAGAAGTGCTGCAATCCCGGCTTTATCATCTGCACCTAAAATCGTTGTGCCGTCACTGTAGACGTATCCATCATCCTTAACTACCGGCTGGATCTGCTGGCCCGGTACGACCGTATCCATATGACAAGTGAAATAAATCGGATCTGCTTTAGGAATAGAGCCTTTCAAATTGGCAATTAAATTTCCTGCGCCATGACCAGTTTTTTCACTTGTATCATCTTCCGTCACTTCAAAACCGAGCGCTTCCAACTTCTTCGTCAGGACATCCGCAATTTGTCGTTCATTTTTCGTCTCTGAATCAATTTTCACTAATTCCAAAAATTCATCTAGTAATCGTTGTTTGTTCAAAAGAAAGACTCCCTTATCTTTATTCAGCAAAAGACTCACACCTCTATGGCTGTTGAGATGAATGCTGGTATATTTCCTGTTCAGTGGGTGTCCAAACACCCGCTGAACAAAGATTATACCTCCACAGATTTTGAATTGGGCTTGCACAATTCAAAATCTGGAAGCAATTACGCTAAGGCGTGCTTGATTTATAGAGGTATATTGCCGTGCTTTTTCTTCGGACGGTCTTCTGTTTTATTGCGCATCATTTCCAATGCTTGCAATAATTTAATACGTGTTTCACGAGGATCGATGACATCATCAATCATACCATGTGAAGCTGCTACATATGGATTGGCGAACTTTTCACGGTATTCCTCAATTTTCGCTGTACGAGTTGCTTCCGGATCTTCACTTTTCGCAATATCACGCGCAAAAATGATATTTGCCGCACCTTCTGCTCCCATAACCGCTACTTCAGCATTTGGCCAAGCATAGACAACATCTGCACCGATGGACTTGGAGTTCAGTGCGACATAGGCACCGCCGAATGCTTTACGCAAAATCAATGTGATTTTCGGCACGGTTGCTTCAGAATATGCGTAAAGAATCTTCGCTCCGTGACGGATAATCCCCCCATGTTCCTGTTTGATGCCCGGGAAGAAGCCCGTCACATCTTCAAACGTGATCAACGGAATATTGAATGAATCACATGTGCGAATAAAACGTGCGATTTTATCGGAAGAATCGATATCCAGCCCCCCAGCCATGACTTTCGGCTGATTACAAATGAAGCCAACTGTTTCACCTTTCATACGTGCATACCCAACGACCGCATTTTTTGCGAATTCCGGTTGAATTTCAAAGAACGTACCTTCATCCACTACCTGCTCAAGTACTTTACGCACGTCATATGGACGGATCGTCTCGTAAGGTACAACGTCCGCTAAATTCTCGCGGTAATCATCCTGCTCTTCATATGGCTGAACCGGTGTTTTTTCATTATTATTTTGCGGCAGATAGGACAGTAAATCACGCACCTTATTCAGTACGACTTCCTCGTTTTCACCACGCAAGTGTGCATTCCCACTAATTGTGTTATGCACTTTCGCGCCGCCAAGACCTTCTGAAGTAATTTTCTCACCTGTAACGGTTTCAATAACTTTCGGTCCTGTGATAAACATTTGGCTCGTTTGATCTGTCATAATGACGAAATCCGTAATAGCAGGCGAATAAACTGCGCCACCTGCACAAGGCCCTAAAATAACAGAGATTTGTGGAATCACGCCGGAATAAATCGAGTTACGATAGAAAATCTCTCCATATCCATCAAGAGATAATACGCCTTCTTGGATTCGCGCGCCACCCGAATCGTTTAATCCAATGAACGGTGCACCATTCTTAGCTGCCAAATCCATCACATTCGCTATTTTCATTGCATGCATTTCTCCAAGAGCTCCACCGAACACTGTGAAATCTTGTGAGAACAAGTAAATTGGACGGCCGTGGATTTTTGCATATCCTGTTACCACTCCATCCCCAGGCCCTACTTGCTTGTCCATGCCAAAATCACGTGTACGATGGACTACGAATGGGTTTAATTCCACGAAAGATCCTTCGTCCACCAATAGTTCAATTCGTTCCCGCGCTGTCAGCTTGCCTTTTTCATGTTGCTTAATGATTCGCTCGTCCCCGCCGCCCAGCTCAATTTCTCGCTTTTTGTCATACAACTCATTAATTTTATCGTAAATATCCATCCCTTACTCCCCCTTTGTCTTTTCACATAATTCATACAGCACACCATAAGATGATTTCGGATGCAAAAACGCAACTTCCGCTCCGCCAGCACCAGGTTTCGGTTCATCTTGCAGCAGCTGAACCCCTTTTTCATGTAATTCTTTCATTCTAGTGCGAATGTCCGAGACGCCAAATGCAATATGATGTACTCCTTCACCGCGCTTAGCTATAAATTTAGCGATTGGACTGCTTTCCGTCATGGGCTCAAGCAATTCGATTTTCACATTATGCGCATCGATAAAAGCCACTTTGACACCTTGGCTCGCCACTTCTTCAATCGCCATGACTTCCAATCCGAGTGTATGTATGTAGTAGTCCATTGATTCTTCTATATTCTTAACCGCAATCCCGATATGATCTACCTTATTCATAGGACATCTCTCCCCTTGGCAACTTGTAATTGATTCTTTCTATAGAACAGTCATTCTAGTTGTGAAAATCCATGATTCTGTTAAAATAGAGCTAAACCTATTTCAACGTGTAAGGAGTCTTGTTGCGTGAGTAATAAAAAAATTCAAAAAGTAGTTGTCTATATTATGGTGGCGGCTATGGTTGCTTCCACTCTAGTCATGGGCCTCAGTATGTTACTTTAAGCTATAATGACAGTTCGCATGTATACACATGCGAACTGTTTTTATTTTGCAGCTGTTGGACATCCAGCGTTTGTCGAAGCTAAACAGCGCATTCCGCTTTTGTTTCATCCAGCTTCATGCGCTAGCCTCTCGGATCGCTTCAGTCCAACTTCAAAAGGCAAAGAGACGCCTTTTGCTGTCGGACCTCCAGCGTCTGTCGAGGCTAAACAGCGCATTCCGCTTTTGTTTCTTGTTAGAGTTCTTCACAATACTCTTCAAACTGACTTTGCAAGTTCACGACGACGGACATTGGATCGTGACCTTCAATTTCGAAACGACCTACCTCAGAGACGAGTTTTCCGTCCTTCAATAGTGCGAATGAAGGTGAGGATGGAATATGGTCTTCACCAAAGTGCATACGTGCTTGAGCTGTCGCTTCTTTGTCTTGCCCTGCAAATACGGTTACCAAATGGTCCGGGCGCTTATCATAATGAACCGCATGTGCAGCTGCCGGGCGTGCAATTCCGCCGGCACAGCCGCAAACTGAATTCACCATAACGAGAGTAGTTCCTGGACGATTGAATGCTTCCTCCACTTGTTCAGGTGTTTGCAATTGCTCATAGCCGCTCGCTTCCATCTCAGATCTCGCTTGGCTTGTAATATCATTCATGTAAAAATCAAAGTTCATTGTCATTTTACAATATCTCCCTTCTTGTTACGTATAATTGTGATAGCCGTAACCGTTAAACAACGATTGGCCATCCTCTTCAATCATAGCATATTAGACTAGAAATCAAGAAGTAATCAAGAAGAAAACAATCGATCGATTGCACCGGATACAGTGACTGTACCTTCCAATAATTCTTCTTCCAACCCTTTAACTTGAGTTTTCCGACCTTGTTCCGCAAAAAACGAATCAATCAAATGATCTTTTATCATCGAGTGGAACCAATCTCTTGTTTGAAGTTGGCGTCTAGTTTGCCAATAATCCGTATCGATCATCTCTTGTTGAAACTGCAGAATGGTCTCCCACACTTCCTTCAAACCAGTTCGCTCAATGGAAGAAACCGCCTGGGCAGTGGACGTCCAGCCAGGAGAAGCCGGCTGTAACATGTGTAAAATACGATTGTATTCTCTGACAGTCTTCTTCACAAGCGGCTTATTGCCTCCATCGTTTTTATGGACAACGATGCCATCTGTCAGCTCCATAATCCCTTTTTTCATCCCTTGAAGTTCATCTCCTGCGCCTGTTAACACCAGGAGCAGGAAATAATCGACCATGCCTCGAACGAGCGTTTCACCCTGCCCAACGCCTACCGTTTCAATCAAGATGACATCATAACCCGCAGCTTCACAAAGCAGCATCGTTTCACGTGTTTTCTTATGCACCCCGCCAAGTGTACCAGCGGAAGGAGAAGGCCGAATAAATGCATTTTGATGACGTGCCAGCTCCTCCATACGGGTTTTATCACCTAATATGCTACCGCCGGTCAACGTCGAACTAGGATCAACCGCGAGCACTGCGACTTTATAGCCCATATCGGCAAGCATCAAACCAAAGGCTTCGATAAATGTACTTTTACCTGCACCGGGAACTCCTGTAATGCCAATTCGAATACAATTACCAGTCTTCGGCAACAGTTTTGTCAAAATATCTTGTCCTAATCGCTTATCACTCTGTTTTGTACTTTCCAGCAATGTAATTCCCTTGGCCAAATGCAAGCGTGAACCATTTTCAATTTCCGTGCGTAAAGAATCAAGGTTTGTATCGGTGGGATCTTTCTTAACAAAGCGTTTACGTGAAGAGGCAACAAACCCATCATGTGTCGATTCTATTCCGCGCATCACATGCATTGCTGAATCATCTCGTCCGTTTTGCCTGTTCGTCAATCCATCACTTCCTCATAACCTAACTGTCGGTAGATTTCCTCAATTACTTTTTGAGCCGCCACCGGAATCACCGTACCCGGCCCAAAGATTGCGGAAGCGCCATTCTTACGCAAGAAATCATAATCTTGCGCAGGTATTACCCCACCGACGACGACTAAAATATCTTCGCGCCCGATTTTCTTCAACTCTTCCCGCAATGTCGGCACCAATGTCTTATGACCTGCCGCCAGCGAACTAACTCCGATCACGTGAACATCGTTTTCTGCTGCCTGCAGCGCGGTTTCTTCCGGAGTCTGAAATAAGGGTCCGATATCCACGTCGAATCCTAAATCTGCAAATGAAGATGCAATTACTTTCGCTCCGCGGTCATGTCCATCCTGCCCCATTTTGGCAATCAAGATCCGCGGACGGCGCCCTTCATTTTCAAGAAACTCGTCTGTCATGTCTTTAACTTCCTGAATCTCTTCTTCATTGGAGAAGTTGGAACTGTATACACCACTCACTGAACGGATCACCGCCTTATGTCTGCCCGATACAGATTCAATTGCATCTGAAATTTCACCGATTGTCGCACGCGCCCTCGCTGCATCGACTGCCAATGCCAGCAAGTTGCCTTCTCCACTTTCAGCAGATTGCTTAAGCGCCGACAGTGCAGCTTGGACATCTTGTTCATTACGATTCTCTTTCATCTCGTTAATGCGGTCTATTTGCTTTTGGCGCACAAGCGTATTGTCGATATCTAAAATATCGATTGCATCTTCCGTATCGAGTCGGTATTTATTTACGCCTACGATTGTTTCTGCACGCGAATCAATTTTAGCTTGGCGTTTCGCAGCCGCTTCTTCAATCTTCATTTTCGGCAACCCTGTCTCGATTGCTTCTGCCATGCCGCCTAACGACTCGATTTCCTCTATTAAGTCCCAAGCTTTCTCCATCAATTCTTCCGTCAATTTCTCTACATAATAGGAGCCGCCCCACGGATCGATTACTTTTGTCATCATCGTCTCTTCTTGCAAGAACAATTGAGTATTCCGTGCGATTCGTGCAGAGAAGTCTGTCGGCAATGCAATTGCTTCGTCCAGCGCATTCGTATGTAAGGACTGAGTATGGCCCATCGCTGCTGCATTTGCTTCCACTAGCGTACGTGTGACGTTATTGAATGGATCTTGCTCTGTCAAACTCCAACCGGAAGTTTGTGAATGAGTACGCAAAGCAAGCGTTTTCGGGTTTTTCGGATCAAACGACTGCATCATCTGCGCCCAAATTTTGCGTGCCGCTCTCATTTTCGCTATTTCCATGAAGTAGTTCATACCGATCGCCCAGAAAAATGACAATCGCGGAGCAAAGGAATCAATGTCAATTCCTGCCTGCAATCCGGTACGGACATATTCGAGACCATCCGCGAGCGTATAAGCAAGTTCAATATCCGCTGTCGCTCCGGCTTCCTGCATATGATAGCCTGAAATAGAGATGGAGTTAAACTTCGGCATGTTTTGGGAAGTATAAGCGAATATATCTGCGATAATCCGCATGGACATGGCTGGTGGGAAAATATACGTGTTCCGCACCATGTATTCCTTTAAAATATCATTTTGGATAGTTCCTGACAGTTTTTCAGGAGAGACGCCTTGCTCCTCTGCCGCTACGATATAAAATGCCATTATCGGTAAGACTGCGCCGTTCATTGTCATCGAGACAGACATTTGATCAAGCGGGATTCCGTCAAACAAAATCTTCATATCTTCAATTGAATCAATCGCAACACCTGCTTTTCCCACATCACCTGTTACACGCGGGTGGTCGGAGTCGTAACCTCGGTGGGTTGCCAAGTCAAAAGCGACAGATAATCCTTTCTGTCCCATTGCGAGATTTCGGCGATAAAAAGCATTACTCTCTTCAGCAGTCGAGAAGCCCGCATATTGTCTAACCGTCCATGGCCGTGCCACATACATCGTTGGATAGGGACCGCGTGTATTCGGTGCGATTCCAGGATAATCGGATAAATGTTCCGTTGATTTAATGTCTTTTGAAGTATAAACCGGCGATACAGCAATTCCTTCATTGGTCGTAAAAGCTTCTTTAGACTGCGTCTGTTGTGACAGCTCATTCAATGATCGTTCAAGATCCACTTTACGAAAATTTGGTTTACTCAACTGAATGACCTCCTTTCTTGATGTCTGCAATTTCATTTAGCTTAGCTATTTTATCTTGACCGGCAAAAATGAAGCCATGCAATCCATTTGCAATCCACTGACCGGAAACTTTTTGATCATATTTTCCAGCAACATCGACGATGCATTCGGCTGATTTTTCTTTCAAGAAGTCTGCAACTATATCTTCTACTTGTGTTGGGGGTGCGCAAATCACTGCGTAATCCGGCCGTTCTTTTTGAATCCAAACGAGCGCTTGGTCGATTGAATCAAAAGAAGGGCTCCATATCGCTTCGATTCCTCCAACTGCCAGAAATCCACTGACAAAGTCCGCACGAGGCTTATAATCTTTCAACGCACCAAAGTTCAGTAAAACGGTCTTAGGCAGTTCCTCTTTTCGGCTCGCACGTAGATTTTCAAATGGCTCAGCCAAGCGTTTGGAAACCGCAATAGCCGGGGAATGATCAAAATTCGCCTCGGTCAATTCCGCATAGACATTCGTTCCGATCAGTGACTTTTTACCGCTAGCTGTCTCTTTTTGCCGATTCGCATACAACACACTAAGTTCGCCAGACTGCAAAAATGATTGATAGCCGCCGCTCTCTTCTATCGCTAAAAATTTGTTCCACGCTTTGCGAATCAAGTCCGCTGTCAATGTCTCGATAAAATACGAACCACCTGCAGGGTCGAGTACTTGATCGATATGCGTCTCTTCCTTCAATATCAACTGGATATTCCGCGCATAGCGATTCGAGCTGGACGAAGTGCCTGTCAGCACGTCATGCGGAAGCACCGTCAACCAATCCGCTCCTCCAAGAACAGCAGCGAACGCGGAATTCCCGCCACGCAATAAATTAACGTATGGGTCGAGTTTCGAATAAGAGCGCAAGGAAGTAATCGCAAGTAATGGGACTTGCTTCGGATCTTCGACTCCGTACGCTTCATTAAATAATTTCCATAACACACGGAAAGCACGGAATTTCGCAATTTCCATAAAGAAATGCGTATCTGTAGCAAAACGGGCATAAAATCCATTTGTAAATTCTTCAAAAGTCGCAGCTTCTTCGGCAAGTTCAGCGGCAATAGCCAGACTTACAGCTAGTTCCGTAACCGCATCGGCTCCTTCATGATGCGCTAACCAGAGATCTGCCCCTTTCGTCTTGATTTCAGAAAATCCTTCTGGCAAAACGCCGATGCTGCTAGTAAAGATACCCTTTACATTTCCACGATCCTGTAAGTCCACAAATGTAAAGGCTTGCAAAATAGGATCCTCTTTTTCAATCTCTGTAAAAAGAATCGGATATTTCGTCAGCAACTCCGCCAACTCCCGCAAATCCTGCTCACGCCAGGACAGAGGCGTTAAACCATTGTAAACGATAGCTTGGTTGCCTCTTTCCAATGATTCTTTTAAATTCAACAGAAACTGCTGCCCATTTTCTGCACTGACAGGTTGCGCGATCGTCCATCCAAAATGAGGCTTCGTAACGCGTGAAACCTTTTGCTGATCCAGATGCTCTTTCGTGTACAGGGGCATCAAATCAATTCCTTCTGCCGTCTTTGTACGTAGCGATTCAAAAGGTTTCCCTTTTAATGATTGCACAGCAGCATGTTCCCAGTCTTCGTAAGAAGGTGCTGTAAATGTGAATGTTTTCATTTTATGTATAGGCATAATGGTGCTCCTTCCCTCTTTTAAACCATCTATATTTCTAGTGTACCGTAGAGAGCTATATGAAGAAAGAGAAAAATCAGAAGTTTTCTCCTGATCTTCTAAATCATTCCTAAAAAACAACCTTCAGGTGTTAGACTGAAAGTTGTTTTTTCTCAATAAAGTGATGTCGTTTCTTTTGACATATTTTCCAATAACTCTTTTATGCGTGCCAGGAAACGACCGCATACTAAACCATCCAATACACGATGATCTAAAGATAAGCATAAATTGACGATATCACGCACAGCTACCATCCCATTATTCATGACAACTGGCCGCTTAACGATCGTCTCCACTTGCAAAATAGCGGCCTGAGGGTAATTTATAATCCCCATAGACTGTACAGAACCGAACGAACCTGTGTTGTTAACGGTGAATGTGCCGCCTTGCATGTCTTTCGTCTGCAATTTGCCGTTGCGGACTTTCCCTGCCAGTTCATGTATATCACGCGCAAGTGCCTTGATCGTTTTTTCATCTGTTTGTTTGATGACCGGTACATACAAAGCATCATCTGTCGCTACAGCAATCGAGATATTGACATCTTTTTTCATGATGATCTTATCCCCTGCCCACATAGAATTAACGGCAGGGAATTCCTTCAATGCCTGGGAAACAGCTTTGATGAAGAATGCAAAGTAGGTTAAATTAAAGCCTTCTTTTTCTTTAAATTCAGCTTTCACATTTTCTCGCAACAATACCAGGTCTGTTACATCTACTTCCAACATCATCCATGCGTGCGGAGCTTCCGTTACTGAACGAACCATATTTTTGGCGATAGCACGTCGGACACTCGTCACAGGAATCTCGATATCCCCATTTTCGAGTTGAATAGTTGGTGTAATGTCTTGCTCAATTCCGGACTGTCTATCGTTAGAAGAAGCTAATTCTTGCTGTGCCGGCTGTTCTTGTTTGGAAGGAACTTCCGGCTGTTCATACGCGGAATTTCCTCCGCCATCAATGAACGCTAGAATATCTTTCCTCGTAATTCTGCCTTCACGACCTGTTCCTACCACTTGCTTCAGATCAATATCGTGTTCTTGCGACAGTTTTAAGACAGCAGGCGAATATCTTCCAGCCGCTTTCCCTATAGCTGCTGGTTTCGCAGGTTGTTTCTCTTTCGGCTGTTCTGCTCTTTGATCTTCAGCTGGCTGGACATTTTTTTGAACAGATGCTTCGACAACTGGTTTTTGCCCGGTCTCTTCTGCTTCAATCAGACAAACCGTTTCGCCAACTTCTATCGTCTCGCCTTCTTGTGCGACAATTTCAGTGATTTTACCAGCAAATGAAGATGGAATTTCGGCTGTCACTTTATCCGTTGTAACTTCCGCTAATGCATCATATTTGCTAACCGTATCACCGACTCCGACTAACCACTTTTCAATCGTACCTTCTGTCACACTCTCACCGAGCTGTGGCATGGTAATTTTTTCAATCCCCATAACACACGCCTCCTTAAACTAGAATTCTGCTAATTCCCTCGCCGCCTGCTCTACTTTTTCCGGATTCATCATGAAGAACTTCTCCATAGAAGGTGCATAAGGCATGGCAGGTACATCAGGTGCTGCTAACCGTTTAATCGGAGCATCCAGTTCGAATAGGCAATGTTCGGCAATGATAGCGGAAACCTCGCTCATGATGCTGCCTTCGAGATTATCTTCCGTCACTAGCAACACTTTCCCCGTCTTCGAAGCTGCTTCGATGATCGCTTCACGGTCTAACGGATAGACAGTACGCAAATCCAGGATATGGGCTGAAATGCCGTCTTCCGCCAATCGTTCTGCTGCTTGCAAAGCAAAATGGACACACAGACCATAGGTGATGATGGTAAGATCATCCCCCTCACGTTTACAATCTGCCTTGCCGATTGGAAGAACATAATCTTCATCCGGAACTTCCCCTTTGATTAAACGATAAGCCCGCTTATGTTCAAAGAATAGCACTGGATCTTCATCCCGCACAGCTGCTTTCAACAGTCCCTTGGCGTCATAAGGCGTGGATGGGATGACGATTTTCAACCCCGGCGTCGAGGCGAACATCGATTCAACCGATTGCGAGTGATAGAGCGCACCGTGCACTCCACCGCCGAATGGAGCTCGTATCACGACTGGGCAAGACCAATCATTGTTCGAACGATAACGAATCTTTGCCGCTTCAGAAACGATTTGATTGACTGCAGGCATGATGAAATCTGCAAATTGCATTTCCGCAATTGGACGCATCCCATACATCGCTGCACCAATCGCAACACCAGCAATTGCCGATTCCGCAAGAGGCGTATCAAGAGAACGATATTCTCCAAACTGATCGTAGAGTCCGGTCGTCGCTTTAAATACACCGCCTTTTCGTCCGACATCTTCCCCTAGTACGAATACCTGATCATCACGTTCCATTTCTTCTTTCATCGCTAAGTTGATGGCATCTATAAATGAACGAACGGTCATTAGGCTTCGCCTCCCTTTTCATCATACACATAGCGCAATGCATGTTCAGGTTTTGCGTAAGGAGCCAATTCCGCATATTCCGTGGCCTCATCTACAATTTGGTTGACCCGTTCTTCTATTTCATTGTGCTTTTCCTCGGTCAATACATTTGCTTCTTGTAAGTAATGGATAAATGTCAGTAACGGATCCAACTTCTTTTCGTTTTCCAATTCTTCCGCATCTCTGTACAGGCGTTGATCATCATCAGATGAATGTGCTGTCAGACGATAACACACCGCTTCTACCAATGTTGGTCCCTCTCCGCTTCTTGCGCGGTCTGCCGCTTTTTTAACTGCTTCATAGACATTCAGAGGGTCCGTACCGTCAATCGTTACGCCAGGCATGCCATAGCCTACTGCGCGATCCGAAACATGTTCACAAGCAAGTTGTTTACTGGCTGGAACAGAAATGGCATATTTATTGTTTTCGACCATCACTACAGTCGGCAATTTATGGACTCCTGCAAAGTTCATCCCTTCATGGAAATCTCCTTGATTCGATGAACCTTCGCCTAGCGTCACAAAAGTGATGAAATCTTCTTTATTCATTTTAGCCGCAAGCGCCACTCCAACTGCATGCGGTAATTGAGTCGTAACAGGAGATGAACCTGTTAAAATCCTATTTTTACGCTGGCCGAAATGACCTGGCATTTGTCGACCACCCGAGTTTGGATCTTCGGCTTTTGCAAAAGCTGACAACATCAACTCTTTAGGTGTCATACCAAAATGCAAGACTACACCCATGTCCCGATAATAAGGTGCAATCCAGTCTTTCTCATGATTCAACGCAAATGCAGCGCCAACTTGAGCCGCTTCCTGCCCTTGACACGAGATGACAAATGGGATTTTTCCTGAACGATTCAACAACCACATCCGTTCATCCAAGCGACGAGCCATTAACATGGTCTCGTACATTTGTAAAACCGCTTCATCTGTCAATCCTAATTCAATGTGCCGATTGTTCATTTCGCTTCCCCCTTTACATATGAATGGCGAGTCCTTCTACAGCTAGTGCCGCTTCACTGAATGCTTCTGACAGTGTTGGATGGGGATGAATGGTCGTGGAAACTTCCCAAGGTATCGCATTCAGCACCATGGCGAGCCCCGCTTCAGAAATGAGGTCCGTGACATGCGGACCTACCATATGAACACCTAAAATATCATTGGATTGTTGATCCACTATAATTTTGACAAATCCATCCGAATGTCCATTTACCAAAGCTTTTCCATTCGCTTTGAACGGGAATTTACCGATTTTCACTGCTAAGCCGCTGTTCTTTGCCTGCTGTTCAGTCAAACCTACAGCAGCTGTTTCAGGAAATGAGTAGACACATCTAGGTACCAACTCATAATCGATCGAATCTCGCGTGATCCCCGCGATATGATCGACAGCAAATAGTCCTTCATGCTCCGCGACATGCGCTAATTGAAGGCCACCGATGACATCGCCGATCGCATAAATATGCTGATCTTTCGTTTGATAGGTTTTGGCAGTCTGAATAAACCCATTCTCTACCTGAATATCCGTGTTCTGAAGCCCGATGTCATCTGTGACCGGTGACCGTCCAACAGAAACAAGCAGTTTTTCACTGCTGACCGACTGTACGTCTTCCCCTATTTTATAAGAGATCGTCACGCTATCCGTGCTTTTCTGGAGAGTGTCGGTCTTGATATCGGCCCCTAATGCAAATGTGACGCCACGCTTTTCTAATGCTTTTTGTACAGTTAGCGCCACTTCGCGATCCTCAGTAGCTAAAATCTGCTTCAAACGATCAAGAACTGTTACTTTGACACCAAAATCATTCAGCATGGATGCCCATTCAATACCAATCACTCCACCGCCTATGATTGTAATCGAAGCTGGGAGGGCCTTCATTGCAAGTGCACCGTCTGAAGTCAACACTTGTTGTTCGTCAATGTCCAGTCCAGGCAGCGTTTTCGGTTTTGACCCGGTCGCTATGATTAAATTCTTTAATAATAAAATTTCATTTTCTTGACCATTGTCCATCTCTACTGAAATGGTTCCAGGCATAGGAGAGAAAATGGAAGCTCCAAGGATTCTTCCCTTTCCTTGAAAGACGTCAATTTTTCCCTTTTTCATTAAACTTTGGATGCCTGCATGTAATTGATCCACGATTTTATTCTTTCTTTTTTGCACTTGAGGGAAATCTAACGAGACCTCACCTGTTTTGACACCAAATTCGTCCGCTTCTTCACGAGCAAGGCGGTATACTTCTGCACTTTTCAGCATCGCCTTGCTTGGAATGCATCCATTATGCAAGCACGTTCCGCCTAGCTTTGATTTTTCCACGATGGCTGTTTTTAAGCCGAGCTGGGCTGCACGGATGGCTGCCACGTACCCGCCAGTTCCGCCGCCTAAGATCACTAAATCGTATTCATTGCTCAAATTATAGGACCCCTTCCATCTATGTTTTGAATGTCCTACTGTAAAGAAAGCACGCAATTTCAGCGGCATACAGTTTACTAGCTGTCTGCCGCTTCCTTTACTTAGGTAGTACTATTTATTTTTTATTTGAAAGAATGTTCTTTTCGTTGCGCAAGAAGGTGTTTCTCGTTGCGCCCACTCTTGCGATCCGTTCTTCTGCTAAACGATCGGCAGCCTGATAGGAAGGAATGCTGTCTCTTTTTGAAATTTCAAAGATCTTGGCGATTGTATCGTAAATTCCTTCGACACGCTTCAATGCGCGTTCTTTATTGTATCCTATGAGTTCGTCTGCCACGTTGATGACGCCGCCAGAATTAATGACATAATCCGGTGCGTAAACGATTCCCATTTCATGCAGGCGATCTCCATGCTCTGGTGCTTTCAATTGGTTATTGGCTGATCCAGCGATCACTTTCACTTTAAATTGCGGGATCGTTTCATCATTGATGACGGCGCCTAGTGCACATGGAGCGAAGATATCTGCTTCCTGAGAATAGATTTCATCCGTCTCGACAGCCTTTGCATCGAATGCTTCTACTGCGCGTTGAACTGCTTGCTTATTTATATCAGCAACGATCAGATGAGCACCTTCATTATGTAAATACTCACATAAAGTATACGCTACATTTCCGACACCTTGGACCGCAACCGTTTTGCCTTTCAATGAATCATCGCCAAAAGCTTCTTTGGCAGCAGCTTTCATCCCTTTGTAAATCCCAAGAGCCGTGACCGGAGATGGATTCCCTGAAGTGCCTTGACCGGAGGAAATGCCTGTTACATAGTCTGTTTCCAAGTGAATCAAGTCCATATCGAATTCAGTAGTTCCTACGTCTTCAGCTGTAATGTACCGACCATTCAAACCTTCGATGTAGCGTCCTAGCGCACGGAATAATTCATCATTTTTATCTTTTTTCGGATCGCCGATAATGACCGTTTTTCCGCCACCTAGATTTAGACCGGCCGCCGCGTTTTTGTATGTCATTCCTTTTGCTAGACGTAACGCATCTTCAATCGCTGCTTCTTCGCTCTCATAAGTCCACATACGCGCACCGCCTAATGCAGGCCCAAGTGTTGTGTCGTGAATCGCGATGACCGCCTTCAATCCAGATGTTTTATCATAGCAAAGCACCAATTGTTCGTAGTCGTGATCTTCCATGTAAGTAAACATTTCCATTCGTATATCCCTCCAAGTTAGTAAAATAGTATTTGTATGTAATTAATTTTAGATTTCTTACCGCAAGAAAGCAACTTTGACAAATATCAATATACTTTTCATGCTTGTTAACACAATGTCTATATCTCCATCCTACATGATGCCGCAAGCCTTGACAATCCATCCTTACACGGTAAAATTAAATAGGATAAGGGGTTGAATCTTATGGCACGTCTAGCTGCGTTTATCGTTCTTTTAATTCCAGGAATTGCAGCAGCGCTCGGTATTAAATTAATGCGTGATTCTTTGTTCGGGCAACTTTTTCAGCCATTTCCATTCATCTGGCTGCAGTTTTTAGGCGGTTTTCTATTATTCGCAGCAGGGTTAGGATTCTTTGCAGGATTTTTGCTGCGACGCGATCGGAGAAACGGCAGAGTGGCTGACCGATTTAAAAAAGACATGAAATAAAAGGATCAAGGTATTTCAACTACCTTGATCCTTTTATTTTTCTCTGAACACGCGCAGGGTAATCAGTGATCCATCCCTCTATTTGGGGCGACTGACTTAAGAACGACTCCTTGCCCGTCACGCCATACATTCGCAGCGTCTTCTGACTTTCCAACAAAGGCGTCAGATAAGGTTCTTTCCATAAACGCTTATGGAAATGGAAAGCATCCACATCATATGCAGGTAAGCACTCCCAATCCACTGTTGCTTTCTTCAAAAGCAGGGCCGTTTCCACAGAAGGGTCTTGTTGTCTGACCAGCTGCAGCGTTGGATAGTCAAAAGAGGATATATGAACATCTGGTACTCCCTCGATATAATGCAAAATTCGTTCGATGACAGCTGGCTGCCCATAGACAGTTTCCTTCAGCTCGATATTTAACGATAGGCCGTTTTGCTGACAAAAAGAAATTACGTCAAATAAAATCGGGATAGGGTGCCCGAAAAGAAATCTACTTCCACCTTTCCCTATCCTGATCTGCCCCAGCTCTTCTGCGGTTAAGTTATCAACCTGCTGATCAATCCCTGCCAGGCGCAGCAGATTATCATCATGAATGACGACCAATTGTCCATCCTTTGTTTGCTGAACATCCAATTCAATGCCGTCTGCTCCCTTTTTTGCTGCTGCCTGAAAAGCACTCATCGTATTCTCGAAATGACTCCCAGATGCACCTCGATGTGCAAACACCTGACTTTTAGACATTCAATACTCCTTCGCTAGTTAGTTCAAAAACCCCTTTTGTGACACGATTCAACATCGTAGAAATCTTTCCAATTTGGATGTTCACTCCAGGATAAGCTTCTTTCGTTATGTTGATCTTTGGAGAGCTTGCTGTTTGTACGAGCAGCAATTTTGTTTTGATCATTTGATCTAGATCCATGATCTGTTGTTGTTTTGCTTGCATGGTCGTTTTCATCTTCTCCAACATGTTGAGTTGTTCACCAGTCAAACTTGCCCTGGCCCCTTCCATCTTCTTCAAAGTAAGCTCTATTTTCTTTAAATCTTCATGTTCGTTCTTCAATTGCTCGGCCAATCTCTGAATCTCTTCCAGTTCCATCTCTTTATTGACACCTTTTACAGTGAGTTTTGTCAATCGTTCGTGTGTATTCCCTGCAAACGCACATTCAATCGAAAATAGTGCTTCCGTAATACCCCCAATCACTTTTCCTTTATGAGGGTCGATGCTGATGTGATCGGCGTATATTTCAGAGCCTAATGAATACAATCCGATATTCACTTGCTTGCCATAAATTTTGCAGTTGTTTGCATGTTTGACGTATACGTTATTTTTCGCTTCGATAACCGTTTCTCCTGCTCCAAACACACCGCCTTTAATATAGACATCCCCATCTTCTGAACGGATTTCTTTAGCGTTTGCGATCCCCTCTTTGCCCTCGATTGAAATATCACCGGTCGCATTCACGGAAAAACCCGCCAAAACAGTTCCATAGATTTGGACAGAACCATCAAATGTAATGGATCCTGTCTTTGTCCCGACATCGTCCGGTATAATCAGCTGCTTGCCTACCCCGATTACGCCGTTCGTCTGTTCCAATGCCCCGCCGTGCAGAGCACGAAGAATCACTTTCCCGTCCTCTTCAAACTCGCCGACGGACTTGCGATCATAGAACAACTTCACATCTTCGCCTTTTTTAGCGGCAATCACTTCTCCGAATACATTGAATCCAGGGATGCCTTCTTGTGCAAGTTCTTTCTCTCCTATCCAATCACCCTTCGCAATGGAGGTAACAAAGTTTAATTCATAATGATCAGCCGAGCCATCATCCCGGATAATTGGCTTACGATCCGGCATTTCGATATAGCGGACAACGGCATCTTGCCCTTTTACAGGTTCTTGACCGACAGCAGCCGTCATTGGATTGCCGGGAACAAAAGGGATTGTACGGAGTTGTTCAGATTGATATACCACTCCATTTTGCTTTAATAGTTCTTCTGCCTGAAGCAAGAAATGCTCTTTACCTTCTGCAAATTCTTCTTTTGTCGCATAAATATGCAGTTCGACTTTCATTTTACTAGGAGAAATATACAACTCACAAGGAGCGGCATAAAGCCCTATTTCATGATCTCCTTCATTTTGTAGCGCTTTCATTAATTCTTTGAATGAGTGCAATTTCAATCTCGGGAAACCAGATGTTACTGTATCTAAGGACTTGATAGGAAAGCCTTCTTTTTTTGTTCTCATGATGACTTTATTATTTTCTTCAAAAAGGATAAAATGTTCATTTTCTACTAACAACAAAATCCCTCCCCTACTCTCCCTTAGTATAGAAGATTAACAGACCGGGGGAAAGGTCTTTCTGCTTGAACTATTTGCAAATAAGCATTTCCACTCACTCACATAATCTTTATTCTAATAAAATATTTTCAACCTGACTATTCACCCATGGCCCGTCTTATCAATAGAAGAGTCTTTTTGTCTTTATTGCTCTTTCTCACATTGAACATAAAAAACCAATGAATGTAACTATTCATCAGCTTTTTAAGTATAAGACTATGGCTTCACTATTGAAGTGCAGTATACTACTGTGAATATTTCAGTTTACCAACCAATTAAAGCGCTATCATTTCAATGTTTTAGCTCACCATATGCTCCAGACGGATTTTGTCAGCAATCATTGCAATGAATTCACTGTTGGCTTCGCGGGTAAACGTTCATAAGGCGGGCTAAAACCGCGTTTCTATACGTGTAATTCCGACAAACTTTCGGCAATTCAGCGGCAATTCATCGCACAAATTGCGCAAAATTAATTGCTATAGAGAGGATGAAAAAAAATGAGGAAATTCGATTTCCTAAATAAGAAAGATTCGACTATTGATCGGAATTTTAATTTCGAAAGAACAGCCGTCCAGTTTCTTGATGAAAAGAGATTACAGAAAAGGAGTCCTAAAACTATTAAAACGTACAAGCAAGTGTTGGATCATTTCGCGGAATTTTGCAAAGAACGCGAACTCCAAGGTATCGAAGCAACCTGCGTTCGCGATTATGTGCAGTACATGACGTTTGAAAAAGTAAAATGGGATGACCACCCCACGAATATCTCTGAACAGGTCGGAGTATCTGCGCGAACAGTAAATAACTCAATTCGTATTTTACGTGTATTTTATAATTGGGCTGTGAAGAAGCGTTTAGCGTCGTACAATCCCGCTCATGAGGTCAGTACGCAAAAAGAAGATGAACATACCTTTGAGATATTTACTGACGAAGAGGTGAAAATATTACTGAATTCACCAAATCAGCGCACATATACCGGTTTTCGTGATTATGTATTAATGATATTAGTCATAGACACGGGGATGCGTGTTACGGAAATGACATCTTTAAAACGTTTTGATATTAGTTTAATATATCGCCAAATTCACATTCGCGCAGAAATTGCCAAAGGGCGCAGAGCGAGAACAATACCAATAAGTAAAACCACATCGGAATTATTGAGAAAACTTTTTGAGTATGTCGGTCTAGATGATGAAAATAGTGAAGAGTACGTTTTTCTCTCACAATATGGGGATAAGTATTACGGCGAGAATTTTCAAAAGATGCTTAAATTGTACGAAAAAAGGTCAGGCATAACTTTTAGAGGCCGCGTAAGCCCTCACACGTTTCGTCATTATTTCGCAGTTAAATTTTTGCGTAATGGCGGTGACGCATTCGCATTAATGAAAATACTCGGCCATACTGATATTTCTATGACACAACGCTACGTAAACTATATTCAATCAGATTTACAAGAAGTTCACGACAGGGTGTCGCCAACTGAATCATTATTAAACCCGACTAAAAAAAGTAGAGGTGCGGTGAGGTTTAAGTGATATGAAACTCAATTCAAATCCACTTATATAAACGTTGTTCTCTGCCGTTTTCGATCAAATGAAAAAAGGCGACCTAACCGTAACTAGATCGAGTAGGTCGCCTTAATTATTACGTTTGCAATCAATTTCGGAGAATCCGTTAAACAACGGTTAAACATTCCTCAAACCTCGTTTAACGACGGTTAAACCGTAGGCATTATTTCCGTTTCCGTGGCTTCGACGGCAAGCCTATTTTGCGTCCATGTTCCATTATGCGCGCCGCTTCCTCGCGTGCCTGTTCCTTTTTCGTTTGCTTCGTCATATATAACGCCTCCAAAACTATGTTACTCGCAGTATGGACGGCTGGCTTTAATCTTATACATTGCGCCGCATACTACTCCCCTATCGCCCATATCGTAGAGTTAAGTCTGCCACACGGACACACTTTGGCAGGAATAATCCGAAGAAGGGGCGGTAATATGTCAGCAGGGCAGGGCAGTACACGCAAGGCTACGCGGAAACAACGTAGCGATAAAAAGCGGCATGTTGGGCCAACTATTTCGATTGTTTTAAAGGACACGATCCACCGACTATCTTACATTACGGACACGCCGGTAAAAGACGTTGGCGAGGCGATATGTATTAGCGGCATGAAGTCACGCAAGGTGGTCGAATACTTGGCGCAATCATTCCGGCGCGAAATCCGTTTAGGAAATACGCTGTATATGGGCGATCTTAGCCGGCCTTCCTTACAACGCAAAGTGGCCGCAGGCAAGACGGAGCGCATTTCAATCCGGTTTCATGCGCATGACTACGAGGGCATTTCTGCGCTTGCTTACGCGCTGGACGTATCACCGACACGGGCGACGGCGTTATTGCTTGACGCGTCGATACGGAATAGCGAGTTTCTGAACGACTATGTGCGGGATTACTTGCGGCGCGAACTCGACGAGAGACGAATGGAAGAATTGCGGAAGGTCATGCGTTATTTGCGAAAGAATAATCCGTATGAAGACGACCTGACGTGGACTCACCTGCTGACGTATATTTACGATGAAGTAAAAGACAGCGCGCAATCGGTAGCGGACGGAGTGGGGATGTTTATATCGCGTTGGCGCTAAATATCCGAAGTGAAAATTTGATACGGCGAATTTTTGAAGGGTCAAAACGTATTTTTGATAGGTCGATCAAAGTATATCAAGACAGCGATGTTTCGCGGTAGGCGCTTGCCCTCAATAAAACGCCTCCATACGCATATGTCCGTCCATATAAAGCAAAAAGGCGACCGCCTCCGGTTAAGGAAACGGTCGCCTTTTCTTTATTAATCCAACATTTCGTTCAATTCCTCGATACCTTTGCGCAAATCATCGTCATTTAGACGCTGCCCCGCCGCCTTATCATGCGTAACAACTTCGCGCTTCTCAACTAGCTTGCCATTCAATTTATAGAATAATTCAAGCCCCCTGACCGACGCCAGCCCGTTGTTTGAAGTGCCGCTAATCAGTTTAATAAGCTGCGCATCAGCAAGCGCGCGGTAACTGTCGAGCCGCGTATCGCTGACTGCCGCCGAATAGCGAATGAAATCCGGGTCTTGACGCCACTCGTAAAGACAGCGCGCCGTAATGCCGACCTCTTCCGCGATTGCTTCATATGTTCTGCGGGATTCTTTCGTTTCAAATTCGTTGGCTACGAGTAGTTCTGCCGCAAGTAATTGTTTCGGTTTTAGTCGTCGTTTAAGTTCTGCAAGCGTAACGTTTGCCATCTATCATACAACCCCTTTGCTTTCGCATATTCTTCGTCAAAATCATAGTCTAATTCTGCCGGGTCCACGTCATATAAGCTGATCCAGTCGCGGTCTTTTAGCGCCTCGTATAGTAAGTGTAATACCGTAGCTGCGCTCCACGGTTGTTTGTGATTCCGCAAGACGTGATGCAATACCGCTTCGTATCTCCTCGCCCGCCAGTTTACGGTAGATTCCTTAGACATGCCGGCTATTTGAAAATCAACGAGCCACTCTTGCAACTTATCACTATCCATATGCGGAATCTCGTCCGAGTCAAGAATCAACTTTGCCAGTCGCGTAAAGAACGGTCTAGCTTCTTTCAGCGTAATCTCCAACAAGTCGCGCGTAAACGGTGCGGGCGCAGTAGGTTGACGCATGGCACAATAGCCGCGGTCGATATCCTCTTGCTTACTCTTCGCTACTACTGCGCGCATTTCTTCAATAGACCTCATAAATTCGTCTCCCTTCTATATTATAAACGGCAGGCACGTAGCCCACCGCCTAATTAAAACCAAACTGCTTCGTCCAGCACGACGTAGACCATATCCTCTTCAAGACACGCAACAAGGACGCGCGTTCCCGGCACCAACAACGAATCTACCGTGATCTTAGCGTCGCGCATTGTAATAGTTTCATAGCCGTGCGTATGTGGGCCGGTACCGCCAGGCTTAGTTGATCCGTCGATAGTTGCGCACTCGATCTGACTATTGCGCTCATGCTGTGTCAGGTGCTTCGCAATAATGAGTTCTTCTTTTTCGAGTTCCAAACCGTCATGGTCGAGTTTAATGCGGACATTCGGCTCGCCATCGATGACGGTCGCGATCTCGATATTAACCGGCTTTGAGTAGCCGACTTCGCGAATCAATTGGGTGAATTTCGAATAAGTGTTACCTTCAAGTCCAATTCTTCTCTGCATTACGCACCCGCCCCTGTTGCTGCTATTATCTTCTTAACCATTTCGTTGGCGATCCGGTCAACATCCGCTTCTTCGCGCACAACAATTTCGTCTGCTAGTTTAGCGATGTAGATGCCGCCTTTGCCGCCGCTGCTTTCTGTTTGGTTGACGGTGGTGTAGTCGTATGAGCGGTTGTCGTACGAATTGCCGTATGATGACTTGTAGTCTATACCCGCATAGGCGTCGGCTTCCTGTCGTGTAAGGACGGTTTCACCCTTATGCAGTCGAGCCATGTATCCGTCATAAGGCACGCGGTCTAGTCCGTGATAATGCGACTTTGCCGGGCCGCCGATGCCCAGAAAGCTATTAACTGCGCCGGCCGCGCCTTTTAACTTACCGCCGATACTGCCGATCCAGTCCGGTATTTTTACGTTGGCCAAGGCGCCCGCAAAGTCTTTGACGTAGCCCGCGACCGTGCTGATGATGCCGCCGACGAACTCAAACGCCGCTCCGATTGAATCGACTGTGCCCGTTGTCTTTTCTACTGCAGACGCAAATTCACCCGTTAAAAATCCGACGAATGGAGATATGACCGTGTCCCACATAATTTTAAGCATAGTAAACGCCAGTTCAATCGCCGCGCCCAGTAATTCGAGAAGCGGACCGGCTACGTTCCACAACGTCTGAAACGCCCAGATTACAAGATCAATCGCCGGCACTACGACATTCGTAAAGACGATAGTCGCCGCATCCCCGATAATGCCGAATGCCGTAGCAATTCCGCTAAAAATCGGCCCTAGCAAGCCCCACAACGACACGAACACGTCTACAAGGGTCGCGCCGAAACTGCTAAACCTATCTATCAACGTCGCAATGCCCGGCTGTATGCCCTCGATGAACGACATAAACGTATCGCCGATACTTCCGAACATTCCCATAAGCGACTCTACCGCCGGCTGTGCTGCGTCTGCAATCTGCTTCACGCCGTCACCAACGCCGCTGAACGCCTTTTTCAGACTCTCGACGTTCTTCGTAATACCGCTAATTGCGTCAGGTGAGAATCCAATCAACGTCGCGATTTGATATGGCTTCATCTGACGGAGACGGTCGAACGCTTCTTTTACGTCGTCTATCGTCTTAGAGAACGCCACCTTAAACCGCTGTAGCTTGCCGATTTGCTCCATGCTTAAGCCCGCTTCGAGGAACGTCTTGAATGCGTCCGCACTATTGCCCGCGAACATCTGAAATAATCCCTTGACCGCGCCGACAATGCCATCAACTGCACCGCGGAATGGTTCGCTATACTTATAGAAAGCTCGGATTGTCAACGCAAGTCCCGTAATCGCAAGTACGACAAGACCGACCGGTCCCGACAAGAACGCGAGTGCGCCCGCTACCGCACTGATTACGCCCAGCGTAGCGCTAACCCCGAACATGGCACCAACGAAGATGCCAACCGCAATCGCAATCTCTTTGAATATCGACGCATACGGTTTCAACGTTTCGTAGATAGATTTCACTTTATCAATAAACGGCTGAATTGCGGCGGCTGCGCCCTTCAATACGCTCTCAAACTTTTTACCGAACGCAGTTACCATATCGCGCAAGGACGGTAGCCCATTGTTTGCGAGCATCTCGTCAAGCGACGTAATTATAGCCGTAACACCTCGCACTACTGCGAATTTCATGTTAGCAATAGCGCCCGCCCACGTTGCGCCCGCCTGTTTTGCCGTTCCTGCGATCTTTTGAGTGCCGTTCGTGCCTTCCATCATCGCCGTCGTAACGACATCAAAGAACTCTTCCGCCGATACCTTGCCGCTGGATAACGCTTTCTGAACTTCCGTGGTAGACTTGCCGACGGCTTTTGCGTATATGCCCGGCCCGTCAATACCGGCGATGTACAGCGTTTCCATCTGCTGCATAGACACTTTTCCGGAACTTAGCATTTTGGACATCGCCGATGAAACGCCTTCTAACTGCTCGTTTGAGCCGTCTCCGTAGAATGCAACCGCGTCGCCCATCGCTTCAAACCACTTAGTCGCCTTCTTAACTTCAATGCCGCGAGATACGAAGTTCTGTACGGAGCGAGCCGCTGTGTCGAGGCCGTACGCCGTGCCGTCAACGACTGCGCTCAATCCTTTCAGCGCGGCTTTCGCCTTTTCGGACGTGCCGAGCATAGTTGTCATAGTGCGCTCGAATCGCTCCATCGTATCAATCCGGTCGAACGCGCTGCCTATCGAGTTTTTAACTAACATCATTGAACCCGCTAGTGCCGCCGTTGCTCCGATAGCGCCTGCAAGTCCCGCAAAGGAAGACGTAAAACGCTTCATACTGCCCGACGTGCGTTCGGTAACGCTTTGTAAGCGTGTCATATGCGAATTGACGCGCCCCATTCGCGCACTAAGTTGATCGTCTAGCCGTAATCTTGCTACGAGGTCAAGTGCGATAGGTCTTCACCGACTCGTCAATTTCGGCCAGCGTCGCCTTAATTTCACCCGCACGGCGTTCAGCCTCGTCACTGTTGCCGCTATTTACCGCGTGAGCGAATGCAACCATATCGTCGAGGAACGTTAGGGCGAGCGTCTTCGCCGGCTCGTCCAATGTTTCAAGCTTCGCGCGATAGTTTTCAAGGTGCTGTATGCGCGTCTTTTTAATGCGGGGCTTGTCCAATTGCGAGATTATTAAGCGGTTTGCCTCGTCTAAAAACTTTTTAAGCGTCATTTCTTCGCCTACTTTCCGTTATTTTTCCGTAAATAAAAAGACAGCCGCAATGGGCCGTCTTAATTGCTGGCAATAAATGCCTGTTTCATCGCGATATACTGCGCCAGTGCCGTCTTGTCGTCACCTTTGCGCTCGGCTACGAGAAACAACTTAGACAACGTATCAGCATCGACGCGCAAGCCTTCAATATCAGTCTCGCTCGCATGAACGCCTAGTTCTGCCGCTCTTGCAATAACTGTATCGTCGCCTGTAATCGTGATTGGATCGTATTTAATTTGCATAAATAATCGCCTGCTTTCGTTTTTTACACATAAAAAGAGAACGCTGACAAGGCGCTCTCTCAAAAAGGGGAAATGCTTGCCGCTCCCACTGCGCAGATTTCCAGTCCCGCCGTGGTGCGAACGCGGTTATCTCTTAACCGTATTTTTCAACGAAACGCTCCTTAAACTTGGCATAACGCGCCGCCGTGAAATAGTCGGGGCTGCCGTCCGCCGCATTAAACAGGCGTTGCAGTGTTGGCTCGTCTACTGTGTACACGGATACAACCGGCTCTAGTTCACGCGCTTGCCGGCTGGCTGCATGGTCGATAATGTGCTGATCGCCTATAATGAGTAGTGGGTCGTAGCTGATTCGCATATTAATCCTCTCCTTTTCCGACGTAATCCGTCGGATTATTGGCGAATTGCGAGAACTCACTGCCGACGGCCTGTTGAACGGTATTTAATTGCGTACCCGCTCGGAACCAGATATCGCTCCCCAACCTGCTGCCCGCGTCCAGTTCTTCCTGCGCCTCACGGTAGCCGCCTGCCGTCGCCTTAGTGTTCAGTTCTTCCGCGACTCTTGTAAGTTGGGGCTTAAATAGCGGGGCTTCTGATCCGGCCAGCGCTGTTACTTCACGGATGATACTAGGCAGTTCACCTTTTAGCTGCGCGGCAAAGTACGGGTCTTGCGTTTCCTCGACAAATGACTTAACTAGCGTCATTGCTTTTTTGGGATCGGACGCCAGTAGTAATTGCGTTTCAAATTCGGATAGCTTTCGATTGAACGTCTGTACGGCCAGTTCGTTCGGCTTGTTAGCGTCCTCGTTTAAAAACAATTCAGCAGCTACTTGCGCTTCGATTGCAGCTTTATCGTATTCCGCACGCATTGCCGCAGCTTGCTTGATAAATTTTGCGCCCTGCTCCTTTTTAAAATCCTCGAGTTTTTGCAAACGGCCGTGAGGAGAAAGTGTGCGATCATATGTCAAATCGCTTTGTTTCTCCGCGAACGCAGTTTTGTATTCCAGCGCTACGTCAGTAGTGCTTTGTTTGATTTCGTACATTTTCGCTTGTGCAGCTTTCATTTTTTCAAAGTTTGTCATAATTGGTTATCCCCTTTTTATTTGCTTTTGTATTCTGCTAAACGGCGCGCCACTTCTTCATTAAATGGACGCTCGCGCTCAATTCGCTCTTCTTCCGCCTTCTGCTCGGCTTTCTCCGCGCGTATCTGCGCCAGCCTTTCCGCTTCTGCTGCGGCTACCCTTCTGCGGTTTTCAATGGCGCGCATATCGGCATCGACTCGGTTTATAGCCTTAATGTTCATCGTCTGCACCGCCTGTCAGCGCCTCAATTACAGCGCGCATAGTATCCGACTGAACTGTATACGCAATCTCTACGGCATCTAATTCCGCGGGCAAGTCGATTGTTATCGTTTTGCCGCCGGGCTTGTCCACGTATATCTGCCGCGTGCGTGCGTTGTAATATACGTTGGTCAATCCGTTTCACCTGGCAAAAAGCGGCGGCGTGGCTTGCGATTCTTTTGTCTGTTCGATTTCTCCATTAATATCAATCCCCTTCTGTTTTTTGCGCATTATAAATAAGCCACCGCCGGAACTGGCGCTGACATGATGCCCTGATTAGTATGCTTCTTAGTTAAATAACGCTGTGATCGCGCCTAATCCCTTACCGTCTCCCGCATAAATAACGCGTGGATTAATGATAATATTCTGCTTCCTGCGGTCGTGTGCGTTTGTGACATAAGTAAATACGGGCTTGTCGTCAACTTTGACGGCATTTAACGCGCGTTTTAACTTAGCTGGATCATCGTAGCCTAATAATGTCGCCAATTTATTGAGTGGCATAGGACGCAACATTTCCTCGATTGTTTCCTTCGGGTTATAACAGACGATATTCGTATTAAAATTCAGAAACGGCATCACGGAATAGATTATCGCCAACTGCCCTAGCGTTCTACCCTTGAATTTCGCATATAAATCGCGTACCGTTGTCCTAAACATGCGCGTATATTGCAAGTGGCTGACGTCTAATCCACTGCCCTTAATATGACCACGGAAGAATACCGTCGGATTCACAAAGATTTCTCCCGTTTCCTTATCCTCGCGCAAAATACCCTCAGCTTCGTATCGGCGAAACAACTCATTGAACCGTCTGCGCGACATTTCTACGAGGCTTTCCAGCTTTTCACGGTCGATGATCGCCTTGCCGTTTTCCGATTGCAGGCGTCCAGTCTTCCACGCGACAAATGTACCGATATACATAAGGCGCGCAATATCCTGCTGTGTTAATGAAGGAAAGCGTTCCTCGATTGTGCGCGATTGTTTGAAGAAGGCAAAGACGAAGCCGCCGTTTTCCTTTTCGAGTGCGGTCAAACCGTCCACTACTTCTAGGCCGCGAGCTTGCTTTTCCGTCGTTTTTACGACTACATCGACCATGTGCGTTATATCTCTGCCGGATTGGTCAAACGCCTTGCCGTCAATGACCGTCATATTCTCTTTTGCAGCCATTACTCCGCGTTTTATCCGTGGATGTAAGCCCATCCAATGTTGTTGTTCTTGGATTCTGTCTATCTGCCTAGTCATATCATCATTCCCCCATTTTATTGTTTAATCGGGCATAAGCCTCTACGATTTTCGCAATGGCATCGTCATCAACTGGAAAGGCTGCGCGTACCCT
The DNA here is from genome assembly GCF_900167515.1 of Sporosarcina newyorkensis. Taxonomy (NCBI): domain Bacteria; kingdom Bacillati; phylum Bacillota; class Bacilli; order Caryophanales; family Caryophanaceae; genus Sporosarcina; species Sporosarcina newyorkensis. Next base: position 255,624 of record NZ_FUYJ01000001.1, on the reverse strand, counting down.
TTCAGCTATCGAAGACGTCAAGTGACGCTCATCACGTTCAATAGCTCCGAGTAGTGCGCCGGAAATACCTACTTTACGGGCGAGGTGCCCTTGTGTCATGTTCAGGTTCGTTCGGCAAATGCGAATGATTTCAGGCGTTAGTTGCATCGTTCATACCTCCTTGTGGTTTTTTATTAATACAACGCAGTAAATAAAAAGACCGCCCGTATGGACGTTACTTTAAAATACCTTTTGGCTAATCCGTAAAGTTTCCTCTATAATGTACAGCCAACTAAAAGACTTTTTAGCAATAGCGATTTACTAAATCAGTTATAAAGTCCATTTCCCTTCACCCCTCCTAGTAGCTAAACGCCCTTTTTAAGAGTATTAAAATGCATTTGTAACACAATTGTAATATATTCATTCACATTTTAGACACATATTGCAATTTGAATTGGTATTTCAAAATACCCCTCTCACCTTATAGGTGTCGGTAGGCGTATTTTTAGGTATTTAACTCCGAGAATAATTTAAACTAACGTAAATAAGCCTGCCCGGTACATACTGGCAAGCGATTCCGCACGTTTCATTTTCCTACCTATGACTACTTTCTGTAAGCTAAATGACGGCGCTTGTCCGTACTCTTTCGGCGTCTATATAGGTAGCTAAACGGGTGCTTTACAACCTTTTACGTTGACATTACGTCATATATCCGCTTAAAGTACCTCCTTCACCGCCGTTTCCTGTAAGTTTCCGCAAAATACCTGTCCATTTCTTCCGCAGTCATCTTATACGTTGTAACTTCGCCAGGCTCTTTGTCGTCATGCTCCGCAAAACGGACGGAAACGCCGTGACTTCCCTTCTCGTCGCCGTCATACGAAATTACTTCCGACTTCTTGCGTCGTCCGCCGATCAGCTCGTCGATCTGCCTTCTGCCGATAATTCGCTCGACTTTATCTGTCGGTTGCAGCGATTCATGTTTCTGCGCTAGGTTCTGCATCACGCGCGTTTCCCAAAACGGATATTCCGAGTGGCTCATTTGATAGATTTCGTATTGCGTCGGCTTGCGCGGAATGTGTGCCGTGTCTGCCGCGTACTTATCCCGTTGCTTTTGCTTGCGGAGCGAATCGCCGCAATCTTTGGAACACGTCTTTTTATTCTTCGGCTTCGTATTATCGAAAAACAGCTCGCCGCACCAAGCACAATGTTTAACGCAATCGTCCGAGTCATCCGATAGAATAGAAGTTTCCCTCGTCTTCAATTCTGTCATTTCTCCGATTCCCCCCAGTTTTTGTTTTCGTGTTTCCGACTACTTTTGCGGCATACAAATCGCATAGGTATCGCATTCCCAAAAATAATACACTGCTTTGACGTCCCGAAAACCCAATAATACACTGCTTTGACGTCCCCCTGATTCCGTCATTACAAACACAACATGTTGTATTAAAACGTGATACCTACGCGGTTTTAACTCTATATATTGTGTTCGTAGTGATTTACGGCGGACGTTTGTATATCTTATCAGTCAATCTCTTTCTCTAAACTTCGGCGCAATATATACCTAGTAATAAAAGATGAAGAACAAGGTCAAGAACATACCTCCGGCTAAAGCCGTCGGACGTATCTTCACTCTATTGCGTTGTTACTTAAAACATGGCGCAATAATGGAACACGCTGACAGTCGGAAGGGCTTGCCCTGACGACAACGGTTTAATCTTTCACGGTTCTACTAACGCAAGTCTGCGGAACTATACGCCCTTAGTAGCGTCTGCCGTTGCGAATCAATCGCCATGATCTGCGCCATCTTATCCGCTGTCAGGTCGAGCGTTGCCGCAATTTTGTTACGTAGGCTGTCGGTCAACGGTCGTGCTCCTGCCTCTACTTGCGCGATGTACGGCTGTGATACGTCCAGCAGGGCGGCTAGTTTACGCTGCGTTAGACCGTGGAACGTGCGGACGGTTGCAAGGTTGTCTGCGTTTAGCATATACGATCAACTCCTTTAGTTATATTTGATAGCTACGATATTAAATAAAAAGGATAGGCGGACCCTTCTCACCTATATAGGCGGACCAAACGGTCAAAAGACAGTCTTCAAACGCATGTTGTAACGCAACTGTAATATACGTCCCTTACTATCTATATCGTATAGAAAACGGAAACGCGGAATTTAAACTCAAAAAGAAGGCGTCCGCAAACGCCCCTAGCCCAAGCAATCGCTGATAACCGTCACGCGTCGGTCAAACATAAATGTCTCGATTTCGTTGATTGCACCCGTCAATGCGTGCAATTCGCGGAGCAACGCTACTTCTTGCGTCTTCTTGTATTCCGCACCCGCCGCATAAAACTCACTTTTCAGGTAATTCAACGTACGTTCAAGCCGCTCTGATCGTTCCATATCGTCCACTCTCCTTAAATAAAAGAGGAAGCCGTTGGCGCGACTCCCTCGTAATTGGCTGTCACCGTTTGGCGCCGGTTCATTTAACGTATATTAGATTGTTGGCGCAATCCGTCACGCACCGTATTCACTGCCGCTATAATGATGTGAGAGTACGGCAGTCTTGCAATTATTGCGTACTGATTTCGTCGAGCATCCGTTCAAATTCGGCTACTTGCGCCTGTTCTTCCGGCGTTAATTCAGCATCGTCAAACGGCACTAACTGCCAAGCCTTCATACGGCCACCGCGTCGGCTGGCTTCGGAATTCTGCGCGTCCAGCGATCTGTAAGTAACGTAACAAGTTGCGCGCCGGTGATTTCCGTGCGGCCTGCGCGGGCCTGCTTGCTTGCGCCCGTTAGCTCCAAGAATAGCTCGCGCGAAACGTTGTACTCTGCGCCGTTTTCGATTAAAACTACGATGTACCATCCTACGATTGTCTTTCTAAATCCGATTTCTGTCGTTTGCATAACCCATTCCCCCGATAATTTTTATTTTGATGTTCCCGTTAAGAACTCGCCTAACTGCGCGATTGTCATATTCGCGAGTTTTTCGATGTCTATATCTTCTACACTGTTCCCCTGAAATATGTCGACTTGAAAATGCAAGGCATCACGTGCATTAACCGACTGCTGATCGTCCGCGATTGGCTCGTCAAACAGCAGAAAGTCTAAATCCATTTCGTCCGCATCCAAGACTAATCGTGGATTTATAAGAAACCCTTCATCATGGCGCGTCCAGCCCAATATCGGACCGTCGCTGTAATCCTCGGTTACAACTATAATGCGTCTCATTTATTTCACCTCATTTCAGTTTTGAACACCTTAGTGTGCATTTCTTAATTCTTACTATAAACACCTTAGTGTGCATTGTCAATAGTTTTTATACATATTTCTAAAATTGTTACACACCTTAGTGTTCAATGGTTTATACTAGTAGTAGATACTAAAGGGAGGTAATAACAATGATCGTTATTAAACTAAAGGAAACAATGAAAGCACAGGGCTACAATATCGGAACTCTTGCGGAGGCTGCCGGTATGCACCGTAACGGAATTTCAAAGATATTGCGCGGGGTAAATAGTGGAATAGAGTATGAAACATTGGAACGGTTATGTAAGGCGCTGAGTTGTAAAGTGGGCGATATTATCGAATATGTAGAAGAGGACTCTGCAGAATAATCGCGGAGTCTTTTTATTGCTGCGCCAACCCCCCGGATTAAAAAATATTGCGTGTAAGCACGATGCACCAGTTTCGCCCATTTCGACGGGGCGGCTTGGGGGAAATCGGAATTCACCACGAACGCCCCCCCTGCCTCGCCCGACTTACGACTTCAAGGCACGCAAAAAGCCGTTCAATTTACGCTTGTTTTCAGCGCATTTAAACGGCTTTAAATCGTTGTAATGTATTTGGTTGTGCAAACGTTTAGACGCGCTAGAATCAAGCGTTAGCAAGCTTAAAACAAGCCTAGACCACGAACAGATTCGCGTATGTCTTCGTCACGTATGCCGATGTATCTGCGCGTGATTTGTTGCGACGAATGGTTAAGGATTTCGGACAGCGTTACGAGGTCTTTCGTCTTCTTATAATAGAAGTAACCGAAAGTCTTGCGCAAAGTGTGCGTGCCGATGAAGTCCCAATCGAGCATGTCAGCCGCCTTGTCGAGCGCCCTGTATGCCTGTGTAGGCGTGATATGGCCGCCTTTGGCCGAGGCGAATAGGTAGCCTTCCGCGGGCTTGTCGGCGAGGTAGTCCGCTATCTCCGGCATGATGTCGTCAAGATAGACCTCGCGCGCCTTCTTCGTCTTACCTTCCATAACGAGTACGGAAGCACGCCCCCTCACGTCCTCAATGCGCAGCTTTACGAGGTCGCCAATGCGCAGGCCAGTCGAGACGCCTAACTTGAATAGTAAGACGTTGCGGTCCGCTGTTTTCGGCGATGCTGTTATAATCGCGTCGATGAACTTCGCAATGTCCTCGGTTGTTCTGATCGGTTGTACGTTTTGCATTTGATTCGTCATGAGTTCCGCCCCTTTTCCAATGTATGCTTTTGCTATTGAGCTAACTATATCATACGTCATTAAAAGTTACAACCTCCAAACGCCGTTATCATGCGGTTTCCGATGTAAGCTTTCCTCAAAAGCGTACATTGCGCTGAACCCCCGTAGTTTATAGAGGGCCTACACGCAGCCCCTACTTCCCGCTGTTTTTCGGAACGATTCGGAAGGATTGCGCCTTACTAAAACGCGCCGTAGTCGTAGCCTATGCGGACATTAACGGACAGGCTTTACGCGTCAAATAGCCTACCGCATCGACGGCGGCATCATCGTCTGGCTGTAAACGCAAAAAAGGCGGCACGCCTACGGGGAGATTTCCCGCAAGTGTGCCGCCTTTTTGCTGCTTTATTTTAACGCCGATTTGACGATTGCGCCCGCTGCCAACGCAAGCAAGTCGCCGTCGCCGATGTAAATTAAACAGTCTGTAAAAATTTAAGACAATCGTTAGTCAGTCACTTGAACACGCTTACAAAGTTGTTGAACGGGTCCAAATGACGATTGATAGGATTAGACAAACAAAACCGCAGACGAGCTTGTACCTAGTGCTAGGCAGCTAGAAACGTCCAATCAGATACTTGAAAGTCAACTCTGCCATTAGAATATTCTCTACGATTCAACTGTATTCTATTTCTAGGACCAATAACCCTAAGAATAAGCTATTTTTCACGAACGTTTAAGAATATTTATAAATCATTATTCGTAAAAGTTTAATGTAGGTCGTCCAGTTTATCGGTTAGCCACATGCCGCAAACCTATGGTATAATGCAGATTGCGCAATAATTAGTCGCTACGAATGCGCGAAATTCATTGCAATGACGCGGAAAGTTCATCGCCAATTCAACGCACAATTCAACGCTACAAACAGCGGAGTGACAACGTTAGCTCACCATATGCTCCAGACGGATTTTGTCAGCAATCATTGCAATGAATTCACTGTTGGTAGGTTTACTTTTTAGATGATGCACTGTGTAACCGAAAGTTTTGGAAATCAAATCGTAATTCCCTCTATTCCAAGCCACTTCAATTGCATGTCGAATTGCTCGTTCCACTCGAGAAGGGGTAGTATTGTATTTTTTTGCAATATCCGGATATAAGATTTTAGTGACAGAACCTAAAAGCTCTACGTCGGTATATACCATCTGAATGGCTTCACGTAAAAATGCATAGCCTTTAATATGCGCAGGTACGCCAATTTCTTTAATCATGGATGTAATGGCAGTGTCCAATACTTTTTGAGTGACTGCTCCTGTCGTCTGTGTTGATTCCTGAACAACGTATGATGGTGTAGTCGTTTTTGGTTTTCCAGCAATTTTCAAGATTTGTCCAATCAATCTATCAAATTCAAAAGGTTTTAGCATGAAGTAGGATACACCTAATCCAGCTGCTTGCGTCATGACATTCTCCTGACCAAAAGCAGTCAGCATCATAATCTGCATATTCCCCATGCCGCCGGTTTCATGTATGGTTTCCAATACTCCAATACCATCTAAGTGAGGCATGATAATATCTAATAATAAAATGTCCGGGCGTTCTTGCTCCAACATCGATAAGCATATTTGTCCATTATTCGCTGTCCAGATCACTTCAATCTCCGGATGTTTTTCAAAATAAGACACCATCGTTTTGACCAACTCTTTATTATCATCCACAATCGCAATTTTAACGTTATCCATTATCCATTCCCCCTGAAATAATATCTGAGCAAAAATGCTAGCATTCGTTGAATCCCTCTTATCATCGTAAGTGAAATTTCTGGCAATTTCTACTTTAACTTTTAATTTCGTTCAAATTGATACTTCTGTACGATGGTTTCTATGTATTTCGACGTTTTTCTTTTTTATTTTCAACAGGCAGCACATAGGATGGAAAACTGCCTATGCAAAAACTTTGCATAGGCAGTTTTGTCACTTTTCGTTCGTTCTCATCGTTTTAAGAAACAAACCGGCCCCTTTTTCCGGCTCATCGACAAACATATGAGTGATTGCACCGACAAATTTTCCATTCTGGATCACAGGACTTCCGCTCATGCCTTGTAATATGCCGCCAGTCTTTTTCAACAACTTTTGGTCTGTCATCAGGATTTGGAATTGTTCTTCTTCTATCTTCGTGATTTGGATAGTGAATTTTTCTACGGTCGACCCTTGTACAGTCGTATAAATTTCTGCAGGACCTACCGTTAGGTCAAGAGGCTGCATAATTTCAAGTGGTTCTGCCAACACTTTACTGTAAGCATTTTTCCAACTGCCAAAAATCCCATAAACATTATTGATCCGAATATTCCCAAGCAAATTATTTGGATCTACAATCGAAGAGATTTTATAACCTGGGGAACCTGGCGAACTTTTCTTGATTTGATTAATTTCCGATAAATAGATCGCGCCTTTTTCAAAAGAAGGAGGCGATTCGAGCGTACTGTCGATAATTTGATGGCCTAGCGCTCCGTATGTGTCGGTTTTCGGATCCACATACGTCAGGGTGCCTGTCCCCTCAGTCCGGTCTTTCAAAAAAGGCGTGACGCGCTTAATGAGCTGCAAATCTGCCTGGAGTGTTTGCTTTTCTCCATTACGCATAATGCTTATCTTCATCGTAGCAGCATCATGCTTTTGCACCGACCGTTCAAAATGGACGAGTTGCTTTATTTCTTCTCCATTCAATTCTTGAATGATATCCCCTTTTTTCAGCCATTGTTCCTGACCAATCAAAATGTCGCTTGTTACGTAAATCCCACTTAAATCCATCTCGATTCCGATTGAATCCCCCATCGGAATAAGGAATTCCTCTTCGGCATTGGCAATTACAGGCAGCATGTAGAGCATCAGAAGTGTGGCCAAAAAAGTCTTAATTGATTTATTCCATCCCATGATTCACCTCCTCAACGAAAGATACCTTTGGTATGTCCGATCGCCCGGAAAGTATGAAAGGGTAAAATAAACAATGCGTGTAAATTGAATTGGTTAGGGAATAATTTAACTAAATATCTTTACGAAAAGCTTGTTTCCTTTGGCTGGCCAACGTCAATAATTCATCTGCATGTTGAAGTGTCAAAGGTGTGATTTCAGCACCCGACAACATTCGAGATAATTCTTCTGTCCGCTCTGTCTTCATGACATCATGAATCGCTGTTGTTGTTCGGCCGTCATGGATATCTTTTTTAATTAAATAATGATGATCTGCCATCGCGGCAACTTGCGGTAAATGCGAAATACAAAGGACTTGGGAGTGACTGGCAATCATTGCAATTTTTTCTGCGATGGATTGTGCTACTCTTCCGCTTACACCCGTATCGACTTCATCAAATATAATGGACGTCACGCCTTGATGCTGAGAAAATATGGTTTTCAACGCCAGCATCATTCGTGATAATTCGCCGCCTGAAGCTACTCTTACAAGTGGTTTTAACGGTTCTCCTAAATTGGTGGAGATCATGAAAACCACTTCATCAAAACCGTTCGCATCAAATTGTTTCGGCTCTTTCTGTTGAATTTGCACTTTGAATGTTGCTTTTTCCATATAAAGTTGTTTCAGTTGTTCCTCTATTCCTTTTTCAAGACGAAGCGCAGCTTTTTTTCGAATAATCGATAATTCATTCGCTTCTATTTCCAAGTCTTTTACGTATTGTGCTAATAATTCTTGGTTTTGATGCAATCTTTCGTCACGATTCACCAATTGATCAAGTGCATCGGCAATTTTATCCCGATACAATAAAATTTCTTCTAACGATTTTCCATATTTTCTTTTTAATGTCAGAAATAACGCTAAACGCTCTTCGACAAAATTCAAACGATCTGGCTGAAATTCCATACTGTCGATCAGCCGTTTTAAATCATGCGAAACATCTTGCAGTGAATAAAATGAAGAATTCACAGTCTCCGACAACGGTACCAATTCCGTGTCAATCGATGCTGCTTCTTCCAGATCACTCATCGCATTACCAACCCAATCCAAACCATGAGATTCCAGGGCAATTGCCTCATAGGAAGTATTCAAGCGATCAAAGAGTCGATGGAAATGCTGCAATTTCACGCGTTCAGCCTCTAATTCCTCTTCTTCTCCAATAACCAAATTTGCAGCATCGATCTCTTCCAGTTGAAATGAATAAAGATCAATTTTCTGAGCGATTTGCTGTTCATCCTGTGTTTTCGCAGCGATGAGCTGTTGAAGTTTTTTATATTTATCATAAATCTCGGTATATGTAGACAGAGCACGCTCAATTGGTTCTCCAATATAAAAATCAAGTAAATGAATATGGCGGCGTTCATTCATTAATTCCTGATTCTCGTGCTGCCCATGAATATCAATAAGCATACCACCAATCTCACGCAAGATTGCTATGGTCACCAATTTGCCGTTGACACGACAAACTGACTTTCCATTTACGTTCAGGTCTCTGCGCAAAATGACGACGCCTTCCTCTGCTTCTATACCGAATTCTTCTAATCTGTCCATCACAGCCTGTCGATTGACATCAACTGTGAACATCCCTTGAAGTTCAGCTTTTGTCGTCCCATGTCGGATAAACTCCTGCGAGCCTCTCCCACCTGCCAATAATTGCACTGCATCAATAATGATTGACTTTCCGGCACCTGTTTCACCTGTCAGAACGGTCAAGCCTTCTTCAAATGTGATTTCAAGTTGTTCTATAATGGCAAAGTTTTTTATCGAAAGTTCGCTTAACAAAGAACTATTCACCTCACTTATAGCATTGCTAATAATTTATCTTTTACGTAATCGGTCATCGATTCTTCCCGGCAAATGATCAGACATGTATCATCGCCGCAAATCGTCCCAAGCATTTCTTCCCAATCCAAATTATCAATTAACGAACCGACAGCTTGCGCGTTGCCGGGAAGCGTTTTCAACGTGATAAAATGACTTGCGCTGTCGATACCGACAAATGCATCCTCCAGCATTCGTTTTAACTTTTCTTCTGTGTTGTACCGATGAATAGGCGGGAGACTATATTTGTAATTGCCTGAAGGCGAAGGTACTTTAATTAGATGTAATTCTTTTATATCTCTAGATACAGTCGCTTGTGTCACATCTACTCCTGCATGTTTCAGACTGTCTACCAGTTGATCCTGCGTCTCGATTTCATTATTCGTAATAATCTCTCTGATCCGAAGATGGCGCTGTCCTTTGTTCAATTTTCAATCACTCCGATTCTCTTCTATACCTAACTTCTAACATGTTGATCAACTATTTTAAAGGCCCTTCACTTCGAATTCAGCAAACTAATTCGTGTGCTGTTTTGGAAAAGGCACGACAAGTATATGAACAGGTTTTTCCTAATTACAAATGAAAATAATATTGCCTAGCTTATGCAATTTAGGGATTGGAGCGGAAGACGGTCGACTCCGGGAGGATTAGCGTGTGCCTTGAGACCCCGCAGGTAACGCAGCGGACGAGGAGGCTCAAGCCACGCCCTCCGGAAAGCGTACCGTCTGGAGCGCAAATCCCACAGCTACACCCATACTGTACTCACTTGTTAAAAGGACTCACTTGCTGCATTTACTATGCATATTTCAAAAATAACTATCTGAATTATTGGTTAACCAACATGCCTGACCTGACCTAACTTAAAATTATACATAGCATGTAAAAAACGCGCAACTCTCTGCGCGTTATGTTAATTCGTTATGTGCCTCTTTGACTAATTGATGGAAGTTTTCTGATGTAAAAAGTGACGTAGAGGGATCTTCTGCTTCTAAATAAAACAAGAACTCTATATTCCCTTCTCCACCCGTAACAGGAGAAAACGTCGCTCCTTTTACTGAAAACCCTTCAGCAACCGCCATATGCGCAATTTTTTCAAGAACTTCTAGATGTGTAGCCGTTTCACGTACGATTCCTTTTTTTCCGACTTTCTCTTTCCCCGCCTCAAATTGTGGCTTCACGAGAGCAACAACTTGACCGCCCGGCACAATGATTTTCTTTAGCGCAGGCAAAATCAGAGATAAAGAAATAAACGATACGTCGATGGTAGCTAATTCAGGCAAGCCCTCGCAAAATAAATCAACTGTTGCATGGCGGAAGTTCGTTCGTTCCATAACAGTCACTCGTTCATCTTGTCGAATTTTCCAAGCAAGCTGGTTATAGCCGACATCCAAAGCATAGCAATGAGCGGCACCGTTCTGTAGGGCACAATCCGTGAAACCGCCAGTGGAAGCGCCGATGTCCAAAACGATTTTTCCTTTCACAGAAATAGGAAAAGACTCCAATGCCTTTTCTAATTTCAAGCCGCCCCGACTTACATATTTGATAACAGGTCCTTTAACGGTCAAAGGCGCATCGACAGAAATTTTTTCTCCTGCCTTCTCAATTCTTGTCAAATCGGAGTAGACGAGACCTGCCATGATGGAACGTTTTGCTTGTTCACGAGATGCGATCAAGCCGCGTTCCACCAGTAAAATGTCTACACGTTCTTTTTTTATCGAAGGGTTCATACGGTTTCTCTTTCTGCAGCCTTTTTAATAGCTTCCATCGTGACTTCTGCGACATGTTCCGGCGTCATGTGGATCTCCATTAATAAGTCATCGACATTTCCATGTTCAATGAATTCATCCGGAATACCAATTCGCTCAATAATCGTAGATGTGTGATTCACTTCTTCCGCGTATTCCAGAACCGCGCTGCCAAAGCCGCCCGCAAGCACAGCTTCCTCAATTGTGATGATCGGCTTGCCCTGTTTGAATAATTCATCCAATAAATCGGTATCAAGTGGTTTAATGAAGCGCGCATTGACAATCGATACATTTTTCCCCTGCTGTTTCATTTGCTCTGCTGCTGCAAACGCCATTGGAATTGTCGTACCGAATGTTAAAATGGTCGCCTCTTCACCTTTTTTCAACACTTCCCATGTACCGATTGGAATGGTGTGGAGTTCTTCATCCATTGGAACGCCATAACCGTTTCCACGAGGGAATCTCATAGCGATTGGACCTTCATTATGCTCGATCGCCGTCTTCACCATATGCTGACCTTCGTTTTCGTCTTTAGGCATCATAATGACCAAGTTCGGCATATGACGCAAGAATGCGATATCAAAGACCCCATGATGTGTTTCACCATCTGCACCGACTAAACCGGCTCTGTCAATTCCGATGAAGACATTCAATTTTTGTCTTGTAATATCATGCAGCATCTGATCATAGGAGCGTTGCAGGAACGTAGAATAAATAGCCAAGAACGGCTTCATTCCTGTTGCTGCAAGTCCAGCCGCCATTGTCGTCGCGTGCTGTTCAGCGATTCCGACATCAAAAAAGCGATCCGGAAATTCTGCCGCAAAAGACTCAAGTTTTGAACCTACAGGCATAGCAGGAGTAATTGCAACAATCCGTCGATCTTTTCTCGCAAGCTTACGAACGGTTTCAGACACTAACGCGCTCCATGCTGGACCTTTCGCCGGAGACTTTACGAAATCACCCGTCTCGATCTTATAAGGACCCGTGCCGTGCCAAGTACCGATTTTATCCATCTCAGCCGGACTGTAGCCTTTTCCTTTTTTCGTAATCACATGAAGCAGGACCGGTCCTTCCATTTTCTTTGCATACTGCAGTGAACGTTCTAATTCGGTAAAGTCATGTCCGTCAATCGGACCTAAATAGGTGAACCCTAATTCTTCGAAAAACACACCATTGACGACCAAATATTTCAAGCTGTCTTTTACACGCTCTGCAGCTGTTGCAACTCTTCCACCAACCGCAGGTATTTTCCGCAAAATAAATTCCAGCTCGTCTTTAACATTGTTGTACTTTCCAGCCGTACGTAACTTACCCAAAATGGAATGCAACGCACCAACGTTCGGAGCAATGGACATTTCATTGTCGTTTAAAATCACGGTAATATTCGTCTTCTCATGACCGATATGATTCAATGCTTCCAGTGCCATACCACCGGTAAGCGCTCCGTCTCCAATGACCGGAATTACATAGCTTTTTTCATGTTTAATATCTCTCGCAACAGCCATTCCCATGGCCGCAGACAAAGATGTTGAACTGTGACCGGTTTCCCACACATCATGAATGCTTTCCGACATTTTCGGGAAACCGCTCAATCCTTTATATTTTCTAAGAGTATCGAATTCTCCGGCACGACCTGTCAAGATTTTATGGACATATGATTGGTGCCCAACATCCCATAAAATTTTGTCAGTCGGACTGTCAAAAATCCGATGTAAGGCGATCGTCAATTCAACGACACCTAGATTGGGTCCGATATGACCGCCTGTCACCGATAAATTTTCAATTAAGAAACTGCGGATATCTGCCGCCAATCCCTGTAATTGTTCTTTATCGAGCTCTTTAATAAAAGATGGATTTGTAATCGTTGTAAGATCCATCGTGATCACACACCTTCATCAAGTAAGTAATTCTTTCTATTCCTGCACAATCAATCGCATGAACCGTCTTATACGTGTTGCGTGCGACTTCCAAAAGGGAACTTTTTTTACCCAGACATTGAGTTTACTGTTTGTTTTCTACATTATAACAGTAAGATCGCCGGTGACAAATATAATGGTCTCGTTCTACTTATTTCGCTCAATAATATAGTCCGCCAACAAATGCAATATAGAATGCTCCAAATCAATCGAACGCAAGGCATTGATTGCTTCTTCATGACGTGCTTTTAACTGAGTTTGTGCGCCTTCGATTCCAAGTAAGGATGGATAGGTCGATTTCTCACTCGTCATATCACTGTTTGCAGGTTTACCCAGCTGTTCAGTTGTAGCCGTGACATCTAATATATCGTCTTGAATTTGGAAGGCAAGACCGATATTTCGAGAAAAACGAGCCAACTGGAATCTTTGGTCAGCCGTCGCTTCGGCTAAAACTGCACCCGCATCGATGCAATATGCCAACAATGCACCTGTTTTATGCAGATGTACTTCTTCTAAATCAGCTAAAGGCAATACTTGCTGTTCGCCCTTCATATCCAGAACTTGCCCCTTTACCATGCCTTGAGCGCCGGAAGCTTTTGCCAATAAACCGACCAATTCAATTGCGGCAGCTGGCGGTGTTTCCCGCAGGTCTGCCAATGCTTGGAATGCCAAAGCTTGCATCGCATCGCCTGCCAATGTAGCCACGTCTTCTCCGAATTTCTTATGGTTGGTCGGCTTCCCTCTTCTGAAATCGTCGTCATCCATGCAAGGCAGGTCATCATGTATCAATGAGTATGTATGTATCAATTCAACAGAAGCAGCAACTTTTAATGCATCTGCAGAATCCAAATGTAAGTCTGATAAAACAGCTAGGACTAGTAAAGGCCGAATTCTTTTACCGCCTGCTTGTATGGAATACGTCATCGATTCATGCAAAATATCGGGAATATCCGACTTTGCCAATTGATTCGTCAATTCTCTTTCGATTTCAGGGATTTTTTCATCCATAAACGTTTTTAATTTCTCATTCATTCGATTCACCTTCTGTCGGATCAAATGGAGCTTCTTTTCCATCTTGATCAATCATTCGAATCAGTTGTTTCTCTGCGTTTTGCAATTTCTTTTGACAATAGGCAGAGAGCTCCATCCCTTGCTTATACAATGTAATTGTATCTTCCAGGGGAGCCTCCCCAGCCTCTAACTTTTGCACAATTTCTTCTAATTGATGCATTGCTTGTTCAAATTGCATTTCTTTTTCTTCTGCCATCCCTACTTGACCTCCTTCGGAATTATGTTTTCTACAACAGCTTGAACTGACCCATCTGACATTTGTACGGTCATTTTCTCACCAACAGAAAGGTTTTCAATCGATTTGACGACTTCATCTTCCTGATAGGCGATCGAAAATCCCCTTTCCATTACTTGCAGTGGATTTAGTGCTTGCATCATGCGTGTGAGCGAGATAAAACGTTGTTGCTGATGTTTGACGTTCTGCTCGGCGGCACGATTCATTCGCATTGCCAACTGTTTTGTCTGTTGTTGTTCGAGCTGGATGCGGCGAATAGGTGTGTAGTACTGCAGACCAGCATATAAATTATCGAAAACCATCCGCTTTTCCTGGATCAATGTGTTGCCGCTGCGCCGTAGTCGTTCTTCCAGATTGTCCATTTTTTCTATAAATGGCCGATACAATCGATCAGGATATTGTAGAGGATAGGCAGACCGTGCGGTTTCTAAACGCTTGTTTTGCTGTCTGAGTAATGTTTGGACAGCTAGATACATGGAACGCTGCTGATTCTTCAGATGCTGAAATAATTGCAATTGATCTGGAACCGCCATTTCAGCAGCAGCAGTCGGCGTCGGTGCACGAAGATCTGCGACATAGTCCGCTATTGTCGTGTCTGTTTCGTGTCCTACCGCACTGATGATCGGAATTCTGCTGGAGAAGATCGCCCGTGCGACTTCTTCTTCGTTAAAGGCCCATAGGTCTTCTATGGATCCTCCTCCTCTGCCGACTAATAATACATCGATATCCGCTGTTCTGTTTGCCTGTTCGATTGCCTGCACGATAGATGGCGCTGCAGTACGTCCCTGAACTAATGCAGGAAACAAGTACATCTTAGTCATCGGGAAGCGGCGGGTGATCGTAGAGTACATATCTCGCAGAGCCGCCCCGGATTCTGCAGTGACTATCCCGATCGTCTGAGGGGTTTGTGGGATGGGTTGTTTGAACCTGGCTTCAAAGAGTCCTTCTTGCTGCAGCTTCTTTTTCAACTGTTCAAAGGCTAGATAAAGAGCCCCAATCCCATCTGGCTCCATCGTTTGAACGTATAATTGGTAGGACCCGGCAGTTTCATAGACCGTGACATCTCCTGTTATCAATACATTCATGCCGTTTTCAGGTTTGAATTGGAGTGTATTGGAACGCGAGCGGAACATAGCTGCCTGAATTCTCGTTTTGTCGTCCTTTAACGTAAAATAGATATGCCCAGATGGATGGAGCTTGACGTTGGAGAGTTCTCCTTTTACATAGACGTTTCGCAGATGTGGATCTGCGTCGAATTTGCGTTTGACGTATTTTGTTAGCGCTTGAACGGTTAAAAAAGTTTGATTGGACATGTTGTTGTCACCTGCCCTTTTATGTATAGAGAGGCGCCTGGGATTGGCGTCTCTCGGTTAAAGTTACTGAAATGAGTGCTGATTTATTTTGATTATGCACCTTTGATTTAAGAAAAGACAATAAAACTACATGATTCTTAGTTCTTAGTCCGGGAATTCAATTTGTTTTCTGCACTTTCTACTGTGTTCTTCAATAGCATAGTGATGGTCATCGGGCCTACTCCGCCTGGGACTGGAGTGATGGCGCTGGCTACTTGTTCTGCAGATGCGTAGTCTACGTCTCCGCAAAGTTTGCCGTTTTCGTCGCGGTTCATGCCGACGTCGATGACAACAGCACCTTCTTTAATGTAATCGCCTGTGATAAATTTTGCCATGCCGATGGCAACGATCAAAATGTCCGCTTGTTTCGTGAAGCTTTTAAGATCATTTGTGCGTGAGTGGCAATAGGTGACAGTGGCGTCTTTTTGCAACAGCAGCTGTCCCATCGGCTTGCCTACGATATTACTTCTTCCGATGATGACAGCGTGTTTGCCCGCGATTTCTACTCCTGAGCGTTCGAGCAATTGCATGATGCCATATGGTGTACATGGCAGAAACGTTTGTTGACCGATCAGCATTTTGCCGACGTTCATCGGATGGAAACCATCGACGTCTTTTTCAGGACTGATGGCGCGAATGACTTTGTTTTCGTCGATATGCTTCGGTAATGGAAGTTGTACAAGAATCCCATCGATCGAATCGTCTTGATTCAATTTTTCTACTTCTTTTAAAAGATCTTCTTCAGAAACCGTATCAGGCAATTTGATCAGCTCAGATTTCATGCCTGCTTCGATACTGGATTTTTCTTTGTTTTTAACATACGTCTGAGATGCCGGATTTTCTCCAACTAAAATAACAGCTAGTCCAGGTTGATAGCCCTGTTTCACTAAAGAAGCCACTTGTTCTTTCAGTTCTTCTCGGATTTCTTGTCCAATTGCTTTTCCATCAATTTTTTTACTAGACATGATTTTCCCACCAAACATTTTGTTATTTGTATTGAAAGTTGATCGAGCTCTAACGTGCATACTTCACTTCATATGGGAAGTGAGCCGAAATCAGTTGAATTTAGATAATACACCGTTGACAAAACGACCGGACTTTTCGTCTCCAAATGTTTTACACAATTCAATCGCTTCATTTAGGATCACTCGGTCAGGAACTTCTTTATTGTGCAGGAGCTCGTAAACAGCAAGCCTCAGAACCGTACGTTCTATTTTCGGCAGTCTGTCAATCGACCAGTTTTCCAATTTATTTGTGATTTCGTTATCAATTTCCGTCAAGTTTTCCGCTGTGCCTCGAACCAATTGTTCGTAAAACGTATTAAGAGGCGCATCGACTACATATCCGATGGCTTCGTCTACATTCATTTCACTATTGTCCAGCTGAAACAGCGTTTGAATTGCCTTTTCACGTGCTTCTCGTCGTTTCATATTTCTTATCTCCTCTGCCGCGCATCTTCAAAACCTAATGATAGCACAAAAGCCACGAAAAGAACTAGTAGAATCCTGTGATTTTGTGCGAACCATTGCGATTTAGAGACAAAGAACTTTGAATAGATGCAGATCAAGGAAAAAAGAGGCTGCCCGATATGTTCACCTGACTTGCAGACGGCTATTTTCCGGCTGCAAGAAATGCTTTTTTACAACTAACTCGTGACAGTCGATATCGTCAGGAAATGTGCGTTGCGCTACCTACTCTTCTGAATCACATAAAAAAGACTATCACTGAAAGATATTTCTTTCAGGATAGCCCCTTTTACTTTTCTATAGATTATTCATCGAATTGAATGCCCGTAATATGAACATTCACTTCATGAGTAGTAAGTGAAGTCATATGATAGATCGCTTGGCGAACTTCATTTTGAATTTCTGCCGCAACTGCAGGAATTGAATGGCCATATTCGATAATGCAATACACATCGATCTTCAGTCCTTCATCTGCCCACTCGGTCTTCACACCCTTACCATACATCACTTTACCCAGTTTTTCCGCAACTCCTGTCGCAAAATTCCCTTGAGTGGCAACAACACCACCGACTTCCGCCGTGGCAATGCCTATGATGACTTCAAGTACTTCAGGCGCGAGTTGGACACGTCCAAGTGCAGCATCTCCAGACGGTGTCATTCCGACAAACGATGGATTTGTTTTATCAGCCATTACACTTCTCCTCCAATTAATTCATGACGTCATATTTCTCTAAAAACTTCGTATCAAAGTCACCGGATTGGAATACTTCATGATCCATTAATTTAGAATGGAATGGAATCGTCGTATTTACACCTTCAACTACGAATTCATCCAATGCACGTTTCATCCGAGCGACCGCTTGCTCGCGCGTATCGGCATGTACAATCAATTTCGCGACCATTGAGTCATAAAATGGCGGGATCGCATACCCTGGATAAACAGCTGAATCCACACGTACTCCAAAACCGCCAGGGGGCAAGTACATAGTCACTTGACCAGGTGAAGGCATGAAATTCTTTTCTGGGTTTTCAGCATTTATACGGCATTCGATCGACCAGCCGTTCACTTGGATATCTTCCTGTTTGATCGATAGTTTTTCGCCAGAGGCTACTTTCAACTGTTGTTGGATTAAATCGACACCAGTAATCATCTCTGTAACAGGATGTTCCACTTGGATGCGCGTATTCATTTCCATAAAATAGAACGTTTGATTGATATGGTCGAAAATGAATTCTACTGTACCTGCACCGCGGTAATTGACGGCTTCAGCAGCTTTGACAGCAGCTTCCCCCATCTGCTTACGCAACTCCGGAGTCAAAGCTGGAGATGGCGCTTCTTCGACTAGCTTTTGCATACGGCGCTGAATCGAACAATCACGTTCTCCGAGGTGAATCGTGTTGCCGAATTTATCTGCTAATACTTGTACTTCTACATGACGGAAAACTTCGATGTATTTTTCAAGATAGACCCCTGGATTACCGAATGCTGCAGCAGCTTCTTTTTGCGTGATGTTCACGCCTTTTACAAGTTCTTCTTCATCGCGTGCGACACGGATTCCTTTCCCCCCGCCGCCAGCTGTAGCTTTGATGATAACAGGGAAGCCGATTTCTTTTGCAACTTTTAAAGCGTGATCTGCGTCATCCACGATTCCGTCAGAACCAGGAACAATCGGAACGCCTGCTTCTTGCATCGTGTTTCGCGCTACATCTTTCGTACCCATTTTCGAAATTGCTTCAGATGTAGGTCCGATGAATTCAATATTCACTTCTTCACATAATTCTGCGAAGCTGGCATTTTCCGCGAGAAACCCATAGCCTGGATGGATCCCGTCGCAATCAGTTGCTTTCGCTACACTGATGACATTCGAGAAATTCAGGTAGCTGTCAGTTGATAAGCGAGGTCCGATGCAGTAAGCTTCGTCGGCCAGTTGGACATGCAGCGCCTCTTGATCGGCTTCTGAATAAACTGCCACTGTTTGAATGCCCAGTTCTTTACAAGCACGGATAATCCGTACTGCGATTTCTCCTCGGTTTGCAATTAATACTTTTTTCATTTGTCAGTCCCCCTTAATTCTCTTTAACAAGGAATAAAGGTTGTCCGTATTCTACAAGTTGACCGTCTTGCACTAACACTTCAACGATTTCCCCGGATACTTCGGATTCGATTTCATTAAATAGTTTCATAGCTTCTACAATACAAACAATGGATTCAGCTGTGACTTTATCGCCTTTTTTAACATATGGAGCAGCGTCAGGTGAAGAAGCTTGGTAGTATGTACCAACCATTGGCGAAGTAATTTTGTGCAATGATGCATCTTCTGCTACTTCAACAGGTGCTGATGCTTGTGCTGGTGTTTCTGCAGGAGCCGGAGCTGCTGGCGCTGCAACTGGAGCCGCAACTTGTGGTACTGCCTGTGGAGCTGGAGCTGCTAACGGAGCATCAGAAACCACTGTAAGCGTTTCCCCAGAACTTTTTTCTAGTTTAATTTTTCCACCGTCCGATTCGAACGTGAACTTTTGGATGGATGATTGATCGATTAGTTTGATAATTTCTCGAATTTCTTGAATTTTCAACATAACTGATTCTCCTGACTATTTTATTCTTCCTATCTTCTACTATGATAGACGTTTTACTATAAATTTGGAATAGTAAAATCGTATTTTATTCATTAATCAAAGAAAAGTCCCAATTATTTCTAACATACACTTTACTAAATGATCAATAACATCGTGACTTTATTGCGTTCAGTTTTTGAATTGTGATTAGGTCTGCGTGACGCAGGATGTAGCGATCTTATCCTGCATTCTATTGTTCAGTGAGAGTTTTCTGCTGAATAAAGATAAAAACCAGAAGCCATCGAGGCCCCTGGTTGAACTGTTTATTCTTTTGATTCAGCAAAATCCACTTTGACAGTTTGCGCGCCATCCCAGCTTGACATGATGTATTGAGTGATTTCATCCGCCATTTGAGGTGAATGCTCTTCATTTGATAGGACTGTAACGTTTACACGTTCTTCCTCTCCTCGGACAAATACTTCCGGGTAGCCCAGTGCTTTGATTTGCATTTCCATCAAAGCTTCTGTGGAGCTTACTTTGCGCAATTCTGCAATCTCATCAAAGATTTCATTTTTTTCTTCTGCTGTAAAGTCGGAGGAAGTCATTTTTGCGGTTAACTGCTCCACCATTTCACTGCGCTCGTTTCGTACTTCCATTCGCATATCCTGGAAGATATACGATTCGGCAAAGACTGGTTTCACTTCATCCGTTTTACCTTCTTTCTCCAGTAACTTCGTCGCATCTTTTGTTTCTTTCGTGAAGATCGCGATTCCATCAAACGGCATAGGTGCCTCTTTTTTGACGTAGTAGATGGAGATGACTGCTACAAGACTGAGTAATGTTAAAAACCAAACTGTTCGTTTATTTGCTTTCAAGATGATTCCCCCTTTTCTTCATTTCCACGATAACAATACGATGTTCAGGCAATTGAAGGACGTTGGCTAGTAATTGTGAGAGTTCGTTTCGCACAGCCTGATCTTCGGCTCCTTCCGCCACAACGAGCAGGCCTTTTAACTTAGATTCATTTTTAGCCTGAGTGTCGGAGATCGAAAAGTACCCAGCCAATGAACTCTCGACTTCTCTCTCGTCATAATGAAAGTAAACCGTAACTTTCCCTAGTCCCTCCATTTGTTCAAGCGTTTCTTCTAATGTGGATTGCAGACGCTGCTCTTCTTTTTTTCGGTTTTCCCCTCCTAGACTTTCCGTGCTGGTGATGTACAAGATGCCAAATACAATCATCATAAGACCGACTAACAACATTTGGGATTTTTTCTTTGTTTTTTGCATGTTTCCATCACCATCTCATAGTGGCTTTCATTCAGTTACCAAATGGGATTCTACATTTGCATAGTATGTAGAGTTAAAACAACTTATGACCTGCAGCCTGTAAAAAAAATTGTAAGATCCACAATCCAATCGCTAATTTAATTAACGGAACAAAGGCTTTCTCCATTTCCTCCGATGCTAACAATTGGAGAATCAACGCAAGCAACACCAGGTTTGCAAGACCGGTTAGAAACAGATGCATCAGAGTTACCCCCTCCTCACTTCCCAAGCGTCATCATTTTAATAAACGTTACGATAAAGATCGTCGTATAGATGAACGCAAATGAAATGAGAAAAGATATAGCGCAGAGAACAAAAAGAGTACGTCCTATATCATCAAGTAATCCGCATACTTCTTTTTGAGAAAATGGTTCGATTAACGCCGCAGTCCATCTGAATAAGAAAGCAGTACATAATATCTTCAATGCCGGCAACAAAGCTACTGTCCAAATGGAAAGCAACAGCCAGATGCTTATATAGGCGGTTGCACCGGAAGAATAGCGGCCGATTGAGCCGAGTGTATCCGTCAAAAGTGAACCGATCAGCGGGATATTCTGGCGGATCAACTCCTTTATCGGTTCATTTAATGTACCGGACAATGTCCAAGTCAACGCACCGCCAGCTGTAATAAAAATCGAATAGGCCGCTACCATAGCAGAGACTATCGCAAGCAACGATGTTCTCAGTAAATCTGCCATCCTAGTAAAAACGATTTCAGGCATCAACCGAGTAAGGATATCCAGTAACAGCGCCGTCGATAAAATCGGCAGCAAAAACTTTTCCGCAAAGACTACAGCACCTTGAGCAAACAACAACATCGCAGGCTGGAAATTCACCACACTGAACGTAGCGCCTGATGCTAAAATCATTGCTGCGATAAGTGGATACATTCCGAGAAATAAAGAAGCGATCGAGTGGGTGATGAGTTGGATTTGTCGAAAGCTTTCGGTTGCCGGTTCCATCAGTAAAAGTAAAACGAGGAGAAGCAGCACAAACCTCGTCCATTTTTGGAACGCCGGCAGAAAAAAATCGACTAGTAACGTGATCAGTAACATGACCATTAGCAGGAAAAAAGGTCCTAATACTTCGGCGATTATGGAATTCAGAAAATCAGGCATAGACGTCTCGTCCATTCGTTGTAGTAGTTTCCGATCCTCCTACCAAGGAATCAAAGCGTGAATGGTTTCAATCAATTGTTTAATGGACGGAAACCAAAGCGTCAGAATCACGATTTTCATGACCGTCTGAAATAACCGCGCAAACGCTCCGTATCCCTCATCTTTCATTTGAAGTGCCAGTAGCTCACCCATATAGTACAGTCCCGCGCTGACAACTAATAAGGTGGTGTAAGGGACCGGCACCTTCTCGACTAGTGACAGGACAGAAGTAGCAAAAGGCACTAAAAATGTAAATAGAACATACACTGCCGTAAGCAAAAATAGCGTCGTATAGAGAATCGGATGCAATGCGGGAGCGGCAAAAGATAATAAGAGCAACAAGATGTAGACAATAAACAGTTGAAAGATGACCGCCATTACATCGCCATCGACAACCAGCTGAAGAATTCTGTAATTTCCGTGAAAAACACGCGAAGAAACATCAGCAATTCAATCGAAATATAAAGATACGCTAGGAAAAATAGAAAAAATGAAAATTCTTTCTTTCCTGTCTGCTCAAAAAACACATGCAAAACACCAATCACCAATCCGACGCCGGCGATGCGCAATAAATCGTTCAATTCCATCCCGCTACGCCTCCTCCATGGTCCACTGTATGAATAGCGTGCGGGCGATATGACAAGACGCAAAAAAACACACGAGAGCTTTTCTCGTGTGTTTCGGGTATGTTTGATCGCTTTATGCGCGTGAAACGTATTCTGCTTCTTCTGTATTGATGATCAGCTTATCGCCTTGATTGACGAAAAACGGAACCTGTACAACTAATCCAGTCTCCATTTTAGCCGGCTTGGAACCACCGCTCGCTGTATCGCCTTTGATACCAGGCTCAGTCTCTGCTACTTCCAATGTTACAGTACTCGGCAATTCAACCCCGAGCACTTCATCTTTATAAGAGATGACATGCACTTCCATATTCTCTTTCAAGAATTTCAATTCATATTCAAGCTGTGAAGAAGCAAGTTCAAGCTGTTCATACGATTCATTGTCCATGAAAACATGCTCATCGCCATTGGCATATAGATATTGCATACGACGGTTATCGATCTGTGCTTTTTCTACTTTTTCACCTGCACGGAACGTCTTTTCATTGACGTTGCCTGTACGAAGATTACGCAATTTCGAACGAACGAATGCTGCGCCTTTCCCTGGCTTTACGTGTTGGAAATCCATAACACGCCAAATATCACCGTCAAATTCAATTGTTAATCCTGTACGAAACTCGTTTACTGAAATCATTCGTATTCCTCCAATTAATCGATTATAAAATAAGCAGTTCTTTTGTAGACTTAGTCAATCGTTCATTGCCCGTTTCAGTGATCAGAATGTCATCCTCGATCCGAACACCGCCGATCCCAGGCAAATAAATCCCCGGCTCCACCGTCACGGCCATATTCGGCACCAAGACCGTTTCTGAGCGGTACGATAAGGCGGGTGCTTCATGGACTTCCATGCCAATCCCATGACCCGTTGAATGACCGAATGCATCTCCGTAGCCTTTTGACTTGATGTAACCGCGAGCAATTGCGTCTGCTTCAATCCCTGTCATGCCAGGCTTGATATTTTCAACCGCTAATTGCTGTGCGGTCAATGTCACATCATAAATCTCTACTAGTTTAGCAGAAGGCTGGCCTACAGATACTGTTCTGGTAATATCAGAAATATATCCATTATAGAGCGCACCATAGTCCATTGTAACAAAATCACCATTCTCAATCACTTTATCAGAAGCAACCCCATGTGGTAAAGCCCCTCTTTCGCCCGAAGCGACAATGATGTCAAATGAAGAGGATGTTGCACCTTGCTGGCGCATAAAAAACTCCAATTCATTGGCGATTTCCAGTTCTGTTTTTCCTGCTCTGATGACGGAGCAAATATAAACAAACGCAGCATCCGCAATGGCGGCAGCTTGCTTTAATATTTCAATTTCTTCCGGTGTCTTAATCAGACGAAGTTTTTCCACCAGGCCGGCAACAGGGACTAGTTGTGCATCTACATGTTCATCATACATTTGGAATTGACTGTAGCTAAGATGCTCTTTTTCGAACCCTAATTTGCTGATTTTCATTTCTTTCACTTGATGGGCGACTTCTTGAATCATCGTTCCTGTATGCTGCACGATACGATAGCCTGTAAGCTGAGTATTCGCTTGATCCATATAACGAAAATCTGTAATGAAAACGGCGTCGTTGCGAGAAATGATCACGGATCCCGCAGAACCTGTAAAGTTGGTCATATAGCGGCGGTTGTAAGGGCTCGTAATGAGTAATGCATCCAATTCTTGTTCTTCTAACAGTTTGCGCAGTTGTTCAATTTTCAAGACGTTCTCCCCTCTCGTTTTAGCAGAAATGCATGGAAGGCGAGATCATATCCTGCTGTACCAAATCCGCAAAGCTGCCCTGCCGCAACCGGCGCAATGACAGAGGTATGACGAAACTCTTCGCGGGTATGTATATTTGAGATATGGACTTCGATTACTGGAACAGATATGGATGCAATAGCATCCCGGAGCGCAATGCTGTAATGTGTGAACGCACCTGGATTAAAGATGATTCCGTCAATTCCCGCATCTTCTGCATCGTGGATCCGATTGATGAGTTCTCCTTCTACGTTGGATTGGAAACAAGACAGTCCTATATCTGATTCGTCAGCCAACCGCTGAATTCTTGCTTCTATATCTGCCAATGTCTCCGCCCCGTAGATATCAGGCTCTCTCTTGCCCAAACGATTCAAGTTCGGACCATTTAACAGTAACAGTTCCATCTAATTCCCTCCCACTCATTTTCCTTCCTATTTTAGCACAATGAGTTAGGCTGACAAACTAATTCTATTTCTGTTTTAAAACGTTTTTCTCATATAGACGGATGTGCCGATAACAAATCGGACGACCATCGCGAGTAGACAAGCAAATGGGATGGATAGTTTTTTCAAAAATTGCTTCATTGTTAATTCTGCGTTTACATGGATTGCCCATTCAATGAAAACCAGCGCAATGATGGTGATGATCAGAGACGATACTGAAGGTGGAATTTTGGATGTAAAGAGCGCGATCATATATAAAAGAAAAAAAAGTACGAAGCAGACAATTCCTAATAAAGTCCACTTGAACCAGCCCGGAGTCGTAGTGAATATGTGTAATCTTTCTGACCAACCGACTGGAGACCATTTGATAAATTTGAAGACTTGCAGAAATTTTAATGAAAAGATAGATAAGACAGCAGCCATCAGAGCTGTCCAGAAGTGTGTTGCAGTTATTCGCATAATAATCCCTCCTGCTTCATTGTCGGATTTTTTTGCTGTTTTTAAACATCTCAATGGTGCATTTTCAGTTTTTTTAGTACACTATAGATATCGTTTCTAACGACAGAAAGTGTGGGTATGTAATGGGTAAACCTAAAACTCCTCCTGCATACGGAGGACAAGCACTTATAGAAGGTGTAATGTTTGGCGGTAAAAAGGATACGGTAACCGCCATTCGCAGGAAAGATGATACGATTGAATATTTTCATGTACCGAGGGAAGAACATCCCGTCCGTCAAAAACTCAAGAAAATCCCTTTAATTCGGGGAATTGTTGCGTTGATCGAATCTGCTGGGAATGGTTCAAAACATCTAACATTTGCGAGTGACCGCTATGATGTAATGCCAGGAGAAGAAGATGAACAGCAAGGAGAAGAAGAAACATCGAAGCTCGTGATGGTTTTAGGTGTAGCCGCAGTCGGAGTGCTGACATTTTTATTCAGCAAGTTCGTCTTTACGCTCGTGCCAGTCTTCTTGGCGGAATTATTCCAGTCGGTAGCGCCTGGTAAAACCGCACAGATTATGCTGGAAAGTTTTTTCAAGTTAGTCCTTCTGCTGACATACATCGGGCTTATCTCTATGACCCCGCTCATCAAACGTGTTTTCCAATACCATGGTGCGGAACATAAAGTGATCAACAACTATGAGAACCATATGGAGATGACGGTTGAAAATGTCCAATCGCAATCCAGACTGCATTATCGATGCGGCAGCAGTTTCATATTGTTTACAGTCATCGTTGGAATGTTCATCTATTTCCTAGTTCCAACCGACCCGCTTTGGCTACGTGTCGTCAACCGGATTTTATTGATTCCTGTCGTGTTGGGTGTTTCTTTTGAAGTACTTCAGCTAACCAATGCTGTACGAAATGTACCTGTTCTTCGTTATCTAGGCTATCCTGGACTTTGGTTGCAATTACTGACAACAAAAGAGCCGGACGATAAGCAAGTGGAAGTAGCGATTGCTTCTTTCGAGAAGTTATTGGAAGTGGAACAATACGGGGTCAGTGCGTTGAACTCGGAAGTGGCGGTTGAAAAAGAAGCAGTGGAAGAACAGAAACCTGTAACGATTCTGTCATAAGTTAAATGGCACCTCAAAGGTCGGGTAGTATCCTGACTTTTGGGGTGTTTTTGATTCTAGGCAAACCGGAGCTTTACCGTGAAAGTATGATTGAAATTATGCGGAACATACTATACTCAAATTTAATTTAGGGTGATGAAATTGAAAAAGTTTTTTTCGGTTCTACTGGTTTTATTTGGTGCAGTAGTTTCCGTATTGATTTTTGGAACAGCTAAAGCGAATTCATCCAATATACCGCCCTCCCTTGAGGAAGTATACACTCGAATAGGATATACATCCCCGGATGAAGCAGTGAAAAAGTTTGAAAGTCATTTTAACCATGTTTTAAAATTACCAAAGATCAAGCCTTCTATTTCTTTCACTCATCAATTGGGAAGATTTTCCGAAGACACCGAATACAACCTCAATGACTCTTTGGAAATCAAGTTTATTAATAGTGAAATTGTAGAAAACCATTATAAAATTGTTATCCGACCTTTGGAGAATACATTAACTTTTAAAAGTAATGCCAATCAGAAAGATTACACGCTTAAAAATGGACAAAAAGCCCTTTATATTGAGCATCCGTTATTTAATTTTTTGATTTTTGAACATGATCATTGGCAATACGTGCTTGCAATTGATAAAAGCGTTTCTGAAATAACAGCTGATACATTGGTTGAGATTGCCAACTCAATTGAATAAGTCGTATCTCTTCTTACATCAACACTTCTGAACGTTAGGTATATACAAACATTGTAAAGACCGCTAATCCATTATGAATTAGCGGTCTTTGTGTTTTATTGTACTCAAATTAACCAGATGTATCTTCCTTACAGCCCGCACTTCAATTGCGCTTGGCAATTCGTACATGTATTGCATCCGCCAATTTCCTCAACTGTACCTTGTCGGCAGACCGGGCATGTATCGCCTACTTCAGAGCCGATTGTGACGTTAGTAGAACGCAATGCTTGAATCGTATTGACGAGTACGACTTTCGGCTGTTCCGTGACTTCTACTAACTCTTCTGTATCCGGAATATTTTCTTCCGCTTTTAGAGTCAAGACTTGCGAATCACGGCTGCCGTCGACATATACTGTACCGCCTTTCGCTCCACCTTTATACAATCTTTCATAGACGCTCTCGACTTGCTCAACAGTATAGCCACGCGGCGCGTTGACCGTTTTCGATATCGAGCTGTCGATCCAGCGCTGGATGATGCATTGTACGTCCGCATGCGCTTCAGGTGCAAGCTCCATTGATGAAATAAACCAATTCGGTAAATTTTCCGGATCAGCATCTTGATTGTTTTGCAAATACTCTTCTACGATTTCCGCTTTCACTTCGATGAATTTACCGAGACGTCCGCTTCGGTAATACGTAAAGGAGAAATATGGTTCAAGGCCGGTAGAAACTCCAACCATTGTTCCAGTGGACCCAGTCGGAGCAACTGTCAGTAAATGGGAGTTTCGGATACCATGCTCTAGAATCGCTTCTCGAATATCTTCAGGCATACGTTTCATATAACCTGTCTCAATAAATGCCTGACGCAATGCTTTTGTTTCTTCATCTGTCTTGCCAATCAAGAATGGGAAACTTCCTTTTTCTTTCGCAAGTTCAATTGATTCGCGGTAAGCAGTAGTCGCAATCGCTTCAAATACTTCATCCACCAATTGATTGCCTTCAGGCGATCCGTATTCTTTTTCGCAATAGATGTGAAGATCTGCGAGTCCCATGACGCCCAGTCCTACTCGGCGTTCGCCAAGGGCTTGTACTTTATTTTCTTCTAAGAAATATGGGGTTGCATCGATGACGTTATCTTGCATGCGCACACCGATTCGAACGGTTTCTTTTAATTTCTCGAAGTTCACTGTCTTCGTTTCTTTATCTGCCATCTCAGCAAGATTGACAGCTGCCAAATTACAGACAGAATATGGTGCAAGTGGTTGTTCACCACACGGGTTCGTCGCTACAACTTGCTGTCCATACGCTTTCGCATTCGTTTCGTCATTCGCATTATCAATAAAGAAAATTCCCGGTTCCGCAGAATATGTTGCGCAAATATTGATAAGATCCCATAATGCGCGGGCTTTGATCGTACGGTACACGCGGACTTCGTGACCAAGTCTTTCCCATTCGCGCACATCACCGACTTCATGCCACTGTTCGTTGTAATGCACCATTTCTTCAGGTGAATAATTTTCAACTGCCGGGAAACGAAGATCGTAATCGCCGTCTTCCTCCACGGCTTTCATGAAATCATCCGTTAATGTAACGGAAATATTCGCACCTGTTAAAAATTCCGGATTATGAACTGTATATGTTCCGCCATCCTGCAATTTCAGCTCTGCATCGCGAATGATTGCATCGTTGAAGCCGCCTTGGCCAGGAATTTGCTTATAATTCGTGATACCTTGATACATCGCTTCTTCTTGCGGTGTCAATGGTTTGAAATTCAATTTTTCATTCGCGAGTTTCTGAATTAACTCGTCTTCCGTGTTTTCGATCAAATAACGCAAAATTCGCGGATTCTGCATCTTGGAGATGATAAATTCACAAATGTCAGGGTGCCAGTTAGCTAACATAATCATTTGTGCTCCACGTCTTGATCCACCCTGCTCAACTAGATGTGTCAATTTCGCAATATCGTCCAGCCACGAAACAGAACCAGAAGATCTTCCGTTCACTCCGCGTGCCAGTGTGTTTCGCGGTCGCAATGTCGAACCATTCGTCCCTACACCGCCGCCACGACTCATGATTTCCATCACTTGCTTGCGGTGATCTGAAATTCCTTCACGAGAATCCGGAACGAAAGGCATGACGTAACAATTGAAGAATGTAACATCCGTTTCCGAACCTGCTCCGTACAGAACTCGTCCAGCTGGAACAAAATTTAATGATTTCAACTGCTCGTAGAACATCTCATACGATTGCGTTCTTCTGTCCGCTGTTTTCTCTACAGTAGCTAAGCCTGTCGCATTCCGTTTTGCGATTTGTTCGTAATACACTTCAAGAGGTTTCTCTAGCACATCTAACGGCCGCGAGATGATTCCTTTGTGTTGTTCCTCAGGATCGTCAATGGAAGAGCGGTATTCTTCTTCGATCCAAATTTCCGCCTTCCCTTCTGCCTTGTCCAACTTTGTAATATATCCCAATCCGCGTGCAGGGAATTTCGGATCTTCCCTAACTGTCAAGACAACAAAGTCTCCTACCTTCAACGTCTTTTTTTCAGTGTCTTTAAATGAATAGCGATCGATCATCACGAGACGCGACACCCCGCTATGCGTCAGTTTCATATCCTCAGTGATCGGGTGCACTTGATGAAATTGTGAAATGTCCTCATTTAACTGCTTTTTGTCCAGAAATGGCTCGCCTTGTTTCGAAACCGTAACCATATAACATCCTCCTTCGACTTCATAGAACACAACATGTTGTGTTCTCTCTATTCCCTAATCTACTATATCTTGAAACTTTGTCAATCCACAAATTTTGTATTCGAGTTTAAAAAGATTGATACAACAACCTTCCTTTAAAAAAATAAAGCAAAAGAACTAACTTTACTTTTTGTAATTCCAGTCATCATTGGCATATTTTTCATTCTCGATTTGACGCACCAATGCCATTTGTTCTTCCGTTAATTCGAGTGGCTCCAATGAAATATCCAATGCCTTTTCAAAGCCTAGCGAAAAGGCCACTTTGCATTCATCGACTGTGATGTCTCGATCTGTCAGCCGATCAATTGCAATTGCCCGGTCTGGCAATGTTCTGCGCACACGTTCCTTCAACTCCGGAGATGAATATTTAAAAATAGACGTCAGCTTGTCTACATCTAGACTCATCAGTATGGCACCGTGTTGGAGAATCACTCCTTTTTGACGTGTCTGCGCACTGCCCGCGACTTTTTTTCCTTCCACCACTAATTCATACCAACTTGGCGCATCGAAGCAAACCCCACTCTTAGGGTTCCTTAATTGGTCCGTCACGTCTTTATCCGGAATGGAGAACTCCGCCTGCAAACCTAAGTTGCGGAAGCCTTGGAGCAGACCGCCTGAGATCACACGATATGCTTCTGTGACGGATTCCGGCATTCCTTTATAGTGCTCACTGACAATCACACTGTAAGTCAATTCATGCTCATGCAGAACGCCTCTGCCACCCGTCGGTCTGCGGACAAAGCCCAACTCCAGTTCTTTTACCTTTTCCATATCGATATCTTTTTCTATACGCTGAAAATAACCGATGGATAATGTTGCGGGAGACCATTCATAAAAACGCAGAACCGGTCCGATTTCCCCACGGCTATGTAAGTCAAGAAGCGCTTCATCCAGCGCCATATTGAAAGAAGGTGTACACTTACCCGAATCCACATAATGCCAAACTGCTTTTGTCATATTCATTCTCCTTCGTCTATCGTACTGCATTTATGCTATATGAAATCGTGAACGAAAAAAACAATAACGCATTACATTTTATCATTCCGATTGAACTGATGCTAGAAAATCTTTATACTAGAGATATTGATAAAAGGGGGAAGTTTTTTGACGTATTATATTTTAGGAGCCGTTGTGCTCGCGATCATTCTTTATTTCGTTATTACATACGTTCGGGTGGGAAAAGCTCTTACCACTTTAACACAGGAAGAATTCATTCAAGGATACCGAAAAGCACAATTGATTGACATCCGTGAACCAAAAGATTTCGACGCTGGACATATTTTAGGTGCACGAAATATTCCATTCACTCAGTTCACCCAGCGCTATAGAGAAATACGTCCTGATAAGCCGATTTATCTTTACGACCAAAACACAAGCCGTACAGGCCGCGCAGCTTTATTCCTTAAGAAAAAAGGTTGTACGGAAATCTATCAACTACGTGGCGGGTTCAAGCAATGGACAGGCAAGATCAAAACAAAATAATAATACTAGATCCTCCTTAATCGGGAGGATTTACTATTTCTAAAGGAGAATTACACAATCCATGAAACAGGAATTTTTAATCTCTCTCAGCTCGGACCACTATGAAAAATTGCCTCATTACCAAAATTACAGCGTCATCATCCAGGCCATTATAAACAAACTTAACAAGCACTCCGCTGCGGGTTGGCGGATTGTTCAAGTAGATGAATTCGCTTCGTATACAGAGACGATGCTCCCTGAACTGATTCATCGTAAAAAATTGCCCTATCAATCACTTTGCCACATTTATGAGACACTGCCCACAGAAAAGATTCAGCAAGATGGATCTACAAGTGGTTTTGCCTTGCAAAGCGCTGAAACAATTGACAATCAGTTGATCTTTTTTCCTGACCATCAAATAGCAATAGCTAATATTAGCTACTATGTCGCCACTGGTTCTACATGGTCGGAACATACGGTCTTTGCTCCGTCGGCAGAGCATGTGAAGAACTTTATTGAAGAATTGAATAATCTGCAACGCGAGTCGATGAAGACGAATATCACGTATTTAGTCGACACGGAAGAAGGAATCGAAAAGAAAACTTACGGCTTAGGAGAACAAATTGAACGAAGCGACGTATTATTGGATGAGCATTTAAAAAACGAGCTTTACCGCTCAATCGATGAATTTTTCCATGACGACGGTGCATTTTTCAAAGAATACGGATTGCCGTATAAACGGGGGATTTTGCTCTATGGCTCTCCGGGTAACGGCAAAACGACACTTGTTCGCTCGATTACCGGAACGACCGACGCACCTGTTGTTTATTGGCAAATCACGGAATTCACAGGCAGTCATTCCGTACAGGAAGTGTTTTCTACAGTGGAACGGCTGGCGCCTGCAATTCTCGTTATTGAGGATATTGACTCCATGCCTGAACATATGCGAAGTACTTTTTTGAATATATTAGACGGTGTGCACGTCAGAGACGGCTTATTCATCATTGGCACGACGAACTATCCCGAACGGATTGACCCTGCTTTAATCAATCGGGCAGGACGCTTCGATAGTACGTATGAAATCGTCTCTCCTATTGAAGATGTACGCAAACAATATATCGAAAAACTTGATCGTAAGAAACTATTAAATGACAACGCAACGAATGAAATCGCTAAAAAAACAAAAGGCTTATCGATTTCTCAATTAAATGAATTGTATATGTCGATTGCCCTAACCTACCATTACGAAGGCATTATTATTTACGATGAACGCATCCGGCAACTACAAAAACAACATAGGCAAGCCACTCGAAATGATTGGGATACCGATTCTTCTATCGGATTCTAATGTTCGCGTAAAAAAGGAGAGACGAGTCATTCCGTCTCTCCTTTTCTTATTGGTTAAGCTTCCTTCGTGTAACGCAATACCGGCTTGCGAGCTGCCTTTGTTTCATCCAAGCGGCCAATTACTGTCGTATGCGGTGCTTCCTGGACGATTTTAGGGTTCTCTTCTACCTCTTTCGCAATTTGAATCATTGCCTCAATAAACGCATCCAGTGTCTCCTTAGACTCTGTTTCCGTCGGCTCGATCATCATACCCTCTTCAACGTTCAACGGGAAATAAATCGTTGGCGGATGGTAACCGAAATCCAGGAGGCGTTTCGCCATATCGAGCGTGCGCACGCCTAATTTCTTTTGACGACGACCAGACAACACAAATTCGTGTTTACAATGTTGTGTATACGGCAAATCGAAATAAGGCTCCAGACGACGCATCATATAGTTGGCATTCAACACAGCGTATTCCGTCACGGCTTTCAAGCCATCCGGACCCATCGTACGGATATATGTGTAAGCGCGTAAATAAATACCGAAGTTACCGTAGTATGGTTTCACGCGGCCGATTGACTGTGGTACATCATAATCAAGAACATAACGATCTTCTTTCTTCGCAATAATCGGTTTCGGCATGAACGCGGCCAATTCCTCCGTTACGCCAACTGGACCAGAACCTGGGCCACCGCCGCCGTGTGGACCCGTAAATGTTTTATGCAAGTTCAAATGAACCGCATCAAAGCCCATATCGCCAGGCCGTGCTTTTGACATAACGGCGTTCAAGTTCGCTCCGTCGTAATACAGTTTGCCGCCCACTCCGTGAACGATTTCCGCCATTTCTAGAATATCTTCCTCAAACAGACCAAGCGTATTCGGATTCGTCAACATCAACGCGGCCGTATCGCTGCCTACTTTAGACCTTAAATCTTCCAGGTCCACCAGTCCGTTGTCATTCGACTTCACTGTCACCGTATCAAAACCAGCCACTGTGGCAGAAGCAGGATTCGTACCGTGAGCTGAGTCAGGCACAAGCACTTTTGTCCGCTCCGTATCGCCGTTTGCTTCATGGAAAGCACGGATCATCATCAATGCCGTCCATTCACCGTGCGCCCCGGCTGCAGGCTGTAATGTGACCGCCGGCATACCGGTAATTTCAGCCAGATGTTCCTGCAGATCATACGCTACTTCCAAAGCACCTTGTACCGTTGATTCATCTTGCAGTGGATGAACACGTGCAAAACCAGGGAAACGTGCGACGGCTTCATTGATCTTCGGGTTGTACTTCATTGTACAAGAACCGAGCGGATAAAATCCTGAATCTACTCCGTGGTTCCGTCTGGATAGCGCTGTGTAATGGCGCATGATGTCCAGTTCCGCTACCTCCGGAAGTTCAACGTCTACTTGACGAATGAGTGGCTGTGGCAAAATAGACGCTACATCTACTTCAGGTACATCCAATTCGGGTAAACTGTAACCGACACGTCCAGCTTTTGACATTTCAAAAATGAGTGGTTGATTTTCGTTATGCATGGATAGCCTCCAGTTCTTGCACGAGTGCATCGATTTCTTCTTTTGTACGTTGTTCTGTTACGGCAATTAACGCATGATTGGCCAATTTTTCATCGACCAAACCGAGATCATACCCGCCAATGATGCCCGATCCGAGCAAATGCTTATTAACTTCCTTAATAGGTGCTTTGCAATCAATGACGATTTCATTGAAGTGTGCTGGACCAAATTTCACTTTAAAGCCGGCCTGTTCAAACGCCTGACGGGCATAAGCTGTTTTAGCGATATTTTGATAAGCAATTTCTTTAATTCCTTTTTTGCCAAGTGCCGTCATTGCAACGGATGCTGCAAGTGCTGTTAGCGCCTGATTCGAACAAATATTAGAAGTCGCTTTATCGCGACGGATATGCTGCTCACGTGCTTGTAAAGTCAATACGTAGCCTCTGCGTCCTTGATCGTCCGTCGTTTCTCCGACTAATCTGCCCGGCACTTTACGCATCAACTTCTTCGATACTGCAAAATAGCCGCAATGCGGGCCGCCAAATGATTCTGCAATCCCAAACGGCTGAGCATCACCTACAGTAATATCCGCACCAAGAGCTCCTGGAGGCGTTAAAACTCCGAGTGCAAGCGGATTCGCAGATACAACGAACAAAGCACCGTTCGCATGCGCGATTTCACTCATTTTCTGAAGATCTTCCACTTGCCCATAAAAATTCGGGTATTGAACGAGCACAGCAGCCGTTTGATCGTCAATCAATTCCGTAAGTTTCTCAATGTCTGTCACGCCGTCTGTATTTGGGATGGTCACAGTTTCAATAGATTGCCCGTTAGCATACGATTGGACGACAGCTTGAGATTCCGGATGAACAGTGGAAGAAACGAGTAGTTTTTTCCTGCGTGTATACCCAGCCGCCAGAGTTCCCCCTTCAGCCAATGAAGTTCCGCCGTCATACATGGAAGAGTTCGCAATGTCCATACCCGTCAATTCGCAAATCATTGTTTGAAATTCAAAGATCGCCTGCAATTCCCCTTGCGAAATCTCCGGCTGGTAAGGTGTATAAGCCGTATAAAACTCTGAACGCGAAATGACATGATCGACAATGATCGGCTTATAGTGATCGTAGACACCCGCCCCCAGGAAAGAAGCATAGTCCTGTGCATTCACGTTTTTAGCAGCCAAGCGGCTAAGTTCTTTTAACAATGAAGTTTCAGATTTGGCTTGTTTTATATTATACTCCCCAGTAAATCGGACTTTTTCAGGAATAGCTGAAAACAATTCTTCGATTGAAGAGACTCCGATCACGTTCAGCATATCTTTCTGGTCTTGCTCCGTCATTGGAAGATAACGATGCTTCATAATATTTCTGCCCCTTTTCCCTTATGATCTTTTATAGAAAGGTGTTTCAACCACTTTAGCTTTCAACCGCTTTGCACGGACTTCGACTTCTACCTCAGTTCCAAGTTCTGTATAATCGATAGCCAGCAATGCAAATCCGATATTTTTCTTTAATGTAGGAGATTGAGTACCCGTCGTCACCTGACCGATTTCCAGACCGTCCGAAAAAACTTTATAACCTGTGCGCGGAATTCCTTTATCAATCATTTCAAGTCCCACAAGCTTCCTAAGCAAGCCGTGCTCTTTCTGCATCTTTAATGCATCTTTTCCAATGAAATCAACCTCTTTGTTTAATTTCACTACGAAACCAAGTCCGGCTTCCAGAGGTGAAATATCAGCCGACAGTTCTTGACCATACAATGGAAGTCCAGCTTCAAAACGCAAAGTATCCCGGGCGCCAAGTCCTGCAGGCACGACACCTTCCGCTTCACCCGCCTGTAAAATCTTCGGCCATAATGCTTGAATGGCTTGTGGTGCCCCATAGATTTCAAACCCATTCTCCCCGGTATAGCCTGTGCGTGAAATGAGTACGTCTTCTCCGCTCACTTGTACATGCTCTTTAAATCGGAAAAATTTAATCTCTTCTAAAGCTTGATCTGTCAGTTTTTGCAGCACTGTCTGAGCCTCCGGACCCTGCAATGCCAATAATGCATAATCCGTGGATTGATTGTCAATGACAACATCCTCTGTTTTCTGCTGTTCCATCCAAGCAACATCTTTATCGATATTGGAAGCATTGACAATTAACAAATAGCGATCTTCCGCTAACTTATAAATTAAAAAATCGTCGATGGTGCCGCCTTGTTCATTACACATCACTGTATATTGAGCTTGACCAATCGCTAGTTTCGATACATCATTTGTGACGAGCATTTGCAAATACTCCAGAGCTCCGCTTCCGCTGACCAGCACTTCACCCATATGAGAAACATCAAATAAACCCGCTTTTGTACGAACTGCTTCGTGTTCAGCTTTAATGCTCGAAAACTGAACAGGTAATTCCCAACCTCCAAAATCGATGGTCTTACCTCCATATTTTTTGTAACTTTCAAATAACGGGGTGCGCAATAATTGATTCGTCAATCTGTTTCCTCCTTCATTGTCTGATCGACGCTGATGTCAAGATGATCGATCAGTATGTAGTAGTTCAATCAAAAAGGACAGAGGTCCCCTGTGATAAGAGAACCCCTGTCCTTTTGCCTGAAAACTTCTTCGGTCTTGTCCAGAGATGCGTCCTGCATGCGTTTTTTTACCTGAGAGATTCATAACATTCGTTACTTGCTCCTTCGGCGGCGCCCAATGCGCGCTCTCCCCATGCAATCATTCGCATTATTTCATTAACTTACTTGTCACTGATATCTTAACATTAATTATAAGAAAGCGCAATCTATTTCTGAAAGTGCTCAGAAGGCGAATGATAATCAAAATATCCCAATCATCATTCGCCTTCTAACTTGATAATTATTGATATCTTTCTATTTGAAAGATAATATACTCTGCAATTTCTGTCAATGACTTCCCAGTCGTCTCTACTGTGAAATGACTGGCCTGCAAATATTTAGGCTTTCGCTTCTTGTACAATGTCTCTAGCTCCATTCGCGAAGATTGTTGAACAATTGGCCGATTGACATCAGTCGATATTCTTCGCCAAATATCCCGGAACGAGGCATTTAAGAAAAACACCATGCCGCTTTCTCTCATAAGCTGTATATTTTCTTCTTTTACTGCCACGCCCCCACCTGTTGCGACGATACAAAACTCTTCAGGAAACGAGCGCAAAAACTCAGTTTCTAATTGACGAAAGTATGGTTCTCCATATTGATTAAAGATTTCAGGTATCGTCAATTGCATCTGATCTGCAATTACATGATCCATATCATAGAATGGAATGTCTGTGAGCGTATGAAGTCTTTTACCAATCGCACTTTTCCCGCACCCCATAAATCCTACTAAGTAAATCCTTTTCATTTTCATCCATCCCGTTTCATTAATTCGACTGCTTCTCGCTCATAATAGCGTTCGAGAGAATCGTATATTCCATAAAGACTATCATGCCATGAAACGAGGGAGAAAAGAAAGAGGCTAACGAAAAATAATAGGACAATGGCAAAAACAAACATCCCTCCTTTTTCATTCTGTATATAATCCAATGGCAAACGTCCTTTCTTTCTTGGTCCCGTCAACCTTTTCTACAGATACGTGCAAGCGATTGCCATCCACTATAAATTCACATGATTTCACACCAATCAATAAAGGTACATGGCCTTGTCCATTTACGAGCTTTCGAATCAGCTGCTGGTATACTTGAATGGTAACCAACCCCCTCTCCGTTGCAAACGAGACACTAGTACTTGTAGGTACTGCGACAAACTCCACTTCTTCTAATAATTGCTGGAGTTCTAAAGAGAATAACTCCCACTCACCTAGAAAATCATTCTGGTAACTCGTTTCAAT
Organism: Sporosarcina newyorkensis; assembly: GCF_900167515.1. Taxonomy (NCBI): domain Bacteria; kingdom Bacillati; phylum Bacillota; class Bacilli; order Caryophanales; family Caryophanaceae; genus Sporosarcina; species Sporosarcina newyorkensis. Next base: position 217,650 of record NZ_FUYJ01000001.1, on the reverse strand, counting down.
AGGTGCTTTCCAATAAAAGAAAAGAACCGTTAACTGGATAAGGATAGAAAAAATCATCAAATGAATTATACTCTCGAATAATGAAAACCCTTTTTCATCCAGATTCTTCATAGGTTCACACATTTACTGCCAAGGCCTCGTACTTCTTCGTACGTTACGCAGATTTCTCCGCCAGACACCGTCCAATGATAGTCACGGCCTTCATGCGTTCTGCTGCCTGAAAGCTGGCCGTTTGCCCGAAAATGAATGGCAGCCTGAAAGCTTGTTTCGGCGGCAATCATGGCGTTTTTCTTGATAAGGACAGAGGATGTTAACTTCGTAGCCATAGGCAAGAGCGAGCTAAAAATCACCAGGATAATTACTAAGGACAGCATCGCTTCCGGCCAAGATTGTCCTTTTTCATCCACTGATCATCATCCTTCCCCTTTCAAACTGAAAACTGATTGTTTTCTGCCCGGATTTTTTTGTTCGAATCTTGATTTTGCCTGTCGGAGACATATTCCCGGAAGGACTAAAACTCAAATCTCTTAAACCATCGTTCGGGATTTTCATCATTCCTTCTGGAAATTTGCCTTCTAATAATATCGTCCTATCACTTCTATACGCCCTATAACCATTTCCTTCATCCCTAAACTCAACTCGAGTAGCTTCTTGATGCGTAATGGCATACAACTGCGTCTCATGGACTGCCACCATAAACGATTTCAATGCGTCTTCTTCAGTCACCTGGAGGAGACGTTTTTCACTGAACGGCAGAATGACCGCAGTTAATATAACGATGATGGAAAGAACGAGTAAAAGCTCCAGGAATGTGAAACCCTGTTCTCCTTGCAATATGCGTTTATCCTCCTGCCTTTGCAACCTTCACTTTACCTTCCGCATCGATTTCTAATGAGCTACCATCCGGGCAAACCGGAGTTTCGGGTAAATAGTCCTTTGACGTGAGATCTGCTAAACTAGGAGTTTTCTTTTCGTCCATCTTATACGCTTGTATTTGTCCTTCCACCATTTTTACATAAGCACCGCAGCCTTTTTCATCTATTGATTTCGAATGTTTTGTGACATTTGGTATAGCAATAAGAACTAAAATAGTAATAATAAGTAAAACGATCATCATTTCGATTAGAGTGAAAGCTTGTTCGTTCTTTAAAAATCTTTTTACCAATTCTATTTCCTCCTCTTTAAATACTATCGATCATGCGGTAAACAGGAAGTAGGATCGACAAATAGGATAGTAAGATACAAACGGCCAGTATGCCAAATAAGGCTGGTTGCAAAACAGCAATTCCTTTGTTCATCTTCTCTTCTAACTGTTCGCTTGTATGCTGGCTGTAAATCAGTAACTCCTTCGGTAAATATCCACTGTCTGCACCATGTTTCGCAAAATCCGCTAAGCTACTGGAGAGACCATCTGTTAACCGAATGGCTTCATGCAATGGTTCCCCGTAGATGACGTGGGCACTCAGCTGTCCTGATATTGCAGATAAAATAGGATCTTCTTTTTGCTCTACCAAGACATTCAGTGCGCTTTGCAGCGACAAACCGGATTGTAGTAAACTGCCTAGCTCGTTAGCGAAATCTCTCGTCTTCATCGCACTATAAAAAGGGCCAAGCCCGGGAACACGTAAAAGCTGCTTCAGCATTTGCTCAGCTGTCAGTTTCTTCAACCAGATTCTCAAGCCCAACATTGCAATACCTGCTGTCGTTATCAGGAGCAAAATTAAATCCGGTATAGAGGAAACCAGTCGAGGTAAATACCGGACCACACCAGATTCTTGACTAGCACGCATCAAAGTTAATGCTTCAAAGTTCGGCAGGAAAAACTGGCGAAAAGCAACCAACAACGCGAATAAAAGTGAAAATAAAGCAGCGGGATAGGCTAGCAGTTTACGTAGTTGTTTTTGCTTTTCAGCGGTACGGTTGACACGCATTGCCACTTCGTCCAAAGCGCGAACTAAATTTCCATCGACTTCTGCAATGACAATCGGCAACATAATACTTTTGCTGAATCCCAAGCTTTTTAATATATAGGAGACACCGAAACCCATTTTTAATTCGGATTCAACTTTCGCCAATTTCTTTTCGTATTCTTTTGAATGATAAGGCAAGATAAGAATCAGTCCTTCATGAAACGTGTAACCTTCCCGCAGCAAAACAGATAGTCTATGCAAAAACTCTGCAGGCTTCACCAGCTTTTTCTTAGGCGAACGTCTGCCAAGAAGTTTAGACACCATTGTTTAGCACTCTTTCATAGAAAGCTGACTGTATATCGATTTTTCGTTCAGATGGCATTGAAAAACGATGTCCTTTCGAGATTGCTTCTGCCGCTTGTTCGATGTATGGGTCTTGCAAAATTTCAAAAATGGCGGCTGTTTCGCCTGTTTGCTTTGTAATCAAGCGCTGGGCGGAAATCGCGATGAGCGTTTGTCTAAGTTCTTCTAAGTGAACTCCTAGATCAAGCAATCGATAAAGACAGCCTACCGGATCTTTCGCATGGATCGTACTGAGTACGAGATGCCCTGTCAAAGCAGCTTCTACCGCAATTTTGGCTGTTTCTGCATCCCGTATTTCACCAATCATGATGACATCAGGCGAATGCCGTAAAATAGCTTTCAATCCGGCAGAATATGTAATGCCGGATCTTTCATTCACTTGGATTTGCAGTAAATGGCTGTGCTTATTCTCCACTGGATCCTCTAATGAAATCACATGGCGCTTTAACTCGTTCACACAATGAGCCGTCAGTGAATACAATGTCGTCGTTTTGCCTGAACCAGTCGGGCCGGTGACAAGAAATAATCCCTGCTTATGAGCAGCAGCTTCTGATAATTGTCTGCTCCACTGGGGATTTATACACAAATCTTGAAGGGGTACAACCTTGTCATGTTTCTGGATACGGATGGCGACACTTTCCCGCAATTGAATAGACGGAATGGTTGATATACGAAAAGAAAAGTTGTAGTCAGAGAACGACCGATGAAAGGAGCCACTTTGAGGCCGGCGTTGTTCACTAATATCCAGCGAAGATAAAAACTTATAAAACGAAATCAAACGGCCGCCTAATGTATGAGGGAATTGGCCAATTTTCGAGAATAATGCATGCTTGCGAATGGTCACATCATAACCTTCAGCGGTCGGCACAAAATGGATATCTGTAGCCTCTAAATGAATTGCTTTCTCCAGTAACTGAAAACACGTTTTTTCTATTGGATTCGCTATAATTTCCATAATTCTCCCCTTTCTCCGTATGATGAAAGACCACTTTTCATCTTACGCAGGAGTATACATTGGAAATGAATTGTTGGAAAATTGTATTCATTTAAGATAATTTAATTATCATCGTGAATAAGAGGACAAAATGTATTTTCAGAACTCAAAATCACAGAGAAAATGAATTTTCATATTATTTTTATTGGATGGTTCTGCTATACTGAGGATAGCTAATGTCTAAGTCACCGAAACAAGTACACTTTTTTGTCACAATGTGAAATTGATTGGAGTTTACTTTTAGGCTGACGTTCTATTATAATGGATAAGAGCTTATTGTATTGTTGTGAAGGAGGGACGCGTAGATGGATAATATGTTCAAACTTTGCGGATTCTGGACAGGTATTTTTGCGGTCATGTTCTATGTTGGACACATGATTCCTGCTTCTTTACTGCTAGTCGCAAGCACTATCTTCTTCGTACTACTTGGATACTTGAAACTTTCAGAGCGTATGTACATGTACTTATTCGGAGCATACTTAATGATCTTCATGGTTGGTTTCAGTTACTATTCCATATTTATTCATGTACCAGGTGGAGGACACTAATCCGTACATACAAAAAACAGCCTCATCACGAGAGCTGTTTTTTGTTTTGCTTTAAAATCCATGCAGGAACGGATTCTGATCTTGTTCGATACCAGGTGTCGTCGCCGGGCCGTGTCCCGGATAAATCATCAATTCTTCATCTAATGATAATAATTCGTTGTGGATAGAAGACAAAAGCGTTTCTGTATGACCTCCCGGAAGATCGGTACGCCCTATACTACCTCTAAATAGCGTATCCCCCACAATGGCGAATCCCTCGTCTGCAAAGACATAGGACACGCTTCCAGGCGAATGGCCCGGCGTATGGCGGACCTCCATCGTGAAAGGCCCCACTTGCAGGTTTTTTTCATCCTTCAATAAAATATCGGCCGGTTTGCAAATCACGTCCGGGAACATCGGATATTTCCCTGATCCGTTCAGCTGCGGGTTGCCTAGCCAATCTTTTTCAGCTTCATGCACGTAGACCGGGATATCGTATGCACTTCGAATCGTCTCGATTGCACCAATATGGTCAAAATGTGCATGGGTCAGCATGATCGCGACAGGCTTTAGTGATAACTTTTGCAGTTCAGAAAGCAATGCCTCGCCTTCTTCACCCGGATCAAACACCAAACAATTTTTCTCTTCATCTTCAATTACATAACAATTTGTCTGAATTGGACCTAATGGATGTATATGTATCTTCAATTAACTCACCTCTTTTTCTAATATTAATGAAACCTTGCTCATATTTCAAACAATCGTCATTATTTAATCTCGACAAAACGTTTGTTTAACAGTACAATAGAGGAGGAATATCGCTATACGGCATTCATTTTTTCAATGTTGAAAGGAGTGTCTACTCAATGAACTTATTGGTCGTCATTTTTGGATTGATTGCAATCTTAGCAGTCTTTGGAACGGTCCAAGCTTTTAAAGAGCGGAATGTATTAAGTATAATTTTCAATGTGGTAACTGTTGTCGTTATCGGAGGCTTTACAATTGCTACCGTTATATATTCAGGATACCCGCCACAGCTACACAAATAATCAGTTCCAAAAAATAAGGACACCTCTATACTGGAGGATGTCCTTATTTTTTATTCTTCCGTTATTGCTTCTGCTGTTTCAATCACCGGTTCCACTTCATTGAGTTGCAACCACTGTGTGGTTCCTCCCGTCTCTAGATCAATCAGTGTATCCATACGGTAGCCTACAAGACACGTTCCGCCGTCTGGTGAACAATTCAGCAGACCGCCTTCCACCTCAGGATCATATCGCTTTATCGCTTCCCCATCTATGACTTGAACCATTGTAGACATACCATCTTGATCATCGGACGAAAGATTAGTTGACATAATAATATTATCGTCATCTGTGAATTCAACATCCTCCATTGTTTCCGATGGATGTTCAGCCTGCCATGAATGCTTCTCTTCCCCATTTGCATCGAGAACAGTAAAGCGTGTTTGTTCTTCGTCAGGTATCTCCACAACTAGTTGTTCTGATGAAGCATGAAAGCGATTAACCTCGGTGACTAGCTCACTTCTCTCACTCGTTTGAAGCGATTCCTTTACTATAGTAGTGTCTTCTAGGTAAACGAGCTGATCTTCTCCCATCCATTGTGGAAATGGATCAGTCAATTCGATAGGTTCTAAAGATTTTTCACTCATGTCATATAGGAAAACCTGATAACTCCAGTCTTCTCGAAAAGCAGAAATCAACAGTTTGGACGCTTCTGCATCGTTCCACTGAATCTCAAGTTCCGACGAATCGACAGTTAATTCATCCAGCACTCGGCCTTCTGTATCTATCACAGTCATATTCGCCTCTGTAGAAGTATCTGATGTTTTGACAAGCAGTTGTTTTTTTGATCGATGTATCAGTACTTCAGAAATTATCGAAGCATCCGTATAGATCGTATGTATTCCTCCCGTCTTTAAGTTGAATACCTGAAGACGGTCTTCTGCATCATGATGATCTACATAAGCTATATTCATATCGTCAAGCCAGCCCGCCACAAACCGCAAGTTCTCCTCGGATGTTTTCAATGTTTTAACAGACAATACTTCTTCATCAACCACAAGCGGGTTCTTTTCTTCCGTATTCTCTATTTCATTTTGCTCACAGCCCACCAGAAAAAGAGCTAGTAAGATCATTATGATTGTCTGCTTCAAAACGTTTCCCCTTTTCAAGATGTATTAAATGAAAATGAAAAAAGCTGCGCGGCATAGGCGACCGCGCAGCTCCATCAACTTATTCTCTCTCTTTCATCTCCGGACTGCCATCTTTCTGATCTTTGAAACGAAGCAAGTCGCCATTGATGACCGTATCTGAGTAATTTAACTCAGTTGTGGCACGCTCTACATACGGCTCACATTGCGCTTCATCTGTCGGCTCTCCTGTTTCGATATCATAGCAGACTTCCTGAGTGTAGATGTTTTTATCTGTCACAAATCGGCCATCACGGAATATGACAAACGGTTCGTGATCTGGTGAAAACACGTCAGATCCAAATTGCATATCTGCTTTCGTGTCGATACCTAATAAGTGAAGAATTGTAGGACGCAAGTCGAGCTGCCCTGAAAGTTCATCCATTACTTTCCCTTTTCCGTAACCCGGAATGTGAACGAACATAGGAACTTTCTGCAGCTCCGCATTATCGAAAGGTGTAATTTCTTTATCCATGTACATACCCATCGCTTTATTATGGTTTTCGGAGATTCCGTAGTGGTCTCCGTACATGATAATAATGGAATTATCATACAAGCCATTTTCTTTTAAGTCCTCAAAAAACCCTTTCACTGCTTCGTCCATATAACGAACAGTTTGGAAGTACTTATTCAATGTATTGGAATTCGAAGTGTATTCAGGAATCAACTTATCTTCTTCATCCAAGTCAAACGGGTGGTGGTTCGTCAACGTAATCATTCGTGTAGCAAATGGCTTCTTCATATCTTTCATCAAGTCTACAGATTGATCAAAGAACGGAATATCTTTCATACCCCAGTTAACAGCTTGACCTTCTTCGATTGAGTAGCTCTCCACGTCATAGAACTTTTGAATATCCATTGCTTTGTACATGATATCGCGGTTCCAGAAGCTTTTGCTGTTCGCGTGCATAACACTTGTGGAATAACCATTTTCACCCAAGCGATTGGATAGGGAATCGTACGTATTGCCGCTGTGTGTGAAGAATACTGCACTTCCGTTACGACCATATAGTGAATTCTCTACGATAAACTCAGAGTCGGATGTTTTACCAAGCCCTGTTTGGTGGTAGAAGTTATTAAAGTAAAATGTGTCTTTGTCTTTTGTTAATTCGTTTAAGAACGGCGTAATCACGTGGCCGTCCATTTCATTGTTGATCACAAAGTTCTGCAAGGACTCCAGTGAAACGATGATAACATTCCGGTCCTTTGCCACGCCGAACATTTCAGGATCCGGCTGCGCGTGATTGGCTTTTACATAGTTCTCTATTTCCGTCAACTCAGTTCCATCTGCGAAAGCTCGCTGTGCGTGTGATTTCGATTGGACAAATAGATCATAGAGATGATAATTATACGTCCCGATGTTTTTCACAAGCAACTCACGGTCAAAGCTTCGAGTCAGAAGTTGTGGACGCTGTGCTTCTGCCATCGCCAAGTTGAACATCAGCAATGTAGCTGCCGCCGCGAAATAGACTTTACGCCCCACTTTTCGCCCTGTTACTTGAACCGGCTCTTGTGGTATGAAGCGAATTGCCAGCAAGACAATGATGACATCTGTGAAGAAGAACACATCTAGAAATCTCATGTTCTCTGTAATTGATGAAGTCAAATCTGCAAAGTTATTCGTTTGGAATAGCAATGGCAGTGTAATAAAGTCTGTGAAAAAGCGATAGAACACAGCGTTACTGAACATAATAATCGATGTCAGCAAACTAACTGTTACTATATATCGATTTCTTGTCTTAGTTTTTTTGATAAACAAGGCGATTCCGTACACAAACAACAGGAATGTTAGTGGATTAATAAATAATATAAACTGTTGCATCGCATTATCGATCTTCATATTAAAACTGGTGAGATACCCGATATAAGTAGTCAACCAAGTTGCAATCACGGCGATAATGAGTACGGAATGCTTTGGCCATTCGAATTTTCTCATTCCTTCTCTTCCTTTCATATCTAATAAAGAGTTGTAGTGTTATTTATCTAAATTCAGCAGAAAACTCCCACCTCTATAGGTAATGAAGTGAATGCGATTTTGTTACTGTTCAGTGGATGCTCAAACGCTTGCTGAACTCAGATAAAGCCTTTGGCGCACATTACGGATTTTTTACAGGAGCTTTTCAGGCAAGCTCGAATATAATCCGGTCCCATTTATGCAAAAGCATAATTGATAGTTGCCTAACAGATAGACGGTTGACTGAAAGAAAAGTTTCAAATACCACCGGGAATGAGTCGATCCTCCTATAATTTGTTAGGGAAACTATCATTTTTTTGTTCTTTTCGCAATACTAAAACAGCTTGCATATATGTTTGCTGATCAATAAATTGATGATCAAATAACTCTTTTATTTCAGACTCCATTAGTATGCTGTCTTGCTTCTTATTGCCTGTATAGATAATGACTCCGAATCTTTTTAACAATTGGAGGACATCGTAGAAACTATTCATTCATCTCACGAGCTTTCTGACAGTCTATGATACGATCTTCTGTATAAAGATATGATACAGGAAAATCATGCGGCTCCCTAATTACATTATCCAGTATTTGTCGTTCAAATGCTAGTGATATCGTTTGAAATGGATATCCTGCCAAATACCGATCGTAATAGCCGCCACCGAAACCAATACGGTAACCTTCCGGTGAATAGACAACACCCGGTACGATTTGCAAGTCAATCTCTTCAGGAGGGACAGATTCCGTCAGATCGACGCACGGTTCTTTTAAATCCATATAGACGACTTCAGTCTGGTCAAAGGAGTCGATTAAGCGAAAGTCCATTTCCCTCGTCGAAGAGATGCACTTCGGGATAGCAATTCGTTTCCCGCACTGCCAAGCGAATTCAATCAAATGATGCGTCGCCACTTCCGGAAATCTAGAAAGCGTGATCCCGATCGTCTTGGCATACTTAAATTCATCCGAAGCAAGAACGCGTTTCTGTATCAGAGCAGATTTCTGTTCGTGATCAGATGGACTTAATTGATGTAATTGCTTTAAAACCTGTTCGCGAAGTTTTTGCTTTTCCACTGCTTTACCTCCCGTAAGAAAAAACCAAAACCGAAGCAGGTTTTGGTTTCACTAATTATTTCGTTTCACGGTGCAAAGTTTGTTTTTGATCACGTGAGCAATATTTTTTCATTTCAAGACGCTCTGGATTGTTACGCTTGTTTTTCTTTGAAATATAATTGCGCTCTCCACATTCCGTGCAAGCGAGTGTAATATTTACGCGCATTACTGTCCCTCCCACTCATTAGCGATAGATATAAGATTAAATATGAGCATGATTTATACGACTTATAAATTATAGCATATTTTCTTTCATTGTACAGCAGAAAGATTGAAATTTCATTCGCCGGGTCGCTATGGTATTATGAAGGAAACTCTAGTTATTTTGGAGGGAAACGAAATGGATATCGCCTTAATTTTACTCATTATCGGGCTGCTGGCTGTCTTGGCTTCTTTCTTTGTAGGGAACCCCACTCGTACATATGAAGATGAATTGGAAAAGGTTTCCGTCAGTCTTCATCAGGAAACAAGTAATCTAAAGAAAAGGGTGCGGGTGCTCGAAGATGAGTTGATGGTTGCCCCGCCTATGACAGAAAGTTACACGGCTTCCCCGAAAAAACCTGTTCACGCAATTATCGTCAATCAGATCACTTCTTTACACAGTCAAGGCTATACAATGTCTGAGATTGCACAAAGAGCTTCCATGCAGGAAGATGAAGTGGCTGCTGTACTCCGTTCAAAAGGAGTGCGCACATGATCAAAGAAGCATTTCGCTCGGTAGGCATCGGTTGTTTGCTGGCAGGCGGTATTTTATATACCGTTGACAATTTACCGAAAACAACGGAAGCATCCTTACAACAAGAATTGACGGCAACTCAAAAAGAATTGGAAGTTATTAAGAAAGAATTGGCCATATCCCAAACCTTGACGTCTGAAGGTGAACCAAACAAAGAAACTGCTTCGGAAACTAAACCAGTTGATCAGCAAGAGCCCAAGAAAGAAGTTGAAACAACCGTCATCAAAAAGAAAATTGCTGTGCAAGCTGGATCCAGTTCAGCAGATTTATCCGGGACGCTCGAACGTGCCCATTTAATAGAAGATGCATCGAAATTCGATACGTATATGAAAGAAAACGGTTATGCCGGAAAAATCCAGATCGGCACATTTGAATTGAACTCTGACATGAGTTTTAAAGAGATGGCCGATGTATTGACAAAATGAAACAACCTCCTGTGAGTACAGGAGGTTGTTTTTTATTCGTCTTCTGGAGCTTTCTTGATTTTGATATCCGGAGAAGAATTGGGGATTTTTGAGTTTCTCTCTTTTTCCAGGTCAAAATATATATCGAGTGCTTCTCGGACGATTTCACTGGCAGTCGCAGAAGGATAGCGTCTTGTATTCGTTGAAATATATGGAATCATTACAGAGTAAGCAACTTGTGGATTCTCGGCAGGTGCATAGCCAACATGGGATAAATTGATTGTCGGAATGACTGGATTTGATTTATTACCAGTATAATAAAACGACTGTGCCGTTCCCGTCTTCCCCGCCCCATCATAGGAAGCCCCTTTTAATAATCCTGAAGCTGTTCCATTCGAACCATAATATACATAATGCATTCCTTTTTTCACTTGATCGATTTCAGCTTGTGTATTGTTAATATGATTGAGAACCTTTACAGGAGTTTCTTCTACCAAATTTCCAAAAAACTCTCCGTCTGGTGAAGGCTCGCGAATTTCTTTTAAAATTTTCGGGGCGATTCGATTACCGTCTGCTGCAATTGTGGCAACATATTGCGCCAGTTGCAGCGGCGTATAGGTGTCAAACTGACCGATCGCAAAGTCCATCAGTTTACCTGTGATTGTTTCAGTACCCGTCACACCTGTGTATTCTCCCGGCAAATCGATACCCGTCTTAACGCCTAAGCCGAATGAAGCGAAATTTTGACGGAATGTGTCAAACGCTTTTTTGTCAATCGGCAGCGCCTGACCTGGTCGATAACTTGCACCACCTAATGCAAAAGAAATCCGGAACATATAGACGTTAGACGAACGCCCAATAGCTTGAATATCATTTAGTGCGACCCGGCCGTTCTGATTAAATAGGGATCGTTTTACCGTGCGGCCGATTCGGATCGGTTCGTCAATTTTGACATCTCCGATTCGGATAGCCCCTTCACTGTAGCCTGTTAGCATGGTAGCCAATTTTACAGTTGAGCCCGCTTCATAAGCAGAAGTGAACGTGCCAAAAGTATAATCTTGAATTGCCCATTGGCCAGTCGATTCGTCTCTTACGACTTTTTTGCCCACCAACGATAAGATTTCACCATTATTCGGATCCATCATGACAAGAAAGGCAGACTCCAGTGCACCTGCACTTGCATTCCGCTTCAATTTCAATAATTTATTGGACACGACTTCTTCCAGTGCCTTTTGCAGTTCACTATCCGTTGTCAAGATGAGATCTTTACCAGGCTCTCCTTCTTTCACCGTTTTGGTTTCAATCACTTTACCCGTGCGGTCCTTAATGTTTTTTACGATGGTCTTTTGCCCTTTTAATAGATCTTCATAGTAAGCTTCCAAATAACTTCTGCCGACCCGGTCGTTACGAGAGTAACCTCTGGCTAGGAAATAATCTAAATGGGAACGTGGAATCCCTTCTACTGGACTCGTTGTAGAACCGAGAATTGCGCTATCCGATTTCTTGACACGGTCCCAATCCGTCGTCGTATTGACGCCGGGCAATTCATTCAGCCGTTCCGAAACGACCGCAAATTCTTTATCGGTCACTCCATCACTCTTAATAATTTGAGGCGAATAGGCATATCCTGCCATCATTTCTCGATAAATTGCCAGGACCTTGATGTCTTCATCCGATAACGAATTGATTTCTTCGTCTGTGATCCGATCTCTCGTCAATTGGTTGATTTCCCTCTGGATATCTTTTTTAGATTTTTTATCGTCCTTACCAATACTGCTTTGTTCTTTTTTTGATACTTTCTCAGCAGCTTTCTCAGGGTTGAGCAAGATCCAGAAATCACGCTTATCTCCCATTGTCACTCGCTTTGTATCTTGATCGATTAACTTCGATAACTTCCTTGCGAGCTCCAACATATCTGCAGTAGAAGTAGATGAAGTTTTCGTATAGGTAATTGCATTTTTCGGTTCATTGTCTACAAGTACTTGACCATTTCGATCGTAAACTCTTCCTCGCGGCGTACTCGTATTGACGGCAATTTCTTCCGTTCGCTCAAGCATCCGTGTATAATCTTCCCCTTTTACAATTTGCAGATAACCTAGCCGGAATATGAGCAAGGAGAAAAGGACGAAAATTGCCACGAAAAGAAAGTTCATTCGAAAAGCAATATGTTTACGTTGCCGGGCTTTCGCCTGATCTGCTTTTCTTGTTGTCTTTTTCAACGGGAATCTCCTTTCTATATTTTTTTATGTATGCCTCAGTATATCATGAACCCATAAAAGAACACACATCTTGACGAATCAGATGTGTGTCAGGTTTCAATTATTTATTGTCTTGGTAACGCTTTTCAACTTCATCCCAATTGATTACGTTCCAGAATGCTGAAATATAATCAGGACGACGGTTTTGGTAGTTCAAGTAGTACGCATGCTCCCAAACATCCAAACCTAGTAAAGGCGTTTTGCCTTCCATATAAGGAGAATCCTGATTTGGCGTAGAAGTTACTTCAAGCTCACCGTTGTTCAGAACGAGCCAAGCCCAACCTGAACCGAAGCGTGTTGTTGCAGCTTTTGCGAATTCTTCTTTAAACGCGTCAAAGCTACCAAACTTCTTGTCGATTGCTTCAGCAACCTGCCCTTTAGGATTTCCGCCACCATTTGGAGAAAGGATTTGCCAGAAGAATGAGTGGTTAGAATGTCCACCGCCATTATTGCGGACTGCTGTACGCTTGTCCTCTGGAACTTTGTCCAAGTTTGCAACCAATTCATCAACCGGCATGCTAAGAAGTTCGTCATGACCTTCTAGTGCATTGTTCACGTTAGTTACATACGTGTTGTGATGTTTTGTGTGATGGATGTTCATCGTTTCTTTGTCGATGTGTGGCTCCAACGCGTCATAAGCGTATGGTAGTTCTGGTAATTTGTAAGCCATTTTCCATTCCTCCTCTAGTTATATCTGTTTTGCCCTACCTATTCACATTATCAAAATATGAGTCAGCATTCAAAGAAAATGGACTATTAACGGAGAAAAAACAGAAAAATAGCAATCATGATTCCCATCACGGTCCCTTTTACTACCACAGATGTCAGAAAACCGACAACAGAGCCTACTCCCGTCTTGAACGCTTGTTTGAGACCCGAGCGCGTAACGAGTAATTCCGCCACGATCGCCCCAAGAAATGGGCCAGCTAAAATACCAGCGACCGGAATAACAAATGGACCGATCAGCAAGCCAATCGTACTGCCCCACATCCCTGCCTTACTGCCCCCAAAGCGTTTGACACCTACGAGATTCGCAACCGTATCTGCTCCGAACAGCAAGATCACAAACAACCCCTCTATTACCCAGAACAGCCACGTAAGCTCTTCGAATGAAACAATGACGCCATACAACAAGAAACCGGCCAGTATAAAAACAACAGAAGGAATGACCGGATAGATAAGTCCGGCGAATGCTATACAAAACATCAAAATAGCTACGATCCAACCGATCCATATCATAAACTGTCACTCCTTCTTCATTATGCGTGCTTTCCTAAGATCGCTTCCGCAATATTCACCGCATGGTCCCCGATCCGTTCCAAATTAGAAACGATATCTACGAATACCATACCTGCTTGTGCGCTACATTGGCCTCCGTTCAAACGAACGATATGATTTTTACGGAAACGACGTTCCATATTATCAATCAAATCTTCCTTCTCGGAAACCATCCGCGCTAATCCAGTATCATTTTTATCCAAAGATTCAATAGCTTTTTGGACCGTTTCGATCGTCAGAGTAAACATCTCTGTCAAATCATCGATCGCACCATCTGTTAGTTTTAATTTATTCGTCTCACGCAAATCAATTAATTCAATAATGTTTTCGAAGTGATCACCGATCCGTTCGATATCCCGTACGCTGTCCATCAACATAACATGACGGCCGGATTCCGCTGGGGATACGGTTACAGCTGAAATCTCGACTAAGTAATCTGTGATTTTCCGATCGAGATTATTAATGGCATCTTCTATCTGATAAGCCATTTCAGCGTGTTTTTTCTGTCCTGTTTTCAAATACTCGAATGATTGCTGCAGTCCTTGCACACTGAAATCTCCCATTCGGATAATTTCTTCTTTTGCCTGTCCAATCGCAACTGCCGGCGACTGTGTAATGAAATGCCGGTCAAGATGCTTCGGTTTGTATTCGATCGTCACGTCTTCCCCAGGAATCAAACGGGTGACGAGATACGCCCAGGCACCAATGAAAGGAAATTGCAGTACTGTGTTCGCAATGTTAAATGAGCCGTGAGCAAATGCAATTTGCATCTTACTTTCTAAATTCAGGGCGCCAGACACCCATTCCACATATGCCGTAAACGGAATGAGCAGCAACATGAAGATGATTGTACCGACAATATTGAATAAAACATGTGTAGCAGCAGCCCGTCTAGCCGCTACGGATGCACCAATAGAAGCAAGAACGGCCGTGATCGTCGTTCCGATATTATCACCGAAAAGTATCGGCAATGCCGCTTTCATTGTAACTAAATCTTCCGCGTATAGACCTTGTAAAATCCCGACAGTCGCACTGGAACTTTGGACGATTAATGTAAAAATTGTTCCGGCTACTACACCTAACAACGAATGTTCACTCATCGCCAGCGTGAAGTCTGAGAAAGCTTCCAACGAACGCAGAGGTTTCATTCCGTTACTCATTAACTCCAAACCTAAAAACAAGCCACCAAAACCAAAAATAACTTCTCCCAAGTTTTTGACTTTAGCTTTATTAATGAAGAAAATAAGAAACGCACCGATCGCCATGATAGGCAATGCATAAGCCCCAACGTCTAAACCGATAATAAACGCAGTCACCGTCGTACCGATATTGGCACCCATAATGACACCGATTGCCTGACGGAGCGTCATGAATCCTGCGCTTACCAGTCCTACAGTAATAACTGTAGTACCCGAACTGGATTGGATTAAAACAGTTACAATAATACCGACAAGAACGCCCATAAATGGGTTAGTTGTAAAACGGTCTAAGATTGCACGGAGTCTGTCCCCTGCAGTTTTTTGCAATCCATCCCCCATATACTTAATTGCGAATAGGAAAATACCTAAGCCTCCAAGAAATTGGAACAGCACTTCCTGCCAGTTCACTTCCATTTAATTGTCAACCTCCATCAAACGATTATGTATAGTCTTACAGTTGCCCCTCCGCATGGATTCATGTGAAGTTTCACCCTATTATGTTCGGACCATACACCAATTGTAAAGTACTGAACACAAATCTTTACATCACCTTTACAAAGCCGCAATAATTTGTCATAAGAATGTCGAAATTTCACGTATCCTGCAGGTTTCACATAAATGATAGACTATACAGTAGAAAGGGAGGCCTATTTCGTGAAATTCCATCAAATATTCAAAGCTTCTTTGCATGAACCGAAAAAATTGGCTGCATTTCGCTTGCTACCGATCGGAAAAGTCATTCAATACATATTTATTTTTGTCTTTCTTTACACTGCTGTATCGTTTACCCGTTTTTTATTTGGTGATCATTCCCTTTTTCAATCGACACCTGAAGTAGCAGAAATCGGAAAAACAATCGGTATCTTAATATATCCTTTTGCATTCGTTTTGCAACTTGTGATTATCACGTCGTATTTATTTATTCGGGTCAGTATTTTTGGTATTATAGGAGTATTGTTGCTGAAACTATTGCACCGTCGCGGCGAGTTTCGATTTATGTGGCGCACTGCGGCAATTGCTGCCACGCTGCCTATTTTATTGACAATGATTTTTGAATTCATACCAGACATGCAATCTTACGGCCTCTTGGTTGCGTCACTTGTCCATTTACTCTATGTTTGGCGCGCTGCAACCTATTATCCAAAAAAGCCGACAAAATGAATAGTCTTGTCCTTGCCTGCATAGTGTGATGCAGGAGGGATGATCTATGAGAATATTTTTGTTGGCACTCGCTGTATTTTGCATTGTTCATTTTGTGCGTGTGGATTTAACAGATGGGACAATCCCTCTTGCAGCCTTTTTCGATGAAGAATCGTCCTGTATAGAGGAAACCGTTAATCATTCAATTGTCATTCGGGCCGTTGAAGGTGATACAATAGAATCGTTATTTGCATTATATCCAGATCCCACGCTTAATTTTCTAGAGAGGCTGGAGAAATTTTATTCCTTGAATCCTCATCTGGAACGACAGCAGTTCCTGGCCGGCGAAGAAATCAAACTGCCGCTTGGCGAACAGCCGGATACGGAATGCGAGGAAAGCAACGAACGTTAATTTACCATTCCATCTATGATGGTATTTATCTATTTGAAGGAGAGAAAAGCAATGACCGAAATGATTCATCGTGCGAACACCCGTCCCGTTAAAGTCGGTAATTTAACGATCGGGGGAAGCAATGAACTATTTATTCAAAGCATGACGACTACGAAAACTCACGATGTGGAGGCAACTGTCGCTGAAATCAATCGTTTGGAAGAAGCAGGATGTCAAATTGTACGTGTAGCATGCCCAGATGAGCGTGCAGCGTATTCGATTGGCGAAATAAAAAAACGCATCAATATTCCACTCGTCGTAGATATTCATTTTGACTATAAACTAGCCTTGATCGCAATCGAACAAGGTGCAGATAAAATCCGTATCAATCCTGGAAATATTGGACGCCAATCCAAAGTAGAAGCGGTCGTCAATGCCGCCAAAGCGAAAGGCATTCCAATCCGAATCGGCGTTAACGCTGGCTCACTTGAGAAGAAGATCCTTGAAAAGTATGGTTATCCAACAGCTGAAGGCATGGTAGAAAGTGCCTTGCATCATATTAAGATCCTAGAAGACTTGGATTTCCATGATATTATCGTGTCGCTGAAAGCATCTGACGTCAACTTGGCGATCGAAGCGTATAAGCTGGCTGCAGCTGCATTTGATTATCCGTTGCATTTAGGTATCACGGAATCCGGTACGCTATTTGCAGGCTCCATCAAGAGTGCAGCTGGACTCGGTACGCTGCTATCAGCAGGTATCGGCAACACGATGCGCGTATCATTAAGCGCGGACCCTGTTCAGGAAATTAAAGTGGCGAGAGAACTTCTGAAAGTATTCGGTCTTTCTTCGAATGCTGCAACACTTATTTCTTGCCCGACATGCGGTCGGATCGAAATTGATTTAATTTCAATTGCCAATGAAGTGGAAGAATATATCTCCACTATTAAGGCTCCTCTTAAAGTCGCAGTACTGGGATGCGCGGTAAACGGTCCCGGAGAAGCTAGAGAAGCAGATATCGGGATTGCAGGAGCTCGTGGCGAAGGGTTGCTCTTCATGCACGGTAAAACGGTTCGGAAGGTTCCGGAAGAAACAATGGTCGACGAGCTGAAGAAAGAAATCGATATTTTAGCAGAAGAATATTTTGAAAAAAAACGACAAGAGGAAGCACTTGCCCAAGGTGGCGCAGCCGAATGAAGCAACTTCGTTTCGGCATCGATATTGATGGAACTGTAACATGCCCTACTTCTCTATTGCCCCATATCAATAAGCGCTTTGGCTCAAACCTGACGCTTGACGATATTAAAGAATACGATCTGACAAAAGCATTTGACGTAGATCCTGTGCAGTTCGGAAATTGGTATAAGGAAGCAGAGGAACTGATATACCAAACGTCTCCTGCACAGCAGTACGCGAAAGAAATATTAACGAATTGGCAAAAGAATTATGAGCTGTTCTATATTTCTGCCCGCGGGCAAAATGTGTTGGAATGTACGACCGCTTGGTTCCGTGAGCATCAAATTCCTTTTGATCACGTAGAATTGATCGGAACACATCATAAAATCGAAACAGCGAAAAAATTTTCTGTTGATGCTTTTTTTGAAGACAAGCATGACAATGCGGTAGGAATCCACGAAGAGCTGGACATACCGGTATTCTTGTTTGATACCCCTTATAACCGGAATCCGATCCCTAAAGGCGTAATCCGAGTCAAGGATTGGCAGGAGGCAAATCAGCAAGTTCAACGATTGTTTGCTTAACTCCTCGACACAAAAAGGCAGTCCCAAAAGTCGATTTTCCCGACTTTTGGGACTGCCTGTTTTTATTCAATACACCTCGGACATCTCCCATAAATTTCAAACTTATGGCCCTCTATTTCATAATCCGATAAATTTACTGTCACCTGATCCATCGGACAACTAGGAATGGATTTCGTATTTCCGCAGGTTGTGCAAATAAAATGATGATGGTGACTATCTGAAGCACACTGCATGCGGAAAAGACGTTCCCCATTCAGTTCTGTCTCATCCAATATTCCCAATCTAGAGAAGACCGCCAGATTACGATAAATCGTATCGAAGCTTATACCTGGATTGTCCTGTTCAACTGCATTTCGAACCTCCATTGCTGTAACATAACGATCAACTTGATCAAAAAAACGCAACAGGATGTCACGGTTTTTCGTACGTTTATAATCATGCTTCAAAAGAATTTTCCACGCTTCGTCCATTGTCATCCTGAACCGCCTCCTTTCTCACTCTTTACGCGCGAATCTTTTTCCAAAATAGTACGATCAGTAAGATGAAAACTGAAGTCACTACTATTGTTCCGCCCGGTGCGATATCTAAATAATAAGCAGAAATAAGTCCGATAATCACGGCAATTTCACCGAAGATTACTGAATAAACAAGCGCTCCCTTATAACTTTTTGCAAGTTGGATGGCTGCAGCAACGGGAAGTGTCATCAGCGAAGACACGAGCAAGATCCCGACGATCCGCATCGAGGCTCCGATGACAAGCGCTGTAATAACCATGAATGCCGCTTGAATGATCCGCTCATTAATGCCTGATACTCTCGCATACTCAGGATCAAACGCCAATGAAAACAACTCTTTGTAAAGAAAATATAAGAACGCTATAACGATGATTGCAATCAATAGCACAATATATAAATCCTGACGACTAACAGCTGAGACTGAGCCAAACAAATAGCCAACTAAATCCGTACCGAAGCCTTTTGCCAACGAAATAAAAATCGCTCCAAAACCGATACCGGCAGACAGGATAATCGGAATCGCCAATTCTTCAAAGCTGCGGTATACTCTGCGCAATCGTTCAATCAACAATGAACCAACGACAGCCGCTCCCATCCCTAAATATACAGGATTCAATGCTGCAAAGAACAATACTTGCTGACTTAAATACAAACTACCTGCTATCCCCGCCAAAGCAACATGGCTTAACGCATCTGATATCATCGCCATGCGCCGAACGACGATAAACAATCCAAGCATAGGCGCGATCAATCCGATGATCAGCCCGGACAGGACTGCGTTTTGTAAAAATTCATAAGTGAAAATCGCTTCAATCATCTGGCACGCTCCGTTTCTTTTTGATGAAGCCGGCGAACTGGATGTCCATACCAGCCGGACAACTCCGACTCACTCATCTTCTCGTAATCTGCATGCACGCCATGGAAATGAATGGTGCGATTTAAACAAGCTATATGCGTCGCAAGCTGTGTCACCAGATCAATTTCATGTGTTACCAATAAAATCGCAATACCATAATCACGATTTAATTCACTAAGCATAGAATAAAAGGATTCGACGTTTTGACGGTCAATTCCGACTGTCGGCTCATCCATGATAAGAAGATCCGGCTTGCTCACCAATGCTCTCGCGATAAACACACGCTGTTGTTGGCCGCCCGACAGATCACCAATACTTTTTCCATGATAGTCCGCCATTTTGACGACCTGTAACGCATCTAATGCCCGTTGTTCGTCTTCTTTAGTAAATCGTTTGAAGAGACCTTTTTTACTCGTCAAGCCGCTTCTCACGACTTCCAAGACCGTAGCAGGGAACCTTGTCGTAAAGGCATTGGACTTTTGCGAAACATAACCGATTCTCTGTTGTTGCTTGAACGAATCGATCGGTCCTCCAAATAATTGAATTGTACCTTCCGTCGGTTTCAGCAAGCCTAAAATGATTCTGAGCAACGTGGATTTACCGGAACCATTCGGGCCAATTAACGCCCAAAACTCCCCCTGTTTCACTTCTAGACTGACATCAGAAAGTGCAACGGAGTGGTGATACTTATGTGTAATATGATCTAATTTGATAATGGAATTTGTCATATACATATCCCTTCCTGTAATTCGTAATCATTACGATTACTTAATAAATTATAGCGGAATATGTTAAAGGATACAACCAATTGAAAGGATTTGAGGAGAATGGATTTACTACAGTTGATTCAGGAGATCAAACAGTTGTCCGATAATGAGGCGCAACAGTATGCGGCAAGTCATGGTGTACAGTTGTCAGTGAAGCAAATTCAGCAGTTGCGCCCTTTATTGGATGAGGTGTCGTTGTCATGGCTGTTCACTGGTATTCCATCTGTATTTCTAGAGAAAGTATCTTCTGTCATCGGATACGAACAAACGATGCTTTATTTAGATCAATACAAGTTGCAATAGAAAAAGCGCTGCAAACTAGCAGCGCTAATTAGGTATGTTAGTTATTCAACTCTTGCAGTAACTCAGGTGTGAATTTTTTATTTTTCAGCATTTCGATTTCAACTGCATAAGGTGCTTTTTTGTTTGCTTTGTCCGTCCCGATGAAAGGTGTTTCCAAAATTTTTGGAATGTCTTTGAATGTTGGGTGGTGGACGATGTATGCAAGCGGGTCGAAACCGATGTGGCCGAAACCAATGTTTTCGTGACGGTCTTTTCCGGCGCCGCAGACATTTTTGCTGTCGTTGACATGAATAACGGAAATTCGATCCAAGCCGATGATTTTATCGAATTCGTCGAGTACGCCTGCGAAGTCATTGACAATGTCGTAGCCTGCATCGTGGACGTGGCACGTGTCGAAGCAGACCGACAGACGTTCATTGTGTATCACACCGTCGATAATTTTCGCAATTTCATCAAAGCTTCTGCCGCATTCTGTACCTTTTCCAGCCATCGTTTCCAGGGCAATCCGGACATTGGCGTCTTTAGAGAGCACTTCATTCAGACCTTCTATGATTTTTGTTATACCTATGTCCGTTCCAGCGCCGACGTGTGCTCCTGGATGCAGTACGATTTGATTAGCTCCGAGTGCTTCTGTCCGCTCTATCTCCTGCTGCAGAAAATCCACGCCTAGACGAAACGTTTCAGGCTTCGTCGTATTCGCAATATTAATGATGTACGGTGCATGGACGACGATTTTGGATTGGCCATTAGCTTCCATATGCGCCGTTCCTTTTTCTATATTCAATTCTTCGATTGGTTTACGTCTCGTATTTTGAGGTGCTCCAGTATAGATCATGAAGGTGTTCGCTCCATATCCAAATGCTTCTTCACTTGAGCCGAGAAGCATTTTCTTGCCGCTCATCGATACGTGGGAGCCCAAAAGGATGTCATTTGCTGTCATTATTTCTTTTTCATTCTCCTTTGTCTCTTTTTGAATTTTTCTTGTTCTTCAGCTAATTTTTTCTTATAGCCTGGCTTGACTTTATCCGGCTTACGGATTATAGATGCAGCCTTCTTATCAATTTCGTCGACTTCTCTTATACGTTTCTTCCGGGCTTGTCGTTCTTTCACTTCGATCCACTCACCATTTTTCACGTCTTCATGGACAAATGGAATGCCTAGTTTTTCAATACGGTTGATTTGATCTTCGTCTGATGGAGCATATAGCGTGATGGCCATAC
This sequence comes from Sporosarcina newyorkensis, assembly GCF_900167515.1. NCBI lineage: Bacteria > Bacillati > Bacillota > Bacilli > Caryophanales > Caryophanaceae > Sporosarcina > Sporosarcina newyorkensis. The sequence continues at coordinate 195,753 of NZ_FUYJ01000001.1, read as the reverse complement.
CGCCGAGACCCGCACGTGCCGTCCGCCCTACACGGTGGATGAAGAACTCTAGGTCCTCCGGTAATTCGAAGTTGATTACATGGCTTACGCCCGGAATATCGATCCCTCTCGCAGCAAGATCTGTTGCAACAATATATTGATACTCAAGGTCACGCACTTGTTTCATCATTCTTGTCCGTTCACGCGGCGTCAAATCCCCATGAATCCGGCCCGGCTTATAACCGTGCTCGGCTAAATAATCTGCAAGTTCATCTGCATTTTGTTTGGTATTCGTAAAGATGATCGCCAAATACGGTTGAATGGCATCCATAACGTGAAGCAACTTTTTCTTTTTGTCCATACTTCTGACTGGTACTAATGAATAATGCATATTCTCTGTCAGTGGTTTTTTATCATCCATCTGCACATGAACAGGAGAATTCATATATTTAGCTAAAAACGGTTTCAATTTCTCCGGAATGGTCGCTGAAAATACATACATGCTAAGCTTATCAGGCATTCTTGAGGCAAATTGATCGATATCCTCAATGAACCCCATATCAAAAGCGAGATCCGCTTCATCGATTACAAGCTGAGTAGCTGTATGAATCGGCAGCGCTCCTACTTCCGCCATATCTCGAATACGGCCTGGCGTGCCCACGATAATATGAGGAGTACTTCTCAAGCGCTCTGCTGATCTTTTCTTATCCGTCCCACCAATCAAGATGGCACTTTTAATATCTGTCTCTTCGATTAGTTTCTTTAATTCTGTATGGAGCTGCGTCGCCAATTCACGGGTCGGTGCCGTGATGACTACTTGCAATTCATCTTGTGCTGTATCGATCTTTTCGACGAGCGGGATCAGGAAACTATGTGATTTCCCTGTACCTGTATGTGCTTGTCCTATAGCACTTGTGTTCTTCATTATAAGCGGGATCATTTCTTTTTGAATGGGTGTCGGTTCTTCAAAACCCAATTTTTGAATCGCTTCCCTCAAAAATGGTTTGAATTGATAATCTGTATATTTCGACATATCGTTCCTCCTCTAGCGTATTTCTTATTGTACCATGATTCGGTGCCATCAGTAGTTTTTTTCGCATAGGATACTATGAGAAGTACTCAAAATGTTTAGAAAGGAGTTCGTGATGAGATATCAATCATTTTATCCGTTCAGTAATCAACAGTCAGCCATGAGGCCCAGTCCTCCTCCCCCGCAATTTACTGGCGGCGGGATGCGGCAGCCATTTTCTTCCGGCATGCCGCCGACTTCAGGGTTCCCGCAAGCAGGCGCAAGCGGACAGCAAGCCGGCGCTGGTGGGGCTGGCGGGCCTTCACGAGCAGATCAATACATGCAGACTGCCAATCGATTTTTGAATACCGCTCAGCAATTTGCGCCGCTTGTACAACAGTTTGCACCTATGCTCCAAAATTTACCCGCCATGTGGAGATTATATAAAGGATTCCAGTCTATGCCAAATGCACCTGCAGCAACACCTACTGCACAACCAGGTAGTTCACCCGCGCCTAGTGCCCGAGCAAGCGCTGCACCTGTCAGCCAGCCTTCCGCACCGCGTATTTTCCAGCCTCCCTTCTGAACTCTTTGAATCACCCGCCAATCTCCGCTATAATGAAAGAGAAGTTAATAGAGGAGTGGAGTGGAATAAATGAAAGTACTCAAGATTTCACCAAGAGGTTATTGTTATGGTGTGGTTGATGCGATGGTCATTGCGAGAAACGCAGCTCTCGATACATCCCTGCCGAGACCCATTTATATATTAGGCATGATCGTCCATAATAAACACGTTACAGATGCATTTGAAGAAGATGGGATCATCACCTTGGATGGGGAAAACCGCTTAGATATTTTGCGTAAAGTCGACAAAGGTACCGTTATTTATACAGCACACGGTGTTTCTCCTGAAGTACGTAAACTGGCAAAAGAAAAAGGTCTCGTCGCGATTGACGCTACGTGTCCGGATGTCTCCGTCACTCATCATTTGATTGAGGAAAAAGTGGCAGAAGGCTATGACATACTTTACATCGGAAAAAAACACCATCCCGAGCCTGAAGGGGCAATCGGTGTGGCACCAGAGTCGGTTCATTTAATCGAAAAGCTGGAAGACATCGAAAACTTGGAGGTCGAGAATGATCGTCTGTTGGTGACGAATCAGACGACGATGAGTCAATGGGATGTCGCACATTTAATGGAAGAACTGCAGCGTAAGTTTCCTCATATTGAAGTGCATCAGGAAATCTGTTTGGCGACTCAAGTGAGACAGGAAGCAGTCGCGGAACAGGCTGGAGAAGCGGATTTATTAATCGTTGTAGGAGATCCGAAGAGTAATAACTCGAACCGCCTGACGCAAGTATCTGTGGAAATTGCCAATACGCCATCTTACCGTATCTCCGATGTTTCAGAAATCGATCCGGCGTGGCTGATGGATATCGAGACAGTTGCGGTGACGGCAGGTGCTTCGACGCCTACTGTAATCGTTAGAGAAGTTATTGCCTACTTGAACAAGTTTGATGCAGCAGATCCTTCGACACATCAACCAGAACGGCAATTTAAGTTGGAGAAAATCTTACCGAAAATCAAAAACCCGAGTCCCGTCATTCGGATTGAACCTTAAACGCAACGTACGAATAAACCGGCGAGAGAATAAATCTCTCGCCGGTTTTTTAGAATAAAAATTGAAAAGGCTCCGTATTCACTTTTGATTCGATGAATTCTATATCGTATTTCATTTCGTTGCAGAGTTTGGATAGGTTTCGGGCGACTCCCTCAATCATAATCTTCTCTATGTTATGTCCAGGGTCGACTACAGCCAGTCCTAAGCTTTGTGCATCTTGTGCGACATGGTAATATAAATCGCCGGTAACCAGCACGTCCGCGCCCTTACGCTTAGCTGCTGTGATGTATTTGTTGCCGTCGCCGCCTAACACCGCTACTTTGCGAATAGATGTTTCCGGGTCCCCGACAAAGCGTAAAGCTGGCACCTTAAAAGCGTCTTTGACATGCTCTGCAAATTGTTTTAGTGTCATCTCTTCGGACATGCGACCGACTCTTCCGATGCCATGCACATTTATTTTTTGTTGCATTTTGAACAAATCAAATGCCGGCTCTTCATATGGATGCGCTGCAAACAAGGCTTTAATGACTTTCGGCTGAAGACTTTCCGGAAAAACGACTTCGATTCGTTCTTCATCCACTGAAGTAGGCTCTCCCACTTCTCCAATTGTTGGATTCGCTCCGTCAACCGGGGTGAAACGTCCGATTCCATGCGAGCTGAAACTGCATCCGACATAGTCTCCAATAGCCCCGGCACCTGCTGCCGCTAACTCTTTACGGAGCTGATCTGCATCTGTCTGCGGACAAAATACAGCCAGTTTTACTAAGTGCTCAGAACTCGTTTCCTCGATTGGTTCTGTATCCGTGATGCCGAGACGGTCTGCCAGCATATCATTGACACCGCCTTTTGCGATATCCAAATTGGTGTGTGCCGCATAAACGGCTATATCATGCTTGATGCACTTTTCAATCATCTTTCCTTGCGGTGTATCTGTCCATATCGTTTTCAATGGCCGGAAAATGGGCGGATGATGCGCGATGATGAGATTAGCTTCTTGTTCAATCGCTTCGTCAATTACTTGTTCGTTAACGTCAAGCGTCACAAGCACTTTATTCACTTGTCGATTTAGTTGACCAATATGCAGACCAATCGGATCTCCTTCAAATGCGAGCTTCTTAGGTGACCACTTTTCAAAAACCTCAATAATCTGACATCCATTTACTTTTTTCATTCAGCTAACACCTTCCTGACTAAATCGTAATTGGTTTGGATTGATTGCTTTTTCAGTTGAATTTCGTTTGTTTGTTCTGCTTTATCCAAAGCTTCTAATACACGTACCCATTCCCGTGTTTCCCTCTCCCATTTCGCACGGAAAACGGGTGAAGATTTTTGTCGCAAGATGGGTCCCAGCAGAAGGTCTGTTGGCGAATACTCTGCTGATCCCCTTTCCAATACCAGAATTTCATAAATTTTACCGTCTTCTTCTAAAATCTCTTCATCCACAAGTTGAAATCCGTTTTCTATCGCCCATTGTCGAATGGCAATCGCATGCAAATTCGGTTGAGCAATAATTCGTTTTACATGACGCAGACGTTCTTTCCCTGCCTCTAAAATCGATGTGATCAACGTTCCGCCCATTCCCGCGATGGTTACGGTTTCTACTTCATCTGCATCTTCAATGGCCAGTAAACCATTCGCTAGACGCACTTCAATACGATCGGCAAAACCATTCGCTTGTACATTGCGTTTTGCTGATTCGAATGGACCTTTCACGACTTCCCCTGCAATCGCTCGTTGAATAACGCCTTTATTCATCAAATAGCATGGCAAATAGGCGTGATCGCTGCCGATATCAGCGAGCACAGTGTTTTTTGGAACGAACCTTGCGACCATTGCAAGGCGTTTGGATAATTGGTTGGTGTTCATAAGTCCCCGCCTTTCATTCCATTCTATTGTATATTTGACAAACCGTACATGCAATGCAAAAGAGCCATCAAACCAAGGAAGAGTGGTTCCCTTCCTGGTTTAATGGCTCTATTAGTAAGTAGATACTCAGTCTAACGATAAAATGTATTCAACCATTTCATCTATGTTCTCGTCCGGAACAAGTCCAGCTGGCATAGCAGTTCCTGGAACGCCATCTTTGATTGCGTCATGCATTTCTTCCGCAGGGAATGCTTGTCCGTTTAGAGCAGGTCCCATTCCGCCTGATAAGTTATCTCCGTGACAACTTACGCACTTTTGTTGTGCGACAGCTTCTGCGTCAAATTCGCCGGTATTTGCATTTTCTTCAGTAGTGGCTTCTTCTTCATCTGGTCCAGCAATTTCTTTCTTTTGATCTAAACCATAAAGTGACATGAAGAAAATCAGTCCAATTCCTAGCGCAAAAATCAAAAGATAAGGTACAACAGGATTTTTATTCATTGGATTACCCTCCTTCATCAGAATCTATTCTGTAAAAGATACAGTACACAATTAACATTGTACTGTATCTATGAGAAAACTGAAAGTGTTATTGAACGACTTTTCACCTTTTGTGACAGATTGGACATAATTCAACATTCAGCAACCAATTTGTCGTGCAATCACCATACGCTGTACTTCTGAAGTACCTTCCCCTATCTCGAGCAGCTTCGCATCCCGCAAATATCGTTCGACTTCATATTCACGCATATAACCATAACCGCCGTGTATCTGAATTGCTTCGTTGGCAATTTCCATGGCGATTTCAGATGCATATAATTTACACATCGATGCTTCTGTCGTGAATTTCCTGCCTTGGTCTTTCAACCAAGCTGCCTTATAAACCATATTCCGCGCCAATTCGATTTTCATAGCCATATCTGCAAGCTTAAATTGGGTGATCTGAAATGAAGATAGGCTCTTACCGAATTGCTTACGTTCTTTTGAATAACGCAACGCTCGGTCATAGGCTGCCTGCGCAATCCCAACTGCCATTGCACCGATTCCGATACGTCCACCATCCAATGTCACTAAAAATTGTTGAAACCCTTTCCCTCTTACACCAAGCAAGTTCTCTTCCGGCACGACAACCTGATCAAGTAACAACTCAGTCGTATTGGACGCATGAAGACCCATTTTTTCATAGTTATCCATGACCGTAAAGCCTTCTGAATTTGTCGGCACCATAATTGCACTTATTTCTTTTTGACCGTCCGTGCGACCTGTGACGGCTGTTATAGCTAAGTGCTTTGCATAGCTTGCATTTGTAATATAAACCTTGGAACCATTGATCGTGAACTTTCCGCCTTCTAATCGTGCTGTCGTTTCTGTCCCCCCTGCATCTGACCCGGCATTCGGCTCCGTCAGTCCGAATGCTCCAAATGATTCCCCTGTGCAAATAGGTGTCAGATACGCTTGTTTTTGCTGTTCTGTACCGAACAGATGCAACGGGGCACCTCCAAGCGAGATGTGAGCTGAATACGTTATCCCTGTTGATGCACACGCACGGCTCAATTCTTCTGTCACAATGGCGAAACTGATCGTATCTGCTCCAGCCCCGCCGTATTTCTCAGGGAACGGTAAGCCCATCATGCCCATTTGAGACAACTTCTTAAAAATTTCAATAGGGAATGTACCTGATCTGTCTCGTTCAACCGCGCCAGGAGCGACTTCTTCATTCGCAAAATCCTTCATTAACTTCTTAACCATCTGCTGTTCTTGAGTTAAATCAAAGTTCATTTTGATCATCCTCTCTATGAAAGCCCTTACATAACATTATATAGAGATTGGATGAAATATAACAATGAATATATTATCCTTCATCCTATTTATCTTTATTCAACAGACAACTCCCATCTCTATAGGTCGTGAGATGAATGCGGTTTATTAATCTGTTCAGCGGATGTTTAAACGCCCGCTGAACAATAGAAGTACACAGGCTAAGATCGCCCCACAACCTGCGGCACGTACGCCTAAGCACAGTTCAAAATCTGGAAGCAATTACACCGCGGTGTAATTGATTTAAATCAAAATGATAAAATTAAAAAGCCGACGATCGTCAACAAGCCTAAAGAACCGGAAATCGTAAAGTATAGTAAGTTCATTAGTCTGCCTGTAAATAGCCACAGACTGCAATTCAAAACAAGTAATCCAATTAATAATGTAGTCTCACCATTAAAAAATGCTGTCCAGATTTTCAAGGACATCATCAGCAACAGAAAGGCCATCGATATGTATAGGAAAGGAGCAAAACCTCTCTTGATGAACGATTTTCCTGAGGCAATCACGAGAAAAAGCAGCGAAAGGACCGTGGCTGCAAGTAACGTGGCTATCGGATATTCTTTCAGTAAAAACATGGCGACAGATACCAAGCCTGCCAGCAACAAACTGATGAGCAGAATCATCAATTGCTTTGTTCGCAACTGTTTTTTCTCTTTGTGCAGAGCGGAAGATTCCTTTATGACCATCTCGTCAGGATCTTCTCCTTGCGCGTACAGTGTAATCAAAAAATCACAGTAGTGTTCAGGAAGAAGTTTATTCTGTTTCCAATAGCGGATTTCTGAAATGATTATTTGCTTCTTTTCTTTTGTCATCCTTTCTCCCCCATTAATACCAATCAATAAAATTGTTCTTTTTATGGATCCAGAAGAAAAAGCATCGGCTAATTTGAAGCCGATGCATCTATTACTCTAAAAAGTCTTTTAAGCGTTTGCTGCGTGATGGATGACGCAATTTTCTAAGTGCCTTGGCTTCAATCTGGCGAATCCGCTCACGTGTGACGCCGAAGACTTTACCTACTTCTTCCAGCGTACGTGTACGGCCATCATCCAGACCGAAACGCAGACGCAAGACATTTTCTTCCCGGTCTGTCAATGTGTCCAAGACATCTTCGAGCTGCTCTTTTAATAATTCATACGCCGCATGATCTGAAGGAGATTGTGCTTCTGAATCTTCGATGAAGTCACCTAAATGAGAATCATCTTCTTCTCCAATCGGTGTTTCCAAAGAGACAGGTTCTTGTGCGATTTTCAGGATCTCACGTACTTTTTCAGGAGTTAAGTCCATTTCCTCTCCGATTTCTTCTGGAGAAGGCTCTCGTCCTAAGTCTTGCAGGAGTTGACGTTGTACGCGAATCAATTTATTGATCGTTTCTACCATATGCACAGGAATACGAATTGTACGGGCTTGGTCTGCAATCGCACGTGTAATTGCTTGGCGGATCCACCACGTAGCATACGTACTGAATTTAAAGCCTTTTGTATGGTCGAACTTCTCGACAGCTTTAATCAGACCCATATTCCCTTCCTGAATCAAGTCAAGGAATAACATACCACGGCCGACATAGCGTTTAGCGATACTGACAACCAATCGCAAATTCGCCTCCGCCAATTTCTTTTTGGCATTTTCTCCACGAATAATAGCTGCATCTATTTTAGGTGTCATTTCGTTTGTTTCTGCCAACTCTGCTTCCGCTTCAATACCTTCTTGAATCCGAATCGCCAAATCAACTTCTTCTTTACCTGTCAATAAGTCGACACGCCCGATTTCTTTCAAATACATACGAACGGGGTCGTTGATCCGGACTCCTGGCGGCACACTCAAATCATTTAAGTCGAATTGTTCTTCCGCATCACTCTTGGCATCTGCTTCTTCTTTTCTATCCATTTCGATACCTTGTGCTTCTATCTGATCGAGAAACTCTTCAAATTGTTCAGGTTCCATTTCAAAAGATGCCAGTTTTTCTGTTACATCCTCTAGTGTTAGTTCGCCTGTTTTTTTACCAGCCTCTATAATAGCTGCCTTTGCTTCTTCAATAGTCAATTCTACTTCTCCCGTTTGTTCTTCTTTTGTCATAGCGACTATACCTCCTTACAGAACCTTTAACGATCTCACAAGTTGGATTACCTCTGTGGCCAACTCCATTGCTTTTAGTAGGTCGTTCTTTTTTTCTGCTTCTTTTGATTCATGTTGTTTTTGTTCAATCAAACGTTTTAGTTGATTGCGTTTTAAGTGACGGATACAATCTTCTACTTCTTGCCCTGTATGCTCTTGTGAACGTTCTGTCAAAATAGCTTCCATGACGATTTTCTTCAATTGCCGGTCTTCCAACATTTCAGCAAATCGTTGATAGTTGGGCAAGTCATATTGTTCATAAAACGCGGCCAACTTGAAAAATATTTTGATGACGTCGTCTCTGACAAATAAATCTTGAAGTTCTGCACGCTTTTCTTCAAACAAGTCGGCGTCCATCAATAGGTGAGCAAGGAGCAGCTGTTCCGCGCGATCTGTCTCCGTTCTGTTCGCTGTAGCACTGGTTAAGCTTACCGATCGGCTTTCTTCCACTGGATCTACATCACGTGTCTGTTTCGCCTTTCGTGCTATAGACTTTGTAAACTCCTGTCCGAGTGACTCTTTGGAAGCATTTGTTTCACTATGGAGTTGTTGAATCAATAAATCCTTTTCAATAGGAGAACAACGGTGAGCAAGTTCATTGAAAACTTCATGAACATACTGCTTAATATCATGATCAATCGATAAGTTTTTGTCTCTTCTATAATAGGCAGCGACAAAAGAAATATACGAAAGTGGCTGATCTAAGATTTTCTCTGTAAATGCGTCGACTCCCTGTTGGGCGATGAAATCATCGGGATCCATTCTATCTGGCAGAGTGGCCACGAGCACATCCATTCCACTATCAATCAAACTGTCGGCAAATCGTTTGGCGGCCCCCCAGCCAGCAGAATCTCCGTCACAGCAAATGACCACTTTCTTTGCCATTCGCTTCAGTTTCACGATATGATGTGATGATAAAGCAGTACCCATGACTGCGACCGTATTCCCGATTCCACCACGGTCTGCAGCAATCGTATCCATAAAACCTTCGAATAGTATTACTTTACCCGATTTCCGAACATTAAGACGTGCCCGATGAAAATTAAACAAAACCTTGCTCTTTTCGAATATCGGAGTCTCTGGACTATTGATATATTTAGCGTCTGAAGACGAATCCTCCAATCTTCTTCCAGAGAAGGCAATGGTCATGCCATTATCATCCTGAATTGGAAACATGATTCTTCCCCTGAAGCGGTCGAAATATCCCGATCCATCCTCTTTTTGAAAACAAAGTCCTGCGGTTTCCATTTCTTTCAGATCAAAGCCCTGCCTAGTTAATAATGAAGACAAAGCATCTGATTGAACAGGAGACCATCCTATTTCATACTGTTCGATTTGATCACGCGTAAACCCTCTATTTTCTAGATATTCTAATGCTTTTTCGCCTTCTATGGTGTTTAAGAGCAGATGGCTATAAAAATTGGCGGCAAGCGTATACGCTTTAAGCATTTGTTGGTTAGAAGAGGTTTTCGTCGTTTGCGCATCGTTTGTTGAAGCTTCTAGCTCCATTCCAATACGACTTCCGAGTTTCAGAATGGAATCGATGAACGAACGGTTTTCCATATCCATCATAAAGGTGATGGCATTCCCGCTTGCTCCGCATCCGAAGCAGTGAAATAGTTGCTTGTCTTCGGAAACAGAGAAGGATGGGCTGTTTTCTTCATGGAACGGACACAGTCCAAACCAATTCTTTCCCCTTTTCGACAATTGGACATATTCACTGATCAAATCGACAATGTCTGTTCCTGAGCGGATTTCCTCAATCGTGTCGTCAGATATTCTTGTCATTCTATCACCATTTCCACTCTATATACATAAATTCGAGGACTTTCTCAAAAACCCTTTTTTATCGACATCATTCGCCTCGAAAACTTTTAACTTCGCATGAATTGAGTATTCAAGTAGGAAACATGTACTTCCCAACACAGTTGACCGCTGTTCCAAACAGCTGCTTCCAATTCCCCCTATAGTTTGCTAATAATGATCAATTCATATACTCTGTTGCTACATTTCGGCCTACTATCCAACTAGACACAGAAAAAAGAAGACCTAACCATCCGTTAGTTGGCCTTCCTTGCTGTAAATGTTTTGAGAATCGTATTGGCTGTTTCTTCAACTGCGCGATTGGTCACATCAATGACTTCGCAGCCGACTTTTGTCGTAATCTCATTAAAATAGTCTATTTCTTGTTGAATACGTGCTATTTTCGCATAGTTTGCGTCATCTTTCAAGCCCAACGTTTCCAAACGCGCTTTTCGAATAGAGTTTAATTGATTTACTGATATATAAAGTCCGAAACATTTAGTTGGATCGATTGAGAATATCTCTGCTGGCGGATCGACTTCAGGGACAAGCGGCACATTAGCCACTTTATATCCTTTATTCGCCAGAAATTGTGACAGCGGTGTTTTGGATGTCCTCGATACACCGAGCAGTACAATATCTGCTTCCAATACACCGCGCATATCTCTTCCGTCGTCGTATTTTACCGCAAACTCAATAGCCTCGATTTTTTTGAAATAATGAGCATCCAACTGCCTGACCAAGCCTGGTTCCTCAAAGGGTTCTAGGCCTAACTGATTTCCAATTTCGTCGATAAGCGGTCCTAACAGATCTACGGACTTTACGTCCAATTCTTCACAAAGAATACGCAAATGATCGCGCATTGACTCTTTGACTAAAGTAAAGACAATCAAAGCTTGCTGTTGTTTAGCTAAAAACACAATTTCCTCTAACTGTGAATTCTCCTCAATATAGGAGAATCTCTTTATGGAAACGCTCTCCAAATCATGCCGGAATTGACTAGCAGCCGCCTTCGTAACAAGGCCAGCTGTTTCTCCGACAGAATCAGAGACGATGAATAATGTAAAATTCGGCATACCGTCACTCCTCATAAGTCATGATCTTCCGCTAATGAAAGAAATGCGGCTGTTATATTGGTCTTTGTAATCCGCCCGATTACTTCCAATCCGCCCTCTTTCTCATTGATGATTGGCAATGAATCAATTTGACTGTCCATCATTTTTTTTGCTACTGAAATGAGGGTATCCTGCTTCCTGCAATACATAATATTCGGCATTCTTGTCATGATGACATGCACAGGAATTTTATCTAATTCCGTTCTTCCGATACTTGTCCGCAACAAATCTTTTCTGGATAGTACACCTGTCAATAAGGATTGCTGATCCACTACGAAAAGGGTTCCGACATCCTCCAGAAACAATTGGCAGATCGCATCATAAACTGATAGATTCTCCGTGATCACGACCGGTCTTGATTGAAAATCCGCCGCTGTCATATCTACCATACCGTCCGCTACCGATTGAATAGGTTTTTTGCCAGAATAGAAGTAACCCACACGCGGTCGTGCATCCAAATAACCCGCCATCGTCAAAATTGCTAAGTCAGGTCGGATAGTTGCACGCGCTAAGTGTAGACGCTCAGCTATTTGCTCTCCTGTAATCGGTCCGTTTTCTTTGACGATGTCAAGGATTTCATTTTGACGTGTATTTAATTCCAAACATGTCACCGCCTTCACACTTCAAAGTAGTATTTACTAACCAATTATATAACAAGACGCTCACTATTGCGAAGAAAGGAGAACCATGCTAAACTAATTTTGAATGAAGTAAGCGAAGAACGGTCAATAAGTAGTGTAAAGATGAGCGAACAGGGACAGTGAGAGCCTGTACTACACGAAGACGGCAGCCGGGAGTTGAACCATTCATTATGAAAGTGGGTTGAAAAACCAATCGGGGTGGAACCGCGGGTCATCATGCACTCGTCCCCGGACATGTCTATGTCCGGAGACGAGTGCTTATTTTAATTGGAGGGATTTATAATGTTATCTATGGAACAAGTAGTGAATCTTTCAAAGCAACGGGGTTTTGTGTTCCCAGGCTCTGAAATCTATGGCGGTTTGGCGAACACATGGGATTACGGTCCGCTCGGCGTTGAGTTGAAGAACAACATCAAACGTGCTTGGTGGCAAAAATTTATTCAGGAATCGCCTTATAACGTAGGGCTGGATTCAGCCATCTTGATGAACCCGAAAGTTTGGGAAGCATCTGGTCATATCGGGAACTTCAATGATCCAATGATCGACTGTAAAAAATGTAAGACGCGTCACCGTGCGGATAAATTAATCGAAGAAGCATTAGATGCCAAAGGGATTGAACTCGTAGTTGACGGCTTGCCATTTGAAAAGATGTTCGAACTAATCCAAGAACACGGCATCGTGTGCCCGACTTGCGGTGCGATGGACTATACAGAAATCCGTCAATTTAACTTAATGTTCAAGACGAGTCAAGGAGTGACGGATTCATCCGCAAACCAAATTTTCCTTCGTCCTGAAACAGCACAAGGAATCTTCGTCAACTTTAAAAACGTTCAACGTTCGATGAGAAAGAAAGTACCATTTGGAATTGCGCAAGTCGGTAAAAGTTTCCGTAATGAAATCACGCCGGGTAACTTCACGTTCCGTACGCGTGAATTTGAACAAATGGAACTGGAATTCTTCTGTAAGCCTGGTGAAGATGAGCATTGGTATGGATACTGGCGCGACCAATCCAAGAACCTATTGTTGAACCTTGGATTGAAAGAAGAGAATATCCGTCTTCGCGAGCATAATGAAGACGAACTTTCCCACTACTCTAAAGGAACTGTAGATATCGAATATAAATTCCCGTTTGGCTGGGGAGAGCTTTGGGGTATTGCCAACCGTACGGACTTCGATTTGAAGCGCCATATGGAATATTCAGGCGAAGACTTCCACTACCAAGATCCTGTAACGAATGAAAAATACGTTCCTTACTGCATCGAGCCTTCTGTTGGTGCAGACCGTGTTACACTAGCTTTCTTATGTGACGCATTTGACCAAGAAGAGTTGGAAGACGGCGATACACGTACAGTGTTGCGTTTCCACCCGGCACTTGCTCCTATTAAAGCTGCGATCTTGCCATTATCTAAAAAGCTTGCAGAAGATGCAGATAAAGTGTATACGGAACTGGCGAAGCATTTCCCAGTACAGTATGACGATTCCCAATCAATCGGCCGTCGCTACCGTCGCCAAGATGAAATTGGAACTCCTTTCTGTATCACATACGATTTTGATTCATTAGAAGATCAGCAAGTGACTGTCCGTCACCGCGATTCTATGGAACAAGAGCGTATGCCAATTGCAGACGTTAAAGCATATATTGAAAAACATCTACAATTTTAATTTTAAAAACCCGGAGAATCGGCATTAGCCTTCATTCTCCGGGTCTTCTTTTGGTTTTTGTAATTCTGGTGTCCGTTCCAACTGCTCGATAAATTTTCTGGATTTCAAGTAAATCCCCACTTGTTCATGATAAATCGTCGAGACCAGTTTCTGCATAAAGGTTTTCGTCGGTTTCTTTAATTCCAGCTTACCGATCTGATCCAATGGCACATTATAAAACATCCGAATCAACTTGATCTGAGTCGGAGACAAGCGAATAATGTATGGATCCACTCCAAAACAACGATGACAAAGAAAGCCGATTTGCTGAAATGAAAAAGCAAACTCCCCTTCCGTCGCCCCGCAATTGGCGCATTCATGAAGGATGGGGTGAATACCAGCGACGGGCAGCATCTTCCATTGAACAAATAACGAAATTGCCTCTGCATCATAACCCTCTTCCATGGCATGGAACGCCTCTTCCAACAGTCGAAAAATCCCTGCATTCGGTTGCTCCGATTCGGTTAAGCGATCGATCAACTCAACGACCAGTCCCGCATATGCAGTTGTCTCCAGGTCGGCGCGAATATGGCGTACACTGCTGATCAACTCACCTTGTTCAAGAGATCCCATTCCCCTGCTTGCCCGTATCATAAAAAAACCATGTGTGAACGTTTGCGTAATGGCAGCTAGTCGACTCGCCGGCTTTTTCGCACCTCTTGCCATCGCGGTTATTTTACCTGCCTCTTTTGAATAAATCGTTACGATTTTATTTGTTTCACCGTAAGGGATGCTCTTTATAATAAATCCTTCCACTTTGTTTAACAAAGTGCTCTCCCCCAATCAAACATACTGGATAGATGAAGAATTAATAATCTTCCTCATTGAATCCAAATTCTTTTAGGCGGCTTGGTCGATTGCGCCAGTCTTTCTGAACTTTTACCCATAATTCAAGAAATACTTTTTCTCCAAGCAGCATCTCAATATCTTTTCGTGCTTTCGTTCCAATTTCTTTTAGCAATTTACCGCCTTTGCCAATGACAATCCCTTTTTGTGAATCTCTTTCCACTATAATCGTAGCTCGTATATGCGTCTTTCCAGTGGATGTATCCTGTTCAATGCTTTCAATGGCCACCGCAATGGAGTGAGGAATTTCTTCACGTGTCGTATGCAGCACCTTTTCCCGAATCATTTCTGAAATGATAAAGCGCTCAGGATGGTCGGTTACTTGGTCGGCAGCATAATATTGAGGACCTTCCGGCAAATAACTTTCCAGCGTTTCCACTAAACGTTCAATATTATTGCCGTTTAAAGCTGAAATCGGAACGACTTCAGCAAACTTCAGTTCATCTGTGTACGTCGTGATGATCTCGAGTAATTGATCGGGATGCACAAGGTCGATTTTATTAATGACCAGGAATACAGGAGTCTCGGACTTTTCAAGCCATTCCATAATAAAGCGATCCCCTGTACCGATCTTTTCATCTGCATTCACCATGAACATGATGACATCTACTTCACTCAATGTACTGCGCGTCACTTTCAGCATGAAATCGCCTAGACGGTGCTTTGGTTTGTGGACGCCTGGCGTATCGATGAAAATCATTTGGGATGTGTCACTTGTCACAATGCCCTGTACTTTATTTCGCGTTGTTTGCGGCTTATCACTCATGATGGCGATTTTTTGACCGACCATCCGATTGATGAATGTCGATTTCCCGACATTCGGACGACCAATTATTGAAACAAAGCCTGATTTGAATGGTTTATCGTTCTTCTGCATAGTCTAAATCCTCCTTAGAAAAAGCGCCTGGCAATAGTTCTGCAACGGTCGTCTCTTGAACGTCTCCTTTAAGATTCGTTAGATAGACCGGCATGCCCGGTGCGCAAAACTCCGCGATCACTTGACGGCATGAGCCACACGGTGCAATCGGTCCTTCTGTATCCCCGATAACAGTAAGCGACTTGAAAGATTTAACGCCTTCAGAGATTGCTTTAAAAATCGCTGTCCGCTCTGCACAATTCGTAAGTCCGTAAGCAGAGTTTTCGATATTACACCCTCGGAAAATCGTACCGTCCTCTGTTTCTAAGGCAGCACCCACCGGAAACTTAGAATACGGGACATATGCAGTTTTCATTGCTGATTCTGCTTCGTTTTTCAGTTGTTCAAATTTCATCTAGTTCACTCCAATTCATATAATTCAGCCAAACCATTTCGGAAAAAAGATCAAACAGCCAATGACTGCACTGGCGATAGCGAAAATCAGTACCGACCCAGCCGCGATATCTTTGGCCTTTTTTGCTAGTGGATGGTATTCCTTTGTTACGAGATCTACGACGTACTCAACAGCAGTATTCATCAATTCCAATGCCAGCATTCCGCTGATCAATAAAAGAACAATCAGCCATTCGGTCATAGAAAGACCAGTGAACCAGCCAGCAAGGATGACGATGATGGCTGACAGGGCATGAGATTTCATGTTGCGTCCATTGACGAAACCGTCTCTCATCCCTTCCCACGCATAGACAAAAGATTTGAAAAATCTTTTCATCTGATCACTGTCGCTCCAAGCCAAAAGAAGTTAAGATTTCTGTTTGTCTTCCGAACATCTCTTTTTCATCATCCTCTTCAATGTGATCATATCCGAGTAAATGAAGAAATCCATGTAACGCCAAAAACCCTAATTCTCGTTGAAAGGTATGATTGTATTCAACCGCTTGGCGTTGCGCCGTTTCAATAGAGATGATGATATCACCAAGCACAACTGGCATATCTCCTTCATGTACGATCGCCACTTCCCCTTCAGACAGTTCTTCTAAGGCAAATGAAATGACATCGGTCGGTTTATCCTTGCCTCGAAATTCTGCATTTACTGCTTGGATCGCATCATCATCCATAAAAGTGATTGAAAGCTCGTATAAACCTTCCAAATCTTCCATTTTCGCTGCGTGATTCAATAGATCGGTAATTAACACTTCCGACGTTTCGTCAACTGCATCTGTATCATCTTGAAAATAAAAGTCTATCATTGCCCATACTCCTTTTTTAATCCGGATATTCGATTCGATTATGGAAAATTCCATTCAAAGTCTCACATATCACTTTTTTCACCTGTTTGATTTCTTTCATCGATAATTCGCATTCTTCAAATTGATCATCTTCAACTTTTGACCGAACGATCGCTTCGACGAGTGCCGCAATCTTATCGGGTGTCGGCTCTTTCATGGAACGTACCGCTGCTTCTACACTATCCGCAATCATAATAACAGCAATTTCCTTCGTTTGCGGCTTTGGACCCGGATATCTGAATTGATCCTCCGCCACATCTGAACCTTGTTCTTTCGCTTTTACATAGAAAAACTTCAGTAAGCTTGTTCCGTGATGCTGCCTGGCAATCGCTATTAACTCTGCAGGCATATGATGCTTCTCCAATATTTTCGCACCATCTTCAGCGTGAGCTATAATCATATCACGACTTTTCTCAGGTGGCAGGGAATCATGTAAATTCTGTCCGGCATGCTGATTTTCAATAAAGAAACCAGGGTGAACCGTTTTCCCGATATCATGATAATAACTCCCTACGCGTGCAAGCAAGCCATTCGCTCCTATCGACTCACACGCAGCGTCTGCCAAATTCGCGACCATCACACTATGGTGATACGTTCCTGGCGTCTCCACTAAAATTTTCTTCAGTAACGGATGGTTTGGATTCGACAACTCGACCAACCGCATGTTGGAAAGCAATTGAAAGCCAGATTCGAAAAACGGCAATAGTCCGATTGTCAACGCACCTGACAGTACTCCTGATGAAATCGCTGCAACTGCATAAAAAGTCAGCTCCGGTAATGTATAACTAGTTTGTGTCATTAACAGATAAAATATGATGAAGATCGTGTTAGAAGCCGCGACTGCAAGACTCGATTGTAAAATCGTTGAGCGCCTGCCGTGTGCGCTGAGAACATATATGCTGACGATCCCACCAAATAAAATATACAAAGCGACTTCCATCTGCAAGATGGCGGCAATGCCTTCCTGCAGCATAATGCCCGCGGTTGCTGCGGTTATAATTACAGATAGTATGGCCGTTCGCTCATTAATCAGCAGCTTGATCAACATAGGCGCCAGCGCAGTCGGAAATAAAAACGCAATTTGCACGTCAAATTCATTATCGATATAACTGATGATCTTCATGAGGACAACAACTGCGAAAATTATGACATAAAACATCAATACAGCTTTCTTTTTGAACTGATTATTTTCTGACCATGTAGAAAAATGAATCCCAATCAGGCTTGAGATAAAGAGTACGAATAACCCAATCCCTAAGATTGGTTTAATAGATGACTGATTTGTCAGGACACCCGATAATTTCAATTGTTGATAAATATCACGATCAATCAACTGCCCTTCGCGTACAATGACTTGTCCTTGAAGAATACGAATCGGCTCAATCGACTCACGCGCATCGGCTTTATTTTTTTCAGTCAGTTCTTCATCTATCACTTCTGTTTCTACAACAGCCGTTCGACCTAAGGACAACGCCACGTCCAGTAATCCACTTGGTAATATACTAGATTGACGAATCTGTCTTTCCACTTCATATCGATGGGTGGATAATTGGTCAGCCTTGAAAGGTTTGGACAGCTCTTCACCAATAATCGTAAGCAGTTGCTCATGCAGATTGTCTATTTCAGTCTGATCGGATGTCAATAATTGTTTCAATTGGTCATCTGATAAGCGTAAAAAAGATTGTTCTTTCTCCAATCCTTCCAGCTTTCCCCTGAGAAGTTTCAGTTTCTTACCGGCCGTCATACCAGTCTCTTTGTTTTCTTCCATTTTCACTTCGCTGACAGCAGTGAAAATCGAACTGATAATGGCTTGTCTATTTTTCATGATATCTTCTGAAAAACGATAGGAAGCCGGGACCGCTTGCTCAGCTCGAACACGTTCAAGTTCGGTTTTCTCAGTATCTTCAATCGTCTTCGGTGATCGTATCGTTTTTGGAGAGATCTCATATGCTGAGATTTCATAGGTTTCATTTGTACTGTTGCCATACATTAATACGAATAAAAGGATACTGGAAAGACTAATGACAACGAGCAATAGGAATGTAAACTTCACCTTCCTCATTTGTGAAAATAACCCCTTTAAGTCCGCCAAATTTCTTGCCCCCCTCGACAATTTTTGCCGCCTTGCCTTATGTATATATATATTTAATTCATAAAAAAGCAGTCATTTACTGGATGACTTAGACCGCTTAATGAATGGAGACCGATAATGAAAATCATACGTTTTACTAGTAAATACAGCTATGTTAGCCATTATACCTTATTAGAGGGTCAAACTGCATTTATTTTCCTGACACTGAAAATCTGAGGATGAGATTAACTATTGGTTGCTTAGCCTAATTCATTACTCAATTCTAAATTTAGAAGTATTTCAAGCGATCCCGACCTTTACGAGAGCATGTAAATAGAAATTCAAATGAACTTCTCTTCACTTTTTAGCAGACACTTAAAATGTCCGTACTATAAACCGAAAACCCTCAAGCCTTTAGTATAAAGGCTTGAGGGTTATTCAGCAGTCATCAGTTCGATTTCTGTTCTTTGTCATATGCATCAATGATTTTTGCTACAATCGGATGCCGTACAACATCCCCTTGTTCCAAGTAAATGAATTCGATGTCTTGTACTTTCTTCAATATGTGTTCCGCTACATTTAAGCCGGAGTCCACGCCGCGCGGCAGGTCAATCTGTGTTTTATCTCCGGTGATCACCATCTTCGAACCAAAACCGAGACGAGTCAAAAACATTTTCATTTGCGCTTTTGTGGTATTTTGAGCTTCATCCAAAATAACGAATGCGTCATCGAGTGTCCTGCCTCGCATATAAGCCAGCGGAGCGATCTCAATCACGCCTCGCTCAATTAGACGCTCTGTATGCTCTGCCCCCAGTATATCGTGAAGCGCATCGTACAGTGGCCGCAAGTATGGGTCCACTTTTTCTTTTAAATCTCCTGGTAGGAAACCTAGGCTTTCTCCTGCTTCTACGGCAGGACGAGTCAGAATAATACGTTTCACTGAGCCTGTTTTCATTGCCTGAACTGCCATGACGACTGCAAGATAGGTCTTCCCCGTTCCAGCCGGGCCAATACAGAAAACCAGGTCTCTTGAGCGGATCGATTGCACATACTCCCGTTGGCCAATTGTTTTCGCACGAATCACTTTACCTTTAGTATTGCGTGCGATTTCCTCATCATATAAAGATGAGAAATATTCAATTGTACCGTTTTTCGCCATTTCAATCGCGGTGGCAACATCACGCAAATTGATGTTGATGCCTTTACGAATTACTTTCAATAACTGTTCCAGCAGTGCTTTCGCTGCTTCACTTTGCTCGATTTCCCCGCTGATCGATATTGTTTCTCCTCTTGTTCTAATGGAGATATTCAATTCTTCTTCAATTAAATTCATATTTTGATCGGAAATTCCAAGAAGCATAATCGCTTCATTCGGTTCTTCAATATGCAGTTGAATGATTTGTTCGCTCAATATATTCAGTCTCCTTGAGTTATCGGTCGTTTTTCAGCAATGTTTTCATTAATCAAAAACAAAAGAGTCCCACTAACTTTATCATTAGTGAACGATACATGTAAAATGTTTTCCTCTTTAATTACAAGTTCATCCGTCTTCTTTGATAATAGATCGTGCTTCAAAAGCGGAAGAATAACGGTCTCTTCCATTCCTTTTTCTAAACGGACGGTATGAATTGGATCCTCTCGTGACTCTTTAAAAAGTATTGGGTTTCTGAGACGAAAAACACCTTCTTTACTTTCATGCCATGGAGTTCTCCAATTAATATTGACTTGTTCTTCGCCTTGCGTTGAATACTTGACGGTTCGCGGTAATTCAAAATGATATTCTAACCAATAATCCGCAAAAACTTCTCCATCCGCTCCTACAACTGTCGTCTTCTCTCCTTGTTCCAGAATACCTGTAGCGAGCATATCTCCCTTTTTTACAGTTTGGTGAACAATACTCGCACGCTCACCTCTCGTCAACGCAAAATGAGTGATCACCCCTCCTGTTTTAGCTACTAAATGAGATGGTTTTTCTTTTTTATCTTCTTTCACTTCAGCAGACAACGGAGCCAACATAGGTGAAACAATTAAAGAAGTCCCCATTTTCTTAAAGCGTATCCACGACAAGGAAGACTCGTCTTGCATGAGCAGTCGGCGAATCTCATCCTCTTCAGGTAACTTGGAGAGAAGAGATGGAACCCTAATATTCGCTTTTTCCATTTTCAGCTCCATGCGTTCAGCTAATTCAGGAACCTCACTCTCTACTTCAATGTTCCACAAAAACAAGGAAGCACAGAGGGGTAGCATACACCCGATGATAAATAGAAAAGATGAGAAAAGCCGATAATTGACGGTGTCGTTTCCTATATGTGAAACTTTCACTTTCACATGATACTTTTTTCTGAAACGACGAATCGTTTGAATCCCTTTACTGTCTGTTTCAAAATACACGGAACGTCCTGCCACATACAAATTTTTTATTTTGACTTGCTCTACTTGCAATTTTCCAAGGAATGAAGATGTTCCACCAACTGCAGTCAATTGAACCTCAAAACGTTTAGGACTCATACATCGGCCCCTCATTGGGTTTATATCGAATTGATAAATCTTTAAGCTCTATGATGGAAATATGGGCATTTTGTTCAGTTAATGCAAGTACAGTCACTTCTTCACCTTGGATCGTTAAAAAAAAGTCGTCTGTTTGAAAGGACACGGATTGTTCGCTTAACGCCTTCAATTGGTAGAAGCCCGTAATCCGTAATGAATTGAATTCATCTAAAATAATAGATGGATGAAGTGCGAATAATTTTTTCACGAAAAAACCCCCTATCTCAACATATGACGGAGATGGGGGTCGCATGATTACCGTTTTGCTTTCGGTGGTCCTAAAATTTCCGAATACACAATTCCCTGCAGGACCTGTTGCGGAGTTGTCGGGATTAAATCTTCTTGTAAGATACGATGGTCTTCCTGAATGACCGATTGTCGTTCCGTCTGGAGTCTTCCTCTTCCGGATTGACGTTCAGATCTCGGTACAGAAACCGGCTTTGCAGCTCGTTCAGGACGTTTGTTTTCAACCTTAGGCTCCGGGTAGAAGATTTCCGTTTGCGGCGCCTGAGTCTTCTGTGGAGCTTCTGGTTGCTGAGTTTCTTGCTGCAACTCTTTGAACTCTTTCTGGATATCTTCGAAAAGATCTTTTGATAGATCTTTCAATGTGCGCGGCTTATTCGTCGGTTCCGCATTCGTGCGCTGCGGTTCCTTTCTCGCCGGCTCATATACCGTCTGCGTATGAACAGGTTTTTGTTCGCTAGGCCTTTTCTTCGGTTCAGGCTTTTCTTTCTTTTTACTGAACAGGGAGCCTAACGCCGCCATGATTACCAAAATAATGAGCTGTTCCATTATGCATCCCCTTCCCGGGAATTCATTGTTTTACTTTAGTCTTTCTTCTGTTGCGGTGGCTGCTGGTCTCCGCCAACTTTGCTGATGGAGTCACGCATACCTGTATCCGCTTGGATGTTCTTGTAGTTCATATAATCCATAATACCAATGTTTCCTGAACGTAGTGCTTCCGCCATTGCCAAAGGCACTTCGGATTCCGCACCCACCACTTTCGCGCGCATCTCCTGGGTTTTCGCCTTCATCTCTTGCTCATTGGCAACAGCCATCGCACGACGTTCTTCAGCTTTCGCTTGGGCGATATTTTTATCTGCCATTGCTTGTTCCGTTTGAAGTTCGGCACCGATATTTTTACCGATATCTACGTCCGCAATATCAATGGATAAGATTTCGAAAGCGGTTCCGGAATCCAACCCTTTCGTAAGGACCGTCTGAGAAATCATGTCTGGATTTTCCAGCACTTTGGCATGGTTGACGGAAGAACCAATCGTACTGACAATCCCTTCGCCGACACGGGCAACAACCGTTTCTTCACCGGCACCCCCGACGAGTCGATCAATATTGGCACGAACCGTAATCCGTGCTTTCGCCTTCACTTCAATACCGTTCATCGCAACACCTGCAATGAATGGTGTTTCAATAACTTTTGGGTTAACGGACATTTGGACTGCTTCCAACACATCTCGTCCTGCCAAGTCAATCGCTTGTGCTCTTTCAAATGTCAGCGCGATATTCGCTCGTTGTGCTGCGATTAATGCATTCACGACACGGTCTACGTTACCACCCGCCAAGTAATGGCTTTCCAGTTGATTAATCGTAACAGTCAACCCCGCTTTATGTGCTTTGATCAGCGGATTAACGACTCTGCTCGGTATTACTCGACGCAAACGCATCCCAATTAATGTGAAAATACTTACTCGTACTCCTGCCGCCATGGCGGAAATCCATAGCGTTACAGGAACAAACGTAAAGAATATCGCTAATACGATAATGATGATAAAGACTGCTGCTACCAGTCCTATTGTTCCTAGTCCCATCATAAGCCTTGTTCCTCCTCATTCTTCTTTTCTCTAACAACGATTCTGAAGCCTTCCACCGCCACGATCACTACTTCTTTATTACGATCAATATAGCGCCCTTCCGATACAACATCAATCCGCTCGCCGTCTAAATCAGCGACACCGGATGGACGAAGAGGTGTAAGCGTTGTCGCAACTTTTTGCAATAGATCCGTACGGTTTTCGTTGGATACATAACCGTTTTCCGTATCCATCGTATCCATTAGAATGATTTTATTCAACAGATGAAGTTTTTTTCCGAAGAATTTCATAATAACCACCGCTCCTATACTCGCCACGGCCATCGCAATCAGCACTGAAACCGCCATGAATGCCAAGTTTGTGCCTGCCAGCAAAATACTTCCTATGATAGCCAAGACTCCGAAGATTCCCGCTATCCCACCTGCAATAAAAAATTCGGCGATGATGAGTCCTACACCCAAAAGGAACAAGATCAAGGTCTCATAACCCGCCAGACCAGCCACTGTATGACCGTAGAAAAATAAGAATAAGGCAGTCAGCCCCATACTTCCCGGTACACCAAAGCCTGGTGAGTACAATTCCACAATCAGTCCAAGACTCGCAACAGAAAGTAAAATCGGGACAACTATCGGATTCGTAATGAACCGAGCCGCTTTTTCCGAAAATGTTTCTGTTGTAGAAATGACTGTTGCCTCTTCCAAGTCCAGCTTCTGCAACAATTCATCAAATGTTGCAACCGTCCCCTCACTATAATCTACTTTCTCAGCTTCATCTGCAGTGAGTGTCAACAGTTCACCTTTAGGGGCACGAAGCTCCGGCATGTCAATTTCCGGATTGGCCATCGCGAGAGCATACTTAGGTTTTCGGTCGTTGTGCAACGCAGCATTTTTCATTTGTGCAAGCCAGTAACTGTTGGCTTTCGTTTCTGCTGCATTTCCGGATCCATCGATGACTTGAGCAGCACCTATGGAACCATTTGGCGTCATGTAGATTTCATCCGCATAGAGTGCCAAGAACGCACCTGCTGATAATGCCCGATCATTAATGAATGCGACGATTTTGGCGTCAGTCGATGTCATTAGCTTCGCGATTTGATCCGCAGCATCCACAAATCCGCCGGGAGTATCTATATCCAATACAATCGTCTCTGCACCTTCGTCAGCCGCTTCTTTAAATGAACGTTGCAGGAATGCATGCAGTCCCTTCTCTACCTCTTGATGGAGCGGCACCCGATATACTTTCTTTTCAGCTGCATCCGCCGTGTGTATAAAAGGCAAAGCGATTGTTCCGATGAATAAAATGAGCAGAAAAATAGACCTAATCATTTTAGTCATTGTTTTCTCACCTCTCTCTACTGCCTATTATACTAACTATTTACGTTTGAAAACGTTTTTGGTTTCATTTTATCGAAAAAAAAAATATCAATTACGCCTAGGCGTAATTGTGTCCAGATTTTGTATCGAGCTTTAGGCCGGCATGACGCAGGTCAGTTAGCCTTTGTCGCAGGAAGCCGCGACTTTTGGCTAACTTCATCTTTTAAAGCCCATCTCAAAATCTGTGACATCCGCCGGAGGCTTAGGCCTACAAGAAGTAGGTCATGCAGGCGTTGCCACAGGATGTGGCGATCTTAGCCTGCGTACTTCTATTGTTCAGCGAGTTTTCAAACACCCGTTGAACAAAGATAAAGCCACACTCATCTCGCCACTTAAAGAGCGGAAGGCACCCGCTGAGTAAAAATAAAATAAACCAAAAATCCTTTGATGGATTTTCGGTTTATACGAAATTACATTAATAGTTAATCTCAAAATTCAATGTAGGCAGAAATTAGAATTTACGCTTACGAGCAGCTTCTGATTTCTTTTTACGTTTCACACTTGGCTTTTCATAGAACTCGCGCTTTCTTACCTCTTGTATTGTACCACTTTTGGATACAGTACGTTTGAAGCGGCGAAGAGCGTCTTCAAGTGATTCATTTTTGCGAACGACTGTCTTAGTCATATCTCTTGTCCCTCCCTCCGAGCACACTTCGAAACATAGCTGTTTGCCATGTACTAGAAAATTATAACGTAAAATTTCCGATCGGTCAATAAAAAACTATTAGAATATTAATAAGAATTTCTACCGCTGGCTGCCAATTTCAAACAAGTGCCTGTCGAGACTAGACTGCGCTTTGCACTCTTGAGATCAATAGTCCGATGTAGATTCGAGACCTTCCATTATTGCGACGCCTGAACTTGCTCCGATGCGAGTGGCTCCCGCTTCGATCATTTTGTTGACGTCTTCGATGCTACGGACACCGCCAGATGCTTTAACACCGATTTTCGGTCCTACTACGGAGCGCATCAGCTTGACATCTTCAGAAGTAGCGCCTCCTGTTGAGAAACCTGTGGAAGTTTTTACGAAGTCTGCACCTGCAAGTACTGACAGTTCGCAGGCAGTACGTTTTTGCATAGCGTCCAGCAATGACGTTTCCAAGATTACTTTTACAATCGCTTTTCCTTTTGCCGCTTCAACAACACCTTCTATATCCTTTTGAACATATTCAATTAATCCGCTGTGAAGAGCACCGACGTTCAATACCATATCAATTTCTCCTGCTCCGTTTGCGATGGCATCTTTCGTTTCGAAGATTTTTGTTTCCGTCGTGCTGGCACCTAAAGGAAAGCCGATCACGGTACAAACTTTGACATTTGTATTCTCTAATGCTTCCGCAACTGTCTTAACCCATGTCGGGTTGATACAAACAGAAGCGAATTCGTACTTTTTCGCTTCTTCACATAACTCAATTACTTGTTGCTTTGTAGCATCTGCCTTCAATAGCGTATGATCAATATACGCGGCATAATTTTTCGTCACTGAAAGCGCTCCTTTTTTAACATCTTTTCTTTTAGTATAGCAAAGCTTCATTTTGCTTGCACGAAAAAGACCACCCATACAGGTGGCCTTCATCAGATCAAGATTTCTTGATCTTCAATAATTCGTACCGGCTGTCCTTCATTGTAAGGATACCCGGCTTTCGTTAATTTCACACGGACAATTTGGCCGACCATCGTTTCATCTGCCGGCAAGACCACTTTCAAATAGTTGTCTGTATAGCCTTCAAACAAGTTTTTATCAGGGTCTAGTTTATAGCGCTCTTCCGGAATGACTTCCAGCACTTCGCCTTCAAATCGAGCCGCATAGTCTTTCGCCAGTTGATCATTCAATGTAATCAAACGATGTACACGTTCGTTTTTAACGCCTTCATCAATTTGATCTTCCATACGAGCTGCCGGTGTACCTGTTCGCTTAGAATAAGGGAACACATGTAGTTCAGAGAATTTATGATCGCGGATGAAATTATATGTCTCCATAAATTCCTCTTCCGTTTCGCCTGGGAAACCGACGATGACATCTGATGTAATCGCAAGCTGCGGTAATGCTTCGTTCAAGCGGACGAGACGTTCAGAAAAGAACTCCATCGTATACTTACGGCGCATTCGTTTCAGGACTGTATTGGAACCTGACTGGATTGGAATATGCAAGTGACGGACGATAATTTTGGATTCTCTCAATACATCAATTACTTCGTCAGTCAATTGGCTCGCTTCGATTGAACTGATTCGAAGACGTTTGAGTCCTTTGACGTTCTTCTCGAGATCCCGCAATAGACGTGCAAGATTATAGTCTTTCAAATCTTCCCCATAGCCGCCTGTATGAATCCCCGTCAAGACGATCTCCAAGTAGCCTGCATCAACAAGCTGCTGCGCTTGGTGTATGACTTCTTGCGGGTCACGTGAGCGCATCAAGCCTCTTGCCCAAGGGATGATACAGAACGTACAGAAGTTGTTGCAGCCTTCTTGGATTTTCAATGAAGCGCGTGTACGGTCCGTGAATGAAGGTACATCCAGTTCTTCGTAGACACGGTTCTTCATAATATTCCGCACAGCATTTATCGGCTGCCGTTCTTCACGGAATTGTTCAATCAGCCCCAAAAGCTTCGTGCGGTCTTGCGTGCCTACCACGATGTCCACGCCAGGTATCGCCATAATTTCAGCAGGAGAAGTTTGTGCATAACAGCCTGTCACACAAATTACTGCGTCCGGATTTTGACGGATCGCACGACGTATGACTTGGCGGCTTTTTTTATCTCCTGTATTCGTTACCGTACATGTGTTGATCACATAGACGTCTGAGTTTTTTTCAAATTCAACCCGACCATAGCCTGCCTCCTGAAACAGCTGCCAAATCGCTTCTGTTTCGTAATGATTCACTTTGCAGCCTAACGTATGAAAAGCAACCGAAGACATCAGTCGCTCACCTCTTTCATTCAAATTCATAAGACATAGCGGACAATAAATATAAAGGGGCCGTTTCCGTCCGTAAGATTCGAGGCCCGAGTGCCATCGGAAGGAATCCCGCATCTTTCAAAAAATGCGCTTCTTCCCTGGCTAAGCCGCCTTCGGGTCCAAAAACAACCAATACCGATTGTTTATGATACACGTTTTTCAGACGATCTGCAATCTTATGCGGCACTTCGCTTTTTGCATCCTCTTCATCAGCGAAAAGCTTGACGTCAAAGGAAGCCGCATATTCTGCAAGTTGCTTAATAGATTGGACAGGGAGAATCTCGGGTATGTGATTACGGTGGCATTGCTCTGCCGCTTCTTTTGCAATCTTTTGGAGACGTTCCACTCGCTTATCGCTTTTTCTAAGGTCCCATTTGACGACTGATCGACTAGCCGCCAAAGGAATTAGACGCTTCATGCCGAGCTCCGTCCCTTTTTGCGTGATCAAGTCCAGTTTATCGCCTTTTGGAAGACCGCAGGCGATCGTGACATGTATAGGCATCTCATTGTGTTGATCGAGTTCCTCTAGCTGAGATACGATGACTTCATCATCAAGAATCTCTTCAATAGACGCCAATGAGACGACTCCGTTATATACTGTCAGTAACTGTTCGCCGGATGTCATTCGCATAACCTTAACGATATGCTTATAATCGTCTCCGCTGATCGCTACCCGCTGTTCTCCATCGAAAGGCTTTTCAAGAAAATAACGTTGCAAAATTATCCACGCCCTTTGCGCGCAATAATTGCTACCCAATCTTCCATGAGCACCGTCTCGACAATTTCAAAACCTTGCGCGATCAAATCTTCACGTACTTCATCACGTTTCTGAAGTATGATCCCAGATGTGATGAATAGCCCGCCCGGCTTAATCAGCTTAAATGCATCTTTCGAAAAGGACATGATGACATCCGCAAGTATATTCGCGATAATCAAGTCAGGCGGCTCTTCTATCGCATCCAGCAAATTCGCTTCCAAAACTGTAATCCGATCATCCACATGGTTGTATGAAACATTTTCCTGCGCCGCCCGGACAGCAACTTCGTCTAAATCCAGCGCAGTAATATGTTTCGCACCGAGAAGAGCGGCACCAATCGCCAGAACGCCCGAGCCTGTTCCGACATCTACAATACTTTGATCAGGCAGCAAATACTTCTCGAGTGCCTGCAGGCAAAGAACTGTTGTCGGATGAGTTCCTGTACCAAACGCCATCCCCGGATCAAGTTCAATGATTAATTCATCCGTTTCCACCGGTGTATAGTCTTCCCAAGTAGGCACAATTGTAAAACGCTTGGAGATTTTTACCGGATGATAATACTGTTTCCAAGAGTTTGCCCAATCTTCTTCGTCGACCTCTGTAATTCCAATTGTGAAGCGCCCTGGATCGAGAGAAAATTGACGGAGCCCCTCGATTTCTAATTCTAATTCCTGAACCGTTTCATTGATGAAACTATTAACCGGCAAATAGGCTTTGATGATGACACCTTCACCCGGAAAATCTTGTTTATCCAGCGCATAGAGTTCACCGTATTGGTTTATCCGTTCTTTATCCGGCTCTGTGGAATCTTCTATGATGACACCACTAGCTCCCGCTTCATGCAGTATATTGGCCACGGCTTCGGTTGCTTCATGCGTGGTATGGACGGAGACTTCTGACCATTTCACAGTTTTTCAATCCTTTCATTCGCCTTTGAAAGTACGTTTGATTTTGTCGAAGAATGAGCTGGAGTATTCATCAGGTGTTTCGCCTTCAATTGAGGCAAATTCTCTCAGCAACTCTTTTTGTTTTTCTGTCATCTTTTTCGGAGTAATTACTTTGACGATGACGTGCTGATCCCCTACTCCATGTCCGTGTACGTTCGGTACCCCTTTACCGCGCAAACGGAAAGTCGTGCCGTTTTGAGTACCAGCTGGGATTTTCAACTTTACTTTCCCATGTACGGTTGGAACTTCGAGTTCATCGCCGAGTGAAGCTTGCGGGAATGTTAAGGACAATTCTAGGATAATATCGTCTTCCTCACGGATAAAACGTTTGTGTGGACGGACGTTAAAGACGATATATAAATCTCCTGGAGGTCCTCCGTTAATTCCTGCCTCACCTTGACCTCCTACGCGTAAACGCTGGCCTTGGTCCACTCCTGCCGGAATTGAAACTTCAATAATCTTCTTTTTAGTGACTCGGCCTTTACCGTGACATGTTTCACATTTTTCAGGAATGATCTTTCCTGTTCCTTGACAAGTGGAGCATGTTCTGCGGTTCACTACTTGGCCAAACGGAGTATTTTGCGCCACTGAAATTTCGCCGGAACCATTACATTCTGTACATGTTTTGACACTTGTACCTTTTTTGGCACCTGTTCCGTCGCATGTGTCACACACTTCTTCACGTGGAATTTCGATTTCAGTCTTTTTGCCGAAGATGGCATCCATGAAATCCACTGTCATCGTATATTGAAGGTCATTTCCTTTTTGAGGAGCGTTTGGATCTCTTCTTCTCGCACTGCCGCCAAAAAATGTACTGAAAATATCTTCGAAACCGAAGCCTTCAGCACCGCCGCCGCCAAAACCGCCAAATCCTTGGCTCGGACCTTCATGACCATATTGGTCATAGCTGGCACGTTTGTTTTCATCGCTTAGCACTTCAAATGCTTCCGTTACTTCCTTAAATTTCACTTCAGCATCCGCTTCTTTGTTCAAGTCTGGATGGTATTGTTTGGAAAGCTTCCGATACGCTTTGCGGATCTCTTCCTTTGTGGCGGACTTAGAGACCCCCAACACGTCGTAATAATCTCGTTTACTCATTCACTGCACCCCTCATCGCATTTTACCTGTGGTCCATTGTAACATGTTGAAATGATTTTTGTTATGATAACAGACGAAAAAGTCAAAGCCGGAATTTCGGACTTTGACTTTTCCGTCAACATCTATTTCAATTCAATTATTTCGTGTCTTTGTCGTCTACTTCTTCAAAATCTGCATCGACTACATTATCGTCTGCTTCACCTGGTTGCCCATCACCTTGAGCAGCTTGAGCTTCTGCTGCAGCTTGTTCATAAAGCTTGACGGAAAGCGCTTGTACCAATTCGTCGAGTTTTTCTTTCTTCTCGCGGATCTGATCAAGATCTCCAGATTCATTTGCAGTTTTCAACTCTTCTAATGCTTCTTCTGCGCTTTTCACTTCAGCTTCATCTACTTTGCCTTCAAGATCTTTTAGTGTCTTTTCAGCCATGAAGACTAGCTGATCTGCTTCGTTGCGCAAATCTGCTTCTTCTTTACGCTTCTTATCATCTTCAGCGTGTGCTTCTGCGTCTTTTACCATTTGATCGATTTCTTCATCAGAGAGACCTGAAGAGGATTGGATCGTAATGTTTTGTTCTTTCTGTGTTCCTAGATCTTTCGCTTTTACGTTAACGATACCGTTTTTATCGATGTCGAATGTTACTTCGATTTGCGGTACACCGCGTGGTGCCGGTGGAATATCCGTCAATTGGAAACGACCTAACGTTTTATTGTCAGTTGCCATTGGACGCTCACCTTGCAATACATGAATGTCTACTGCTGGCTGATTATCCGCTGCAGTGGAGAACACTTGTGACTTACTAGTCGGGATCGTAGTGTTACGCTCAATCAATTTCGTGAAGACCGAGCCCATTGTTTCGATACCTAGAGAAAGAGGTGTAACGTCAAGCAATACAACATCTTTTACGTCTCCTGTCAAGATCGAACCTTGAACTGCTGCACCCATTGCAACGACTTCATCCGGGTTAACGCCTTTAAACGGCTCTTTCCCAGTCGCTTTTTTGATCGCTTCTTGTACAGCTGGAATTCGAGTAGAACCACCAACTAGGATAACACGATCGATTTCAGACGGAGACAGTTCAGCATCTTTAAGCGCCTGACGAGTCGGCACCATTGAACGCTCTACTAAATCTGCTGTCAACTCATCGAACTTAGCACGTGTTAACGTGATTTCTAAGTGAAGTGGACCAGCCTCTCCAGCAGTGATGAACGGCAAGGAAATCTGAGTGGAAGTTACACCCGACAAATCTTTCTTCGCTTTCTCAGCTGCATCTTTCAAGCGCTGCATTGCCATTTTATCTTTTGATAGATCGATTGCATTTTCTTTACGGAATTCTTGTACAAGATAATCGATGATGATGTCGTCGAAGTCGTCACCGCCGAGCTTATTGTCACCCGCTGTAGAACGTACTTGGAATACACCGTCACCAAGTTCTAGGATAGAAACGTCAAATGTACCGCCACCTAAGTCGTACACAAGGATCGTTTGGTCTTCATCCGTCTGATCCATACCGTATGCAAGTGCCGCTGCTGTCGGCTCGT
The DNA here is from genome assembly GCF_900167515.1 of Sporosarcina newyorkensis. Lineage (NCBI taxonomy): Bacteria > Bacillati > Bacillota > Bacilli > Caryophanales > Caryophanaceae > Sporosarcina > Sporosarcina newyorkensis. The sequence goes on along the minus strand of NZ_FUYJ01000001.1, from coordinate 163,963 downwards.
TGATGATACGTTCTACTTCAAGACCAGCGATTGTGCCTGCATCTTTCGTAGCTTGACGCTGTGCATCGTTAAAGTAAGCCGGTACGGTAATTACCGCTTTCGTTACTTTTTCACCTAGATAGTCTTCCGCATAACCTTTCATATATTGAAGGATCATAGCTGAAACTTCTTGAGGTGTATATTCATTATCTTCTACTTTTACTTTGAAGTCCGTTCCCATATGTCTTTTCACGGACATGATCGTATTCGGATTCGTGATGGATTGGCGCTTTGCAACTTCCCCTACTTGGCGCTCTCCATTTTTGAATGCTACGACTGAAGGAGTTGTACGGTTACCTTCAGGATTTGGGATAACTTTCGCTTCTCCGCCTTCATATACCGCTACTACTGAGTTTGTTGTACCTAAGTCAATACCAATAATTTTACTCATGTTCAATTTGCCTCCTAATTATTCGCAAGTTAGTTTTGTCTGTTTTTATTCGTTTACTTTGACCATGGATGGACGCAGCACACGTTCTTTCAGCTTATACCCTTTTTGAAGTTCTTCCAAAACAATGCCGGAAGCTTTCTCTTCATCATTTCCTGTCATAACTGCTTGATGGAAATTCGGATCAAACTCCTGATCAATTGCTTCGATTTCTTCCAGACCTTCGGATTTCAATGCTTCGACCAATGAGCGGTAGACCATATCCATGCCCGTCAAAATCGACTGACTTTCTGTTTCTGTTGCCTCAACAGATAGAGCGCGTTCGAAATTATCCAATACAGGCAAAATATTGACCATCACATTTTGTGCACGATAGGTCTGCAACGCTTGATAGTCGAGGGAAGCTCGTCTTTTTACGTTTTCCATATCTGCCAATACACGCAATTTCTTACCCTCTTCTTCCTCAAGGGCTTTTGTCAATTCATCTATTTTTTTCTTTAGTTCGTCTTCTTCAGTGACTTCTTCAGCTTGTTCTTCTGGCTGATCTGTCGTATGTTCTGCATCTTGTTCTTCTTCAGAACCATTCTCAAGTTGTTCATTTTCATTGAGTTCTTCTTTTTCAGTCACGTGTCTTGCCTCCTATCTGCGTCTTGTCCGATCGTCAATCTATGAAGTGCAGAAGATAAATCACTGCTTAAAATATCGAGCAGCGTGATCACTCTTCCATAATCCATTCGTTTCGGACCGATAATTGCAATGGAACCTTCCATATTCTCACCTGCAGAGTATGTGGATGTGATAACACTGTAATCTTCCATGTCGATCACTTTGTTCTCAGAACCGATTCGAACTTGAATCCCTTGTTCGTTCTTCTGAAAAATAGCCATGGCAGGATTGCCTTTTTCAATCAGCTCAAAGAAGGACTTCATTTTTTGAAAGTCATGGAATTCCGGTTGCTTCCACATATTCATTTTCCCACCGAAATAAAGACGTTCTTCGGGTTCTACCGCAACCGCTTGCTGCAGCGAGCTGAAGAGTTTCTCGGCATGATGAATATGTTGTTCAAAAACATGCTTTGCTTCCTGTAACAGCTTTTGCTGCAGCTGTACAAGCGAGGTGCCTATTAGGCGTTCATTTAAAATATTGACCGTCTTTTCAATTTCTGAAGCAGTCAATCCTTCTGGAACATCAAAGATCCGATTTTCCACATGACCATTATCTGTAACGATAATGGCGACTGCCTTCTTTTGATCCAAAGGAACAATTGAAAACTTTTTGACGGCGTGCGTCGAAGTATCAGGTCCCAGCAGAATCGAAGTGTAATTCGTCAGCTCCGATAAAATCGTTGCAGACTTACGTATTAGCTCTTCAGATTCCCCTACTTTTTCCTGAAACAGTGTTCGCAGCTGCAGACTGTCTTCCAAGCCTAGAGTTTGCGGCTGCAATAAATGATCCACAAAGAATCGATACCCTTTTTCAGAAGGCACTCTTCCGGATGAAGTGTGAGTCTTTTCAAGAAACCCCAAATCCTCGAGGTCCGCCATGTCGTTCCGGATAGTGGCCGAACTAAACGGCGCCTCCGGTTTCTTTGACAGTTGCCTAGAGCCTACGGGTTGAGCAGACTCGATGAAATCTTTCACCGTCAATTGTAGTATGAGCAATTGTCTGTTTGTCAACATGATCATCACTCCTGTTAGCACTCATTAACTTCGAGTGCTAATACTACTCATAATTTATCAAATTACATTTTACCTGTCAATGAATCAAGCTCACTCTTCAAGTAAAAATTGTTCAAATACCGTATTTCCTTGAAAGACACCTTTTTTCGTCAGACAGAGACGATCCTCTTTCATTTGCAGTAAGCCTTGCTGCTGCAACTTTTCAATGGATTGTCCAAATACTTCTTGAATCGGCCGCCCGAATTTCCGTGCGAAATGCTCCATGGAAACACCTTCGATTTTTCGCAGACCTAAAAACATTTCTTCTTCCATCGATTCGCCTGCTGTAACTTCATGTACTTCTTTAAGAGGTAATATCCCCTCTTCCAAATGGTCGATATAATGTTTTAGCGGACCTACGTTGGCATAACGTTTCGTCCCTAAATAGCCATGTGCGCCTGCACCAATACCTGCATAGTGAGAGTTTTCCCAATAAATCAAGTTATGAAACGAAGGATAGCCCGGAATGGCAAAATTACTGATCTCGTACTGTTGTCTATTTGCTGCATTCATCCGGTCAATGACCATTTCAAACATTTCTGTTTCGGTATCTACTCCAGGCAACGGCAACTTTCCTTTGATCATTCGGTTGTAGAATACAGTTTTCGGTTCGACGATTAAGGAATAAGCAGAGTAATGCGGTAAGTCGAGAGCTAGGGCCCGGTCAAGCGTTTCTTGCCACTCCGAAACTGTTTGGTTCGGCAAGCCATACATTAAATCTAAGCTGATGTTTTCGAAACCAATGGATCGGGCAGTAGTAATCACGCGTTCCACATCCTCGACAGAATGCGTTCGACCGATTTGCTTTAATAAGCGTTCATTAAACGACTGGACGCCAATCGATAAACGATTGACCCCTTTCTCCTTTAAAATGAAGAGTTGTGCTTCGGATAGATCATCCGGATTTGCTTCTGTCGTAAATTCGCGCAACGACGGGACATCAATGTACTGCCCGACTATTGTCAACAATCGATCGAGTTGCAGAACAGAAAGGGCGGTCGGTGTTCCCCCGCCTAAAAAGACCGTTTCCACTTGTTCAAATGAATGACCTGCCTCCTTCATCAATTGAAACTCTTTTCCGATCGATTCAATATATTGATCGACAGGCTGATTCTTTAAGAAAACTTTATTAAAATCACAGTAATGGCAAATTTGCTGGCAAAACGGTATATGGATATACACACCCCGCATGCGGTCACTTCCTTCTATCTTAATTCAATATGTAAACGTCAAAAAGAGGGCGCTTCTGCCCTCTCTTTAAAGTCGTAGTTAATCTTCATCCATCTTCAGAACCGCCATGAATGCTACTTGCTGATTAGACTTAACAAACTGTATCATACAGCATCGCGAGATACTATACAAACGTTTTAGCCATGCGTGTTTGTCAAGGTTTGTTTTAACACAAAGTTACTTAGGGTCGCTTAGTAAAATTTTCGCTGTTCGCTTGGCTGGATGGCAATAGGAGGAAAAATCTATTCAAGCATCCATGCAGTGATTTCATGACTCTTATTAAAGGGTCACGATTTTTATTGGTATTAGACACATTAAAAATCTTCTATATGGACACACTAGATGTGAATACGCTATAAGGAGGAAAGTATATGAAAAAAACAAGTTTTTTAATGATTGTTCTTTTGGTTGCACTGGTCGTGATGGGTTGCGGAACAAAAAAGGATAACACAACTCCCGTTGAAAAAAATACTACTACGAATGAAACATCAAATGATACAGTTGACGAAGATGCTACTTCCCCTAGTACTAACGAGACCAAGGTAGAGACTGCTGATGAAGCTGCAGACAAAATCACTGAACTGACAGAGGTGGATAATGCCACTGTACTGGTTACTGATCATAACGCTTATGTTGCTGTTGTCTTAAAGGATAAGGCAGTGGAAGAAGCAACAAAAGAGCTGGAGGATAAAGTTGCAGAAAAAGTCCGATCTTCTAATTCTGCTATCGAGAATGTCTACGTTTCCCTTAATCCAGATTTCGTCGAAAGAATGACCGATTATAGGGAAAAAGTTAGAGCGGGAGAGCCAGTAGAAGGATTCTTTGATGAGTTTTCAGAAGCAATGAAACGAGTATTCCCTGATGCACATTAACATCTCAACATAATTAAAAAGTAATTAACTACTTTTATTCCTTTTTATAAAGACGGCTTTAAACAATAAAGATGCCTCTATTATTGGAAAAAAGCGGTCCGTCCAATTAAGGATATGATGTACACCCCAAAAGTTAGAGTTTCAAAACCTAACTTTTGGGGTGTTTTATTATGGCTAAGTATAGTAATGAATTTAAGATGATAATTATTCATGAATATCTTGATGGTAATTCTAGATATAAGACATTAGCCAGAAAATATGGCGTGAAGGCTGATACACAAATTAGAAATTGGGGGAAGTCTTACGAGAAGTATGGTGTTAAAGGAGTATTTAGAAAGAAAGAAAAGTAAGGAAGTTTACTCTTATCAATTCAAGCTTGATGTACATAGCTTTATGAAAAGGACAGGTATTTCTTTAAATGAAACAGCACTTCATATGACCTCACTCCCTTTTTGCGAAATAAAAAAAGAGGACAACAAATGACGCAGCTCTATGCTGCAATCAAATGTTGTCCCCGGTTTTTCCAGTAGACTTTTATAAAATAAGAATATTTTTTTCATTTTGTCTGATACTGAGTATTACAAACAATAAATGAGGTGCTAAATTTGTATTACTACAAAGAAGAATTGATTAACCCTATCACTCCTCCCGATCAACCAGACCCTGCAGCTGCGAAGGTGCTGCAGGAAATTCTAGGAGGTCATTATGGAGAAATGAGAACCATGATGCAGTACTTCTTTCAAAGTTCTAATTTCCGCGGAAAAGACACACAATATCGAGATTTACTCCGCGGTGTATTTTTGGAAGAAATCGCTCATGTTGAGCTTGTGCAAAATACAATCAATCAATTACTAAATGGCTCTGGTGATACCGATTTACCAGGTAATAGCGGAAGAGATCATGCACCACTAGAAGATGCGGTAAGACACGCAAATCCTCATCATTTCATCATGGGCGCTCAAGCTTCTCTTCCCGTTGACGCCGCAGGAAATCCTTGGAACGGTTCTTGGGTTTATAGCCACGGCAATTTGATTGGTGATTTGCTTGATAACCTAGTATTGGAATCAACTGGCGTCTTACAAAAAACTCGAATTTATGAAATGAGCTCCAATAAAACTTTCCGTGAAACTTTAGCGTTTCTTATTGTCAGAGATAATGCACATCAAAATGCATTCGCTAAAGCGTTGGAAACTCTAGGCGTTGAATGGGGCAAGCTTTTCCCAGTCCCGAATTACGATATTAATAAATATCCTGAATGTAGAAAATATGTTGAATTAGGTTATCATAATGCACAATTCAATTTCAGATTAGACCCGACTAGAATCGGTGAAGTTTTCCAAGGCCAGTCTCCTAGTAGAAATAAGGAAGAACTTAACGTAACCCTTCCACCAGCTGGCTTCCCGGTCCCACTTATGCCTGACATGCCTAATGAGCACAGCCCTGGTATACAAGACATGAATAATTAAGTGAGGTCAGTCCCTATTCGAGGGACTGATTTTAATCTTTTTGTATAACTAACTTCATAAAACAACGGCTTATCATCCTGCCAGTTGAAGATTTGCTTCCCGAATCCCTCTCCCGGCTTGTCCGACTCATCTATGAACTTATCCATCACTCGATAAACCGCGTTTTTCACTTTTACAAACTTGCCTGCTCTCTTAACGTATACATCTTCTTGAATAACACCCAAAGGACCCCTCCTTGTGTGTTATAATAATGTCAGCCATGATGGGAGAAATCCTGTCTTTTTTATGTCTTAATACTCCATCGATAATGCAATAAACGGCTTGCACTTCTAATTGATACACATTTACATTTTCCATTCCAATCACTCCCCGATTTTTAGTTTCCAAACAACCCAAACCGCCGCTGCTCAATTTGCCCCGCTCTGCCTGATCCATCACAACGAGCGCAATGCTGCGCTTATTCGTCTTAAATTCCTTCGCCGGCTCACTGTTATCAGCGCCAGCATTCCACATCTGCCGGAAACGGAACAGCTCGCTCACTTTCCACTTCCACTTGACTGTCGCATCCTCTAACAATACGTAGAATGGCTCATACCTAACGCTGACCACTTATGTTGTATCGTTCTTCCATCAGCGTCGCAATGTGTAGCAAGTAGTTTCAATATCTTTACCAATTCCCGCAGACAGGCGTTTTCCCGTTTATAATTTAAAGCCGCTTGACAGTTTCCTCTTGATTCTTCCGACAGGGATTCATTTAGCATTTCCGCATCCTGCGATCGTTCTGCTTGCTGGATGAGCCATCTCATGTCATTTAACGATAGTTTCCGTATCGATTCGACCTAACGCACTACCTCCTGCAACCGTGCCGCATTCGTTTCAGTTGTCATACCAAAACCTCCGTTCCTTTTAACGCATTGGTCAGCTGCATAAAACGATCTGCGTCCCCACAAATCCAACGCATGGTCAATCTGTATCAACAACATGTCTCTATCGGTTATTGTCGTTTCAATATTTGAAGGAAACTCTAACTCTTGACGTTTCGATGTAGTTTCCTCATGCACAACTATGATTTTTTTAAAAAGACTTGGGTGTACATTCATGTGTATCATCCTCATATAAAACTCTTCACTGTTCATCCTGATTCCTCCCCACTATATTTTCCGATATCTCAACTGCTGCCAAACATACTGATCATCATGATTGCCGCCGCTAGCACGCCAATCATCTATGTGTAGGTGTATGTCTTGAAACACCTCTAACGGCAACTGCTCCCGCATGTTGTTGATTTCATAAATCGAATTTTTGCTCATGCTCTTCTCCTGTTGTCCAAAATTTACTATGTTTATTAATAGCCCTACTTGCTGAGACTGTAATTACACCAAATGGTGAGTGTAGACCGCGCTTTGCGGTCTGTTTGTCATGAGATTTCAGCGTAAACATTCCATGACCTTTTGTTTCCCTTTACGGTTAATCTTTTGTCCTGGTGAACCATCAATCCGCATGGTGTCTTCCAGTGAACCGACACGCCCGTCCAACACTTTGTATTGCTGTTCCTACAAATATTGAAAGCGGGGATGAAATTTTAATCATTTGTTTATTTGAATAATTTTAAGGAAGCGGAAATCATACATGGATGACTATGTAAGAGAGGTAAAAACTGTTTCTATTATTTTGACTTGGGCATGGCGGATGGCAAACGGCATAGGATTGAACACGTGGTAGTGCCTGACAAGAAAGAAGCAGAGTAAGCGTCGAGACAAGCAATAACAGAATATGAAAACACGGGTATGTATTTCGAGCCAACTACAATGACCGTTGCAGACTTTATGGATTACCGGTTCAAAGGATACACAGAAGTGAGTCTTAAGGATAATACGCAGCTGAACTTTGAAAAGGCTATTCGTTTTCAAATTAAGTCGGCAATTGGAAAGTTCCGGTTTCGGTTGCGGTCTTTGACTCACGCTATCTTGCAACAATTTGCGAATGATTTATATAGAGAAAGTTATGCCAAAAAGTCATTGAGTATCTATGGAAATGTCGTTAACCACGCACTACGACGCGCTGTGCATCCATGGGGCTTAAACAAAGAAAAATCCTATGCTAATCCATCTTATGACGAAAGAAAGCGTTCTGAGAAGGAATTAAAGATTTTACCGATAGAGGACTTAAAGAAGATTAGCGAGCAGTTGAAAGAAGATCATCCGCTATACTTTCCTTTCCATATTGGACTGCATACAGGTTTGCAGGTGAGTGAAGTGTGGGCTTGCGGGGACATATCGAGTTAGCGAGAGGTCATTACATGTAGAGCAAGCTATGATCAACGAAAACAGTCAGTGGGTATTCGACACAACTAAGACGATATCATCTGAACGTCAGATTTCATTGAGCACTACAATCGTCCAGACATTAAAAAAACACCGCACTTGGATTCAGAAAAATCAGCTCAAGTACGGTGCCCATTATACAAAATCAAAGATGTCTGAGTGAAAAAATGTGGTAACATTATCACGCTAGTGTCATTAAATATAATACCCGGGAGATGCAAGATACTCCAAGTATTGATTTCAACTTCCATACACTGCGTCATACCCATGTAACAATACTCATGGAAAATAGTGCAAAGGTGAAAGTTGTCCAAGCAAGACTCGGTCATAGTAGATCAGCCATTACCATCGGCACCTATTCACACTTAACGCAAAAGATGCAAACTGAAACGCTTGATATCTTTGAACAATTCATGCAAGCTTTAAAATGAAACACAGTTTTCACTATTTTGCACTGCCACCGTATTTTTTATATGATGGCAACACGGTGGCAAATCATTTATATTAACAACCCACACAATATACAAATCGCATACCTACGCTAGTTAATCCTCATCCATCTTCAGTACCGCCATGAATGCTTCTTGCGGAACTTCTACAGAGCCCACTTGCTTCATCTTCTTCTTACCTTCTTTTTGTTTCTCAAGAAGTTTACGTTTACGTGAAATATCTCCACCGTAACACTTAGCTAAGACGTTCTTACCCATTGATTTGATTGTCGAACGTGCAACGATCTTTTGACCAATCGCTGCCTGTACCGGCACTTCAAATTGCTGTCTTGGAATTAAGGACTTCAACTTTTCTACGATTGCTTTGCCGCGTTCATAACTGAAATCATTATGGACGATAAAACTCAAAGCATCGACTTGTTCGCCGTTCAACAGGATATCCATTTTCACGAGTTTCGAACGTTTATAGCCGATTAGCTCGTAGTCAAGAGATGCATAACCTTTCGTGCTCGATTTTAATTGATCAAAAAAGTCATAAACAATCTCAGCCAATGGAAGCTCATAAATCACATTGACGCGAGTGCTGTCCATATAATCCATCGTAATGAAGTCGCCGCGCTTGTGCTGGCATAATTCCATTACAGCTCCTACATAATCATTCGGTACCATAATGGAAGCTTTGACGTATGGCTCTTCTACAAAGTCGACTTTTTGTGCGCTCGGCATCATGGATGGGTTATCTACATTAATGGAAGAACCATCTGTCAAATTGACTTTATAGATAACACTTGGTGCCGTCGTGATCAAGTCGATTTTAAATTCGCGCTCGATCCGTTCCTGGATGATTTCCATATGCAGTAAACCTAGGAAACCGCAGCGGTAACCGAATCCAAGTGCTTGTGAAGTCTCCGCTTCATATTCGAGGGCAGAGTCATTAAGCTCCAGTTTTTCAAGAGCCTCACGTAAATCATTGTATTTTGATGTGTCAATTGGATAAAGACCGCAGAAAACCATCGGATTCATCCGACGATAACCTGGCAACGGCTCACTTGCAGGATTGTCAACAATTGTGACCGTGTCCCCTACGCGTGTATCCCCTACATTTTTAATGGACGCCGATAAAAACCCGACGTCTCCAACTGTTAATTCTTCTCGTGGGGAAATGGTGGGCGTAAAGACACCCGTCTCAATGACTTCAAATTCTTTCCCTGTCGCCATCATCCGAATTTTATCGCCAGGCTTTACTCTTCCTTCAACAATCCGGATATTGACGATGACGCCTTTATATTGATCATAGTGAGAGTCAAAGATTAGCGCTTTCAATGGAGCATCAGGATCTCCTTGTGGTGCAGGTACTTTTTCGACGATTTGCTCAAGGATCTCTTCGATACCGATACCAGCTTTTGCTGATGCAAGAACTGCTTCAGACGCATCAAGTCCGATAACATCTTCAATCTCTTGTTTGACACGCTCTGGATCAGCAGCCGGAAGATCGATTTTATTAATAACGGGTAAAATTTCCAAGTCATTGTCGAGTGCCAGATAGACGTTTGCCAATGTCTGAGCTTCGATTCCTTGAGCGGAGTCCACTACTAGGATTGCACCTTCACAGGCAGCCAAACTTCTCGATACCTCATAGGTAAAGTCGACGTGTCCTGGTGTGTCAATTAGATGAAAGGTATATTCTTCTCCATCTTTAGCGTTGTATGTCAATTGGACGGCATTCAATTTAATCGTGATGCCGCGCTCACGTTCCAAGTCCATGGAATCCAATGTTTGTGATTTCATTTTTCGTGAGCTTACTGTTTCTGTTTTCTCCAAAATCCGATCAGCCAGCGTCGATTTCCCGTGGTCGATATGGGCGATAATAGAAAAATTTCGTATATTCTTTTGACGTGCCAATCTTTGTTCTTGATTCATCCCTGTTCACTCCTACGTTTACGAACCTATTTAGACTAATTGAATTATAGCAGTGAACCGTGCAGACTTCAATATTTGAAAGATTATTGCACAGTCAGTAAAGCAGATACGGATTCTCCAATAATCGAAACTGTCTGATTTAGCTCTGCTTCGTTATTTCCCACACCGCCAAGCTCGACCAAGATCATGCTCGTGTCCAAATCCTGATTGTATTTGCCATCTACTCCACGGCCGCCTTTAACAATAATCTCCCTTGTAATTCCGGGTACTCGCTTATCCATTTCACTTTTTAATTGTTTTGCCTTAGTTAAGTTTTTTTCGAAAAAAGGATGATCCCTTCCGACAACAAACGCGACCTTTGCATATCGTTGGTTGTTATGTGTAATTGTCGTCCTTGAAGGTCCTAAAGAATCTCGATGCAGATCAATAACCAAGTCGTATGATTTACTCTTCACTTTTTCCTCAACATAGGGACGGATGGCCGCATAAGAGCGGTGATAGGGAATTTTCTTTTGTTGCATAATTTTCACAATATCGATATCCAGCTGTTCGGCCGTCACTCCATTGACAAGTAGGTTATCTTTCAGTTTGCCGCCTACTTTTACAATATTTTCTGAATGATGAGAGGCTGCCACTTTTCCATCGACCGCTTTAGTAATAGGTTCGTACGCTTCATGAGAATGGGTAGAATAAATGAGGACATTGCCTTCTGCTTTCGGCTGAATGTCTTCCTCTAGCACATTGGATGCGTAGACAATCATGCTGGGCTCCTTCAAAGAGAGGGTGGATGGAATATTGGACTGTTTGGGTAGGAACTGCAGAACTACAGGGAAGATGAACAATAGAAAAATGATGCTCATCCAGATTTTTAAAGTTTTTTTCATTATGATCCCTCCATCTTCCACTCTATGCAGAAGAAAAAAGGACCATGACTGGACTAGGCTTTTACTTTATGGACCCAGTCCATCAAAGAAGACGACAGGGCAGAGGCATATTGCGCTACCCACGAGTCAATTTCTTTTGGCGAAATAAATGTAGACAGTTCTTGACTTGTAAGCACTTCTTCAAATAATTGAATACGCTCATCATGCGTCCAAGAAGACCAATCTCCAAATATAGGTGCCAATGAAGTACGGTCTGCATCTTTCGTCGACCGCTGTGGAAAACGACCAGTCGCAAGCTTAGACGACGGCATGCCTTCCTCCTCGATTTTCGCAGCAATATAACCGAACATTGTATCAATTGCGTCCGCTACGAGCACCGGACCATCCACAACAGTCGGGACACCGATCGCAATGACAGGGATCCCAAGACTTTGTTCCGAAAGCTCTTTCCTGCTATTTCCTACTCCAGAGCCCGGATGGATGCCGGTATCTGTCAACTGAATCGTACGGCATAGACGTGAACTGCTCCTAGCAGCCAGCGCATCCACGACAATTAAGACATCAGGTTTCCCTTCGTCCACAATCGCTTTGACAAAAGAAGCTGTTTCGAGTCCCGTCTGAATCGTAACACCCGGTGCATAAACCATTACACCACTATCATCCGCTTCATAATAGTCCGGAATGATTTCCTTCACAGAATCCATCGTGATTGGTCCTACTGCGTCAGGGGTGATATCCGGATTGCCTAGTCCGACAAATAACAGCTTCCCGACTTTTCCTTGCACTTTTTCCTTGATCAAAGCGTCCATTTTTTCTACAACCAGTTTGCAGAGCTTTTGTAATTCATCCGTTTCATGGACAGCGAGTGTTGGAATGGTCAGCGTAACGTATGTTCCTTTTGCTTTCCCAATCTCTTCTTGCCCTTCAGCAGTAACTTTTACGGTGGTGGATTTTATCCTTCCGATCACTTGTTCTTCTACTTTAATGCCTGACATTTTCTTTAGTTTATTTTCTTCACGATCCGATTGATGCTTGACAAATTCATCACTCTCATCGATCAAATCGGTCCGATAGTAATTGATCTTGTCCATTGTCTTCACCTCTTTACTTGAAGCTTGTGCAAAATCCGGACGTTTATTCTAAAAGTAATTGCTGTAAAGCCAATAAGCTTTACCTTTTTTTCTTGCAATCTAACAGAAGCTTTGTTAAAATTATGCTTGTTGTAAAGAGATGTCCGGATGATTGTGGAAACACTCTTGCCTTACCTGAAAGCTGGAGGTGAATGAAATGCCAAACATTAAAGGTGCAATTAAACGCGTGAAACAAAGTAGCGCTGCTAATGAGCAAAACTCTCATGTCAAAGCTGCTATGCGTACAGCAATCCGTAAAGCGGACGCTGCTCTAATTAATAACGAAGAGAACGCACAAGCGCTTTTGAAAGACGCTGTGAAAAAAGTGGATACTGCTGCCCGTAAAGGTCTTATCCATAAAAACACTGCTGCTCGTCAAAAATCACGCTTAACTAAAAAAGCTCAATAATGAACTGTTAAAAGACTGCCTATGTGGGCAGTCTTTTTTTCTTTATTATAATCCGTTCAGTAAAAACAATTCCAATCTTCTCTGCCGATTGCCGCTTGTCGTCTTCAATTGAAGATCGATTGTCGCTAAATCATCCAATGCCTTTAAAAGGATCTGCAAAGTAGGCAGATTTCTCTGCATCATCAGTTTGACCCGATACGGATGAACGTGAAGCGTAGTAGCAATTTGCTGTTGCTGATAGCCTTTTTTACGCAAATTCACTATATGAATCATTAGACGGACTTGGCTTGCAATCAATGACGCCAGCATAATAGGCTCTTCTCCGTTACGAAGCAAGTCGTGATAAACCGATAGTGATTCCGATTTTCTGCCATTTACAAACGAGTCAGTCAGACGAAATACATCCATTTCAGGAGTCCGCGCCACCAATTGTTCGATCATTTCAATCGTCACGATCCCATCAAAAGACAAGTATGCGGCCAATTTCTCCACTTCCGTCGATAACGTCAGCAAATCTGTACCCGCCATTTCAAGTAGAAAAGCAGCTTCTTTTTTATCAATTTTAATTCCTTTGTCTGTTCCTTGCTGCATAATCCAAGTGGTCAGATCCTGACCTTGCAGCGTCTCCGCTTCCACTACAACGGCATGCTTCTTAATCTTCTTAGTGATTTTTTTGCGCGCATCGAGCTTTTCATAAGGCGCCACAAAGACGACCGTCGCAGTAGGAGATGGATTCTCCAACCACTTTTCCAATAATTCCAGTTGATGCGGTTGTTTCTCTTTCGAGTTATCGGTAGCTTTCAAAAATGAACAGTTCTTCGCAACAATTAATTTATGTTCGACTAAAAAAGGCAGTTCATCCGCTACTTCGAGCACCGCCTGAATCGGAAGCTCTTCCAGGTCAAAACGATTCACTTCAGAAGAAGTCATTCCCGGCACCGCACGGATTAACCTTTTCACTGTTTCATCAATCAAATGCTGTTCCGTCCCGGTTAGCAGATAAACGGACTGGATCTTACCTTTTTCAATCTCATTCCATATTTTTGTGACCATGTTCTTCACCTCGATTGACAACTATCTTTTAGTATAACGTAAAAAGCTTTACGCAAAAACCTTTGTCCACTATACATTAAAATCAATACGTTCTCCATACTAACTTCAAAAGGAGGTTTTATTGATGACAGAAAACAAACGAAAGAAAACAGACCATCGTGCACCAGCTAAAACGAATGAAAGAGAAGAAATTTCAAACGAGCTGACTGAACTGGGTCACTTACAGCCAAAACATGAACCGATGACACCGAACCATCGAGAAACTGCTGAAAAGGATAAATACTACGGATAAAAGCCATACAGTCTTTGAACAAATTGTGTCATCCGTCAATGAACCGCCATTAAACTGCAATTTTTATGGATTTTTCATTCACTTTCCTCTATACTTAGTATGGAATTAGGAGGTGTAGCAATGAATGAATTTGAACATGATGTCCAATCAAAACGGAATGACGCGATTGATTCAGGCATCGGCTTTATAGTATCGTTTATCGGTTTTTCTGCAATTTTTGTTGTTGCTACGATCATCGATATCGTCGCCCGCTAATCAATATTGGATAAAATAGACACAACCGTCTCTTGGCGGCTGTGTCTATTTGCATTTTAAGGATTCTATCGACTGGAAGAAACACTGTATGACTGACCTTTCACTCGAATTTCGATTGTACCTCTCTCCGCTGTTGACCAATATGGAATTCCATGTTCATCAAACCGCTCAACTACTTCGGCATGCGGATGTCCGTAACGGCTATTTCTACCTGCAGAAATTACGACGAATTCCGGTTCTAAGAAACGAATGAACGGCTCAGTACTCGATGTTTTGCTGCCGTGATGCCCGGCTTTTAAAACTACTCGCCCAAAATCCGTTGTTGGATATCTGCGCAAAAATCGCTGCTCTCCATCCGACTCTAAATCTCCAGGAAAGATAAATGACAAGTCTTCTGTTGCCATCATCATCACTAACGAGCTATCATTCCCATCATATTCTCTTTCTTCAGGTGCAAGGTATTGAAAATGATAAGTCCCGAGTTTCCAATGCGCCCCTTCACCAACCAACTGAACCGGGACATTTTTCTGCTTCGCCAATCGCAGCACTTCATCCATCGTTTTCTCTCGCTCGCTCCCGGGTGGAATATGAATTTTCCGTACCCGCAGTTCCTCTAATACTTCATCCGCTCCTTCCATATGATCGAGGTCTGCATGTGTAATGATCAACTTATCGATCGTCGTGATGCCTTTCGCCTTCAGATACGCAACGACAATGTTCCTGCCGACTTCGAATGACTGTTCAGGCGTCTTCCAATTCTTCTCGCCAAAATGAATCACTCCCCCTGTGTCGATTACATAAACTGCTTTCCGAAAAGGCATTTCAATGATCGTGCTGTCCCCTTGCCCGACATCTACGTACGAAACAATAACATCTGTATGCAATATCGGCTTGAATTCTAAATAAACCGCTGGCATGAGCAAGCAAATCACGCCAAAAACAATCGATTTCTTCCTTTCAAGACAGACCAAAAACAGTAAAATACCTACCACGGCCAAAGCTGCACCGATTCCGTCCGGTTGCCCGGGAGTCCAGACCTGACAAGGCAATGAAGCGAACCAAGACGTCATACTTCCAATCCATTGGCGAAATGGTTCATACACAATGAAGAGTGTGTTTGACAAAGGAGGTAACAAGTAGCTGCAAGCAAGCAGAACGAGATTTGCAGGCAGAATGACGACAGAATACAGCGGTACATAAAGTAAATTGGCCACAAACGAAGAAATCGACAGTTCGAAAAAATGGTATAAGAGCACAGGATACAATGCCACTTGCGTGATGACCGTCACTAAAAACGAGACATGCAGGCTGTTTTTTGCATTTGTGAGAATCTTAGATGAATAGAGCAGCGAAAATGCGGCTAAATAAGAAAGTTGGAAACCTGGCTGAAAGACGATAAACGGATGCAACCAAACAAAACCCATCGCACTCAATGCAAGCGCATCATCGAGGCGCAGCTTCAGCCTTCCCGATGCAGCGAGCAAGAGAATCATCGTCACTGTCACTGCACGCCATACCGAAGGAGCACCACCCGCAATACACGCATAGATAGGAAGAAAGATCAACAGACAATACGTCACCCATTCCTTGCGAAAACCAAGACGCAGCAAAATTTCCCGGATGAAAAAAGTCAGCAATCCTACATGCAGCCCTGAAATGGCAAATAAATGTGTGATCCCGAGTGTCCGATATTCTTTTTGCAACGCTTCCGTCATACCTGAACGATCGCCTATCAGCAAAGCTTCCGCTTCTGTAACGAGTGACTGTGGAAAATTCATCTCAATATGCTTTTTTATATCATGTCGATAATGGGATAATCTTGAGCGGACAGTGGACAAACGTTCTCCTGATTGAAGTTCTGTCACTTCTAGAATACCTGCAGCCCCATTCATTCGTAAATAGCGCTGCATATCAAACGCATACGGATGCGCCGCTGGTTCCGAATCTTTTTGCTGCACCACGGCAGTAAATTGGTAAGCTGCCAAATTTATCGACTGGAAACGTTCCTTCTCATGTTCTGACTCAAATGGATACATCAGATACACAACCGTGCCATCTACCAAACGTGCGAAACCTTTTACTTTGCCGCCATCTATTTTCGCTTGATCTTTCCATTGAAAAATAACAGTTGAAGAGTGGTCTGGAAGAGATGATGTCTTATGGGAGAAATAATAAAATGAAAGAAATACAGTTGCAGTGCAAAGAAAGAGATGCAGAAAATCTCTGCGCAAAAAGAGGAATGGAATGAGGAATAATAAATTCAGTAATAAAAGCGACCCTGAGAGCTCAGCTGCAAATGCAGAAATCGCTATAAGGATCGCTATATACATCCATCGTATCGATCGGATCAGTTGCCAAATAAATGATTCACCCTTTGCGAAAGGGCATCCAATTCTTCATCGTCGGCGCCAAGCGCTTGCATTTTTGTCAGCATTTCACTGAACAAAGCAAACTTATCTTCACTCGCGAAGTCGATCGAACGTTCATCAAACGGAACTTTTTCAATTTCTACTCCAGCTTGCTCAAATAGCTCCAGGGCATATTCGCTGTTGCGATAATCCGTTGCATAGTTGACACGCTGAATCCCCGCTTGAATCAATGCCTTACTGCACTGCAAACAAGGAAAATGTGTCACATAGATCGATGCTCCCGCAACTGGTATGCCATATTTCGCACATTGCAGCAAGGCATTCATCTCAGAGTGGATCGTCCGTACACAATGATTATCTACCACATAGCATCCATGCTCAATACAGTGGTCACCGCCAGATATTGATCCGTTGTAACCCCCTGCAATAATTCGTTGATCGCGCACCAAGATGGACCCGACTGAAAGCCTGGTACATGTGCTGCGCATCGCCAGCAAATGACTTTGCGCCATGAAGAACTGGTCCCAAGTAATTCGCTCCATACGGTCGCCTCCATCAATTAAGTGTTATAGATGATTCTAATTTCTCAAATGTTTTATCGCCAATTCCTGAGACATTTTTCAAATCGTCCAATTGCTTAAAAGCACCATGCTCTTCTCTGTATTGGACGATTGCTGCCGCTTTTGACGGACCTACGCCAGGCAGCGTTTGAAATTCCGTTTCATTGGCTGTATTGATATTCACCTGTGCTGTCTGTGTGCCGCCAGTAGCGGAAACCGCAGTTGCCGCGGGCTGCGAATAGGCGGGCGGTTCTTCTCCCGCAACGGGTACATAGACCACTGACTCGTCCAACAATTTCTGTGCATGGTTCAATAAACGAGTATCTGCTTCCTCCGTATAACCGCCTGCTTTTTGCACAGCATCAAGCAAACGATCTCCTTCTTGCAAAGAATAGAGACCTGGATGTTTCACAGCACCTTTAACATCAACCAAAATCGCAACAGACACTGCTTCTGCCACTAATTCAACAGGTGGTACGACTTCTTCAATTGGTTCAACAACTTCTAACGTTTCAAAAAGGGATTGTCCTTGTTCTACGGATACTGAATCCATTTGTTCTCGGGGAAAGAACAGAACGAAGGAAAGTACAGCGAGTGCTGCAATAGGAATGATCAATTTACGCCATTTTTCGGTAATGAATGAACGGATAGTTCAACATCCTTTCTTTCAGCACCGTATGGAGTCCCCTTAACTATAAACGATTTTCTCAAACTTTGGAAGGGTTATTTACGCACTTGAAAGAATACTCTTTCACTTTCATCCGTCGGCGGTTCATCTTCCCAATCTGCAAAAATCCTTTCGATCTGGAAGCCGGCATCATTGAGCATCCCAACATACTCGGTAACCGAGAACGTGCGCTGCATATGTACTTCGTCAAATCGTTTGAACAATCCATTTTCCTGTCTGACAAAAAATGCAAGCTGCGAATAAATAGAATGCTCTTCGTCACCAGGAGCAGTTTGCCACATATATGTGATGCGCTGATCATCAAAAACAAACGGCCCTTCCAAGAAGATTTCATCCATTTTGAAAATCGAATGAACGTCAAACAGCAAGACGCCATCCTTGCCAAGCGCTTTATAAATTCGGCGGAATGTTTCTCTTACATCAGTTTGAGAGATGACATAATTTAACGAATCAATCGAAATGACCGCAATATCGTATGTACCTTCCACTTCCAGTTGTTGCATTGGCTGCTGAATGAATTCAATATCGAGCCCAAGCGACCTGGCACGGTTCGAAGCAACTTCCAACATATCTGCGGATAGATCGACACCAGTGACACTCGCACCCTTTTTTGATAGCATCGCGGACAACAAACCCGTACCGCAGCCAATATCCAAAACTTTTTTCCCCACAACGCCAGTAGACGCCAAATCGAGCAAATCGATGTAGGCGTCATATGGGATATCATTCATTAATTCGTCATAAATATGAGCGAACTCTTGATAGGAAGAACTCATTGTTCATTTGCCACGTTTAATAACGGCGCGTCTCCCCAAAGTTTTTCAAGATTATAGAAGCCGCGTTCTTCTTTGTGGAATACGTGTACAACTACATCCAATAAGTCGACCAATATCCAGCGTCCAGAATCAAATCCTTCCATCCGCTTGACAGTAAAACCTTCTTTTGCTGCCTGATCTACGACTTCGCGCGCGATCGCTTGTACTTGTCGCTCAGAGTTTGCGTGGCAAATGATGAATTGGTCGGCTATTAATGAAATGCCCTCCATATTCAACACGACAATATCCTCTGCTTTTTTACTATCTACTGCTTGATAAGCTAATTCCAATAAAGTTGGCATATTTCACTGTTCCTTTCTTCTGCGTACATGTTCATTATAGCAATCAAATGAATAAGGGAAAATGACTGCGTACTGATGAACTAAAAATTTAAGTGTATGTTGAATACACTCCGTCATTTGATCTTCTAATGATTGACCGTTGATGCGTTTCCGTAAGTCTTCGATCCCAGGAAACTTCCTGCCCGGTTCGATTAAATCTGCAATATAGATGACTTTCTCTAAAGGTGACATTCCTGCCCGACCTGTCGTATGAAAACGAATCGCTTGAAGAACGTCCTCATCTTCTACTACATATCGCTCTTTTGCAAGCAATGCTCCTACTGGCGCATGCCATAACTCGGCATGATATTGTGAATACAAATCATACTCTTGATCTTGTTTCAATAAATCATGTAATTCCTCTTTATCCATGAACTTAGCGTAATCATGGAATAGTCCGGCGATTTCTGCTTTTTCTACCGACACGCCTACCTCTTTGGCTAACTCCACAGCAGTCGCAGTTACACGCAGGACATGTTCATAGCGTTCTTGCGGTAAACGCTGCTTCAGATCATTTCGAACTTGTTGAAGATCCATATAATCTCTCCTCTCGAATGTATGCCTCGACAGCAGGAGGGAGCAGCAATTGAACTGTTCCTCCCTCTAAAAAGC
Organism: Sporosarcina newyorkensis; assembly: GCF_900167515.1. Taxonomy (NCBI): domain Bacteria; kingdom Bacillati; phylum Bacillota; class Bacilli; order Caryophanales; family Caryophanaceae; genus Sporosarcina; species Sporosarcina newyorkensis. Next base: position 144,149 of record NZ_FUYJ01000001.1, on the reverse strand, counting down.
GTTGGCGGATCAAAGTGGAAGATAAATCAAGCTGTGGCGTCTCCACCATTTGGACCGGAAAATCAGATGCACTCACGGCGCCAGGACGCTTCACGCCGATAAACTTGATGATTTGCAGCAGCTCGTCAATTTTGTACCACGTCGGCAACTGATCGATCATATCGCCACCGATGATGAAATAAAATTCATGTTGCGGTTCATCTTGGATCAATTGCGACATCGTATCGTATGTGTAAGATACACCGCCGCGCTCAATCTCAAAAGACGAAGCACGCAATCCTTCTATCTCATCCACTGCCAATTTTACCATGTGCAAACGTTGCTCCGCTGTAGCGTCTCCAGCCGCAGTTTTATGGGGTGGAACCGCAGTCGGCATCAGCCACACTTCGTCTAGATCACCTGCATACCGTACTTCGTTTGCAATCAACAAATGCCCTGTATGAGGCGGGTTGAATGTTCCACCTAAAATGCCGATTCGTTTCATCCGACTCTCCTTATGGTAGTAGTATGCGTTTCTTCTCTTTCGATTCTCTGTACAAGACGATGATATTACCAATGACTTGCACTACTTCGATTCCTTTGAACGCGCCAATTCGTTCTGCTATTTCGTTCTTGTCCTCCTCACAATTTTGAAGGACGCTGACTTTCAAGAGTTCACGTGCTTCCAGCGCTTCATCAATTTGCGCCAGTATCGCTTCTGTCAAACCACTTTTCCCAATTTGGAATAATGGTTGCAAATGATGTGCTTCACTGCGCAAAAATCTTTTTTGTTTACCTGTTAACATGTTTACCCGCCAACTTTCATTGTAATCGTTTCAATCATTTTTTTCGTATCGGGATAGACGCCTGTCCATTTTTCAAAAGCGAGTGCACCTTGGTGTACAAACATCCCGACACCATTCATAATACGCGCGCCTGCTTGTTCTGCCGCCTGTAGAAATTCTGTTTCCAGCGGATTATAAATAATATCCGCCACTATTGCATCTCTTGCTATGTTTTTAGGATTTAACGGCACACCTTCCTGCGCAAAATTCATCCCGACAGAAGTCGTCTGGACGACGAGACCAAATTTGCCTAGCCGTTGTTCCGCTTCCTCTATCGAGAAAACGTACGCATTCCGCATTTGTGCAGCCAGTTCTGTCGCCTTGGAAGCTGTCCGATTTGCAAAATAGAGAGGACCGTAGCCAGCAGATTGCAGTGCAAATGCGATTCCTCTCGCCGCACCTCCAGCTCCTATGATCAGCACAGGTGCATCTACACCGTCGTCTCCCGCAAACTCTTCCAACGATCTCACAAAGCCTGCACCGTCCGTGTTGGTACCAATCAGTTTCCCGTCATTTGTTTGATAGACCGTGTTGACTGCGTCCATGAGTTTTGCTGAATCGTCCACTTCATCTAGGAACGGAAGGATCGCCTGCTTATGCGGCACCGTGACATTCCATCCACTGCAGCCGAGCGTACGTAAGCTTTGAATCGCCTGCTCAAGATTTTGCGGCTCTACATGGATCGGCACATAGGTTGCATTCAGATTGCTCTGTCCAAACCACTGATCATGCATCGTCGGTGACATCGATTGTGCGATCGGGTCGCCTAAAACTGCATACCATTTCTTCATTGCTATCCCCTTCCGTCTCATAAGCTATTTGCGGACCTCAAATCAATGAAGGTCGTATAATCACATTCACGCCTTTAGGTGCATGCACAGCTACCTGTACATCCGCATGCTGAATCGTAATCCAGCCAAGACCTGAAATAACGACATCCGTCTTCGCTTCTTTAATTGAAAATTCATGACGAACGAGTGGCGGCAGTTTCTCAAGTGAAGCCGCACTCGGCGGAGACAGCATGTCCCCCAAATGATTGAGATAGAGCTCATCCGCATTTTCCAATTTTGTCCGATGCAGCGGCAGACCGTTCGCTACGTAGATATTGAATGACGAACGATCCCCTGCGATAAAATCAAAGCGAGCCAAACCACCAATGAATAAAGTTTGCTCAGCATTTAACTGATAAACTTTCGGCTTCAACTCTTTTTTAGGTGTGATGAGTTTCAAGTCTTTGGCGTCCAGGTCATGTGCTATTTGATGATCGTTAATAATGCCTGGTGTATCCATTAAGGACTTGCCGTCATCCAACGGAATCTCCACAACATCAAGTGTTGTACCCGGGAAGTAGGACGTTGTTATGACATCCTGTACGCCTGTCGCATCTTTTATAATGCGGTTGATGAATGTGGACTTCCCGACATTCGTACAGCCCACGACGTAGACGTCCTTGCCTTTACGGTAGGTCTCGATGGCGTCGAGCGCTTCCGACATCCCTGTACCTTTCACTGCAGATACAAGCAGGACATCGATCGGTTTCAATCCTAATTTTGCCGCTTCGGCTTTCATCCAGTTGGTCACACGTTTCGGATTGATCGACTTCGGCAGTATATCGGATTTATTGCCAATCAATAAAATGTCTTTCTTGCCGACGAAACGATGCAGCCCATTGATCCAGCTGCCGTTAAAATCGAAGATGTCGACCACTTTGACAATCAGTCCGTCTTTTTCACCAATACCGTTCAAGATCGCTAAAAAGTCATCTCCCGATAAGGACACCGGCTGCAATTCATTATAGTTTCGTAATTTGAAACAGCGCTGACAAATGACATCTTCCTTCTCTAAAGAGGAAGGCGGTGCAAAGCCTTCTGCTGTTTTATCTGTCGTCTGGATCGCAATCCCGCATCCAATACATTTGATCGATTCCAAATTTACTCCTCCCACGTGATCAATCCTTTTCTTTTAAACCTTGCCATAATCCTTCGTTCAATCGCTCTGTTGAATTTCGTAATAGGCGCATCAGAGCTTGCTACAGGAACGACCAATATCGTCTGCAGACCGACCCGGTTCGCACCTAAGACATCTGTCAACAGCTGGTCACCAATCATCACAATTTCATCTTTTGGCAATCCTAATGTCGCGATTGCTTGATGAAATGCTTGTTTCAGTGGTTTCCGTGCTTCACAAATAAACGGAATGCCTAATGGATCACAAAAATGACTCACGCGTTCTATATGATTATTGGAAACAATCGTAATTTGTAAACCTGCATCGTGCATCGACTTGAACCACGCCATAATATCCTGCGTAGCATCTGCACGGTCCCATTCAACAAGTGTATTATCCAGATCGGTAATGATGCCCTTAATGCCTTGTTTCACAAGCTTTTCCGGCTTGATATGCAACACCGATTTGACATATTCACTCGGTAAAAAATGTTTTAACACGTTATCCTCTCCGCCCTGCATCAAATTCTTGTCTGATTATAACATAGTTGCGTATTCCACACGCACTCCTATGTCTAAATTCCCCGGTTTTCTTGTCGGGTGATAGTCCCTTACATCTTCGCATATGTTGAAGTATTAAGAATCGGAGGTGGTCACATGAGCGGGTTTTTCATGGCCGTCGTGCAATTGTGGTTAGAGATCCCCGCATTACTCGGCTATATCAGAGGGCAAGCGTTCCTTCGCCCACTCTCAAAAAAGGAAGAAGCAGAGTGCCTGAGACGATTAGCTGAAGGCGATGAAAGTGCGCGCGATGAGTTGATTGAACACAATATGCGGTTAGTAGCTCATATCGTGAAGAAGTTTCAGCCGAAACATGAGTTGTTGGACGATTATATTTCCATCGGCGTCATCGGCTTGATGAAAGCAATCAACAGTTTCACACCTGACCGAAAGACGAAACTCGCAACGTATGCCGCTCGCTGTATCGAAAATGAAATTCTTATGTATTTGCGAACACAGAAGAAAGTCCAGAAAGATGTCTCCCTTTATGAACCCATCGGCCTCGATAAAGACGGCCAATCCTTAGAAATCGCGGATCTTCTCCAAACAGATGATATTCCTCCACAAACCACAGTTGAACAGAACGAGCAAAAAGAGCGCTTGTATAAGCATTTGGGTAAGCTCGATGCCCGAGAGCTGGAGATTATCCAACGACGCTATGGCTTGCTCGACGACAAACCAATGACCCAAAAAGAGATTGCCAAACAATTGAATATTTCCCGTAGTTATGTTTCTCGTATTGAGAAAAGAGCCATTGTGAAATTATATCAATCTTTTAAGCATGAGTATCAATGAGTTTCTGATTCGGCTAGCTGCAAACGCCAGAGATTAGGATCATAAGTCAAAACAGCTGGGTGTTCCAAAGGTCGCCACTTCGCTGTTTAGCCTTATGCCTGTCGTCTCTTACACGGTGTTTGCAGCTTTTGAATTTAAAAAGCGTTTCCACTGGCCAGGGTCCCGGGGTTCCGGGGGTCCCTGCACATCGGAAACGCTTTGTTTATCTTTATTCAGCAGAACCTCTCGTCCTGTAAATAGAGAGAGGAATAAGGTTTTATATCCTGTTCAGCATGTGTACAAATACGCACTGAACAAAGATATAGCCTTCGACAGCTGTCAGTCCGCCTTGACCTCACGTAAAATTACTGCCGCCAAAATTGCTGTTACTACAAATGCACCACCCATAAGGAATCCCATCGGTTGTCCCTCCTTTCGACGAAACTATCATATGCTTTGTCTACTAATTAATTTTACCATAACCGAATCAAAGTTTCGAGATGACGCGTAAAACAATCTGTGACGAATGTTTTGCTGCAAGTGGTAAAAATTCATCAAAACTGATAGACGACTCTTTCCCAGCGATATCGGAGAGCGCACGAATGACTACGAATTTTGTGTTGAATTGATAACACACTTGAGCAACGGCTGCTGCTTCCATTTCGACAGCGATGACTCGCGGAAATTTCTCTTTTACTGACAACACTCGATCAGCATCAGACATAAATACGTCAGCAGACGCAATCGTTCCTACCGCGTGCTTGTATGTATCCAACTCTGTAACTGTTTCCTTTGCCAGATTAATCAATTCCTTATCTGAAGGGAACGTAGCAGGAAGTTGAGGTACTTGGCCGAGTTCATAGCCAAATGCCGTGACGTCTACGTCATGGTGAAGGACGTAATCGGAAATTACAATTGTCCCTACTTCGAGGTCGGGATGTGTACCGCCTGCTGAACCTGTATTTAGTACGATGTCCGGCTTGTAGTTTTGCAAAAGAATGGTCGTAGCCATAGCAGCGTTTACTTTACCAATACCACTTTTTGTAACGATGACTTCATGTTTGCCAACTTTTCCTTCGATGAATTCGCAGTTGGCGATAGTAGTAATTTTCCCAATGCCGATTTCACGGCGCAGTATTTCTACTTCTTCTTCCATGGCTCCAACGATAGCTATTTTCATTGTTCTCTCTCCTTCGAAAGTTTGTTTCCATTAAAATAATAAAACCTAAAACATTGTGTATGTTCAGGGCATCGTTGATTTGCGCTGCGGGCAGGACGCTTTCCGGGGGGCGTGGCTTGAGCCTCTCGTCGCTACACTCCTGCGGGGTCTCAAGGCTCACGTTAATCCCCCTGGAGTCGCCCTCCGCTCCAATCAACTAGTAACGCTTTTTGGTATTGAAATAAAAACAAACCATAGCCACTCATAATAAATAGTGTAGGTCTATTTCGTCTCCAATGTATTCAGAACATCCATTTTTACTGGTGTCCAGCCTTCGCCGTCTACCCATTCTATGTAGACTTTGTATTTCTCTGATTTGTCCAGACTTGAGACGATGCCTTCTGATTTTTGGGGGCTTCCACCGTTTTGGATGCGCCAGTAGATCAGTTGGTCTTCAGGAAGGCCTGTGGCGTATGAAATCGCTGCTTTTTTCTCGTGCCAATCATCAGATTCCCCGTCATATTTAGAAACGTGCTCACCTGTTTGTTTTGTTCCGATTGGTTTCCAATTTGAATTCACTATCGTCTCTTTAACAGCACTGTCATTAGATGGAGTGACGGTAAGGGATTCGGATTCGTCAACGATCTTGCCGCCTTCCTCCTCTTCGTCCTCCACATTGGTATCTTCATCCGGATTTGTTTCTTCTGTGTCGTCTTCATCCGGCTGCTCTTCCACGAGCACATTGTCATCCGGTGCCTCTTCAGTCTGTTGCGGCTCCTGTTTCTGATCTTTGCTTGCTTCTTCCTTGTCATCGCCAATAATAAATGTGACGCCGACAATTAAAATGAGCAATACAACGATGCCGATTAAAATGTTTAATATCTTATTTGCCTTATTCCCTTTTTTACGTGACATTCTGGAAAAATTAGGTTCTCGATCTGCCATTTATCACATCTCCTTAAACACAGCATATACCCTTGTCCAATCAGACGTTTTATCCGACCAATTGGTTTCAAAAAAAGCAATACCGTCTTCTGCCAGTGAGAAGACGGTACATTTGTCATTTTATCTCGAGTATTTCAACTGACATTTCGCCGCCGGGAGTTAAAATCTTTACTTTGTCATCTTTCTTTCGTCCAATCAATCCCTTAGCGATAGGAGAATCATTCGAAATGAGTCCTTCCAAAGGATTCGCTTCCGCGGAACCGACAATCGTGTACGTCTCTTCTTCTCCATCTGGAATTTCTTTGAACGTCACCGTTTTGCCTAATTGCACTTCATCGTTGTTCAACTCATCTTCTGTGATGATCACTGCATTGCGAATCATAGATTCCAATGAAGAAATCTTTCCTTCAACAAATGCTTGGTCTTCTTTCGCTGAATCGTACTCGGAATTCTCCGATAGGTCGCCATAACTACGTGCTATTTTGATACGTTCAACGACTTCTTTACGCTTTACCGTCTTAAGATATTCTAGCTCTTCTTCTAACTTTTGTTTACCCGATACCGTCATAGGGAATTTTTTTTCTGAAACCATTTAAACAACACTCCTTAAATTTCTGTTCATAAAAAATACTATGCCACACCAACTTCAGGTATGTGACATAGTGGAACTATTATTGTTTACGTTTACCTTACTCCAATTCAGTTTAGGCTAACTGAATTTCAATAGACCGTGCATCCTTCCAATAGCTTATAGCGACAAGGTCTACGTTGAATTAATTTAAAATTATGTCATCATCATATTATACTTCGTCTGCAGAAGCAAGAATTGTTTTTATTTTAGTCACCATCAAATCGATAGCAACCGCATTCTCTCCGCCTTCTGGAATGATTATATTGGCATACTTTTTTGTTGGTTCAATGAATTGATTATGCATTGGCCTAACTACGGATAAGTACTGTTCGATGACCGAATCCACATTTCGACCTCGGTCATTGATATCGCGTAATAATCTTCTGATGATCCGAATATCTGCATCCGTATCGACAAATAATTTAATGTCCATTAAATCACGCAGACGTTCATCCTCGAGCACGAGAATCCCCTCTAAAATGATCACGTCCTGTGACTCCACACAATTCGTCTCCGCAGACCTAGTGTGCAATGTATAATCATATGTCGGTACTTGGATCGATTGTCTTTCCAATAACCGGTTGATATGTTCAATTAATAAATCAGTGTCGAATGCCAGCGGATGATCATAATTCGTTTGCAGCCGTTCTTCAAATGCTAAATGTGATTGGTCTTTGTAATAGTCATCTTGCTCGATGACTACAACGGAATGACCTTGAAACACTTCATGAATCTTTTTGGTGACACTCGTTTTACCGGAGCCGGAACCTCCGGCAATGCCGATCACAACAGGCTTTTTCTTCACAGCGATTCCCCTTTGCTGCTTTCTAATTCGTTTTTCTTGACCGCAATCAAAATTCCATCTCCAATGGGCAGAAGAGACGTCTCATAACGTTCATGGTTCATTGCCCAATCAGTGAATTTTTGCAGATTGCGAATCATCGTGCGATTTCGTTTCGGTACTTCTGCATCTTTCAACAGCACCATACCATGCATGAACATATTATCACAATAAATTACACCTTTTGCGCTGATCAATGGACTATATTTTTCAAAGAACTTTTGATATTGTCCTTTTGCCGCATCAATGAACAAGGTATCAAATGGTTGCTTTGGCAAGTTCTTTTCGTCAAATTCCAAAGCATCATCCTGGATGATTTGAATACGTTCTTGTAAACCGCTTCGCTCAATATGCTCGACAGCTTTCGCATAACGTTCCGCGTCTCTTTCAATTGTATAAATTATCGCCTCAGGAAACGCTAGAGCTATTCGGATTGCCGAGTAGCCAATTGCGCTGCCGATTTCTAGAATTCTTTTTGGCTGCTGTATTTGAAGCAGTCCAATCAACGTATTCAAACCTGTATCATCCATGATCGGTACGCGGTGTTCTGCCGCATAGCGCTCCATTTCAAGAATGAGCGGCTCTTTCTCTTTGGCAAAACCGTTAATATAGGCACTGTAATCCGCCATATAATTTCTCCTTTATAGAACCTTCTTATTTCTTATTTATGCTGACTATCAATATACTCAGCTTTGTTTTTCAAATGCTCTTCATAAGTCTTCGCGAAATGATTCACACCATCTTTATCTGCCAAGAAAAATAAATACTTTGTTTTGGAAGGTTCGACAGCTGCTTGTAAGGACGCGGCTCCCGCATTGGCGATAGGACCCGGTGGCAATCCTTTATTTTGATAGGTGTTGTATGCATTTTCCACTTTTAGATCCTCGAGTAATACACGGTCTTTATGCTCTCCTAAAGCATACAAAACAGTAGGGTCTGTTTGCAGAGGCATACCTTCATCCATTCGGTTAATGAACACACTGGCGATGGTTTCACGATCTGCTTTGCTCGTTGCTTCTTTTTCAAGCAGGGAAGCAAACGTTAATAGCCAGTGCGCGGACTTTTCTTTCTCTTCTAAAAAGCCTTGGAACGGAATGATATTTTGCACCGTTGCATCCACCATCGTATCCACTACTTCTTCCACTGACGGCGACTCATCATAAAATGGATACGTGGCCGGGAATAAATAGCCTTCTAGAGCATAGCGAATGTTTTCTTTTTGTATTTCTTCGGTAATAATATCGGGATACTTCGTCATATATCGCAAAACGGCGTCTTCACTCGTTACAAAATCCATAAATTCCTCTTTTGTGAACGATGCCTTTGCGCTTGTCCTTTCTGCGATCTGATCTAGCGTCAAGCCTTCCGGTATCGTCAGCGTGAAGGCAGGCGTTCGATACACCACACCTGTTTTCAAACTCTGAAGTAATTCATCAGGCGTCATAGATTTAGTAAGACCATATGTTCCAGCTTGGAAATCTGCTTCATTGTTTACTTTTGCATAGTATTTAAACACTCGAGCACTTTTGATAACGCCCTTTTTTTCCAGAATCTCAGAAATAGTATCCAACCCCGAACCAATCGGTACGACCACTTCTACGACTTTTTCAGAGTCCGGATCAACTGGCTTTAATGCACCTTTTATGTATGTATAGATAGAGAAACCGCCAATTATCCCAATCACGAGAATGACGGATACGATCCAAAACACGATTTTTCGAACTGTCCTCACTTCTTCCTTTTGTTCAAGCATCCGTTGAAACATAACTTCCTTTTTTCTTTGGGGCTCTTTTTCCATAACCCTCACCTCTTTTTCACTACTGCTGAATTAAGTTAAAAAAGACGGAACGGTCCGCACCATTCCGTCCGTCACATGAATAGAACTCTCAGTCGCCTTCTTCTTCAAGGAAAGTATTCAATACTTCTTCAATCATATCCCATTCTTCATCGGATTCGATTTCGAGTAATTCTCCGCCTTCTTCGCCTTCCTCCGTAGGAATGAAAGCAGATGCGTGGATTTCGACATCTTCGTCATCGTCCACTTCTTCACCGTCTAAAATGTGGTAAAGTACATACGATCTTTCATATTCTTTCGAATCAAATGTTAAGATCACTTCACAAACATGCTCTTCACCGTTCTCGTCAACTATTGTCATTGTTTCTTGTCCGTGTTCCATTCTAATCACCTCTAAATTTTTTTTGAATCCAAATACCCTTGAAGTATCATGACAGCTGCCATTTTATCAATCACCGATTTCCGCTTTTTACGGCTTACATCCGCTTCGATTAAGACACGTTCGGCAGCCATCGTCGTCAGCCGCTCATCCCAAAGAACAACTGGAAAACCAAATTTCTCGCGTAAACTTTCGGCGTATTGTTCAGAGGCTTGTCCCCTCGGGCCGATTGTATTGTTCATATTTTTAGGATAGCCGACGACAAATTCATGTACTTCGTATTCTTTAGTTAGTTCTTCGATCCGCTCAAGACCGAAAAGACCTTCTTCTTCGTTGATTTTGATCGTCTCGATGCCTTGAGCAGTCCATCCGAGACCATCACTAATTGCGATGCCGACTGTTTTCGTGCCGACATCCAATCCCATTATTCTCATTCTGCTTTTCCTCTATTCTCTCGAATGTAGAACTTCACTAATTCTTCGAGAATTTCATCTCGTTCTAACTTTCGTATTAGACTGCGAGCGTCTTCGTGGCGCGGAATATAGGCTGGATCTCCGGATAGTAAATAGCCGACGATTTGATTGATCGGGTTATAACCTTTTTCTTCCAATGCTTTGTAGACATGGAGCATGACTGCTTTGACTTCTTCCTCCATTGATTCCTCTGGAAAGTTGAATTTCATCGTTTCATCAGATGAATTCATACTCGACACCCCGCTTTCCGATTCCATTATGTGTATACCAACCAATCGTTCTTTCGCTTCCTAGACACCGTTGATTTCCGCTTCGGGCGGACGCTTTCCAGGGGGCGTGGCTTGAGCCTCCTCGTCGCTTCGCTCCTGCGGGGTCTCAAGACACACGCTGACCCCCTACGAGTCGCCGCCCTACGCTCCAATCAACTAGAGATGTGAAATAATAAGCCTATTTCAATAGTGTATATCAGTAGAACGATTGCTGAAATTGGTTAAACAGATTTTACATAATCATACACGGATTGGAGCGCGTCATCAAGTTTAGACGCGTCTTTTGCTCCGGCCATTGCCATGTCGGGACGGCCGCCGCCTTTTCCGCCGCATAGGGATGCGACGTGGTTGACGATTTTCCCTGCGTGATACTCGCTGCCTTTTAAGTCGTTCGTGATGCCAGCCGCGAGCATTACTTTGCCGTCTGTGACGGTTCCTAATACAATGACGCCTTTGGATGTTTTTTGTTTCAGTTCGTCGATCAGCTGGCGAAGGCCATTGTTGTCTTTTACCTCTACATTGGCTGAGATAACTGTGATGTCTTCGATTTGTCGAGCTGTTTCCATGACGTCCGTCAATTGGCTGTTGCCCATTTTTGCAGCTAATGATTCGTTTTCACGCTGCAAGTCTTTATAGTCCGCCAAGATAGATTCGACTTTCGTTACGACCGTTTTCGGTGTTGCTTTCGTCGCTGTCGCTACTTGATCGATGACGGCTTGGTCTTCTTTAAAAGAATGGAATGCTTGTCCGCCTGTCAATGCTTCGATTCGGCGTGTTCCTGCTCCGATTCCGCTCTCCGAAACAATTTTGAAGACATTGATGTCAGATGTGTTGTTTACGTGACAGCCGCCGCATAGTTCGATAGAGTAGTCGCCTACTTGCACCACTCGGACGATGTCTCCATATTTTTCACCAAACAGGGCCATTGCACCCATTTCTTTAGCTTCTGCAATTGGAGCAAGTGATGTATTGACAGGAGTTCCTGCCCAAATTTGTTCATTCACTTGATATTCAATACGTTCGAGCTCCTCTTTCGTCACTTGGCCGAAATGCGAGAAGTCAAATCGCAGTCGATCGGGGCCTACATAAGAACCTGCTTGATTGACATGCTCTCCAAGGACATCTTTCAATGCACGGTGCAGCAAGTGAGTAGCTGTATGGTTCTTGACCGTCAGCTGACGTAAATGCTCGTCGACCACGGCAGTAACTGCAGCGCCCCCATTCATTTCTCCGGAACTGATGAAAACGGTGTGCAAGTTTTGGCCATTCGGTGCTTTTTGGACATCCTGGACTTCTGCAATGAATGCCTCATTGGTCAATTTCCCTTTATCTGCAATCTGTCCGCCACTTTCTGCGTAGAAAGGGGTCTGATCTAAGATCACTTGCACAGTTTCACCTTCAGCAGCATGTGAGATACGCTGGCCATCTTTTAAAAGTACGATAACCGAAGCATTCGTTTGCAACTGCTGATAGCCGATAAATTCACTTGGAACATGGATTTCACCAAGCACACCGGATTGGATGTGCATGGAATCTACGTCCGCTCTCGCAGCGCGTGCGCGATTTCTTTGTGCTGCCATCTCTTCATCAAAGCCGATACGGTCGACTGCAACATTCTCTTCCAGTGCGAATTCTTCGGTTAATTCGAACGGGAAGCCGTATGTGTCATACAACTTGAATGCGTCGCTTCCTGAAACCACAGGCACTTCAGAAGCTTTAGCTTTCTTGATGATTGTTGAAAGAATCGCCATTCCGTCATGCAATGTTTCGTGGAAACGGTCTTCTTCATTTTTTACAACCTTCATGATAAACGCTTGTTTCTCATGCACTTCAGGATAAAAGTCTTTCATAATATCTCCTACAATCGGAACGAGCATGTACATGAACGGCTTATCAATTCCTAATTGCTTAGCGAAACGGACCGCTCTTCTTAGTAGTCGGCGCAAGACATAGCCACGGCCTTCATTGGAAGGTAGCGCTCCGTCCCCTATCGCGAAGGCAACAGTACGAATATGGTCCGCGATTACTTTAAATGCAGTATCTGCTACCGTTGTTTCCCCATATTTCTTGCCTGAAACGTCTTCTACTGCTTCGATGATGGGCAAAAACAGATCTGTATCGAAGTTCGTCGGGACATCTTGGATGACTGAAGCCATTCGTTCGAGGCCCATCCCTGTATCAATATTTTTCTTAGGAAGAGGAGTGTACGTATGATCCGGATTATGATTGAACTCAGAGAATACTAAGTTCCAAATTTCCAAGTAGCGATCATTTTCTCCTCCCGGATATAATTCAGGATCGGAGAAGTCGTCTCCATAAGCAGGACCGCGGTCATAGAAAATTTCTGAGTTTGGTCCGCTTGGGCCTTCTCCGATATCCCAGAAGTTCCCTTCCAAACGAATGATCCGCTCTGTAGGGATTCCAATCTTGTCTTTCCAAATGGAGTATGCTTCTTCGTCTTCCGGATGAACGGTGATCGACAACAATTCCGGATCAAAACCGATCCATTTATCGTTCGTCAGAAAATCCCACGCACGAATAATTGCTTCTTCTTTAAAATAATCACCGATCGAGAAGTTTCCGAGCATTTCAAAGAACGTATGATGACGCGCTGTATAGCCAACATTTTCGATATCATTCGTACGGATCGATTTTTGTGCATTGGCAATCCTCGGATTCTCCGGTATGACTCGTCCATCAAAATACTTCTTCAACGTTGCAACGCCACTATTGATCCATAGAAGCGATGGGTCATCGACAGGCACTAAAGCGGCCGATGGTTCTACTTTATGCCCATGCTCTTTAAAATAGTCTAAAAAAAGTTGGCGAATTTCAGATGCCGTTAGTTTTTTCATCGTTTACTCCTCCTAAAATTAAAAAAACTCCACCCCTGTATAAAGGGGCGAAGGTTAAAGAATCGCGGTACCACCCTAATTACCGCAAGTTGCGGTATCTCGAGTTGCTTTAACGCAGCAAAGACGGCAGGGATTAGCTGCAACTTCGGAATAGCGTTCCTCAAGTCCTGCGAGAGCTTTTTCAGCCTGGAAGCTCTTTTCTAAACACAGAATACATGAGTACTCGTTCCTTCGACGTTTTTCAATATTTCTAAACGAATTATAGGAAAGTTCTACTGCTTTGTCAATCGGCCGCTTCCAGAAAGTCGAATGGCGACACATCTGACATTCCAATCATCGGATCAATCATACTGAAATTGTCCATCGTTAACTTTGCGGGTGTGGTTTCCACAGCCTGCTCAATTGGTTGTTTCGCCTCTTCAGAGCCAGTCAACTGAACTGTTTCTTCCGCTTCTTCTATATCAATAAAACCAGCAATCCGCTCTTTCAATGTCGTTTGACGCTCGGTTTCATCCGTTCGCTCGATACCTGCCTTGAACTCTTCCGCCTCACCACATAGTATCAAGAAGTTTTTGGCTCTCGTGATGCCTGTATACAGGAGATTGCGTCTCAGCATTTTACGTTGACTTCGTACAATCGGCATGACAACGATCGGAAACTCACTGCCCTGAGACTTATGGATCGAACAGCAATAGGCTAGCGTGATTTGATTCAGATCGCCGCGTTCATAGTTCACTTCATTGCCGTCATACGAAACGACCAACATCGCTTTTTTATCAGTCGTCTCTTTGGCCAACATGATGGCTACAACTTCTCCCATATCGCCATTAAAAACATTGCTTTCCGGCTGATTGACAAGCTGCAGCACTTTATCCCCGACCCGATACGTCGTTTCACCAAAAGTCATTTCTTTTCTGCCCGCAGCGGGCGGATTGGTGATTTCCTGGATCATTTTGTTCAGACCGTCTATGCCAGCCGGACCTTTATACATCGGTGCTAGCACTTGGATATCTTTGATCGAATGTCCTTTAGATGTCGCACTTTGAATGATTTGTTTGACCGCAGGGAGGATTTGCTCACTGGAAGCCCGTATGAATGATCGGTCAGACGTCTTCTTCGTCACATCCATCGACCATGTCCTCTGCTTAATCATATGCGCCATTTCGATAATAGTAGAGCCTTCACTTTGACGGAAAATATCGGTCAATTCAACAACCGGAATCTTGCCTGACTGCATAAAATCATGCAGTACTTGGCCTGGTCCGACAGACGGCAGCTGATCTTGGTCACCGACGAATAAAAGCTGTGCATCATTTCGGACCGCTTTCAATAATTGATGCATCAGCCACGTATCGACCATCGACGTTTCATCGATGATGATTAAATTGCCCTCTACTTCCCGCTCAGTCTCTTCTTCCGATTCCTGACCGGTAAAGCCGAGAAGGCGGTGAATCGTCATAGCGGGCAATCCTGTGGCTTCTGACATACGTTTTGCTGCCCGTCCGGTAGGTGCCGCCAATATAATTGGAAACGGTTCTTTCTTACGTGCGTATTCTTCAAGATCCAATGAGAGTCCATGTAATTCTGCATATACTTCAACGAGACCTCGGATAACGGTTGTTTTCCCCGTCCCCGGTCCTCCCGTCAAAACGAGCAAAGAAGAATGCAGCGCCCGCTCAATTGCTTCCACTTGCGTTTCCGCATACTCCACTTCCAAACGTTCTTCAATTTCGCCAATCGCTTTTCTGATCTCAGAAGCAGGGAACTGTTCATCCACTTCATTTTCCAGAATGCGTTGTACTTTTGCAGCGATTCCGATTTCCGAATAATAAAGGGAAGGTAAATAAAGCCTTTGCTTTTCGGCAGACAACGTCCCTTCCTCAACCAATTCGATAACCGCTTCCGAGATGGATTCATACGATATGTCATGAGGCTGACTTGCTTCGAGCAATTGCTTCGCTTGCGGTAAGATCTCTTCAGATTCCAAATAAACATGACCTGAAGACTGCACTTCACTATGTACACTGTAATAAACAGCAGCTTTTATTCGCGCGGGATGATCGCCTACTAATCCCAATTGTTTCGCCAAATCATCTGCGCGCTGAAAACCGATCCCCTCGATTTCCTTTATGAGCCGATAAGGATTTTCCGTCAAGATGTCGATTGCATCGTCTTGATAAGTCTGATAAATCCTCATGGCGATTTGAGGTCCGAAGCCCCATTCATTAAGTTGCACCATAGTTCGTTCAAGACCTAAGTTTTCTTGTAAAACTGCTACAAGCGTATCTTTTCGTTCCTCTGACAAACGCGGGACCTGATCGAGGACGGACCGATCTTCCAAAATCTTCTGTATGACGTTATTGCCTAAAATCTTTACGATTTCTCCTGCCGTCTTCTTCCCAATGCCAGGAAATAAATCACCTGATAAATAATGAATGAGCCCGGCTTCGGTTGCCGGAAGCTCTTTTGAAAACGTTTGGACGTCAAATTGCTGACCATGGACAGGATGGTTCACCATACGACCGGTAAACTTATAATCCTCTTCAGCAATCAATGGAGGAAAGGAGCCTTTGATGACGATCTCTTTATCCCGATAATCTGTATTGGTCGATGTGACTTTCATTTTCACTATGGAAAATAAGTTCGTTGCGTTATGAAAGATCGTTACAATCGGTCTGCCGATTATATACTGTTCAGATTCATTCATCAGGCCCTCACCTCCTTCTCTCTGCTATTCGCTTTGTTCGTCGCCGAGCTGGATCATATCGTAAATATATCGCGCCTGTGTGTGCTCCGGCTCGACCGTAAAGGCTTGCTCCAAGTGGGACAATGCGCGCTTTTTATCCTCCGTGGAGACTGCAAACAACACGCCTAGGTTATAATGGGCGTCTGCATGTTCCGGTTCCTTTTCTAAAATGGTCTCAAAAACCGGCTGTGCCTCGGGAAACAGTTCCAGTTTCGCCAGTAAAATGCCGTAAGACAATAAAACTTCCTGATCGTCTTCGTTCAATTCAACAGCCCGCTGCAAGTAAGGCAATGCCAGACGGTCATTGCCTGCCTGTTCCATGCTTTTCCCCAACATAAAATAGACGTCTGCCGTTTCCAGTCCCGTCTGGATGGCTCTCTCATAAAGTTTGGCCGCCTCTTCAAAACGCTCTTGATTGTAGTACAGATTGGCGAGGCCATAAAATGCTGTGCCTGCCTTATCGTCAAGAGTCAATGCTTTTTGGAAAAATGGTTCCGCACGCTCTGTGTCTCCGAGCGAAGCGAAAATATTTCCAATATTAATATAGCCGGTTGCATCCTCAGGATTTTCCTCAATGGATTGCATGAACAACTCGACTGCTTTTTCGTAATTGCCTTCTTGCATTTCTTGAATTGCTTCATTCTGTAACGACATCATATACCCTCCTTACCCAACGTATGTCAGCTTTTTGCCATCTTTAAACACTTCATCAATCGTTCCGCCGCCCAAGCATTCCTCGCCGTCATACAGGACGACCGCTTGCCCCGGGGTAACCGCACGTACTGGCTCCGCGAATGTAACGATGGCCCCTTCACCTGACAGTTCCACAGTCACTTGTGTGTCCGGCTGACGGTAACGGAACTTTGCCGTACAAGAAAATGTCTTCGGCAATTCCTTTGTTGTACAAATATTCATATCTGTCGCTTTTAAGCTGGTCGAATACAAGGCATCATGATGAAACCCTTGCTCCACTAGTAAGACATTGCGCTCCAGATCCTTACCAACCGCGAACCAAGGCTCCCCTGAACCGCCGATCCCAAGTCCATGGCGCTGGCCGATCGTATGATACATCAACCCATCATGTTTCCCCATGACTTTACCGTCCATAGTTTGCATTTCCCCTGGAATCGCAGGCAAGTATTCACTCAGGAATTCTTTGAAGTTCCGTTCGCCAATGAAACAAATGCCTGTAGAATCTTTTTTCTTCGCTGTCGCCAGTCCTGCTTTTTCCGCGATTTCTCGAACGCTTGATTTTTCCAAGTGACCCAGCGGGAACATAACTTGCTGCAGCTGCTCCTGTGTCAATTGATTCAAGAAATACGTTTGATCTTTATTGTTGTCAACTCCACGAAGCATCGCGACGCCATCTTCACGTTCTACGACTTGTGCATAATGACCTGTCGCCAAGAAATCTGCTCCCAAGCTTTTAGCATGCTCTAGAAATGCATTGAATTTTATTTCTTTATTGCACATTACGTCTGGGTTCGGGGTGCGTCCTGCTTTGTATTCATCCAAGAAATACGTGAATACTTTATCCCAATATTGCTTCTCAAAATTAACGGAATAGTAGGGAATGCCGATTTGATCGCAGACACTTCTTACGTCTTCAAAATCTTCTGTCGCTGTGCAATGTCCAGATTCGTCTGTGTCATCCCAGTTTTTCATGAAGATTCCAATCACTTCATAACCTTGTTCTTTCAAAAGTAATGCCGCAACCGAAGAGTCCACTCCGCCAGACATTCCAATGACTACCCGTGTATCTGCTGGGGCTTTTGTCGTTCTCATTTCCACTTCATCCTTTGCTGGTTCATTTCACTAGTCTTTTCACTACAGCGGAGATTCTCTCTGCGGCTTCTTCAATCATGGATTGCTCCAGACCGTATCCAAAGCTGATGCGTATCGAGTTTCGAGCGTTATCGGAGTCGTCTCCGAACATAGCCGTCACGACATGCGACGGTTCAAACGAGCCCGCTGTGCAAGCGGAACCGCTAGAAACCGCAATTCCTTCTAAATCCAAACTCATCAAAAATGTTTCCACGTCTGTCCCCGGGAACGAAACATGGTAAATATGCGGCAGTACCGGAATTGATTCATGTACTGTCGGCAAAAATTCTATTTCATTTCGTTTGAAAATTTCACTCATCGTCCGCTTGTATGACTGATAGGTTTCGGCGGTCTCATCCTTTGTTTGTTCCGCGATGGACACAGCTTGTGCAAACGCTGCTGTCGCCGGAACATTTTCCGTACCAGCACGCCGTTTTTTCTCTTGTTCACCGCCATGCAATTGAGCATCCAGTAATTTTCCGCTTCTCTGATAGAGGAAACCAATTCCTTTTGGACCATTCAGTTTATGTGCAGAGACCGACAATAGATCCACTTGCAGTTCATTTACATCGAGCAAGGAAGTTCCATACGCTTGAACTGCATCTGTATGGAAGATCGCTTGATGCGACTCCAGAAGATTGCCAATTTCGGCAATTGGCTGTATCGTGCCTACTTCATTGTTTCCATACATGATCGAGACAAGAATGGTTTCGTCTGTCAATGCATGCCGAACTTGTTCCACAGAAATAAGGCCGTTTCGGTCAGGTTGCAAATACGTCACTTCATAGCCTTGTGACTCCAGTCGTTTACACGGATTTAACACCGCGTGATGTTCGATTTCTGTCGTGATGATATGACGTCCATGTGGCTGCATTATTTGCACAGAGCCGAAAATCGCTAAATTATCCGCTTCGGTGCCTCCTGAAGTGAAGATGATTTCATTCGGCAGAGCACCGACTGAGAGAGCTAACGTTTTACGCGCTTCCTCTAGCAGTTTTTTCGCGTTCCTGCCGAATTGATGCGTGCTCGACGGATTGCCGTACGTATCTGACAACGCGGAAGTAAAACGTTCCAAGACTGTTGGATGCATAGGAGTCGTAGCAGCGTAATCTAAATAAATGGCTTGTTTCATCTGGTAAACTCCTTTAAATATAGAACATGTATTCATCTTGTGTTGGCGTGTCTTCATACTCGATCAGATCTTTAATTGTCGTATGGTCGAGTACTCCGCGGATTGCGTCACCAATTCGTTTCCATAATTCGCGCTGTGGAATTTCATCATCCTCAAGTCCTTCCACGAGCTGGATCGGTCCTTCAAGCAGACGAATGATCTCCCCCGCTGTAATTTGTGAGGGATCTTTAGCTAGTTTGTAACCTCCGTATGCTCCGCGAACACTTTTAACGAGTCCACTGTTGCGTAAAGGGGGGATTAATTGCTCCAAATACGCTTCGGATAGATTTTGCTCTTCTGCAATTTTCCGCAGCGGCACAGGGCCTTCCCCAAATTTTCGTCCTAATTCTACAATAACCGTGAGGCCGTATCGACCTTTGGTGGAAATTTTCATTTTGGCATCGTCCTTTACTAAAATTGCTGTCGTTAGTATAGCATAATTCTAGCGTTCGTTCTTCGAAATGACTTCATTCAGATTTTACGATATAATGAAAGAACAGATGTACGGAGGATTGATATACATGCATAACGAACCTTTGGCCTTCCGCATGCGGCCTGAAACGATAGATGAAGTCATCGGACAAGACCACGTCATCGGGGAGACGACCCCCCTTTATCGAATGATCAAAAATGGGCATGTCCCATCTCTTTTATTATATGGTGAACCTGGCATAGGTAAGACTTCCCTTGCCTATGCCATCGCAGGAACTTCCAAATTGCCATTCATTGCGCTGAATGCGACAGTGGCAGGGAAAAAAGATGTAGAAGATGTCGTCAAAGAAGCAAGAATGACAGGAAAAGTATTGTTATTTTTAGATGAAATACACCGCTTCAATAAATTGCAGCAAGATACGCTGCTGCCCCACGTAGAAAGCGGATCGATCATTTTGATCGGAGCGACGACAGAAAATCCTTTTCATGACGTCAATCCGGCGATACGCTCTCGATGCGGTGAAATCGTGCAGTTAAAACGACTGCAGCCGGAAGATTTGCTAAATTTATTGAAACGCACATTAGAAGACAAAAAGAAAGGCCTTGGACAGGAAGACATCGTCATAACGACTGAGCAGCTTCAGAAAATCGCTGAAGGGGTCAATGGAGATGCGCGTAAAGCGCTAACGTTCCTCGAGTCGTTGCTCGCTGCGAGCGATGAAGAAAACGGACAGATCATTGTTGAAGATGATTTGCTGCAACAATTGCTCACAAGAATCAGTTTGCTAGGCGACAAAAAAGGCTCCCATCATTATAATTTGTTATCCGCACTGCAAAAAAGCGTGCGAGGCAGCGATGTCAATGCGGCGCTTTACTACTTGGCACAACTTCTCGAAATCGGGGATTTGACGGCGGTCACGAGACGATTGCTCGTCATGAGTTATGAAGATATCGGCTTAGCTGCTCCCGATGTCGGTGCGCATGTCGTCGCCGCTACGGATGCCGCTTTGCGCTTAGGTATGCCGGAAGCCCGCATTCCTTTGTCGGTCGTTACGGTGGAGATGTGTTTGGCTTCGAAATCGAACTCGGCTTATCGGGCAATCGATCAAGCGACCAAAGTTCTTCACGAGCAACCAACCGGCGAAATCCCAATGCACCTTCGCGATACTCATTATGGCGGAGCAGCACAGCTCGGCCACGGAGGATATGTCTACCCGCACGATACGCCAGTCGGCTCATTCGGCGGCTGGACGGATCAGCAATACTTGCCCGACAGCTTAGCAGGCACAGAGTTTTATTCCCCAGTTGAAGCAGGTGATGAAACGAGAATGGCCGCCATCTATAAACGACTGCTCTCGTTTAAAGGCAAAAAAAATCCACGATAGCTTAAGGGCTTCGTGGATTTAAATTGCAGAAAAAAGTTGCTATTGGAGAAGGCACCGTTGATCTACGTTCCAGGCGGACGCTTTCTGTAGGGTTTAACGAGAATGATAAGACTCTGGACTGAGCGAAGTAAAGGAAGCGGCTTATTCGAAAGTGTCCCGTCTGTAGCGCAAATCCCCGAACCACAAACCTATTTTCTTTTGCTATATTTAACACTTTGACTTCCCAACTGTATTAGTTCGGGATTCGTCTATATGAGAAAATCCACGAAAGCTATTGGCTTCGTGGATTTTTTTATTTCATTTCAGCAATTCTGCAAAGCCCGCAGGCGTTTGAATTGGATCGATGTCGTTGAAATAACTGTAGTTGGCATCTAGTTTTTGTTTATAGCGAATATAGTCGCGACCGAAATAGCTTGTAATATTTGCGGACAGCTTCATACCTGTAACGAAAAATGTTTTTTCATTCACAGTCAATTCCAGATCCATTTTCTCAACGACTGGAAAACCAGTATGGGTATGTATGAACTGTTCAGGCATCGGACTGTTCACCGCCACTTCTTTCATGAATCGTCGGTACTCGGCCGGCGTTAATGAAAACTGAAGAGCATAACCATAATCGATTTTTTCCAACTCTGCGCTCTCTATGAAAGGCTCCAGTAGAGAGAGGTCCATAGCAGGAGCAGTGAATGGCACCCATACATCCAGTAATTCTTTGCGTTCTTCCTCTGTCATCGCTTGCCAGTCGCCCTTTTCTTCCTGTACTGCCAATTGATCATCCTGTCGGAAAATATGAAGGTTTTTTGGCTGTTGTTTCGGAATCTGTAAAACTACTTCTTCTGAAACTTTCACAGGATCCAGTTCGACATTCGATTGGATATGCAGCTTTTTACTGTCGCGCTCAACCGGATCAGAAGTGACGCTGCTCTCATCAAAGACAATGCTCGTATGTACAGATTTCAGCTCCTTCATCGCTGCATCTGCTTTCTTCAGCACATCTTCAGGGCTAGATGGTGCCGAAGATGTTTTTCCGCATCCTGCCATCGTAAATATCACGACTGCCAGGAAAAGAACGAAATATCGTTTGTTCATCAAGAAACTTCCTTTCAATCAAATCAATCAAAACTATTTACAGTGTACTGCACGGGAGCGCACTTGTCACGAATGATTCGATATCCGTTCGATCTTCCTATAAGAGGAAGATCGATCAATCTACTTTGACAACCCAATTGAACGGATCTTCCACTCTACCTGTCTGAATTCCTGTAATTGTTTCATATAATTTCAGAGACAATTCTCCGATTTGATTACCATTGATTTCACATTTTTCGTCGCCCCAAGATAATTCACCCATCGGCGAGATTACTGCAGCAGTTCCTGTGCCGAACGCTTCTTCCAGAGTTCCAGCCGCATTGGCATCGAATATTTCTTGGATGGATACTTTACGTTCCGTTACTGGAAATCCCCATGATTGCAGCAATTCGATGACGGATTTACGTGTGATCCCTTCTAAAATGCTGCCGTTCAGACTTGGCGTAATAACTTCTCCATTGATTTTGAAGAACACATTCATCGCGCCGACTTCTTCAATGTATTTATGCTCTTTTGCATCCAACCAAAGCACTTGCGAATAACCCGCAGCTTCTGCTACTTCTTGCGCTTTCATCGCACCCGCATAGTTCCCTGCGGTCTTCGCACTTCCTGTCCCGCCTACCGCAGCACGGACGAACTCTGATTCTACCGCAATTTTCACAGGGTTCATACCTTCTTTGTAATAGGCACCTACCGGAGATAAAATGATCATCAATCGATACGTCTTCGAAGGCGCAACACCTAAATAAGGCTGTGTCGCAAAAATGAATGGACGGATATACAGTGAAGTGCCTTCCCGATCAGGAATCCATTCTTTATCTAAAGAGACCAATTCCTTTAATGCATCAAGCATCAATTCTTCATCAAAGTTCGGCATGCATAATCTTTCATTGGAACGGTTCAGGCGTTTCATGTTTTCATCCGGTCGGAATAGCACGACTTCTTTATCGTCAGTTACATAGGCTTTTAATCCTTCAAAAACAGTTTGACCGTAATGCAAAACAATCGCTGCCGGGTCAAGCATGAACGGCTCGTACGGTACAATGCGTGCATCATGCCAGCCTGTTCCTTCCGTATAATCCATTACAAACATATGATCCGTAAATACTGTGCCAAAAGCCAGTTGATCGGTTGCCGGTTTTTCTTTCGGTTGTGCGTTTCTTTTGACTGTTATCTTGTTCTTCGCTGTCATATCTATACCCTCCTGAATATTTATCTGATTTGGCCAGTGCCGCGGATGACAAATTTGGATGAAGTCAACGCTTCTAATCCCATTGGCCCCCGTGCATGTAGCTTCTGCGTACTGATCCCAATTTCTGCACCGTAACCGAACTCGAAGCCATCTGTGAAACGAGTCGATGCATTAACATAGACAGCCGCCGCATCCACGCTATTCAAGAACTTTTCCGCATGCTCATCACTTTGCGTAACAATACCTTCTGAGTGTTTTGTACTGTATTGCTTAATATGATCAAGCGCTTGTTGGAAGTTCTGTACATTTTTCATCCGCAATTTCAAATCCAGAAATTCGCTCGACCAGTCATCTTGCTCCACTTCAGCAATCGAAGGATCAAATTGATGGATTGTCTCGTCTCCCACTAACTGGACATCTTTTTCACGCAAACTATCGATCAGCTTTTCACCGTGTTGCTGTAACCAATTCTGATCAATGATCACCGTCTCAATTGCGTTACAAACTGAAGGTCGGTGAGTTTTTGCATTCACAACGAGGTCGATCGCCATTTGCGAATCCGCTGATTCATCAATGTATAAATGACAGTTTCCAGCTCCCGTTTCAATAACCGGAACAGTGGATTCACGGATAACTGTTTGAATCAATTTCGCACCGCCACGTGGGATCAACACATCCAAATAGTCATTTAACGTAAACAATTCCTTCGCAGTTTTACGGCTCGTATCTTCAATCAACTGCACGGAATCGACTGGCAAGGAACCTTTTTCCAGTCCTCGCTGAATGACATGCCATAGCGCGAGATTTGAATATTTGGCTGACGAACTACCACGTAATACGACTGCATTCCCCGTCTTCAAAGCGAGAGATGCCGCGTCAATTGTAACATTCGGACGCGCTTCATAAATCATCGCAATGACACCGATCGGCACACGCTTTCTGACGATGTGCAAGCCATTTTCCTTTTCGATCTCTTCCAAGGTCTCCCCGATTGGATCTTTCAAATCAATCAGTAAACGAACGCCTTCAGCCATTGCTTCAATGCGGTCCGGCGTCAATAAGATCCGATCGAGCACAGCTGCCTCGATACCGTTTGCACGGCCTTCTTCGATATCTTTCTTATTTTCCTCAAGAAGATGTTCTTGCTCCTCCAACAATTGATCTGCAATCAAACGAAGTGCTTCGTTCTTCTCTTCCGTCGTTGCCGTGTTCAACACATAACTCGCTTCTTTAGCCGCTTTCCCTTTACGTCTGATCTCACTCATTGCCCAATCTCCCCTTTAAGTTAATTGTACCCAACGATCTCTGTGAATCACTTCGATCATCGGTGCTAACACTTCCTCATTTTCGTCTCTCTCGGTCAGGACTTTTTCTAATTGCTCCGATGAATATGTCACTTCTCCTCTACCGATCAAACCATCCACACCATACACTTCCACGACTTCCCCTGCTTCAAAACTTCCTTTTACTTTAAAAACACCAGCCGGTAAAAGACTACGGCCATTGTGTAAGATTGCCTCTTCTGCACCTTTGTCAACATACAAACGGCCGGTGGATTCAGAGTGCAGCGCGATCCATTGGCGCTTCGTATTGATGACACTGCCGAGCGGACTTGAAATATACGTACCGTCTCCATTTCCTTGCAGAATCTCTAAAAGTTTAAAAGAGCCGCTGCCTGTTCCAATAAAGACGGGGACTGCCAAAGTGTGTGCAGTTTTTGCAGCCAGTAACTTCGAGCGCATGCCGCCTGTACCGACTTTCGAACCTAGATCGTCTGTACCGCCAAGCAACTCATCCGTAATTTCATCGAGCTCCGTCAAACGAACAGCGTCAGGATCTTTTCTCGGATTACTCGTATAAATTCCATTGACATCCGTCAAAATGATCAATTGATCCGCATGCAAAAATCCGCTTACTAACGCAGATAACATATCATTATCGCCAAATGTCAATTCATCTATGGAGACAGTGTCGTTTTCATTGATGATCGGCACGATGCCTCGCTCCAATAATTCCGACATCGCCGCAAACGCGTTACGGTAACGGTCCCGGTTCGAAAAATCTTGACGGGTTAAAAGGATTTGAGCCGGCACGACGCCATGCTCACCGAATCGTTCGATATACGATTGAATCAAAAGACTTTGACCAACAGCTGCTGCTGCCTGTCTTCCTTTGATGGTTACAGGGCGCGATGGGTATCCAAGCCGCGCAAAGCCTGCAGCAACAGCCCCGGATGATACGACGATGACCTCATGACCGGCATTTTTCAACATTGCCAACGCATCGACATGGTCATTCAATTTTAGCTGATCGATTTCCCCGCTGTCGTTTGTTAAAGAGCTACTGCCTATTTTCACAACAATTCGCTGTCTCTTCATTTTAATTTCGCCTGCCATTTCTGTAATTCATAATTAAATCTTTTGTGAATTTAGTTCCTGTCGAGGCTGATCGGCGCTTTCCGCTTTTGATACATCCAGTTCCAGATGCCAGTCTATCGGGACGTTTCAGGAAAGCAGTAAAGACAAAAAGCGCCTTTACTGCTTTCCTTCCAACGCCTGTCGAGACTAGACGGCATCTTTCACTTTTGAACCCATCCAGCTCCAAACGCCAGCCTCTCGGGTCGTTTCGGTCTTTCCGAAAAGGTGCAAAGACCGCACCTTTGCCGGCAAGCCCTCCAACGCCTATCGAGGCTAGACGGCGTTTTCCTCTTTAGATACAAAAAAGCCCAGTCGTCCCGAAGTTATCAGGACGAAAGGACTTTGCTTCCGCGGTGCCACCATCATTGGATCCAGTTCATGAATCCCGCTCTCCCCATAACGCCGAGGTACGCGCCTATGTTTTCATAGGACTCCAAAGGCAGGTTCAACAACTGCCATGTGACGGGATTTTTCAGCCGATGAACCCCGCTCTCTTGCACACGCTGTTTGTCTACTATTCCTTCATCAACGTTCAACATTCATTTCACCCATCATACAATATTGGCGGTGATTGTCAAGCGTTCAATGTTTGTTTGCGAGGAGAATGAAGCATGCGATCGAGTGCCATGTTTGCTTCCGCAGAAGTCGAACTATCTACGGCGATGATATTGCGCGCAGCTCCTACTGCAATACTTTCCAAACACCAAAGCAAGTGCGGCAAGTCGATGCGGTTCATCGTCAAGCAAGGGCACATAAGCGGGTTCAAAGAAATAATATCTTGCTCTTTATGTTCTTCTTTCAATCGATTCACTAAATTCATTTCCGTTCCGATTGCCCATTTTGTGCCGGGCGCTGCGGCGGTGATTTGGTCGATAATATATTTCGTCGATCCATTATCATCCGATTGCATCACGACTTCATGAGGACATTCAGGATGGACGATAATTTGTCGATCCGGTTCATTTTCACGGATATGGCGGATATTTTCGACCGTGAAGTTTTCATGTACGGAACAGTGGCCTTTCCAAAGAATCACTTCGCAGTCGTCATCGGGTCCAGAGTATTCCAAAACGTTCGCAATCGGATTCCAGACTGCCATATGATCTAACGAAACCCCTATATCATATGCCGTGTTGCGTCCTAAATGCTGATCCGGCAGGAAAAGGATCCGTTTCTTCTGCGCGAATGCCCATTCCACGATTTTCTTCGCATTCGATGAAGTGACGGTAGCTCCGCCATTTCGGCCGACGAATGCCTTAATCGCGGCAGTCGAATTGACGTATGTCAAAGGCAGTATCGTATCGCCAAAACGTTCCTGTAAGTGTTCCCACGCTCTTTCAGTCTGAAAAATATCTGCCATATCTGCCATCGAACATCCGGCACGCATATCCGGCAAATATACTGTTTGGTTAGGTGTGGTCAGAATATCAGCGGTTTCTGCCATGAAATGCACTCCACAAAACACAATATGCTCTGCTTGTTCATTGGAAGCGCAGATCTGAGCCAATTGCAGTGAATCTCCTGTTGCATCTGCAAACTGAATGACTTCATTTTTTTGATAATGGTGGCCTGGAATAAATAACTTGTCCCCGAGAGATTCTTTTATTTTCCGAATTCTGTCTTCCATTTCACTGACAGAAAGTGTTTTATATTTTTCAGGCAACATTACATCTGCATGCTCTTTCGTTAAATCAAGTATGGACATTGTCTGATTCCCCCTGCTTTTTTAATTTGTATAGTTGCGCTGATGTCTGCAGCTCTCACTGAATGTGTCAGCGCACCAACCGATATGTACTGAATGCCTGTCGATCCATACGCAGCGATCGTTTCCTCCGAAATCATGCCGGATGCCTCAGTCACGATTTGTTTCGGCACAACGGGAAGCCACTCTTTGATTTGCTCGGGCGAACAATTATCGAACATGATAATATCCGGTGCTGCGTTTACTGCTTCTTTGAGTTGCGCAAGCGTTTCGATCTCGACTTCTATTTTCACAGTATGCCCAAGCCGACTTCGCAGCTGCTTAACGGCTTCAGTAATTGATCCGGCATAGGCAAGGTGGTTATCCTTCAACATCACCGTGTCGTAGAGTCCATTGCGGTGATTAAATCCGCCACCAGTACGGACTGCATATTTATCCAGCATCCGCAAACCAGGCGCTGTTTTCCGCGTATCACAAACCCTTGCTTTCGTACCCTTCAGAAATGCAGTCAGTTGGGAAGTCTTGGTGGATATTGCACTCATCCTTTGTATACAGTTCAAGATAACACGCTCTGCTGACAGTAAATTCTTCACAGAGCCTATAGCAACAGCCAAAACCTGCTGTTCTTCCATCTTCTCTCCATCCTCAATAAAGCAAATCACTTCAACGGAAGGATCCATGACTAAAAATCCTTCTCTTATGATGTCGGTTCCGCAAAAGACTCCTGACTCTTTGGCAATGATCTGCAATTCTCCGACAGCAGTATCAGGAAACAACGTCTCGACAGACAAATCGCCATCCCCTATATCCTCAATGAAAAATTGCTCAAGCATTGATCTCAGTTTGATTCTATTCATACGCACTCTCCCTACTAACCTTTAATTTTCAGTGTCTTTACATCTATCTTTACACATTTACAGAACTATGACAAGATGAATAAAACAATTAAACTAGGAGGTATGTACATTGAAGTATTTCGATTACGCAGCTACGACTCCCCTTCACAAGGAAGCTGCCGCAGTTTATTTATCTACAGCACAGCATCAGTTCGGCAATACGACGAGTCTCCATGACGCGGGCGGCATGGCTCAAAACGTACTGGAACGATGCCGGAAACAACTGGCCGCTATTTTAGGTGTTCATTCGGAAGGTTTGTATTTCACGTCTGGAGGGACCGAAAGTAATTCACTTGCTCTGCTTTCCCTCGCACAGGCTAATATGCATAAAGGCAATCATATTATTTTGACTGCCGCAGAGCATCCTTCTCTTCATTCCGCAGCAGCGTATCTTGCAGATCAAGGGTTCCACATTACGACCATTCCTTTTACCGCTGACGGCTTCATAGACTTGCAAGCATTGGAAAACGCCATCAACGGGCGGACGATCGTCGTTTCTGTACAGCATTGCAACCCGGAGATCGGAACCATTCAGCCGATCCGCTCCATCTATGAGACATTGCAGCCAAAAGGGATTCTCTTACATAGTGACTGCGTTCAATCATTCGGCAAGTTGAATGTGCAGGACATCACACCATATGTTGACAGTCTTTCTGTTTCCAGTCATAAAATCTATGGTCCAAAAGGCGTTGGTGCACTGTATATCAATCCGCGCTTGCGTGCTGTGCCGCTATTCCCAGGGACTGTCCAAGAAAAAGGCTTCAAAGGGGGGACGGTCAATGTTCCCGGTATTGCAGCATTCCTGATAGCAGCACAATTGGCAGAAGAAACGGGAAACCTCGCCCATTACCAAAAACTCCGGACTATATTTTTCAATGCGTTGTTGCCGCATAAAGAATTTTTTACTTTTTTCGGTTCGGATCAAGCTGCAGAACAGTTGCCGCATATTATCGGATTGCGTGTCAATCATTCGGAAGGCCAGCTGATTATGTTAGAATTGAATAGACGCGGATTTGCGGTATCGACAGGAAGTGCTTGCCAGGTCGGCAAACAACAGTCTTCGACCACGATGAATGCTATGCAGATTCCAGTTCATCTATCGAAAGGATTGGTCCGTATTTCATTTGGACAGTCTTCCACCGGAAAAACTGTTCAACAATTGGCAGATTGCTTGGTGGAAATTGCGAAAGAACAAAACAAAAAACACTGACAGCAGGTGATTTAATTGCAAAATAAAGAAAAAGTATTGGGAAAAGAGCGTCGAAAACTCATTTTGCGCACGTTACAAGAAGCAGGACGTCCTATTACAGGACGCGAGTTAGGAGAACTGACGAATGTCAGCCGGCAGGTCATTGTCAGCGACGTTAACTTACTGAAGGCGAAAAAACAGCCGATCATCGCGACGAATCAAGGATATCTCTACACTGCCCTGCCTGAAACAGCAGAAGAGTATGAAAAGATCATCGTCTGCCGTCATGAACCTGAAGCAACGGAAGAGGAATTGAATATTCTCGTAGATCACGGAGTAACAGTGAAAGATGTTCGTGTGGAGCATCTCGTATATGGCGATGTCCGTGCCTCCATCATGGTCTCCAATCGCCAGGAAGTGAAGGCGTTCATCCAGCAGATTCAACAAGCGAATGCACCCTATTTACTGAATTTAGATGAAAGTGGCATTCATTTGCATACTATCTCAGCTCCCCGAGAAGAGCAACTCATCGAAGCAGAGCAAGCATTGAAAAAAGCGGGATTCCTAGTCGAATAGGAATTCCGCTTTTTATGGGAACAGTATGAAACCAAACAACGGACCCACCAACGCACCGATGATCGCCGATAACGTCATGGCAACCGAGCTCATAGAAGCTTCCTGTTCGCCGTATTCGAGAGCTTTAGAAGTACCGATGGCATGCGCTGCCACACCAAGACCGATGCCTTGTCCGAGCGCTGTATCGATCTTCAACAGTCGATTCAATTGCGGGCCTATTAGGATTCCAGCTAAGCCGGCAATAATGACAAAAACCGTAGCGAGCGAAGGAACGCCACCGAGTCCTTCGGCAATTTGCATCGCGATTGGCGAAGTGATCGACTTAGGCAAAATTGTAGCGAGAAGTTCATTTGAAAACCCGACAAGCCGCGCTGCTAAAACGCCTGTCACCATTCCGACGACTCCCCCAACGACCACTCCACTTGCGATCGGCAATAAATTTTTCTTAATCAAATCACGCTGTTTATATAATGGAATACAAAGAGAAACAATTGCTGGTCCGAGAAGTGCATCGATCCACTTTCCTCCAACCATATATGTATTATAGGAAGCATCGAAAATCGTTAAAGTGACTATCACTGCGATGGTAGTTGTTAGGATCGGCACCAAAAAAGGTGATCGTAGCCTTACGTACAATGCATTCATTATGAAATACATTATCACCGTCAAGAGGATCATCGCGAGTGCCAATAAAAATGAATTCATGACAGCTCCACCTCATCTTTCTCATTACGTTTCGCCATCGATTGACTCACAAGACTAGCCACAGCCATTGTGATATACGTGCTGACGATTGTGATGACAACAAGCAGCAGGCCTTTCCCTTTAAAGACATGACCGTAATTCATCACACCGACCGTTGCAGGTATCAAATAGAGCGGCAATGTGGATAAAAAAACGTATGCACCTTTTTCCACCCAATTAAGCGGAATGATTCGGAATGATAGCAATCCCCATAAAATCAATAATCCAATTATGCTTCCAGGAAGAGGAATCGACAGCCACTGACGCAAAAAATTTCCTAGCATGAAAAATAGATATAGAAAGACCACTTGAATAAGCGTTTTGACTATTTTCATTTAATTGCTCTCCTTCCCTAGTCAATGAACACTTATTCATTATAGTGGTGAAAAGCCTAAAAACCAATACCTTGTTCCAAATAGTACAAATCGATTGAAAATTCTTCAGAATTTATCTTTACATCGTTGACCTGATGTAACTGTTCATGTATAGTGTAGGGAGCTATATAGGTATGTTGGGGCTATTTTGCTTTCCAATACTTTTATATGGCCGCTATGAATTTCTGAATTGCCGAGGAGGAATTTACATGCACCAAGGTAAAGTGAAGTGGTTCAGCAGTGACAAAGGTTATGGATTTATCGAAGCAGATGATGGTGAAGACGTGTTTGTCCATTTCACAGGAATTGCAACAGATGGATTTAAGACACTTGCTGAAGGTCAAACTGTTTCTTTCGAAGTAATTGAAGGGAACCGAGGTCCTCAGGCGGCAAATGTATCTACACTCGAAGAAGAAGTTTAAAGACAGCTCGGCAGGCAGAGCAATTCCACTCAATCATTATGGAATTTCAGCTGAATGAAGATAAATAAAGCATCCACGCGTAAAATGCGGGATGCTTTTTCTATTTAATCATTTGGAAGATGTGCCAATTTTATTGATTTCTGACCCTAAAAACTTCAGTTGGTCGCCGATTGTACATTCGGATATGCAAAATTGGTGAGCTCCTGTCTTTCCGCGTTCCTTTATCAGTTGTCTTTTGACATAGCATCCTTCACAATATATATCGAGCAATTGATTGATATCTTTCATGACCATTACTTTATTCATTAGAAAAGAACTCCCACCTTTCTTTCTTCTATTTTAGGTGGGCTTATGGAATGTTGCAACCTTTTACTGAGTCTTCCCCATTCATTTCCAGAGAGGAGCGATGAAGACCGTGTTGGAAATATACATAGATGGCGCTAGCGCAGGAAATCCAGGATTGAGCGGAATTGGCGTTTACATTAAAGGCGAAGGACACGATGTGAAAATCAGTGAACCAATCGAACCAACGAACAATCACAATGCAGAATTCCAAGCGCTTTTAAGAGGTTTGGAAGAAGCAGTGAAGCTGACGAGCGGCATGGTGTCTGTCAGGTCGGATTCCAATGTCGTTGTTCAGGCGATGGAAAAGGAGTTTATCAAGAACGAGGAGTACGCTCCTTATTTAAAAAAGGCAATGAAACTCACGGAGCAGTTTGATTTCTTTTTCATCAAGTGGATCCCCAATCACACAAACAAAACAGCAGATGTCCTCGCTCGGCAGGCGATTCTCCAACAAAAAAAGGCTAAGGGTTAAGGTCCTTGGCCTAGCTTAAAGACAAGCATCAGAATGATTTAGCATGGGAGAAACATGGGCTTGCGGTCCTGGGATTTGCGCTCCAGACGGGGATGCTTTCCGGAGGGCGTGGCTTGAGCCGCTTCCTTCGCTTCGCTCAGTCCAGGGTCTCAAGACTCACGCTGATCCTCTCGGAGTCGCCCCGTCTTCCTCACAAATCCCAAAACAGTACGTTCTAGCACATAGTAAAGCTCGCTGTATAAAGTATGTGTATCTGTAACCATAGACAAAGAAGTTTGCATTCTTTTTGAGATATTACTTCTTGCCCTTTTACCTCTCTCTAAATGGACTTGCAACCCACTAACATTAGGAAAATACGCAAGTTGATCGTAGTGGAATGCGGCGACTCCTGCGGGATTAGCTCGACAGGTGGGACCCCGCAGGAGCGAAGCGACGAGGAGGCTCACCGCGAGCCCCGCGGAAAGCGTCCGCCTGGAACGTAGATCAACGGCGCCTTTACCACTCCCCCAATTCTTTTCCACTGCCTAATCCCCTTATCCTCTTTGTGCTCTCATAAACCGCACCGTACGTTCTTCCGCATTAAACAGTACCCATTCCCTTGACCCGACAACAGCGCCAACATTGACAATATTTCGCTTTCCAGACAGCGAAATTTTGCCGCGTCCTGAAATCAACATTTCTTGCTGATCTCGCGTGTAGCCGGCGCGGTGTGTATGCCCGTGGAAGACGATTGTTTTGTCTGGTATTTGCGCGTTCAGCCAGGCATTTCTCTCGTCTGAGTTCCATTGATGCCCGTGTATGATGACGGCTTCCCCTGCCGAAAGAGTCTCGGACAGGTCATGGAGATAATCACGCAGCGGCTCCGCATGTTCCGTAAGCAACAAAATCCGCTCTTCTTGATTGCCGTAGACAGACGGGAAAGTTAATAACTTATCGAAGCCTTCCGGATGTTTGATCACTTCATTTACAGACGGATAAATCTGCCCGCGCAGATCTTTCTTGCTAACTGTACATTCATATAAATCACCCAAGCCAATGACCTCAGCATGCGGTGCCTCAATTGAAATATGTCCTAACACGGCTTTCAGGTCTTCGATCGATGAATGGATATCACCTAGTAATGCATACTGCAATTTTGTCAACTCCCATCTTCACGACGTTTCGATCGGGGCGTCATCTTCTGAGATCCAGTCACTGAAACTGCCTACGTACAATCGGACGTCCGAATAACCGAGCTCTGTAAGTGCAGCGAATAAAGGAGACGCCGTCACGCCGCTGCCGCAATAGACAATCACTATATCGTCAGGCGCTGCCATTTGCTGGAGCTGTTTTTCTGCAGCTTGCACGTCATAACGGCCATCTTCTTTTAAATCTTCCCAATTAAAATTGCGGGCCGTCGGAATATGCCCTGCCTTATGATCAATCGGTTCCTTTTCACCGCGGTACCGTTCAGGAGCACGTGCATCCAGCAGCACTGCGTCCTGTTCTCTAGCAACCACTTGTTTTACATCGCTTCTGCTCGCATATAGATGATCTTGCCATTCCGGCTGAACAGATGACTGTGCAGGCGATACAAACGTCTCCCGATCGACCGCGCAACCTATCTCCTTCAGCTGGTCATAGCCTTCAAGCAAAATACGGGCATTTTTAAATCCTCCGTATTGTAAGATCCACCAAGCACGTGCGGCAAATGGACTACCCCCATCATCGTAGATCAGAATCGTATCTTCTAACTGTAGGCCGCTTGCACGATACAGCTCTGTCAATTTGTCTTTTGCCGGCAGCGGATGCCGACCGCCGGAGACAGATTCAGCGGAGAGGTTCTCTGCTAAATCCCAATGAACGGCATTTTGGATATGCTCTTTATTATATTCATCAATTCCGTAGTCTGGATTTTGAAGGGAAAACCGTGCATCGATCCATTTCACTTGCTCCACGTCAACATCTTTAGCCGATACGAATACATGCATTATTGAGCCAGCTCCTCCAAACGTATTTTTTCATAAATACTTTGCCAGTGTTCCAGTTGCTCCGAACCATCGAGCAATGTGCGTTCCGATTCAATTTGCACAAGACTTTCCTGCAACAGATGAAGACGTAATGCTTCCGCTTCATCTTCAATCCATAGATCCGCCCATTTTTCTATACGTTCTTTCTGTTCACCTAAATACTTCGACGCATCGGTCTTCAATGCCTCTTCCAGCTTGTTTTTCAGTATATCCCGGTCCCCGCGCTCAAAAAACGCTTTTTGATTCTTGAATGATTTATTGGCCGCGCTGTATACTGTCGGGTTCTCATAAGGCGTTTCAAACGATAGCATTTCTTTGTCGTTCGGCTCATATGGAGAAGGTACGATGGACTGATCCATGTCCGCTAATGAACGAACTTCCATACGTTGACGTTCCAGCAATTGCTTCTTCATATATTGTAAAATCCGCAAATTCGTCACTTTCAATTCTTGAGTCAAGTCAAACCCAACCATTTCGACTGTTTCCGCCAACGCGATTTTCAACGCGCGGTCGGAAGAATTCTTAGCGAATGTCGATGGGCTGTACCCTTCCTTAAAGAAATCCCCGAAACGCAAGAACACACGCTGTAAAATATAGTAGACGAGTTCGCTCAATTCATCCTGTGTCGCTTTCACTAACACTTCGCTGGCGCTCTTCTCAAAGCGTTGCTTGATCGCTTGTTCAGCAATTGCCAACTCTTCCAATCGTTCTGCCTTACGTGAACGGTTCTGAATTGTCCGGTCGATCAATGAAGCGAGACGGTCAATC
Organism: Sporosarcina newyorkensis; assembly: GCF_900167515.1. Classification (NCBI taxonomy): domain Bacteria; kingdom Bacillati; phylum Bacillota; class Bacilli; order Caryophanales; family Caryophanaceae; genus Sporosarcina; species Sporosarcina newyorkensis. The sequence continues at coordinate 108,944 of NZ_FUYJ01000001.1, read as the reverse complement.
GTCTTCGTCGTTTCCTCTTCCAATGCCTGAACGACTTGCGCACGCAAATCATGCTCAAGGAATGCATAGAACTTCTCTTCAAAATGCTGCATTAAAGGATTCGGCTGTTTATTCAATTTACCTTCAAGCGCTTCAAGGCTTGAAATCCCATGAACACGAGGGTTACGAATACCGAACTTCTGAAGTTCATTGGCCACAAAGCCTTTTACTTCTTCGGATTCTTCTTCGTTCGACGCCAGGTCGATAGCATTGACGATGAAGAACATCTTATCGAGTTCAAACGCGTCTTTCACACGTCCGAGCTGGATCAGGAACTCACGGTCTGCGCGAGCGAATGCGTGATTATAGTACGTCACAAATAAGATCGCGTCGGCATTACGAATATATTCGAACGCCACGTCGGTGTGGCGGGCGTTGATTGAATCCGCTCCAGGCGTATCAACGAGTGTGATTCCGTGGCGTGTCAGCGGACAATCGTAGAAGAAATCGATCGATTCTACGAAACAACTGCGTTCTTCCTGTGCTACAAACTTTGTGAACTCCTCCCGCTCTACAGTCAACGTCGTACCGAGCGCGGATGTATATACTGGATAGCCTTTCTTGAACGCTTGGATGAATGACTTATGGATATGCAAATTTTCATTTTCGAGCGGCTGTTTCAATGCTTCATCCGTCTTCGCGAACGCTTCTTCAAGAGTCGAAATATGAATACCCAAAGCTTCAAATGACAATGCTACGTCTTCCGTCATCGTTGCAGCATTTTTCAAATGAACGTCCGCTGTATTATGCAGATGCGTTTCACTGACAGGACGGATTCGGTTGATTGCCGCTGTTGTTGGATTCGGTGACACCGGCAACACCTTTTCCCCGATCAACGCATTGGAAAATGAAGATTTCCCTGCACTGAATGCCCCGAATAATGCAACGGTGAACTCCTGCCCTTTCAATCGGGCGGCTTTCGTCTGCAAGTATAACGCCGTTTCCGCAAAGCCTGGAATCGTCTCAACGGATTGTGCAATATGTTGGGCGTAGGTGATCGCTTTTTCGGAATCGACAAATTGGCGTTCCTCTTCTTCTTGTTCGACTACTTCAGTCGATACGGATTCTTCTTTTTCCGAACCCGCCACATAGTCAATGATCTCAATCTGTTTTGGCTTTTCCCATTCTTCTAGCAATTTGTCTCTACCAATGCGTGTAGGTGCAGACGGATTCCCGATCTCTTTATCCACCCACTGCATACGCTCTTGCCACTTGTTCATTTCGTTGATCGCATCGACTTTTTCCTGAAGTGACCGAATTGCAAGAGCAAGCGGTGCAGACTGTTCGCCTCCAACTGATTTCGCAATGACGGACATTTCTTCCTTCCATGCGTCGGTCTTACGTTTATAAACTAAATGGATTGCACGCTTCATTTGTTCCGTATAATTCAGGATGGTCTCTCCTGTAATGACTTCCGCCACATGAAGCTGCTCATCTACCTCATCAAAAGGCAATGACAGATCCATGGAATCGATTTCCATTGACCGTTCATCCGTCAAGATTCCCGCTTGCTTCAAAGAGTCTTTCATCAACGTCTTCATATAGATTTCAATTTGTGTATGGGCCAGTCCCGTGATATTTTCCTTCAATTTTTGACGGCGTTTTTCGCGCTCCTCGGCAGTTTTCTTCGCGCCGAATAAAAGTCCTACCTTAAACTTCGGAGATTTTGATTCCAAGTAATCCTTCAGCAATTCTCTTGTTTCAAATGGCCCGAGTCCGGCGCTTAATAATAATTCATTGCGCTCTTTCTCAAAATTGACGTAGAATTCATCTCCAGACAGAAGCTCCATCCGTTTTTTTGCTTCCTTCAACTCTCGATTAAGCTCCTCGAATTGATTCCATTCATTGTCCATAACGATATCGCGATTGTTTTCTTTAACGTCATCCAGCTGTTGCTGCAAGAAACTCATATGCTCGTCTTTCAGCTTACGAAGGGATTGATCGATATTTTGTTCAAAATTCTCCTCGCGGTGTTCAATTGAGCCATCCACGATCGCTTTTACTTTTTCAAAATCATTATGCGGATGTTCAAGCTCTTTCAATGACGTGTAGAAAATCCCTTTCGGCTCCACGCCCCACAGCTTGAACGAATCCTCTACTGATTTCTTGAATGCATCAAAAGACAATTCACTTTCCCGATGCTTATCGATTTGATTGATGATCAAGTAGACGTTGCTGTTATAGCGCATCAATTCTTTCGTGAAACGGAAATTCATTTCGGATTGTACGTGGTTGTAGTCCATCGTATAGAACACTAGATCCGCCAAGTGCAAAGAGGATTCCGTGGATAGTCGGTGTGCATCATCTGTAGAATCCACCCCGGGCGTATCCATTACTGTGATTCCTTCCGGCAATTTGGATTCGGTATGGCCGATTTCTACCAGTGAAACAGCCGCTCCATCTTTACTGAATTCTTTGACGGCTTCCGAGAAACCGTGCCCGCTGAATTTCACAGCACTCCCATCTACACGGTGGATGATCGCGAAATCTTCATCCGCCTTATGTACCTTTACAATATTCGCACTTGTAGGGATCGGGCTTGAAGGCAATAGATCATCGCCAGTCAACGCATTGATTGTAGATGATTTACCTGCCGAAAAGTGACCTGCGAACGCAATTGTATATTCTTTCTCAATTATTTTATTTGCGAGTAATGTGATTTTTCCTTTTCGTTCATCATCTTCATTGGTAGAGAAAATCTGTCCATAGGTGGCAGACTGTTGTAAAAATACATGGTTTGTAGACATAATCGTCGTCCTTTCACTTATAACTCACCCTATCATACCATTAATGATTGAAAAAATAGAAGCTTACTTTTATTTGAGTCTACAACTTTTAAGTAGGCTTTTCGACCCTTTAATGATATGATTGAACTACTACTATTTTCTGAAAGGGTGTCTTTATTCGTGAGCACTGCAAATAACGTGCAAAAAGTCTTAAACGCTACTATTTCTTCACTGACTACTGTCGTTCCGATAAAATTCGATGTCCTCTCTCCTTCGTTGATCAAGCAACCCTATGAACAGCGCGAAATCAGTGTGCTCATTGGTTTGATCGGAGATATGAAAGGGCGTCTTATTGTAGAACCTACCCATGGCATTATTGATAAAATTGGCCTAGCGATGTTTGGTATGAATATTGAAGGAGAAATGGCCGAGTCTTTTACCGGAGAACTCGGGAATATGATTGCCGGCAATCTCTGTACAATACTGGAAAACGATGAATTGACACTCGACATTTCACCGCCCACTGTTTTAACCGGGCATACGAAGTTTTATGGCTTCCAACAAGCCTTTAAAATTCCCGTGAAATTTGAAGATGGCGAGGTATTGAATCTTTTACTGACGATAGATGACGAGAGCTGACTGCGTCGTAAATTAAATAAAAAAGGCACAGACATTGATTATTCAACGTCTGTGCCTTTTGCTATTCTTCATGAAAATGGTACAGGTAAAACTCTTTCTATCACAGGCAGTAACTCACTTCTCTCCGGTTCAACGAATAAATGAATAGAACCCGCATCCTCACTCGTCCGGATCAGCCGGCCGATTCCTTGACGAAGCCGCAACAGCATGAATGGTAGATCCACTTCATCAAATGCATCTTCCGCGTATTGTCTTCTCGCTTCAAACAACGGGTCTTTCGGCGGGAACGGCAGATCAAAGATGATGACACGCGTCAGGGATTCATTCGGAAGATCTAAACCTTCCCATAAATGATAGGAGAAAAAGACTTGGACCTTGCGCTGCTGGAAGTCTTTCACCAATGAAGACAGCGAACGCTCTCCTTCATAAGCAACTAGCACTTGAAGCTCTAACGGCAGTTTTTCATAGGCTTCCATCATCGATTGCTTAGAGTTAAACAATACTAAAGTTTGCTCTTCCTCTGAAAGAAGCATTGACAAGCGCTCGATGTTGTCTTCGTGTACACCTTGTTCCAAATGGATCTTCATCACATTCTCATAATCAAAAGGCGATTCAATGGAAAACGACTGATACGACTCAATTCCGAGACTGTATGCCAAGTAATCAAACGATTTCTCAACAGATAACGTAGCGGAAGAGAAAACGATCGGCATTTCGCCAGTGAATAACTTTTCTTTCAAAATAGACGTCACGAGTCGCGGCATGATCAGCAAAGTGCTTTCATCACGTCGATTTTCCAACCAATCTACAGCGTCATTCTGATCAGCAAATAATTCCATCGAATAAATATACTGCTCCAAATACTCCTCCACTATTTTCAGATCGTATTCTGGAATGACGTACAATTCACCCTCAAAGACGAATTCCTCAAGAAGTTCGTTCGATAAAGAGACGGCTTTCTTAGCTAGTCTCATCATTTCATCGTTCTTGTTAATCGTCAAACGCTCATTATCATTTTGCGTCGCATGCTCTCGTAATTGCTTAAAGAACAGTTCATGGACATCCAATAATTGCTCCATCAACTGCAGAGACTTCTCCCGAATGCCATCGACCATGATACGCTCAAGCAATTGGACAATCGTCTGCTCCTGCACTTCATAAGTCAATGCCCGCTGCGCCGAATACTCAAGCAGGTGTCCTTCATCAAAGACCACCATCGATACTTCTGGCAGCAATGGCAACTGTCCTTGACGCACTCTCGATTCTTTCGTCCACAGATGTTCCATATAAAAATCATGCGAGCAAATGATTAAATCCACTGCTTCTCTATAGTGATTACGATGAATCGTCTGTCCGCAACGATTACGGATATCACACGCCGCACATTGCTGAATCGGATGGTAATTGATCATTTCCCACTCTTCATCTTTCAAATATGGATAGTCGGAACGCACTCCATATGGAAAAACAGACTGCAACGAACGATCGGCATAGATAAAATCAGGCAGCTCATCTTCAACTAAATCAACAAACTCTTCGTCTGTTCGATTACTTGTCTCTTCTAGACGCTTTAGGCAAATATACTGATTTCGCGCTTTGGCCAATCGTACATCGATCGATAAATCGAGTGCCTGACTCAATTTCTGAATGTCGCCTTCTTCTTTGATCAACTGATCGATCAACGTCTCATCTGCACAAGAAATCACAGCAGGCTTTCCTGTATAGCGTGCATATGCAAGGGCTGGAAGCAAATAGGCAATCGTCTTCCCTGTACCCACACCCGCTTCCGCCAGTAACACATTTTTGTCCTTAAGTGCTTGTTCGATTTGAAAAGCCATATAAATCTGCTCATCCCGGCATTCGAACCCTTTTTCCGTCAAATCATCATATAATGTATCGCCCAACCAATCATTCAGTGATTCAAAGAACGTTTGGTCTTTCACTAATTGAAATGGAATTTTTGTACTCATACTGACTCCTCCCTGAATGCAAGCGAAAGGAAGAGGAGTGCTTTCCTCTTCCCATCGATTTCGATATGGTTATACGCGCTGTCCCCAAAACTGATAATAATCAGTGCGGATGAAGCCGTTAAATAGTTTACGTTTTTTCGTCGCTCTTTTCCCATACATCGTCTCATAGTTTTCGAGTGAAGATAAAATATAGACGGACCAGGATGGGTGATGCTCCATAATTGACCCAAGGATTTCTGCTATATCTTCCGCTTCCTCTGTTTCGCCAAGTCGCTCTCCATATGGCGGATTGGCAATGAGGACACCATTTTGTCCTTCAATGTGCAAATCCCGGACGTCTTGCTGCTGCCATGAAATCAAATCTGCAAAACCGGCTTCCACCGCATTTTGCTGAGCTATTGAAATCATTTTACCATCGACGTCGTAACCGCGGATATCAAGCTCTTGGTCGTACTTCGCTACGTCTTCCACTTCTTCTCTGACGCGATCCCATACTTGCGCTTTCATCCAAGGCCATTCTTCACTTAAAAATGAACGATTATAGCCAGGCGCAAGATTCTGTCCAATCATCGCCGCTTCAATTGGAATCGTTCCCGAACCGCAAAACGGATCCACGAACGGGCGACTCGGACTCCACTTCGATAATTTCACAAGTGCTGCAGCCATCGTCTCTTTAAGAGGCGCATCTCCTTGTCCTAATCGATAGCCGCGTTTATGCAATCCGGAACCGCTCGAATCGATCGTAATTGTTACCTTATCCTTCAAAATTGATACTTCCAATTTAAAGAGAGGACCTGATTCATCCAAGAAGCCAATGCGCTTATACGCGATCTTCAACCGCTCCACAATTGCTTTCTTCACAATCGCTTGGCAGTCCGGCACACTGAACAGCTTCGATTTGACCGACTTTCCTGAAACCGGAAAAGCGGCATCAAACGGCAGGAACTGTTCCCAAGGAATCGCTTTCGTCCGCTCAAATAACTCATCGAATGTATAAGCTTTAAATTCACCAGCCACCACGCGAACCCGATCTCCCACACGAAGCCACATATTGGCTCTGGCAATCGTTTCTGCATCTCCATTGAAGAAGACTTTTCCGTTTTCGGTCTGGCAATCATACCCAAGATCTTTTATCTCAGATGCTACAATCGACTCCAGCCCCATTGCGGCTGTAGCAATCAATTTATATTCACTCACAATAAAAACTCCATTCTCCGTTACTGGATCAGATGAAGAAATTCATCAAACTCCAGAGGTTTACTTATATATGTTCCTTGTGCATAGCTGCAGCCTAACGCGCGCAACCGCTCACATTGGCTAACGTCATCTACACCCTCAAAAGACAAGTCAATCTCTAAAGCCCCAGCCATCGCTTTAATCGCCTGAGCAATCTTCCATTGATCTTCTTCAGTCGATAGCCGTTTCACTAGATTACGATCTAGTTTCAAATGCCCGATAGAGCTATCTGACAGCAAAGGAATTGATGAATAACCGTAACCGAAATGATCGATCAGCAGATGAAACCCCAACTTTTTCAAGGTCCTTAACTTATGGATGGATTGCTCTTCATCTAGCATAATAACCTTTTCATCCAATTCTAATTCAAAATTTTCAGGCTTAACATCAAATTGTCCGAGAATTCCACAAACATTTTGGATGAACTGAGGATGCGTGAAGTACATGCTCGAAATATCGACGGCAATCACTGTGCGCAAACGTACAGCTTCCGGCATACGGGAAAGGTCCTCGCAAATCCTCTCAATGGCCAAGTTGGTAATCGGAATATCAAGACCCATCTCTACCAGTTCCTCGTAGGAATCCCTCAGTGTAGTAACCGATTGTTTACATCCGCCACATCGCAACGAAATCTCCGCACCGCGGAACATACCTGTCCCAAGATGAAGTTTCGGCTCATACAGTAACTGAAAGTCCTTATTTTCGACCATGCCAATCAAATCTTGTTCCAGCTCTTGAAGATTGGCAATGCGCTCCTCCAAATCTTGCTCAAACAGCGTCTGTCGATTACGGCCTTTTCGCTTGGATTCATACATGGCGACATCTGATTTTCTCATTAAGCTCTCTCTGTCGGTACCATTTTTCGGATATAAGCTAATTCCGATACTAGTCGACATCCCGACTTCATAGGAGGCACTGTGATAGGGCTGCTCAATCGCTTCAAAGATCCGATCCGCTAAGAGCACTGCTTCCCCTTCATGCTTAATGTCTGTTTGAACGATAACGAACTCATCGCCGCCTAACCGGGCAAACAAATCATTTTTCCTAAGAATTTTCTTCACTCTTCGTGTGAACTCTTTCAATAATTCATCTCCGACGAAATGTCCCATCGTGTCATTGACTTGTTTGAAACGATCCAAATCTAAAAATAACACAGCGTGCATTTTCTTTCTTTCGGGATCACCACAGAATAGCTTGTCCATTTGACTCGTCAAATAGTTACGATTTCCAATTTTCGTCAAAGGATCTGTACAGCCATCGCCTTTTGATGTCGGCTGGTTTATCATGGAAGCGGGTCGGCAAATTCCATAATAATATGCCTGGTCATTGGTGGTATCCAAATGGAAGAACAATTTGACGTCTCCATCTTCTCCATTTTCACCAAACGGCAGACCGCCTTCCCAATACCCTGTCTTTTCAGCTTCTTCCCAAATATCATGTTGCCATGTTGCCGGAAAAAGCTGAAGCATGGACGGATCTTCATTATTGTAATGGGTCAGTGTAAAGAAAACAGAGTTAGCAAAAAGCAGGTTTTTACTTTCATCTGTAACGAAAACGCCTTGTTTCATTTCCTCAATAATTGTATTATAAATTGTTGGCGGGAAGGCAGGGTTTATTTGAAAGAAATCAGACTCATTTACCATTACCTTCCCTCCTTATGTATCGCCTTTTCAATCGGTCTCTTCTCAGTATTATGTCAAATAAATGCGATTAGCAAACCTTCTGTACAAAAGAAAAACTCTCCCAATACTATAGGAGAGCTAATTGTGATGTAAACCATAGAATATTCTGTAAGCCATGTTTTGTTCTTCAGTACTCAAACGGTTTGCACCTCGTACTTGAAGCGGTAATCATCTATCTACAGACAATTGCCTGTCCCTTCCTCCATTGAATTCTTTCGGAAGAGCGCCCCTACCATAATTTGGGTTTCTCACTCGTGGGGTTTACCCGTTCCACTTGACATGTTTCCATGCCAACTACGTCACTGTGGCACTTTCAGAGAATCTCATCCATATCCGAAGACTAAGGATTTATTCTCGCCATCAATGCAAAAGCATTGCCCCGGCTTATTTTTTCACCGAGCACGAACACTACGGTCATCTCAGAACCGTGTGAGCATGGACTTTCCTCTACAATAAAATTGCAGCGATTACCTGAATAGACTCTATGGTACTCTTTAGTATACATCAATTCATCCCGGCTATCAATGATTTCGTTCAAACTGGTCATTTCCAATTTAAAGAAAATCAGTTATCAGACAGCTTGCTGCCGAAAACTTGTCTTTCCAAGTTGGATAGGCGCTGCAAGATATCAAAATTCGTTGGTTGAGGAGTCGGCGCAGACGTTCTATGCTGCGAAGTACTTGCTGACGCTTTCAACCGTTCGTTTTCTTCTGTAAGTTGCGCGATTTCTTTTTTGAAAGTCTCATAATCTTGGATTACATCGTCCAAAAATAAATCTACTTCTTCTTGTTTATATCCGCGCATTGCTGTTTTAAATTCTTTCTCTAAAATCTTCTTTGAATCTAACTTTAATTCCATGACAAAACGTCCCTCCGTCTGTGATCCCATACGGTCATTATAGCATATCATGTCATTCTTTGTCTTAATTGAGAAGGTCCTTAAGACTCTCTTGTCAGTTTCTGCGCTTGCCCGGGAAATAGTTTCTTCTTCACGCGTATTTCCCGCTTGGAAAAGGCGCTCTGCATGCTATCAATAAAGCGTTTGGATAGTTTATTTTGTTGTTCGAGCAAAGATTTCCCCTTGTTAATTCGATCAACCGCCAGCGGGAAATCTTTCAGCTTATGTTCATATAATTTCGCCAATTCTTCATAGGCAAGTATTTGTTCCCGGCCTTCTCCACTCGAAGCTACGATTTCAAATGATTGGACCGCACGATCGTACTCTCTATATCGCTTCAATAGAAACCCTAAATGAAAATGTGTCAGCGGATAACTCGATCCGTACACTTCTGCGATTCTTTCCAGCTCGGCAAAACTACGCTCAGTCAAACCAAGATCCTTGAACCATTTGGCGATATTCGTTGCGACTTGAGCAGTTGGTTTACTCTCCTCCTGCAAAATCATATCAGAAGAAAGACTGAACAGCGTGACGAGGGAAAGAATATCCCATTCATTGTGCCACATAACCTTCATCAAGATTTCAGCCCGCCCATTCTTCACGGCATCCTGATAGATGATCGGCGCCATATGCCCTGGAATATCATCTTTCCGATGAAAGCCTAGCTGTTTGCGCTCGATTTCCGTAAGTTTGAAAGAGTCCATTTCGCCTTTCCAAATACGCCGCGAACCATGCAACAGATCAATTTGCTTTGGAACCGGCAACTTAGGGAGCTGTTTTCTATGCAGCGACCAACGTGTCTGCAATTGCGGAAAGTCAAAACTCTTTCCATTATAAGTGACAAGCGTCAGCCCTTCCTGCCAAAGTTTTGATGCATAGAGAAACGCTGCTTCGTGATCTGGATTCGGCAGCACGTACTGTGTCATGATGAATTCATCCGATTTCAGTTCCAATAACCCAATCAAAAAAATTACCGCGCCCGCCCCTTTAAGTCCCGTTGTCTCGGTATCGAAAAAGAGCAGCTGATCAGAAGAAGGAGCAAGCGGATGAGCATATCCAGTCTCCGTCCAATTGGTCAACTTCTCTTGTATGTCCCCTAAGCAAATATCGCCATGCATATAGGTAAGCGGATAATGAATGACACGTTTATAAACAATACCCAAGTCATTTTCGATTTTTTCCAGGCCCGTCGTCAGCCATCTCTTTTCATATGATGGCGCCGGCGGTTTCGTAAACGTTTCAACCGACTCTTGCACGACTGTCGTTTTTTTCACTAGCGATTTCATGGCCATAAGTTTTTTCTCATAAGACACGGCAAATCAACTCTTCTGTATGCGGGCTTTCCATCGTATGCTCCGCAGCCCGGATATAGTATTGCTTATTTATCTTTAAGAACATCGATACACCTCACCCCTCGAAGCAATTACATGATTTGTATTGAATTATACTATACTTGAAGGACTTATTAATAGAAACACACTCGTAAACATACAGGCGAGTATTTCTTGGGGAATAAATAGCAGATGAGAATGAAAAGCATTGAAACGAAGTAACCGCATGCCGCATATTTCCTCCACCACAGTCATTCTCACTATTGCAGTCATAAACGTGGGACAACTTCACATATGTTGACATGGTAATGCTTGCGCAATTTATTTAATTAGGAGGAATTTGATAATGGCACAGTATAAGTACAGACTCGATTTAAGCAAACCTATGGAACAACAAGAGCAACCCGGACACAATCGTTGGCACCCTGATATTCCTGCTGTTTTTTCAGTAGAACCGGGAACCGCATTTCGAATGGATTGTAAAGAATGGACCGATGGACAGATCCATAATAATGACAGTGCAGAAGACCTTCGCACCGTCAATCTTACTCGTGTCCACGTATTAAGCGGTCCTGTCTACGTCAATGGCGTGGAGCCTGGTGATTTGCTCGTCGTTGATATTTTGGATGTCGGAGCCCATCAAGAATCAGAATGGGGGTTCAATGGGATTTTTGCGAAAGAAAACGGAGGCAGCTTCTTAACAGATGAATATCCAGAGGCCGCCAAATCGATTTGGGATTTCGAAGGCATTTATACGACGTCCCGCCATGTGCCTGGTGTCAAATTTGCGGGTCTCATTCATCCAGGTTTGATTGGAGTCGCTCCCTCAATGGAACTATTACAAAAATGGAACGAACGCGAACAAGCTTTAATTGATACGGATCCTAATCGAGTTCCCGCACTTGCAAATCCCCCCTCCGAAGAAAGTGTAGTGTTAGGGCATTTGGAAGGCGCGGAGTTTGACCGGATCGCAAAAGAAGGCGCGCGTACAGTCCCGCCTCGTGAAAATGGAGGAAACTGCGACATTAAGAATCTCTCCAAAGGTTCTAGAATCTTCTTCCCAGTATTTGTGGACGGCGCCAAACTGTCCGTCGGCGATCTGCATTTCTCTCAAGGCGATGGAGAGATCACATTTTGTGGCGGTATTGAAATGTCAGGCTGGATCGAGTTAAAAGTGGATGTGATTAAAGGGGGTATGGAGAAATATAAGATCAAGGAAAATCCCGTATTCCAACCTGGACCTGTTGAACCGAATTATAATGATTTCTTAGTTTTCCAAGGCATTTCCGTAGACGATCGTACAGGAAAACAACATTATCTGGATGCTAATCTCGCTTATAAAAAGGCCTGCTTAAATGCCATTGAGTATTTAAAAACGCTCGGCTATACAGGTGAACAAGCCTTTATGCTTTTAAGCTCAGCACCTGTGGAAGGTCGAATTAACGGCATCGTGGATATTCCAAATGCCTGTTGCACGATTGCGATCCCAACACAAATCTTTGATCAAGACATTATGCCGAAATAATAGGAGGGTAAATCTTGCCAAACTACACATTTCGTTGTCCAGGTTGTGGAGAATTCACGCTGTTCTTTAATTCCATGTCCGGCAACAGGGAGAATACAGAATGTCCTACTTGTAAATCAGAAGCTGCCAGAGTTTATTTTGCGCCTCACCTCTTCACCCTTTCTCGTAAGCTCAGCTCGAAGATCGAGAAAGGGATGGAACCGCAACGAATGACTCGGGATGAACTAGGTGCAAAACAGAAGCAAACAAAGGTAAAAGCAAATCGTCCTTGGCAAGTCGGGTAGACTCCTCCATGAATCTTGAATCAATATAATAGCGTACAAGATAAGAGGCTTGGACATAACCAGCCTCTTTTTTATGTGATTAGACTTCACTGAATAAATGGGATTACTCAAACTATTGCAGGCAAAAATGCAACAAAAGGTACTACTCTCATCACTGAATCAAATTCGCCTAAGAGGAATATGTTACTTGTTCCATTATTGAACTACTACCACTTTCACTACGTTTAGAAGTGAGAGATTCCTAAGATCACCGGCGTAACCGCCAGTTATTGATTAGGCTATCCCCGCAGCCCCTGCGGTTAGAAGTCTGTTCGCTTCCTTTTCAAGATTTATACTTGCGTTAAGATCTCGGTCGTGATGACTTCCACATTTCAGACAGCTCCATTCACGCAAAGCCAGATTCTTAACGTCTTTGTTTCGATCTCCACACTTCGAACAAAGTTGACTCGATGGGAATGTTTTTCCTACGACTACAATCTGTTTGCCGTACCACTTCGCTTTATATTCAAGCATTGTACGAAATTGTGACCAGCTAACTTCGCTAATTGATTTAGCCAATTTTTGATTTTTAAGCATAGTAGTGATTTGCAAGTCTTCTATTCCGATTACATCGTGGTTTTTGATGATATCGGTTGAGAGTTTATGCAAGTAATCCTTTCGCTTATTCGCAATGCTTTCCTGGATACGCGCAACTTTGACACGTTGTTTTTGATAATTTCTCGCTTCACTTAGCTTACATTTTCTTTTGATAGCTAGTTCTCTCCGTCTTGAGAGAATCCGTTGCGCTTTCGCTAACTTCTTCTCTAATGAACGAAAGTACTTGGGATTGTTATACACTGTGCCATCTGATAAGACTGCGAACTCTTTCAAACCCACATCAACACCCACGGAGGAATTCGTTTTAGGTACTTCTTGTACTTCTGTTTCAACAAGAATCGAAACGAAATAGTTGTCCGAAGAAGTATGTCGAATCGTTGCATTCATAATTCGACCCTTCACTTCACGACTTCGCGAAAATTTTATCATGCCCAACTTAGGGAGTTTAATTTTGTTGCCAACGATTGCGATGTTGCCATTTGTTTGTTTTGTTGTGTACGATTGAACCTCATGATTTTTTGATTTAAAGCGAGGTGCTTTGTTTTGTTTTTTGAAAAGTCTTGTATAAGCGTCAGCCAAATTTTTTAGGGAAGACTGAAGGGAAATGCTGTCCACTTCTTTTAACCAAATGGTACGTTCTTGCTTTTTTAACTGAGTTAGTTCAGCGGAACAGGTAGTGTACGAGAGTCCTTTCCCTGTCTCTTTGTACGTGCTGTCCCATTTAGCCAAAAAGTAGTTAAAAACAAAGCGGCTACAACCAATTGTTTTTGCGATTAAAATACGTTGTTCTTTGTTCGGATAGATTTGAAACCGATAGGCTTTGTTGATCAGCATAAAATTCACCTCCACCAAAAGAATGTACGTTCTCATTATAACCGACTGACATACTCTTTGGCTAGCGCCAACCGATATTTATCACCCACTTACCCATTGGGCTACGCCCTACACATTCCTTGAAGTGGGCGTCTTCTGTCGGAAAGTAATAAATTCCCTATGAACGGACATACTTAAGGTATTCATGAAACATAGGGAGAGACGACTAATGACCAATCTCGAAAATACTTTGTCGATTTTTGCTTTAGGCGGGATTAATGAAATCGGGAAAAACATGTACGTAGTGCAATATGAAGATGATATCTTTGTTATTGATTGCGGCTCAAAATTTCCTGACGAAAGTCTTCTGGGAATTGATTTGATTATCCAAGATATTACGTACTTACAACAAAATAAAGACAAAGTCAGAGCTCTTATCATTACACACGGACATGAAGATCATATTGGAGGCATCCCCTATTTCTTAAAGCAACTGAATATCCCCGTGTATGCAACGGAATTAACAGCTGGGTTAATAAACCTTAAATTGAAGGAACATGGTTTGCTTCGTCATACGGAATTAACAATCTTCCACGCAGCATCTAAGTTATCATTCGGAAACGTGGACATTTCGTTTTTCAGGACAAATCATAGTATTCCCGATTGTGTAGGAATCGTTTTCCATACACCTATTGGGGCAGTTGTTCATACTGGGGATTTTAAGTTTGATTTAACCCCTGTGAATAATGATGCGCCAGACATTCACAAGATGGCGGAAATCGGAAAAAACGGTGTGCTCGTATTACTGTCTGAAAGCACCAATGCGGAGCGCCCTGGATTTAACCCTTCGGAAATAACGGTCGGAGGACATATTGAAGAAGAATTCCGAAAGGCACAGAAAAAAGTTTTTATCTCTACGTTCGCATCCAATGTACACCGTGTTCAGCAGGTCGTCGATGCAGCACAAAAAACGGGTAGAAAACTCGCTTTACTAGGCAGAAGCATGATAAATGTGGTAAGCGTTGCCACGGAACTTGGGCATTTGAGAATCCCTGACGATATGTTGATCGAACCATACGAGATAGGTAAAATGGACCCTGAAAAAGTCGCCGTTTTGTGCACCGGCAGTCAAGGTGAACCGATGGCAGCTTTGTCGCGGTTGTCGAGTTCCAATTTCAGACACGTGGAAATACTTCCAGACGATACCGTTATTTTAGCTTCATCCCCTATCCCGGGTAACGAGAAGAATGTTTCACGGATTATCGATAATTTATATCTTCTGAAAGCAAATGTAATTTATGGCTCAGGCGGTTCAACCGGTATGCATGTTTCCGGCCATGCAAACCAAGAAGAACTGAAGCTCATGCTTACACTGATGAAACCGAAGTATTTCATTCCCATTCACGGAGAATATAGAATGCTCTATAAGCATAAGCAACTGGCCGAATCTGTTGGCGTAGATCGAGAAAATATTTTTATTATCAACAACGGAGATGTCGTAGATGTCGATCATACTAAGGCATATCAAACACGAAGAGTTCATGCTGGCCGTGTGTTTGTTGACGGATTAGGTGTAGGAGATGTGCGTAATATTGTGCTGCGTGACCGAAGAGTCCTGTCAGAAGAAGGGATGCTCATTATTGTTATCACGGTTAGTAAAACGGATGGTCAACTAATTTCCGAACCAGATACCATCTCGCGAGGCTTTGTTTATGAACCCGATGCGAAGGAACTCATTAAAGAAGTCAATGAAATTGTTAAAACAACGGTCACTAATTTGAGCTCGATACATGGCAGTAAACGAACGGCTATCAGACAGAGTGTAAAGAAATCAGTGGAGAGTTTATTATTTGAGCGAACGAAAAGAAGACCGATGATCCTTTCGTTTTTGATTGAGATTTGAATTACAAAATGAATCGAATAAAGAATGGAGCGGGAATACCTTTCAACTTTATTAAAAAAGAAGTGGTAGCCGTCATCAGATCGGCTTCCACTTCTACTTTTATCCCGTCAACTCTTTCAAAAGTCCCTCCCCTCGACTCTTATTATTCATCTCCCCTGTTTCCTATGCGCGATACAGATCTGACACAACCATACTCACAAAGGCATTCCGCCTGTGACACATAAGCTACTTGGGTTATCATATCTACTATATTTATCCCTTCAACAATTCTTATCTCTCCTAAGTTTACATATATTATTTTCTTAGCTTCCAAACTAACGTTCTCTGTTATAACTAAAAATTATAAATACTTTATCCTCATATTCCGTTAGTTCTATATCTATTTCCGTTAGTTACTGTTATTATTTTGGTAATTCAATTATTTCAAAAGGTGATTACTATAAGTATAGGTGAAAGAATCAAAACCAAAAGAAAACAATCGAAGCTAACACAAACTAATTTAGGTAGCCTGGTAAATGTTTCTTCTCAAGTTATTTCAAATTGGGAAAGAGGCTATAGTGATCCTAATCATGATGATGTGGCACGATTGGCTTTAGCTTTAACTTGTTCTACAGAGTACTTACATGGACTAACCAACAATAAATTTTCAAATGAAGACGTCATTGCTGTTGGTCAAGAGATAATTCTTTCTGTAGAAGAAGTGAAACTTTTCAATGAACTGAAAAAGTATCCTGTTATATTTCATGACATGGCCTCTGACCCAGAGAAGAAAGTGAAAGAATTGATTAAGCTTTATAAGATAAGGCAGATGTTTTTGGAAGACGATGATGAAGATTACAGGAATGAGTTTGGGGAATTAGAAAATTAAATACCTGGTACTACCACGGTTTTTAACCGTATTTATTTTTACATAAGACATGGGAATATATCACTAAGTTGTACATGTGAGTCGAGTTAACTAGGGGGGAATAGATTGGGAGAATTCTTGGCTGTAATTTGTGCATTTACATTTCTAATCGGTCTGGTCATGCTGATTATTGCTTTCTTTAGAAAAAGGCCTAAAAAGAAGGTGGGCATTGCTACGGGTATAGGCTTCATGACAATCTTGATTGCAGGATCAATACTTCCACCTGCAGAAGAAACTGCGAACAGCAAAGAAAAAATTGCTGTAGATAGCAAAAAAGAAGATGACGAAAAGAAAGAAAAAGCTTCAAAAGATGAGGTTGCAAAAAAAGTGGCTGCTGAAAAAGCGGACATAGAAAATAAGAAACAAGCTGCTGAGAAAAAGAAAAAAGAGCAACTTAATGTAAAAGGTACTGTAAAAGCAACTGCCGGAAAAGGAAAAATACAAGTTGAAATTGATACCAACATACCGGACGGAAGCTTATTGGAAGTATCTTTGATAGACGGTAACTTGAATCATAAGAGCGGTTTTGTAAAAGTGAAAGATGGCATTGCGGAAACTTCATTCGATATTCCTGCCGATTGGAAACCTGCCCATTTTGCAGCGAACGCTATGTTCCGTTTCAATTTGGACGAGCATCCGCAGCCTGAAGATATTAAAAATATCTATGGTGAAACAGGAAACAAAATGACCGGAGACCTTGCCTCCGAAAATCAGCTAGGTGGTAAAAATGCTGTTTTCGAAACAGTCACTGTACCCTATCCTTCTGTAGAAGCAGTTAAGACTGAGCAAGATAAATCTTTTAATCAGGCAATTGCTGAAATGAAAGAATTGGGTGGTGGAATCATCCTGGACGTGAAGCCAAGGCAAGGTAATTGGGATATCGTCAACGTAGTAATAAGTGACGCCTGGTACTACTCGCCAGATCATGAAAAAGAAAGGTTCGTAGATCAAATTGGGGAATTGGTTATGAACCTAGTGAACAACTCTGGTAAATACGAGGATCTGGTGTCTGTATATTTCGTAGATAGCTATGGATCCGACCTTGCAACACCAAGAATATTAGGCGGTTGGAAACTCAAGAAATAAGGTTGTGATTTCGTGCAACTCAGACAACACACAGACTACTGGGAGGAACGGGCCGACAAGGTCCTCTCCCATTTTCATTATACATACCCGGATGAGATCGACATGTATGACATCTGCTGGCGCTACGGCATCCGCATACTGCCGGTGGACAAGCCATTTACCGAGCCGTTCATCCAGTACGACACAATTCATCATCTCAAAGCCTGCTCCCTGCCAGGCAAACGCAGTAGGCGGGGCACCATCTTTCTAAAAGAGGGATTGAACGCCATCGAGAAGAAGCTGCTGCTTGTAGAAGAATTCTGCCACCTGTACGCCCGTCACCAAACACAACTCAGCGCCGATCCATACGCCCTCAGCAAATGCGAGAGCCAGGCAAAACGAATGGCCGCCTACCTCCTCATGCCAGCACGATTTATAGAAGAAGTATACGTCGCCGCCTTCGATCAGCCCATCGTCATTTCAGAAGTAGCCGACTACTTCCTGGTTAGGATGAGTTTGCAAGTTTGCAGCCTATCGGATGGAATTGATATTCATGCATCGGGTGGACGGGCTTGCCGCGGCTGGTGGGAAGTTAGGGACGGTGGAGTGGATTGAGAATTAACATTTCATATTTCAAATTGTAAGTGTTTTCTAATACGAAATAAATTTGCATAATAATTGGAGGTAATTAAAAATGAAAGAGATTATTTACTTAGATACTGAGATTATGAACTCTTTATTAGCGCAATTAGACGAGGGATTAGTTCATAGTTTCACGTTGGAAAACTCAGGAGAAGAAACTGAAAGTGAAGAAATTCAGACAACTAGAGGTAAAGAGTCTGGCATTACTGCAGGAGTCAAAGTTAGTACAGGTATGTTGCCTGGCGGCGAATTCAGCTTAGGTACTAACTTGGGAAACAGCGGGGAGGAAGCTAACAATTATTCTAAAACTATTTTAGAAGGCCAAAAAGATATTTTGAATAAAGCCTTTCATGATTACTCATTAGATTTATTGATTAAGAAACTGACAGAGAACGACTTATTAACTGAGAATGGAAAACTTAAAGAAAGCGACTTACATCTTGGCGAATCTAAATATCGTTTTTATGATTTTAATCTAATTAAAAAGTCATTAAATGCTGACTTTCTAGAAAATATGATGCTTGATGATGTTAAAAAAACAGGGATGTCATATGAGACAGCTAAAAAAATAGTATCTAAGCCTTATAATCCTTCACAAGACCAAAATAAAAGAACATTAGCGGAAAAGGTATATGAAACTCATGAGCAAACACAACACGTAGTTAATACGATTAGCTTATTAAATAAAATGAGTGATTTCTCTTCAGATCTATTGGATAGATTAGTTGTAATTAAAGCCAATGATAAAATTGGATTATTAAAGAAAGATATGTTGCGTGAGTCTGTTGAATCTTTAACATTTCGAACTGATAAAAATAGAAATATAAGATATCTAGTAAGAATTTTAGGGGAGAAGGAAATAGTTTATGATGGTATAACGAACATGCCGATGCTAGATGGCGATAGTTTAGATATTATACCGACAATGATGCTTGATATTATCTTAGGTAACTTCAATATAATAAAAAAAGGAGATGTGTTAGTAACTCCAATAGCTATTTATTACGAATAAAATCAAAATGAGATGCACGTTTATCTCTATTATCATTGAACCTAGCAGCTTTGACGGACATTGAATTTTGAATCTTTTTCTTTTTAAAGTGATTTTCTTTTTTTAATTGTTGATATTCATTTTCAAGTTTCATCATCTCATCTATATTGTGGTTAATCACTTTTTTGGGATCCAATAAAATTCCCTCCTTAGCTTTATTAGGTTAGTCTTATTATACATTAAATATACAAACTTTGGTTCTCTTTCCGTAGCCCTTTTCTAAAGGGCTCTTTTTTAAAAAGTTAAAAGAACGTACATTCTTAATAGGAGTGACTAATTATGAAAGCAGCCATCTACATCCGCGTATCCACCAAGCTTCAGGAAGACCGCTACAGCCTAAACGCCCAGACAATCGAGCTAACACGCTACGCCAAATCCCAAAACTGGCACATCGTCGATATCTTTAAAGACGTGGACAGTGGAACCAAACTGGACAAGGACGGTTTGGAAGCGATGCTGGATCTGGTCGAGGACGGCAAGATTGATGTCGTCCTTTGCATCGAACAGGACCGGCTCTCCCGTCTAGATACGATCAAGTGGGAGTACTTGAAGGGTGTGCTTCGTGAGAACCGTGTGAAGATTGCAGAACCCGGCAGCGTGGTGGACTTGGCCAATGAGGATGATGAGTTCATATCAGATTTGAAGAACTTACTCGCTCAACGTTCCCGTCGTGATCTACTAAGGAAAATGATGCGAGGGAAACGTCAAAAGACCCGGGAAGGCAAAGTGTGGGGCAAGCAGCCGGAAGAGTATCGGTACAACAAAGATACTGAAGAATTAACGGTGAATGAAGAGCGTTCCTGGTTGATCCCCTACATTGATGATTTGTATATTGAGAAAAGGCTCGGTGCTACAGCTATTGCAAGAGAGTTAAATAAGATCTGCAAGACGGCTGAAGGCAAGCAATGGACAAGCCAGCAAGTCCTTAGCAAGTTAAAGAATCCTGCCTATCACGGCACGTTGCAGAAATCTTTTAGTAACGGGGAGACCATTACTGTACCTAACGTCTATCCCCCATTGCGCACTGAGCTGATGTATGCACGAATTCAAAATGAACTTAGTAAGCGATACCGTTGCAAACCGGCAGACCCCCACTTTCTCCGAGATGTGAAAATTATTTGTGATTCCTGTCAGAAAGAAATCAGCGTGAAAAAACAATACACTTACAATAGAGACAAGTCGCAGAGATATGGTTTATATGTATTGACGCATTCAAACGAAGAGACCTATCGTGCATGCCAGGTAAAGCCGACTATTAATGATAAACGCATCAAGCACCGCATCACAAAAGCAGTTAAGGACATCCTGACCGATACTAGTAAGATTGCTGAGTATATCGACTCTGATTTCGATGAAGCTGAGCTGTCACGTCTGGCTGCCGATGTAAAACGGTTGGAGAAAATGAAATCAGATGTGCATTCCAAGATGGACAAGCTGCTAGATCTCTATCTGGATGATAAATGGTCAAAAGAAAAGTTGGATGAACGTCATCGTCTATTGGAGAAACAAGCACATCAAATACAGAATGATTTGAAGGAACGAAAACGAAAGAGGAATTTGATTCAGAAGGATAAGTTGAATTTTGATACAGTTGCAGAGTTTTTCGGTGTAGCTAGCCGTTTTGAAGAACTGCTTGATCCTGTTGATCAGCAGAAATTGATCGGCAGCCTATTCCCTTCTGCTACGCTAGGGGATGATTTGTTGATTCTGCATGCTCTGCTGCCACAGGAAGTAACTGTGGATGTGAAGATCCGTATTGAATCGATGGAGGAAGCAAAGGAAAGGGAAATTTTAGAGAATGCTCGTGAGCGTTATGCCCTGGCGCAGAAGACCCTGACACAGCATCGAGGATTGTCACTTGAAGCGCTTAGCAAGATGATTGGAAGCCAGCCTTCAACTTTGAAGCTGGACCAGGAACGATTTGGTTCGTTCAAACATTTGGCACCGAACAAACAATGTCCTGATTTGAAGAAACAGCGGGTGATCGTATTGCAGGATGAATTGCGAAAAAATCCGAAGTTAAGCGGTCGTCAATTGGAGAAGCTTACGGGGATCAACCGGAAAATGATATATAAAATAATGGAAGAAGAGGAGTTGAAGCGGTGAACGCTTCGACTCCCCTTTTAATTGACCAAATCTCTTAGCAACTGTTCGGCATTCAACTTATTTTGTGTCTGCCCCGCTTCCTGCGCACCGATACAGATCGGACATCCAATTTCACAGCGGCAATCATTAATATGTTCTGCCGTCATCGTCAATAGCTCATCCCAGCGACTGAAGATGTTCTCACTCAGTCCGATGCCACCCGGGTAGCTATCATAAATGTAGAAAGTCGGCTTCTGTGTATGTGTGGCCTTCACCTGTGGGACGACGTGTATATCGCTACGATCACACTTAACGAACAAAGGTATAAGCGACTGGATGGCATAGGCTGCCGCACTCATGGCATCTGTCAGGTTGGCTTTTCCCCATCCTTCCGGCGCGTCGAATGCAAGCCAGGTGCCGTTCGTATGCAATTCTTCTGCCGGTAGCGATATTGGACCCGAACCAATATTGTCGTGGTTATTTCCAAACTTAATCTTCTTAAAAATCGTCGGGATCGCAAGCACCGCCAAATCACCAAACGCATACGTCCGTTCTCCCGCGTCCTGCCTCTTATCTTCACTAATCACTTTCAATTCCACCGCTAAATTCGCATCTGTGAAATAATCAACGTCCACGACAGTAACATACGCTTTCTTTTCTTCCCAATCCAACTTCTCCACTTGATACTGCGTACCTTGATGCAAATAAATCGCTTCCTCATGCAAAAGTGTCATCGCGCTGAAACGATCCATTTCTCCAATGACCCGGGTTTCTTTCGGAAATGACTGATCGATGATAACCACATTTTCCTGTGAAGCAGATCGCAAGCTGATTTCTCCTGCTGGAAAACGATCCGTCATCCAGTGCCATTTATCCGATGTTTGCATTAGCACGCCTTCGCTCTGCAAAAATGCCAGCAGTTCCTGCACTTCGAACTCACCGTATGTTTCTGTTGAAGAAAACGGCAATTCAAATGAAGCACATTTCAAGTGATCCATTAAAATCAACATATTATCCGGATGAATATGAATTTCTTCAGGCTGTTGACTCAGCAAATACGACGGATGCTTAATAATGTATTGATCGAGCGGCATCGATTGCGCTACATAAATAATTAACGCGTCTTCCTGCCGCCTTCCCGCTCGTCCTGCCTGCTGCAGGGCACTTGCTATATTTCCCGGATATCCCGTCATGATACAGGCCTGCAGCTGACCGATGTCGATTCCGAGCTCTAAAGCATTCGTGCTGACTACCGTGCGTATATCACCGTTTTTCAGTCCGCTTTCAATTTTTCTGCGCTCCGTCGGAAGATAGCCTCCGCGGTACCCCATCACCGTCTCATCAAATAACTTCTTTTTCGTCAGTTCTTTCATATACGTAACGAGCATTTCTACGCGGACCCGGCTGCGTGCGAAGATAATCGTCTGAATATGCTGCTGATAAAGAAATGCGCCTAAATCCCGCACTTCAAGGACCGCACTTCTTCGTATGCCAAAGATATCATGGACAATCGGCGGATTGTAGAAAACGAAGTGTTTTTTTCCGCGTGGTGCGCCGTTTTGATCGATGAGCACCATTTTCCGATTCGTTAAGTTCTCGGCTAATTCTTTCGCGTTTGAAATCGTAGCAGAGGTACAAATGAAAATTGGATCACTGCCATAAAACCAGCAAATGCGCTGCAATCTCCTCAACACATGCGCGACATGACTGCCGAACACTCCTTTATATGTGTGAAGTTCATCCACCACAATATATTTCAAGTTCTCAAACAATGAGATCCATTTCGTGTGGTGAGGCAGGATCGCCGAATGCAGCATATCGGGATTGGTCAAAATAATATGCCCGGATTTTCGAACTTTTGCCCGTAATCCTGGTGCCGTATCCCCATCATACGTATGGCTTAAAATCGTCTCCCCGCTCTCTTCGATCAATTCATGCAAATCCGCCAATTGGTCTTGCGCCAATGCTTTGGTCGGAAATAAATACAATGCGCGCGAAGAAGGATTATCCAAGATGGATTGCAGCACGGGCAGATGATAACAAAGCGACTTCCCTGACGCTGTCGGAGTGATCGCCGTAATCGAGTTACCCTCACTGACTGCGTCGAACGCTTGCCTTTGATGGCTATAAAGCTGGGAAATACCTTTTCCCGCCAACGCTTGTCGAATGGAAGGATGCAAAGCAGGCGGAAATTCAGCAAGTTTTGCTTCTTGCTCCTTCAACGTTTCGATATAGGAAATATTCGGCCCAAAACGTGGATCAGCAAATAATCGTTGAATGGTTTCAGGTATATTTTGTTTATTCATTCGGACGGCCCTCTGGTTTCATTGCCCATTGCATTCAAAACAGTCTGCAATGTATAGCGCGCAGCATTGATAGATAAGATAAAACGCTTCTTCCCGGTCTCTTTATAAAAAGATTGGACAACAAATTGCGTCATCGAATCTTTTAATGAATCGATCTGCACTTCATGAACATATCGTGGTTTATCAACCTTGATCCAAACCTTCATATCCGCAGACCAATCCGCGATCGCACGATGGCTGCGGTCCGCATAAGGCTTCACTTCTTCAAAAAACTCCGGTGAATGATCGGTTTCTCTCATTGTATAAAAACGCTGCTCACATTCGTCACAAATGGCAAGCAAGCTCTTTGTCTCTTCAACTAAACTCATCATATAAAACTCCTTCATCACTCTATGCTTATCTATATTTTATCAGAAAGCCAGCCCCTACTCCACTTATTACGAACAAGTATTCCGCAAGTTATTTTTCAAAGCTTTACATTGCTGTGAAACTTTCTTTTTGGTAACTCGTCTAGTAGTGGGTATGGTATGATTAAGAGCGCGAGGTGGTCACATTGACGATTCGTTATCCTAACGGAAAAAAGTATAATCCGTCCGTACCAGCAGCAAAAAAGAAAACCTTTGCCCACTCCTTCAGTAACCGAGGTAAATCATTGGAAGACGAACTAAACGACACGAATGAATATTATTTGGCTAATGAAAGGGCGGTAATCCATAAAAAGCCGGTCCCCATTCAAATAGTCAATGTCCGATATCCAGCTAGAAGCGCGGCAGTCATCACGGAAGCGTATTTCCGCACACCTTCCACTACAGACTATAACGGGGTCTATAAAGGCCGCTATGTGGATTTCGAAGCGAAAGAGACAAAGAATAAAACATCTTTTCCTTTGCAAAATATTCATTCACATCAAGTGCTTCATATGAAGCACGTAATAGATCAATTGGGCCTTGCTTTTTTTATTATTCATTTCAGTTCACTTGACCGATACTTCTTATTGCCGTTCGAACAATTTCACCCTCTATGGAAACGTATGGAAGACGGCGGAAGAAAGTCGATCACATTGGAGGAAATGAAAGAACGATCCATTGAGATTTCAACAGGTTACCAACCCAGGCTAGATTACTTACAAGCCGTTGAACAATGGCTTCAACGCGAACGAATAGATCAAGACATTGAAAGGCAGGAAAAAGCATGAGTGACAATATAAACTCAAGAACCGCTAGAAGGAAGCAAGAGGAAGCGAAGCAAAGAAAAAAGCCTCGTAAAAAAGCGCCTAAAGGATGGTTCAAGAAAATCATAATGGCGGTTGTCATACTAGGTCTCGCCGTCTTAGTCGGAGGCGCTTCATTGTTCGCCTATTATGCGAGTACAGCACCTGATTTAGATGAAGAGCTTCTAAAAGATCCGCTCACGTCCAACTTTCTAACAAAAGATGGAGATATATTCTTGAAATTTGGTGCGGAGAAACGAGATTATGTACCGTATGATGAAATACCCGAACAAATGAAAAATGCTATTTTAGCAACTGAAGACATCCGTTTCTTCAAACATCACGGGTTGGATTTCTATCGTCTAGGCGGAGCAGTACTCGGAAACTTACGAAGCGGTTTTGGTTCCCAAGGTGCTTCTACCCTCACGCAGCAAGTAATCAAAAACTCATTTTTAACGGATGAAAAGACATTAAAAAGAAAAGCTCAAGAAGCTTGGCTTGCGTTTAAATTGGAAAGAGAGTATTCAAAAGAAGAAATTTTCGAAATGTATTTCAATAAAATATTAATGTCCGGTAACCGATATGGTTTCGGTACAGGAGCAAACTATTTCTATGGCAAGAAGCTCAATGAATTGGATTTGCAAGAGACTGCAATGCTTGCAGGATTGCCTCAATATCCGAATGGCTATAATCCGTTCAAACATCCAGAACGTGCGGAGAAGCGCCGAAACATCGTGTTGACACTTATGTACCGACACGAAAAGATCACAAAAGAAGAGATGGAAGCAGCTAAGAAAATACCTGTCACAGCCACTTTATTACCTGAAGAAGAACGTCAAGCGAATGGTAAGTACCCTGCCTACGTAGACGCCGTATTGGATGAGCTAGAGGAAGCTGGTCTATCCGATTTATTGGCAGAAGGCATCACGGTACAAACCTCACTCGATCCTAAAGTACAGGAAACAGTAGAAGCCGCCCTCGATGATCCGAGTTATTATGAATCGGAAAAAATGCAGGCGGGCATGACCGTGCTGGATACAAAAACCGGTGCCATTGTCGCTGTTGGCGGAGGACGTGAGTACGCGGGACGGAACTTGAACTTCGCGGAGCAAAAACGTCAACCTGGTTCAGTCATTAAACCTATTCTCTCTTATGCCCCGGCAATTGAGAACTTCAGCTGGTCTACAGGTCAAACAGTTGTAGATGAACCATATAAATATAAAGGCACGAACAAATCCATCAATAATGCAGACGGACGATTCCTTGGGTCATTGACAATGCGGGAGGCATTATACTATTCCAGAAATATTCCTGCCGTTAAAACGTTCGAGGAAGTCGGAGCAAAAAATGCCAAAGCGTTTGCTGAGACACTTGGCTTACCTTATGACACGATCAATTCCAGCGACGCATTGGGCGGTGGCGGCGGATTCTCCACTGTGCAAATGGCCGGTGCCTATGCTGCATTCGGCAATGGCGGGATTTACACGAAACCACATGCCGTGACGAAAATCACGCTACGTGATGGGAAAACAGAGAAAAATCTTCGTCCAGACCCCGTGACGGCGATGAAAGATTCTACAGCGTATATGATTACAGATATGTTGCGTGACGTCTTAACTTCTGAAGGAACAGCTATAAACGCTGCAATTAGCGGAATGGACATCGCAGGTAAAACCGGGACGACCAACTACTCTGCCGATACGATGAAAAAGCATAATATGAAAAACACAGACGTACCCGATACTTGGTTCACAGGCTACACGACGGAGTATACGATCTCCACATGGGGTGGCTATGCGGATTATGTAACGCCAATTACAACATATGATAAAGGCCGACACGTACCGCAAAAATTATTCAAAACGGTCATGAGCAGCATTGCAAACAATCCTGACCGATTCACACAGCCAAACTCAGTGGAAGAAGCAAAAATTGTCAAAGGCAGTAATCCACTCGCCTTGGCTAGTTCGTTCACTCCGAGCAATTTAGTGCGGACGGAATTATTCGTCAGGGGAACACTTCCTACCATACAAGAAGTGCCAGAACAGATTGAATTGCCGAGTCCAACTGACTTGACCGCACAATTTGATGCCGATTCAAATTCCATTGAATTGCAGTGGAATTATGACGTTCCAGATGAATTTGATGATCTTGGAGATCCTGAGTTCAACGTTAGCGTATCGATTGACGGAGGCGCAGCGCAAAGTATCACGACTACTGCCGATCACCAAGCAGTCTTCCAGGGAGCAGAATTAGGCAAGACCTATACATTCAGCGTGACTGCCAGCATGGGTGGCTATACAAGCGGCGCGACTTCCACCCAACTGCTGCTAGAAGGAGCAGATGAGCCGGACGTCGAAGAGGAGCCGGATGAGGATCCAGACAATGAATTTGAAGATCCAAACATTGATCAGGGTGATTCTGACAACGATGGCCAACCCGATCAAAATAACCCAGGTAATCCCGACCAAGACAACTCAAATAACCAAGGAAACCAGGGTAACCAAGGCAATCAAGATGGCCAAGGAAATCCGAACGATCAAGGCAACCAAGGGAATCAAGGAAATCAAGGGAACGAGGGGAATCAGGGCAACCAAGGGCAAGGGAATCAAGGCCAAGATTCCAACCCTTCTATATCCACCCCGAATTCTTCACAATCTAACAATAACTAAATAAAAGCCGCCCGAGAAGTCATTTTCACCTGACTTTTCGGGCGGCTCTTTATTGTGTCGGAAAAGCTGTTTATCAGTTTCAAGGTGTTGAAATATAGGCACGAAATCGGGTTGGTTTCGTTAACGGGACTTTAGTGCGTATCTACATTCAATGAAAAAAGCTGTCTCTGAAAGTCATTTTGACCCTCAGTGACAGCTTCTCCTTGTTTTGAACCTAATATACTACCGCTGCACACGCAGTCGGGCTGCTTTCTTCTTTACTTCATCGTAGAGCATGTTCAATTGAACCAATGCATAATGACTTGTGTTTTGAAGTTTGATAAACTCTATGCGTTCCGTGTAATTATTCGGCTCCAACACATACTGAATTCTGTTTGTATGTGGATGTTCTTCCGTTCCGCTCTGCTCGATTAGCCGTTCCAATTGTTCAATCGCCGGCTGCACTAAAAGCATGCGGCTTTCATCCCGCACTGCGTAGGCTTTCTCAAGATTCGGCTTCTGTTCGCTCCACAACTCGAGTGTTTGTCTTACCGACTCTTTGAGTTCTTCATGATTCATTTCGCTTTCATCCTTTTCTGACCTTCCCTGCACAAATGCAACAGTGGGCATTCCGGACAGTTTGGATTTTGTGCTTTGCAATGGTAGCGCCCAAAGAAAATAATTTGATGATGCGTCTGCGTCCACTTTTCCATCGGTGTCCAACGCATGATTTTTTCTTCCACATCGATGGGACGGTCTTTCCAACGATTCATGCCGAGCCGTTTTGCTACGCGTTCCACATGCGTGTCCACCGCTAAGGCTGGAACGCCAAATGCGTTAGATACTACGACGTTTGCAGTTTTCCGGCCAACGCCAGGCAGTGTCATCATGACATCGCGACTCGCCGGCACTTCCCCGCCATGTTCTTCAATCAATATCTCACTAAGCGCTTGGATATTTTTTGATTTATTGCGGTAGAGACCGATCGAACGAATGTCTTGCTGTAATTCCTCAATGGAAACTCCGAGATAATCTTCCGGGACCGTATACTTTTGAAATAGATCAGCAGTTACGCGATTCACCAATACGTCAGTGCATTGGGCGGATAATAACGTTGCGATAAGTAACTCGAACGGATTTTTATGCACGAGCTCACAATGAGCATCCGGAAACATCTCTTCGAACGTTTGCAGGCAGACTTGCCATTGTGTTTTTGTTAACATAGTATCCCCTATTCTCGTTCTTCCAACCAATTATAGAAAGGTACACGTTTTATAGATTTTTTTGTCGTCTGCTGTGTTACCGTAGCAGCCGCGACAGGACGGAACGATTGAACTTGCCTTTCAACATCTTTCATCGTTCGTACATTTTTCTTTTTCCATTCAAATAAAATGCGGTCGATGTAGCGTAAGCTCATCTTTTGGGCCAGTACGGCTTCCCTCAATGCGGCGCGGATAATTTCAGCCGAGTGGCCATCCTTATCGATCCACATCCCGATTGTTTCACACTCCATAGGAGAAAGAAAACGTCCGAATTCTTGCTCAAATAAAGAGAAGATTTCCCCTTCATCATTTTGTTGCCGTTGCTCTGTTATCTGCGCCTGATTTTTCGCGATAATTTCTAGTAGTCGTTCCCATAGAGGCAGTAAAGAAAAGCGCTCGTGCAAAACTTGATGTTCGTCCGTACTTTGTACAATCGAAAAAATTCCTTTTTGCATCAAACGTTGTAAAGAGTCCGTTATATCCTTCTCTTGCTGCTGCATACGGTTCGCAATAT
Organism: Sporosarcina newyorkensis; assembly: GCF_900167515.1. Taxonomy (NCBI): domain Bacteria; kingdom Bacillati; phylum Bacillota; class Bacilli; order Caryophanales; family Caryophanaceae; genus Sporosarcina; species Sporosarcina newyorkensis. Next base: position 79,609 of record NZ_FUYJ01000001.1, on the reverse strand, counting down.
CGGTAGGAGTAGGAAAATGTTTTCCTTCTCCTTGAAATGCGATAATATGCAAAATCACCATGGCGTCACTATCTGAAATCAGCAGTTGTTTATAATGTTGAAAAAAGAGCTGGGAAATAGAGACATTTCCCTGCTCAATCCAAATTTTCAGCCGCTCATCTTGTTGCATGTATGAAACTTCCTCTCATCAGCAAATGAAAATTTGCTTCCGTACTTTCCAAAGGGTGAAGGTTAAGCCTTCCAGTGATCTTTTACAAACTTTTCAATACGTTCCAAGCCTTTTTCAAGCTGATCGATCGATGTAGCATAGGATAACCGAATCGTCGTATCTGATCCAAAACCGGACCCAGGAATTACCGCTACATTTGCTTCTGTCAACAGTGCTTTTGCGAATTCGTCGACGGACGCAAAGCCGGTATGCTCCAGTGCTTCCTTTACGTCAGGCAAGAAATAGAATGCGCCTTGTGGTTTCAATACATGGAAACCAGGAATAGCGGAGAGCTTCGGATAAATCTGATTCATACGGGATTCAAAAGCAGTACGCATGACTTCGACTGCATCTTGCGGACCGTTATATGCTTCAATCGCCGCATATTGTGATGTTGTTACAGGGTTTGAAGTCGAGTGGCTCGCCAAATTCGTCATTGCGCCCACAACGCTAGCGTCACCCGCGATATAGCCAATGCGCCAGCCCGTCATCGAATGGGACTTCGATACGCCATTAATGATGAATGTACGCGCTTTTGCGTCTTCCGTCAATTGTGCAATGGACACGTGCTGCTTACCATCATAAACAAGTTTTTCATAGATTTCATCCGAAATGATCCAAATGTCTTTTTCACGGCATACATCCGCGATCGCCTGCAATTCTTCTTTCGTGTAGATCATGCCTGTCGGATTTCCCGGCGAATTGATGATGACGGCTTTGGTTTTCTCCGTTATCGCTTCGCTAATTTGTGCTGCCGTCACTTTGAATTGTTCAGCTGCCGTCCCCTCGATAAATACCGGCACGCCTTCTGCCAACTTTACTTGTTCTGGATAGCTCACCCAATAAGGTGATGGGATGATAATTTCATCGCCTTTATCCAGCAATACTTGAAACAAGGTAAATAGTACATGCTTCGCACCAACGCCAACCAGTATTTCATTGCGTTCATACGTCAACCCTTGATCTGTTTTCAATTTGCCAATTATCGCATCTTTCAATTCCGGAAGACCGCCGGCTGGAGTATATTTCGTCTTGCCATCTTTCATCGATTGATAAGCTGCTTCCAAAATGTTTTCAGGCGTATTATAGTCCGGTTCGCCCGCCCCGAGTCCGACGATATCAATGCCGGATGCCTTCATTTCTTTTGCTTTCGCAGTAATCGCTAGTGTTGTAGATGGTGTTAAAGTACTTACTCTCGATGCTAATTGTTTTCTCAAATTGACCGCTCTCCTTTAATCCTAATTCAACAGTAATCTATAAATGCATAATTCGCTTTTGCCACTTGCCATCTTTAAAATTAAGATAGACATAATTCAAACTGTCATCTTCCCCAAGATATGTCACTTCCCAAAAAAGGTTTTCTTTTTCCATTCCGAGTGAAGTGTGTAGAATCTTTTGGACCTTATCTTCTTTTTTAACGATGTCTGCGGCTTGTTGCTTTGTAATGCCTGTAGAGGGCGTAATCGTACGGACGACTTTTCCTGCTTTTTCATCCACTAAAATTACTTTGTTCTTGCCTTTTTCATCTGTACCATAAACAGAGACCAATGCGGCGGTGCCATGATAAATATCTGCCCGGTCCACTGTCGTAAGCGCTCCTTCACTGAGCACGAGATCCATCGCTGCATCTCTTGTAGAAGCAAATGGCTTTTCAGCTTGATAAAAAACTATGATCGTAATCGTTACAAAAAGGGTGAATAAAAAGATGGATAAAAACTTAATCCAATTGAGCATAAGCAACCCTTCCTGTCGAATGAACCGCCAATTTTTTTCGATTCATTTTCTAACCTACTTTCGATTTTGGTAAAACCAATTTTGAGACATCTAGCTTTAAGCGCCAGCCTCTCGGGTCGTTTCGGACTTAAATTAAAGGTAAAAAACACCTTTATTTTCAAGCCCTCCAACGCCTGTCCAGGCAAGACGGCGCTTTACACTTTTGCATCATCCAGTTTCAAGCGCCAGCCTCTCGGGTCGTTTCGGACTTAAAATAAAGGTAAGAAGCACCTTTATTTTAAGCCCTCCAACGCCTGTCGAGGCTAGACGGCGCTTTACACTTTCATAAATCAGTATAACAATTTTCTATCTCATTCACCAGACTCTCTAGCGATACTTTTTTTACATGAGACTGTGGTAATGCATTCAAGAATGATTTGCCGTATGATTTTGTATCGATTCGCCGATCTAGGATTATGAAAAATCCTTGTTCATCTGAAGAGCGGATCAGTCGGCCGAATCCTTGTCGGAATCTAAGGATTGCTTCCGGCAAGCCGAGGTGTGTGAATGCATTTTTTTGCTCTGCCTGCAATGCAGCAGAACGCGCTTTAAAGAGAGGTTCTTCAGGAGAGGTGAACGGCAATCTCACGACGACAACAGCTGACAGCTCATCACTCGGAACATCAACGCCTTCCCAGAAACTTGTCGTTCCAAACAGAATCGCTTTCTCTGATTGTTTGAATGTCTTAAGAAGCTTGTGCCGACTGCCTGAACTTACACCTTGCGCTATTAATGTATATTCATCCTGTAACGATTCGCTATCCACGATTTCTTCGTATGTTTTCTTCAGCATATCGTGGGATAGGAACAGAGCAAACACACGTCCATCAATCGCGACGGCCGTCTGAATCAAGGCATCAGCAACGGCCGCAATGTATTCGTCGTCTGAAACTTGCTGTATATCTGGCATATCCTCCACAATAAACGTATTCGCCCCTGCATAAAAATCGCTTGGCGCATCAAATACATAAATCGGAACCGTTTCAGGCACACCCATTTGATCCAACACAAATCGTTCGTCCTGACCTGCTGTTAACGTACCGGACGTCCAGACAATCCCCGCCTGCCCTTCAAATTGATCAATGAATGAACGGACAACGGAAGCCGCATGAATCGGGCTCTTTTTGATCTGCAAACTTCCCGGCAAGCTTCTGCTGTCTCTTTCCATCCAAATTGTCATGTGAGACTCGGTATCCTCCAAAAAAAGCTCTACCCAGTCCCCTGCTTTTATTTTCATTTCATCCAACCAATACAGCCATTCATTCAGCGCGGCTTGTTCGTCAAGTGTCAGTTCATTCGCGTGCTGCTGTACAGGTCTGGTATAGTTTTCTGCGGCATGCAAAAACTCATTCAATTTCCGCAGCACCACACGGAAGCTTTCATGTTGCAGCAAACGCTTCTTCAGGGGTTTCACTGAACGTGTCGTCCGACGGTTCTCCTGCTCCATTTTCGTGTTCGCCAAGATCAGCATCGACTCATCAAAAGCAAGCATGAACGCGTCATACGAACTCTGCAGTTTTTCAGTGGAATGCCTATGGTTGAAATGAAAACGCGTCAGGATCTCTTGTATATCAAAAAGCAATTGCCCATTGCTGAATGAATTCAATTGGCTCATCACGTACTTCCAATTTGTAAAGGAGAAAACTTGCTCCTGCGTTCGAATGGCCGCTTGATACAATTGATGTGCCTCATCGATCACAAGTCCTCCCACCGACTGGAACAGGGGCGTGTGTCGCTCTTTGTCGTTCATCAGCATCGCGTGATTCGTCAACAATAGCATCGAATTTCGGCAACGCTCCAAAGTCCGCGAATAAAAATCGACCACTCGCTCATCCCGTTTCAACTTCATGGAACGCTTGCGAATTCGGTCTATAAACAGCTGACCGCCCCCTGAAACATTCACTTCATCCAAATCACCTGTTGTCGTCTCCGTCAGCCAGACCAGCACTTGCATGATCGTTATGGAGTCATCATAGACCTCATCATTGAAACGTAATAACTCTTCAAACTTTCCGAATGAAATGTAATTCGCCATTCCTTTGACAACAGTAGTCGGAATGTTCATTTGCAACGCTTTACCAAGATTCTGCACTTCCTCCGCTAACATGTCGACCAAATGGTTTGTGTAGGTGCTTATGACGATCGGTTTTTTCGTAGCAGACGCCTGAATAATTGAAGGGATCAAATAGCCCATTGTTTTTCCAACACCTGTCGGAATCTCGACAGCTACTTGTTTCTTCTCTACAAAAGCCTGCCATGTCAAATCCATTAATTCGGCTTGACCTCTTCTCACATGATACTTGGCATTGATCTTCTGTAAAAATTGTTCTTTTGTTTCGTCACTCGAAGGAAATGTCGGCAGCTCAGTAGGACATGGTGCCATCTCCTGTTCTTTCCGATAAGGAATCCCACGAAACAATGAATACTCTTTAGCAGTTTCTTTGCTTTGTACAGAGCGCAGTCCTTCATAAAACAATGTCGACAGATCCGATTTCATTGCAAATGAACGTTCATGCAGCCGACCGAGCGTTTCTTTCGGCAAATCATGGATCTTAGCCAATGCTTTTAAAAAGAATTCTGCAGTAGCTTTTGCATCATCGTCTGCTCGATGTGCTTGGTGCAGTGGTATGTTCAGAGCTTCCGCAATATCCTGCAATCGATATCCCGGCAATGTCGGATATAAAATCTTCGCAAGCTCTACCGTATCGATTTTCTTACCCTGCCACTTCGATACCCCGCAGCGCACGAGTTCTTTTTGTAAGAAGGAAACATCAAAGTCGGTATTATGTGCAACAAACACACACCCCGCAAGCATATCCGCCACCTCCTCGGCAATCTCTTCAAAAGGAGGCGCTTCCGCTACATCTTCATCACCGATTGAAGTCAGTTGATGGATGAATGGTGGAATGGTGCGTTGCGGATGAACATAACGCATATATGTATCGATAATTTGATTGTTTTCAATAAAGACTATAGCAATTTGAATGATCCGGTCGCCTTTTGAAGGTGAGTGACCCGTTGTTTCCAGATCAACAACTGCATATTTGCTTGTAGACATACCATCATCAACTTCCTGTATTGGTTTCTCTAGCAAATTGTATCATACTTGGATCAGCTACTCACGTCTTCCCTCTACCCAAAAAGAAGAGAACCCATTTGAAGTTTCTCAAATAAGTTCCCTTTTTGCATTCCTAGAGAAGAGCGACGCCAGGCTTCTCGGTAATCAGCTCTTTTATGCGATTATTTTCATCCATGATTAGGACATTCGGCTGATGTACGCGTGCTTCTTCATCAGATAAATAGACATAATTCAAGATGATGACAATATCTCCCGGCTGCACGAGACGCGCTGCCGCTCCGTTGACACAGATCACGCCACTGTCTCGTTCCCCTTCGATAATATACGTTTCAAAGCGTGCACCATTATTATTATTGACGATCTGCACTTTTTCATTCGGCAACATGCCGGCAGCTTCGAGTAATGCTGCATCGATGGTAATGCTGCCCACATAATTCAGATTGGCTTCCGTAACAGTTGCGCGGTGGATTTTTCCATTCATCATCGTTCTAATCATTTTTCTCATCCTTTATGGTTGACATAATAATATTATCTATTAATCGTGTTGAAGTGAATTTCACAGCTGCCGCGATAATAACTTCCTCCGCTTCACTGAAATTTTCATCCAATGAAGGATAAGCTAGCGCGGTCACATAGTCGATCGTTCCTGACGTGTCTTTTTCAATAGCCGTCCGAATGATCTTTTCTACTTCTTGCAATGGTACTCCGTCATAGTAACTTTTCTTTCCAAGACTTAATGCTTTATAAATCGCGCTTGCTTCACTCCGCTCCTGTTCTGTCAAACGAACATTTCGGGAGCTTTTCGCAAGCCCGTCTGTTTCCCGTACCGTGGGAACACGGGAGATCACCGTCCGTAAATTAAAATCACGCACGAACGTTTCAATGATCGCCAACTGCTGCGCATCTTTCATTCCGAAATATGATTCATCCGGATCAATGATATTAAATAGTTTCAACAACACTTTCAACACGCCATCGAAATGGCCGGGTCTGGATGCACCGCATAGACGCGTCGCTTGCTCTCCAGGAAGGATACGAATCGTGCTCTTATTAGGATACATCTCTTCTACAGATGGGATAAATAAATAATCGACGCCCGCTGCAGATGCAAGGTCCGCATCACGTTGCTCGTTACGTGGATATGCTTCATAATCTTCACCAGGACCAAATTGCGCCGGGTTGACGAAAATGCTCATGACAACGATATCATGATCTCTTCTCGCATGTTCCACCAGCGTCAGATGACCTTCATGAAGAAAACCCATCGTTGGCACAAAACCAACTGTACGGCCATTGCGCTGTTTTGGATTCACTATAGCTTGAAGCTCATTCACCGTGCGGACAATTCGCATCGTACCAGCCGCATTCATAACTTTTTACCTCCGTATAAAGCATCGAGTTCTTCTTCTTTCATCGTGAAGCGATGGCTTTCGGAAGGGAATGCCCCCTCTTTTACGGCCATATTATAGAGCTTCATTGCCCCTTCGATATCTTTACCTACATCGGCATAGCTTTCTACAAACTTCGGCAATTTGTGATTACCATAGCGAACCATGTCATGGAACACAAGTACTTGTCCATCGGTATCTGCACCGGCCCCGATACCGATGATCGGAATCGAAACGGCCTGCGCCACTTCTTTTGCCAGTTGGAAAGGAATGCATTCCAAGACGATCATGAACGCGCCAGCCGCTTCACATGCTTTTGCATCCTCGATCAATTGTTTCGCTGCTGCAGCTGTCTTGCCCTGTACTCTATATCCGCCAGTAACACCTGCCGACTGAGGAAGGAGCCCCAAGTGCCCACAGACCGGAATTCCAGCAGACGTCAGTAAATTGATTTTATCAACTACTGCACCGCTGCCTTCTACCTTTAGCGCGTTCGCAGCTGTTTCTTGGAATAAGCGCAGTGCATGCTGTAGTGTAGTATCCTCCGATCCGTGATACGTACCGAACGGCATATCGACAATAACAAATGTTTCTTTAGCGCCTCGTCTAACCGCTTTTCCGTGATGAATCATTTCTTCTAACGTCACAAGTGCTGTAGAATCATAGCCCAATACGACCATCCCAAGAGAATCGCCGACGAGAAGTACATCGACCCCCGCTTGTTCTGCGATTTGTGCTGTTGGAAAATCATAAGCCGTCAGCATGCTGATCTTTTCACCAGCGACTTTCATCTTTGAAAAATCCGTTGTTGATTTCACTGTTCATCTTCTCCTTTTAACGAATTTCAGCGGGGGCTATTTATCTTTAAAACAAAAATAAAACCCTGCTGATCCAAAATTGGACAGAAGGGTTGCGTAAGCGTACATAAATTGCGTCCTCCGTCCCTGTCTTTGCAGATCAAGGCAGATCTCATCACTATTTCATTTTCAAAACAGGTGCAGCTCTTCAATGATACCGCCCTTCGATGTATACTATATCAAAACAGTAAGATTCTGTATAGTTTTAATTTTTCACTTCAATATCGGCAGAGTAAATTCCCCGGACCGATCCGTCAGCCAGTTGTAGCTCCAACATTCCTTCTGCCGAAATACCAAGTGCCACGCCTTCAACAGTTTCGTTCACCATATTGGCCCGGACACGCTTGCCTGTTATCGAAGCATAGCTTTCCCACAATAGTTTTATAGGAGCAAAACCTTTCTCCACATAAAGTGACGTGTATTGCTCCAAGTACTCCAAGATTTTGGCCACCAGTTTTGCCCGATCAACTTCTTCGCCTTTTTCAATTTTCAATGAAGTGGCAATCGATTGCAACTCTTCCGGGAAATCCGTCACATCTTGGTTAACGTTAATGCCCATGCCAAGAATAACAGCTTTTATACGGTCTGGGTCAGCTTGCAGCTCCGTCAAAATGCCCGTCACTTTTTTATTGTTGATCAGAATATCATTTGGCCACTTAATGACCGGATGGATATCGGTTATGTCTTCAATCGCACGCACAATCGCGACAGCAGCCACAAGAGTAAGCTGCGGAGCTTGTTGAGGCGCAAGATTCGGTCGGATGATCAGACTCATCCAAATGCCTCGTCCTGCATTTGACGTCCAAGGTCTGGCAAGTCGGCCTTTCCCCGCTGTCTGTTCTTCCGAAATGATCAACGTCCCGTCCTCTACACCGTTTTGTGCTTCTTCGTGGGCAATTTTCTGGGTCGTTGGACAGGTTTTAAAATAATGGATCGTCTGACCGTATGTTTTCGTTTCTAAATGCTCGTGAATATTGGCCTGATTGACAATGTCAGGAATTTCAATTAAATAATAGCCTTTTTTACGCAACGAGCCAATTTCATAGCCCTCTTCTTCTAATTCTTTAATGTATTTCCAAATTGCGGTGCGAGAAAGACCGAATTCATCGGCAATATCTTGTCCGGACACCGGTTTTCCCTGCGCAGCAAACAGTCTCTTCAACAGTTCATTCTTCACGGAAAATTTCATATAAAAACCATTCCTTTATCGCCTTTGCGTCGTTTTCAACTCTTCTTTCCACAACTGCTTCCTCAATCTTTCCAATCCATTCGCTCGTCCACTTCCCGCCACGCCGCCCCAACCAAACGAGCAGGTCATTGCCGGTGAACGCAAGCTCTGAACGCTGCTTGATCGGTAAATTGTTTTTCCGTTCGGCTAATTGTTCGAGAGTCCGTGTCGTTTCATCTGGAAATTGAGCATTATGGATTCTTTCACCAATGTCAAGCACTTCCAAAGGATATCGATAAAGTTCGAGATCTTGGAACGAATGATCGACCCGGATGGCAGATGCTTCCTCTATTTGCTTTAGAAAACGTTTCTCTTCGTTCGAAAGTTTAAATTTCCTCGCGAACTCTGCCGACGAAACATTACTGAGCAAGAGCATCGCAGCCCAGCCATGACGTGCATTCAAAAAAGGTGTGAACGAATCCAGCTGAGCAAAAGAAGAAAATAATTTTGGGAAAAGCGTCGGCAATCCGATTTCCCTGCTGTATTGGAAAGCGATCGAAGAGTTTTTCCCTTGCAATAATTTATCCATTTCTACTTTGATGCGCTCCATGGCGATATGACTCAATTCATGTGCCAGCTTTTTCATCGCTTCCAAAGTCTTTTCCTCGATTCGGAAATCCAAAACAGACGAAAAGCGTAATGCCCGAAAAATTCTCAATGCATCCTCGCTAAATCGTTCAGCCGGACAACCTACAGAGCGGATCAAGCGCTTCTCCAGGTCGTCAAGCCCTCCGAATAAATCGACCATTTCACCTTCCAGCGTCATTGCCAGCGCATTAATCGTAAAATCACGACGTTGTAAGTCTTCTTTCAGTGAAGTGACATAAAAGACTTCGTCGGGTCTCCGATGGTCGCTATAAGTACCTTCCGTCCGAAAGGTAGTGACTTCAATCGGTTCATCCATCATGAGAACTAACACCGTTCCATGTGCGATGCCTATATCGATTGTATGGTCAAATACCTCTTTGACTTGTTCAGGCGTAGCAGACGTTGCGATATCGATATCGGTAGGCTCCTTGCCTAACGCAAAATCTCGCACTGCTCCTCCGACAAATACAGCTTCGTAGCCCGCCGATTGTAATTGCTGAACCACTTCACGACTCGCAAGTGAACCAAAAGAAGTTGTCATTTCATCTCCGCCACTTCATAATATAATGCTTCGTATTGTGAAACGATGTATTCTGAACTAAAATGTTGTTGCACAGTCAGTTCCGCGTTTTCCTGCATTTGCTTATACAGCTGATCGTCCGTTAAAAGCTGAGAAACTTTCTCCGCAACCGCTTGTACATCACCCAATTCGACAAGAAAACCATTATAACCGTCTTCCACCACTTCCGGTATGCCGCCGATTGCCGTTGCAACGGCAGGGACTCTGCACGCGAAAGCTTCGAGTAAGACAAGCCCGAACGCTTCCTTTTCTGATAGCAGCAACATGACATCGCTCTCCGACAGCAGCTCTGGCAGGTCGTCCCGTTTACCTAAGAATAAAATGTCTTCCTGAAGTCCAGCCTTCTGCACATCCTGCTCCAACTCAAATTTTTCTGGTCCCTCGCCAACTAACAGCAATTTGACGTTATGCTTCCGGCGGATTAATTCAAAGCTTTCAATGATGTCGGGAATACACTTCACTTTCCTGAAGTTCGAAATATGAATCAATATTTTTTCATCCGGCGCAATCCCAAGCTCTTCGCGCAGGTATACCGTTTCATGCGGAAAATATTTTTCTTCGTCGATAAAATTATAGATCGTTTCGATTTCTGTCGTCGGATGCAGCAGTTCAATCGTTTCGTTTTTTAGTGAATCTGAAACTGCTGTGACTCGATCTGATTTATTGATTCCATATGATAATGTGTTTTTCAGCGCGGGGTCATAACCTAAAATGGTGACATCCGTCCCATGAAGTGTCGTGATGATTCCGATCGCCGAGTCTGCCATATCTTTAGCCAAAACTGCGGAAATCGCATGTGGTACAGCATAATGAACGTGCAGTAAGTCAAGCCCTTCAGTTTGAATAACCTGCGCAATGCGGTTAGCGAGCGCGATATCATAGGGTGGATACTTAAACACAGCATACCCTTCAATTTTCACTTCATGAAATTGGATATTCGGATGGGCATCCAGAAAACGGAAAGGCTTGCTGGATGTTATATAGTGCATTTCATGACCTTTATCTGCCATTTTCTTCCCAAGTTCTGTTGCCACCACTCCCGAACCACCTAATGAGGGATAACAAATCACGCCTACTTTTAATCTTCTTTGTTGTTGCATACGTTCAACCGCCTCACTGCCGAAGTTTAGTCGATAATCTTTTCTAGTCCGTAAACGAACTGTGTTGTCGAGACCGCTTCACGAATAGCCAGCAAAATCCCTGGCATGAATGATTTCCGATCGAATGAATCATGACGTATCTTCAGCAGTTCGCCTTCTCCTCCAAGTAATACTTCTTGATGCGCAAGCAGCCCGGGAAGTCGGATACTATGGATTTTCATTCCTTCTATATCTGCGCCTCTAGCTCCCGGAATCGTTTCCTGCTCTTCAGGATGCCCTTGAATATGCGCTGCACGCACCTCCCGAATCATCTCGGCTGTTTTGACTGCTGTGCCGGACGGAGAATCCAGTTTACGGTCGTGATGCATTTCGAGTATTTCGATGTCGCCTAAATAGCGGGCTGCCTGCTGGGCAAATTTCATCATCAATACAGCACCGATCGAAAAGTTCGGCGCAATGATACAGCTTTTCTGCCGTTCCTTCGAAAGTCTCTCTAAATCCGTTAACATTTCCGATGTCAGGCCAGACGTCCCGATGACGACATGCATGCCGAGTGTTAATGCCTCACTTGCGTTTACGAAAACAGCATCTGGATCCGTGACGTCGAGCAAGATATCGGGATTATGTGCTGCTTTTAATGCAGTTAGTGATGTATAAATCGGTATCCCATCTTCCATTTCTGTTACCGTTTCATTATGTAAAAATTGGCCATCATATTTGTAATCGAGTGCTGCCACCACTTCTATATCAGCTGCTTCATTCGCGGCCAGAACTGCTGTGCCACCCATTCGTCCGCGTGCGCCAGCTATCGCTAATTTAATCGTCATTCCATTTCCTCCTTTTTCGTCCATCGATTCGCATCTCGAGTGTTGAATTTCGTCAGTACATTTTCAAGTGCTTCCGTTAAATCTATGTTTTGCGAGTTAGCGAAGCAAATCAGGACAAACAATAGGTCGCCTGTTTCTTCTTCAAGTGTCCGTACGGCTTCCGAAGATTTTTTCTTCTTCATACCATAGCGATCTTGAACTTCACGAGATAATTCGCCTAGCTCTTCCGTCAATCTTGCCATTAGTTCCATTGGAGGAAAATAGCCTTCTTTAAAACTTGTTATGTATGCATCAACATCTTGTTGTAATTGTACCATTGATTTGGATGGTTCCATTACTATATCAACTCCCCTTTCTATCGTATGCATTCTACTCACTATTGTCAAAATAAAATATTTAGCACATACTGTCTATATTGGTCAAATCGCGGGGAAAGATTACTATGTGAGCAGGCGCGTGATTTGTGCTTAAGTCCTGCATATCGAGGAGTTAAATAGAATTGTACTGTCAATCCTTGATTATGTTAAATGGGAAATTATATTTGTCATAGAAGGAGTGTTGTCGTTGTTTTCTGGCATCCGTATTCGCAATATATTGTTAATCTTACTTGGTGCAGCCATTTTTAGTTTTGGGCTCGTCAACTTCACGATTCAGCATGAATTGGCGGAAGGTGGATTCACTGGGATTACACTGATTTTGCTATTTGCGTTTCAATGGGATCCTGCTCTAATGAACTTGGTGCTAAATATTCCGATGTTTTTTCTTGGGTGGAAGATGCTGGGTAGAAGATCTTTCATATATACGGTAATTGGAACGGTTGCTGTTTCGGTATTCATCAAAATTTTCATGAAGTATCAAATGCAGATTCATATGGAGGGCGATTTGTTTCTTGTTTCTTTATTCGCCGGTGTTTTTATCGGTGTCGGCCTCGGTATTATCTTTAGAAGCGGCGGTACGACTGGCGGCTCGGACATCATTGCACGGCTCGCTCATAAGAAGTTCGGCATCACAATGGGAAAAACGATGTTTGCATTTGATGCAGTTGTTATTTTACTGAGCTGGGCGGTTTATTTGGATTATCGTTCCATGATGTATACGTTGGTCGCTTTATTTGTCGGCGCCCGGGTCATTGACTTCGTGCAGGAAGGTGCTTACTCGGCGAGAGGGGCATTTATCGTCACGAATTATCCAGATGAAATGGCGGAAATGATTGGCACTGTCATGGGCAGAGGCGTGACGGTATTTAAAGGATATGGACATTTTTCAAAGGAAGACCGTGAAATCCTTTACTGTGTAGTTGGGAAAAACGAAATGATCCGACTGAAAAACATCATCAACTCTGTCGATCCTGAAGCCTTTGTATCGTTAATGGAAGTTCATGACGTGATGGGAGAAGGCTTTACATTGGACGAACAAAAACGTCCGATTCAAGATTAAAAAATCCGTCCGCTGACACTATGTCAGCGGACGGATTTTCATCGTACATGTTCATTTAAGTGATCAGTCGCGATTTACAAAAATCAGTACTAAACGCAGTAGCTCGAGAACAGCAACTGCAGTAGCAGCAACATACGTCATCGCAGCTGCGCTCAATACTTTCTTTGCATACGGTTCTTCGTCATTACGAATAACCCCTAATTCCACGATTTGATCCATCGCACGAGACGATGCGTTAAATTCCACAGGCAATGTAACAACTTGGAATACGACCCCAACAGCCATCAGCAAAATTCCGATCCCAAGCAATGAATTCATACTTGAGAAAATTAAACCGATCATGATGAAGACCCAGGATGCATTCGAAGTAAGATTCGCAACTGGTGCTAATCTGTGACGGAAACGCAGGAATGAATAGTCTTCCTTATCTTGAATCGCATGGCCCACTTCGTGTGCAGCTACCGCGGTACCTGCAACCGATGCTTCATGATAGTTACTTGAAGATAATGCAACAATCTTTGTCATCGGGTTATAGTGGTCACTTAAGAAACCTTTACTTTCCACTACTTTCACATCATGTAAACCATTTTGGTCCAAAATGAGACGAGCTACTTGTGCTCCAGTCATCCCTGACGTGGAACGTACTTTTGAGTATTTATTATATGTGCTTTTCACTTTAAATTGCGCATAGATAGGCAGCAATATGATCATACCAAAATAGAGCCAGAACACGTCAATCTCTCCCCTTTCTATCTTCTTCAATTTTATAATCTTTGTCGGCTTACTGCAACTTTTAACTACCGATTAGTTTGCAGCGGGTCCAATCTTGTTTTGAAGCTCCACATGGCAATTCCAATACATGCGATGGACAACCAAAACGTGAAGTATCCGATTTGTGGACTAAACTTCATCAAATCGTGATAAATCGGCATTTGACCAAAGACATAATCGATGACATCATTATGCAATGTCCAGATGGCGGCAATTGCAATGTGCCGCCCAGTGAATCGATAATTCGGTATATAGAGGACACCTTGAACAGCCATCGCAAAATGAGAACCAATGAGCATCCAGCCTACCCAACCGATCGAACCTGTTTCCGCTAATGTAAGAAAGTTCATTACGACTGCCCAGACGCCATACTTAACGAGCGTAATCAATGCGAGCGCTTCCATTAACTTGAAGTTTCGTTTCACTAACCAACCAATGATCGCCAAACAGAAAAACAAAGTAGCTGTCGGACTGTCGGGAACAAATATCCAAAATTTTGGTTCCGTTATTTCCAGCTGCCACATATACCAGTCATATCCGTATACCGTACCGAATATATTGATGAATAGAAGTATCCATAAAAATGATTTATGGGACAGGATGAACCACAGTTGCGTAAATAGGATGCGCAAAAACATACCCCCTCGTTTTTATTGCTGATTCTGTATGTATTATGATTATGCATCATTCAAACTGGATATATAGAAAAAAAGAGTCAGTTTCCTGACTCTTTTTTCATCAATCCGTATTCAAACCTTCAATGAACTCAGCAAGTACTTGAAGATCTTCATCCGAACCTTCCCATGTACCAGGAGGCATAGATCCACGGCCATCATGAGCAATTTCAATAATTTCATCTGCAGTCATGCCTGTGTTCGTCAACGGTAATCCCAAACCACCCTGGAATGAGTCCCCGTGACAGCCAATACAGGAAGAACCTTGATAAATCTCATAGCCCTCGGCTGTTTCATCAAATTCTACTTCATCAACGATCGCACCTTGAACTTTTGCTGCTTCCCAGTCGTGGTTCACAACGGACTCCCAAGTCAAGTAGAACATCGCCAAGAATGAAAGAATCATGAAGCCTGTTGGCAATGGACGCTTAAACGGACGTCGCTCTTTCGTCGTATCCGTGAAAGGAACCAGCATTAATGCCATAAATGCCAAACCAGGAATGATGATCGCACCGATCACGTTATAAGGACCGGATGCGAATTCATATTTCAATAATTGATACATGAATAGGAAATACCAGTCTGGAACCGGTATATACATTGTATCCGTCGGGTCCGCTTGACGCTCAAGCGGTGACGGGTGTGCAAGTGTGACGATTAGGTAACCGATCAAGAAGATCGCTCCGATCATCCACTCTTTCAATAGAAAGTTTGGCCAGAATGCTTCGGTTTTACCCGGATATTCTGAGTAATCTTTTGGAGTGTTCGGCATTTTATTTGTAGCTTTGATGCGCGAATCTCCAACAAATTTCATCCCTTTTCCGCGGTGCATGTTATTCCCTCCTTCTTAAATTTCAGATGACCCTAACCAATAAATTGGTTCTTATAGTGGTCCGGAAATACCTTGTCTTCTGATCATGATAAAGTGTGCTGCAAGCAACCCAAGCAAAGCAGCCGGTAGGAAAAATACATGAATCGCGAAGAATCTTGTTAACGTCTGTGCACCTAATATCGTGGAATCACCCGCGAGAAGAATTTTAATCTGTTCTCCGATGAAAGGTACTGACGCGGCAATCTCAATCCCAACTTTTGTTGCGAATAGAGCCTTCATATCCCAAGGCAATAGATATCCTGTGAACCCTAGACCCATCATGACGCCGAAAATCATAACGCCGACGATCCAGTTCAATTCACGAGGTTTTTTATAAGACCCTGTAAAGAATACACGTAAAGTATGTAGGAACATCATGACGATAACTAACGAAGCTCCCCAGTGGTGCATCCCACGCACAAGTTCACCGAATGCAACATCATTTTGAAGGTAGAAAACTGATTTCCATGCGTTCTCGATATCCGGTGTATAATACATTGTCAGGAACATACCAGACAAGATTTGGATCACCGTTACGAAAAACGTCAAACCTCCGAAACAATAGATGAATGCAGAAAAATGATGTGCAGGGTTTACGTGCTCAGGTACTTCATGGTCAGCGATATCTCGCCAAATTGGAGTGATATCTAACCGTTCATCCACCCAATCATAAATTTTATTTAACACTACGGTCGTACCCCCTTACCCTTTAGACTAATGTGTTCGGTATTACTCCACCAAGATTGACAAACCCGTCGATGACTTCAACTTCATACTCATCAAGCGGTCCAAGCGGCGGTGTTCCTGGAATGTTATCACCATTTTTTTTGTAACGTCCTGCGTGACATGGGCAGAAAAACTCATTTTTATGCTCATCGCCTTCCCAGTTCACTGTACACCCAAGGTGCTTACAAACTGGAGAAAGTGCTATGACCTTGTCGCCTTCTTTGTAGACCCAAGCCGTGTTCGATACGTCAGAAGTATACCATGCGTCTTGTCGATCTTTGATTGTATAGTCTACGCGAACCGGAGTTTCAGTTAACTCGTCGGCTTTTTGTGGTGTCGGGATAAAATCCGAACCGCCAGCACTCGCCAATACAGGATCAATTGCGAAGCGAATCATCGGCATCAGCATCGCAGAAGCCATGAACCCACCAGTTCCCATTAGTGTATAGCTAAGGAACGTGCGTCTAGACACTTTATTGCTCATCAGTAATTTCCCTCCTCTTACTCCAAAGTCAGTCCCACGGACATTCTTTTGCTAATTGTAATACTAGGACATATCTATGATATATCAAGATGAAAGTAAATTCAATAATGCTTTTAGATGGCCTTTAAGTTTGTGAACAAATATTAAGATTTGGTGACAAACGAGAAAGGTTCTTTAATTTTTCTCAAATAGGTGGTTTGGATGAAATTCTTTCTTAACTGGACTGGGCTAGTATAAGTAAAATTTTAGCTAGCGGTCCGGGGATTTAGACCAAAGATGTGCTCGCAAAAGCCGTTCTTCGTTACAGCTTTCACTCTGGGTGGACGCTTTCCGCGGGGCGCGCGGTGAGCCCCCCCCGGAAAGCGTACCGTCTGGAGCGCAAATCCCGGACCGCTCACTTCGTTAGCTTTTAATGTTCTAAAGCTGACTCACTGCACATTCCACTCTTCCATAAAGTGCGTAAGGACTTGTCTCAGTTGGTCTTCCATGATCGTTTGACGCAAATGGTTGTCCATTGTTTCTAACGGAATGGATGGCAGCCAGATCACTTTTTCTTCTAACGTCACAGACGTCCATTTCGAATCGGTTGTCAAGTAGAAGATGTGTGTGAAAGGCGATTGCTTGAGATCTTCCGACAGCGTATCTGCGAGTTGTTGGAGATCTGTTGACTGCGTGTACGAGACAGGAGGCAGGAACATCATTCTGCCTTTGAATTGCTTCTCGATGAACATCGATAGATTCATTAAAAACTCTGAGGAAGATGCGCTGTTTTTCATTGTTTCCGGCCTTGTATCAATTGAGATCAATGGCACTACGAGTGTATCGATATAATCTTTTTGACTGATATATGTATCCACATCTTTTGGTACCCAGTTCATTTTCTTCCCTCCCGTCATTGCTTCATAAGAGTTTAGCTCAAAATTTCCAGCAAGGCAAACCAATGACTCCACCGCGTTCGGTGAAGTCATTGGTTTTTGTCTTTTTTCATTTCGTTCAACAGAGCAGTCAAGCTGATAAAGAGCTCCCGGTCCCCATTATCAAGCGCTTCATCAATCCTCTTTAATAACATTTCATTGGTCATGAGCGTCACGCTTTCTTCAAGCAGGCGTTCGGCTATTTCCTGGTCTCTCTTTTTGGTCAGAATGTCTTCAGGCAGATATGGATTTTCTTCTGCAACACTCGCATACTCCGGACATTTATTGCTATCCCTGAAGTTCAATTGAATGAACATTTTTTCATCAGGATGCAACCGCAAATCGTGAAATGATTTCTCGGCATCTGCAGTCATTAAATTTCCTTTGTAAAATCGAAATGGGATACTGTCTACTTCTGTGGTGGAGATAATCATTGCCCGCGGACAGTGATGAGCCTCGTCTGTAAAGTGAACATTGGTCAACAAATGCTCATTGCTAAGAAGATAATTTAAAATCCATACACATTCCCGCCGCTTCAATCTGTAGCGTTTTAAAAACCACCTCAAAAAATCTTTTTTAGCGGTTACAGGAACCATGGCTTTCATTTCACACCTCCTCTTCAGATTGCGCTTCTAAGTATGCTGTCCACTCTTCTGCATCGGGAGCGATCTTGACGAGTTGTCGAATCACTCGCTGCGCTTCTGCGTGTTTGCCTTCCTCCAGTAAGAATTTCGCATAACTGTCTAAAAAGCCAGCATCTTCATTCATCCCATCATATGCTTTCCGGTACATTTCATATGCCTCTTTATATACTTCTGTCCGTTCATAAGCATACGCAAGGAATGCATGGAGGAGAGGGATCTCCAACTGATCGGCTTCTGAGTATGTCAGTAATTCGATTAACAGCTCATCTTCTTCCCTTTGGTTATACAAGGAAGCCAGAGTCACCAGCGCATCGATATATTCCGGATCAAGAACGAGTGCCTCTTTCAGATAGCGTTCAGCCTCTTCCGGCAACTGAAGTTTCAAAGCAGACTTTCCAGCAGCAAGCTGTAGCTCCTTATCAAATGTATCCCGCTCGATCCCCATTTTATAAAATTCCAAGGCTTTGTCATCTTCGTTCAACTGAGCATGACTTTGACCCGCAAGCATATAAGCGGAAAAATAATCAGGATCCATTTCAATCAACCGTTTTAATCGACTAATTGCATCAGCATAACGTTCGGTCTGATAATAGGCCAATCCTAGTCCAAACAGCTCTTCAGGATTCGTTTCCTGATTGAGCAACTCTTCATAGTACGGAATCGCTTCTTCGTATGCTGCACCCGCACTGTAGGCTTCCGCAAGGCGAGATGTCAATTTGACGCCTGCCAATTCTTCAGCCGTTTCGAGAAGCTTTTTATAGAGCCGTACCGCTTCACTGTACCGACCGGAATCCAACAGCAACTCTGCCTGGGCCAACTGGATGACTGGTTCATGCGGAGCCAACTCACTCGCTTCACGGACCTTGGCAAGCGCTGTTTCCGCCAGACCAACCATTTGATAATAGTCCGCCTGCGCAAGGAGTGCCTGCACATACTCTTCTTCATCCGGTCCAATTTCCGTCAATAAGAGCAATGCTTCATCTTCTTCACCCAATTCAAGCAATGCAGCGGCACGATCGATTTTCAACTGTGCTTCATCGGGAAAAACGAGCAGCAAGTGAGAGAAAATCCCATCTGCTTGCCCGATAAATCCATAATCGATCAAAAGATTTGCGACGTCATACAGAAGATCGTATTCCGTTGTAGCTTGAAGCTTTTCTATTCCATCGTTCAGGGCATTCAAGTCCCCATCCAATAAGAGCTGCTCCATATCTTGCAATGTATTCATTTTTTCACCTGAACTTTCTGTTGAACTTCATCCATTCGCGAGATTTGAAAGATCCTCGAAGAATTGCGGATAAGATATTGCGATGCATGAAGGATTTTCAATATGAACCGGACCAGAAGTGATCAAACCGGCAATCGCCGCCATCATTCCCAACCGATGATCGCCATACGATTGAAGGGTAGCACCAGTTAACGGCGTCGGTCCGTTGATGATCATACCATCGGGAGTTGTTTCAATGTCCGCACCAAGTTTGCGCAGTTCTGTTGCGACAGCTTCTATCCGATCGGTTTCTTTGACACGTAATTCTTCGGCATCCGTAATAATTGTTCTGCCTTTTGCTTGCGTGGCCAATAAAGCCAACACAGGAAGTTCGTCGATCAATCTCGGAATCAGCTCACCGCCAATTTCCATAGCGTTTAACTTCGAATACATAATTTTCACGGTACCGTAGCGTTCGCCAGAAAAACCTTGCTCCTGTGACTGCTCCAAACGCACGCCCATAGCCTTCAATACATCAAGTATACCTGTACGCGTCGGATTCAATCCAACCTTTTCGAATGATACTTCGCTATCTTCTACCATAGCGGCCGCTACCATGAAAAAAGCTGCGGATGAAATATCCCCAGGCACGACCACATCCGTCCCGGATAATTGCTGCCCGCCCTGAATGCGAATTGTCTTTCCTTCTTGTGTAAGCTCAGCACCAAACTGATTTAACATACGCTCTGTATGATCTCGTGAAACAACCATTTCAGTGACAGATGTTTCACCTTCTGCCTGAAGACCTGCCAGCAACACAGCGGATTTCACCTGTGCACTGGCAACAGGCATTTGGTAGTCAATTGCCGCAAGCTTTGTGCCGTGTACTGTCAACGGCAAGTAGTCATCGTGTTCATCACTTGTAATGTTAGCTCCCATTAACCCGAGTGGTCCAGTCACGCGTTTCATTGGACGTTTGGATAAATACTGATCTCCGCACATCGTTGAAGTAACAGGAGATCCGGATAAAATACCGAGCATAAGACGTGCAGTCGTTCCTGAATTACCTGCATCCAATGTTTCGGTCGGAGTTTGCCATGCGGAAATACCAGGACTATCCACTACAACATCCGTTCCTTCACGGGTAATCGATACGCCGAGTTTTCGAAACATATCGATTGTACTCAGACAATCTTCTCCATCCAAAAAACCTGAGATTGTCGTCTTTCCTGTAGCGATGGAACCGAGCATGACTGCACGATGAGAAATCGACTTATCTCCTGGCACTTGCAATGTTCCACGGAGGACAGGTCGTTCAAATGAAACCGTCTTTTGTTCTGACATACCGCTCTCCTCCTTTAAAAATACATGCATAAATCAAAGAACATGCATGGAATAATCCGTTGCTTGCGCCAGCACTTGCCGGGCTCGCTTGCGCTCAGCTGCCGATTGGAAGCTGATCACCAAAATCCCATAGACGTCCGTGCGTGTTTCCACAATCCGGATATTCGTCAAACTGATATCCGCGTCAGCCAGGATTTTTGTAATTTCAGAAATGATTCCTGGGTGGTCAGGTATATCAATATGCAAATCAAATGTCATATACAATGCACCTTGAACCGCTCCCTCATACGTTGAAGGCAGTTTATCCCGATACGTTTTAGCCTGAGAAAAGAAATCGAAAATTTGATCCGGGTTATTTTCTACAAGCATCGACCGAATAGTATTCATTTGGTCCAGCCAGCCATCCACTTGGGTGAGCAGTTCATCTCTATTTTGGATTGTGATGTCCCGCCACATAACAGGATCTGCAGATGCAATGCGAGTTAAGTCACGGAAACCGCCTGCCGCCAGCCTTTTGACAAAAGGCTGTTGCTCTTCTTGTGCAGCCAACCGGCCGACCAATGAAGAGGCAACAAGGTGCGGAAAGTGACTGATAATGGCCGTCATCCGATCATGCTCTTCAGCCTGCAGCACGATGAGTTTCGCTTTCGTTGTTTCAAGCAACGTTTCAAGAAGCGTAATTTGATGTTCAGTCGTTGTTTTACTTGGAGTCAAAATATAATAGGCATTCTCAAAAAGATGTTCCATTGCTGCGGAAACACCACTTTTATGGGAACCCGCCATTGGATGGCCGCCAATGAAAGTAATGCCTTTTTCTTGTAGGGCGACAGCTGCATCCATGATTGGTTTCTTCGTGCTGCCGGTATCTGTGACAATCGCATGTTCTTTGAATGTCCACTCCAGTGCCTCTTCGAAAATCGCCACTGTCGTATTGACAGGCGTTGCGAAAATGACAAAGTCAGCCTGCTCACAGGCTGATTTTGCTGAAGGTGCAATTGTGTCAATGATGCCTCGTCGGAACGCTTCGTCAGCAGTCGCATACGAGCGGTCGAAACCAACTAGGTGAACATCTGGATTTCGTTTCAATGCGAGACCGAGTGATCCACCGATCAATCCCAGTCCTATAATACTTACAGTCGTTTTCATCGTCATCTATCCTTATTCAGTAATTAATAATTGATCAAATGCTTTGAAGAAATCGGTATTTTGCTGTTCAGTCCCTATCGTCACACGGACATACCCCGGAGTACCGAGCAAATTCCCGCTGCGTACGATAAACCCATGCTGTAACAGTTTTTCACAAGCTTCATCGGAATCCATCGGTACTTCTATCAATACAAAGTTTGTTTCGGAAGGATAGATGGCTATAGAATTTTTCTCTGCATAGTCGACATACCGTTTACGTTCTGTGTGATTTTTCTTCACACAGTCTTGAAGAAACTGCTGGTCTCCAAGCGCCACTTCTGCCGCTGCAAGAGCCAGAGAGTTATTATTGAATGGATTGCGTACTTTATTTAATTCTGCCATATTGGCTTTGTTCGTAACGCCATAGCCAAGACGGAAACTAGCCAGCCCGTACGCCTTGGAGAACGTCCGCAACACAATTAAATTGTCGTAATCATGGATCCAATTCATCGCATCTTCCTGTCCAGGATCCGTGACATATTCAAAGTACGCTTCATCAAGAACCACAAGAGCCGTTTTAGGTGCCTGATCTAAGAAATCTTTGATCTTTTTGCTCGATAGCAAGTTACCTGTCGGGTTATTCGGATTACATACCCAAATAATGGCTGTATGATCATCCGCTGCCTTCAAAAACCCTTCTAAATCATGATCCCCATTATCGAGCATAGGCACTTGACGGATTTCAGCACCTTCAATTTTCGCATTATGTGCATATTGAGGAAATGTAACGGAAGCCATTACGGTGTTTGTACCTGGCTGCAAAAGCGCTCTTGAGATCATCGTTACCATTTCATCGGAACCGTTACCGAATAAAATTTCCATCGGATCGACCTGATGAAATTCTGCCAGCTTCGTGCGCAAGCCAGCAGTGAACGCATCTGGATACATTTCAAATTGATCCGCTTTAGAGCGTAGATACTCTGCGACTGCGGGAGAAGAACCATACGGATTTTCATTTGATGCGAGCTTGTTTACTTCCTGCAGTCCGTATGTACGTTTTACTTCAGCAATTGAACGGCCTGGAGTATATGGTTTCATAGTTGATAAAATCGGCTTCCAATTCATTTTGGGGCCCCCTTTTAGAAATGAGTTATTTTTGTAGGTCCGGTCGTAATTGAACTGCATGATTTTGGTAGATGTGTTGGATATCACTTTGCTTCGTTTCGATATTGACGTTCATCATGACCCGGATGCATTTACGCATGGAACCTGGAACATCGATTTCATGTGTACACATGACAGGAACATACGTCCAACCTTCTATCGAACGAATGGCTTTAGCGGGAAATGCCGCTTTGACATCCACCGTCGTAGACACGATGACCGAAGCGATATCTTCTGGATCAAACCGGTTCACCTTCGCCATTTCCAACACAAGTTCTTCAGTTGCCTTCAATATTTCCTGTGCTTCGTCTTTTTCTACAGTCGTCGCGCCTCGAATACCTCTGACACTCACACAATCCCCCCGCTCTCTAGTTTCTGCTTAAACTCTTCAAACACTTCCCTGCATTGCTCAGTAGTAATTTCCTTGACAAATGGCTGTCCGATTTCTTTTAACATGACAAAATTCATCTTTCCGAATGAAGCCTTCTTATCTTTCTGCATATACGACAACAACTCATCGAAGCTATATGAAAATACCGGTTCAAATGTATAGCCGTTTTGCTTCGCAAATTGTAAGTATTGATTCGTGAAATCAGCCGAAATATCCCCATGTTTTTCACTAAGAAGAAA
Source organism: Sporosarcina newyorkensis (assembly GCF_900167515.1). Taxonomy (NCBI): domain Bacteria; kingdom Bacillati; phylum Bacillota; class Bacilli; order Caryophanales; family Caryophanaceae; genus Sporosarcina; species Sporosarcina newyorkensis. Next base: position 55,990 of record NZ_FUYJ01000001.1, on the reverse strand, counting down.
CGCATAACCCATCCCAATCATGACACATTCCCCATGGCTCAATTTGCCGTATCCCGATGCCGCTTCCACCGCATGGCCGAACGTATGGCCGAAGTTCAAAAACTTACGCGTGGAATGCTCAAATTCATCTTCTCCGACAATCTGCGCTTTCACATGTATCCCTTGCATTAATTCACTTTCTAACCACTCGATCGATGGCGTGGAAAATTGTTCTTCTACGAGAAGCTGCTCAGTCCAGACCGCATCGGAAATAAACGCGTGCTTAATCAATTCAGCCATCCCTGAACGCATTTCAGAAGCCGGCAGCGTCTTGAAGACATCTGTATCAAACAACACTGCAGCCGGCTGATGAAAAGCTCCTACCATATTCTTTCCTTCCGGCATATTAATCGCCGTTTTTCCTCCAACCGCGCTGTCATGAGCGAGCACTGTTGTTGGACATTGAATAAAGCGAATGCCTCGCATGAAAGTTGCTGCAACAAAACCAGTCAAATCTCCGCAGGCGCCGCCGCCAAAAGCAATGAGAAGCGAATTACGTGTGAATCCTTCCGTCAATAGAAACGACTGGCAATCAACATACACGTCGGAACTTTTACAGCTTTCGCCACCCGGCACGATTTTGACCGAAATCTCGCGTCCTGTGCGTGCAAGCGCATTTTTCAATAACGGAAGATGCAGTTCAGCTACATGTGAATCTGCAATAATGCCGATTTTATCCGTGCTGTTAATCAGGTCCGCGTATTCTGAAGCAAATAATTCATACGTTTTTGAACCCACATAAACATTGTACTGATGCTCTTTGACGGAAACCGTTAACTTTTCCATCTTAAAACTCCTTTACATACTGTCTATATTGTTCAATGTCCTTTTGCAGACCGTCCATTGTATCAGAACGGAACTCATTCATGATCGCTTTAGCCATTTCTGTCGCAATGACATGCTCTGCCACGACAGACGCTGCAGGCACTGCACAAGGGTCCGATCGCTCGATTGTTGCTGTAAACGGCTCCTTCGTATCTATATCAACACTCTCAAGCGGCTTGTACAATGTTGGAATCGGCTTCATTACACCTCGTACAACGATAGGCATTCCAGTCGTCATACCGCCTTCCAGTCCGCCTAAGCGATTGGACTTACGGTAGTACCCCCGCTCTGAATCCCAACTAATTTCGTCGTGCACTTCACTGCCCGGTATCCTTGCCATCTCAAAGCCTAATCCAATTTCAACACCTTTGAACGCATTGATGCTCATCATCGCGCCAGCCAATTTGCCGTCCATTTTCCGATCAAATTGTACATAGCTGCCAATCCCAGGAGGACACCCTTCAATAATCACTTCGACGACTCCACCAAGCGTGTCGCCCCGCTTTTTAATATCATCAATTGCCTCTGTCATTTTGGCCGAAGCTTCTTTGTCTGCACAATACACTGGGTCTTCCTCGACAGTCTGACGCAAGTCTTCAATCGTAAGGTTTGCATATGTAGAAGGATCCGTCTCGATTCCTCCGATTTCTGTCACATGAGCAACTGTTTCTATGCCTAGCTGACGCAAGAATTGCTTGGCAACTGCGCCGATTGCAACCCGCATTGTCGTTTCACGTGCAGAAGAACGTTCCAACACATTCCGTAAATCGCGATGTCCATATTTCATGCCGCCGACTAGATCTGCATGGCCTGGGCGCGGTCTCGTAATTTGACGTTTGACGTCCTCAGGATTCATATCTTCTGCCAAAGGTTCGATACCCATAATCCCCGTCCAGTGCTTCCAGTCATCGTTTACGACTGTTAGTGTGACAGGAGAACCGATTGTCTTACCGTGCCGTACACCTGAAGAAATTTCTACACGGTCTTTCTCAATCTGCATTCTTCGACCTCTTCCATGACCGCCTTGTCTTCTCTTTAATTCCTTGTTGATCATGTCTGCCGTCAATTCCATTTGTGCAGGTAAGCCCTCAATGATAGCTGTCAATTGTGGACCATGTGATTCTCCAGCTGTAATAAAACGCATGTTCAGTTCCCCCTTGAATGTTCGTATTATTTTTTTCTATAAAAGAATGTATCCACTGATTCAAAGTTGTATTTTTCAGGGTTGAATATCTGCTCTGTACTGCCGACAAATAAAACGCCCCCTGGCTTTAATGCCTTAGAAAAATTCGTATAAATCTGGTCTTTTGCTTCTTCTGTGAAATAAATCATGACATTACGGCAAACGATGAGATCATAATTCGAATCGTAACGATCTTCCAGCAAATTATGCTGTTTGAATGTTACGGTTTTCTTGATCTCCTCTACCACTTGATACGATTGCCCTTCTTTGACGAAGTATTTACTGACGATTGATTTTGGCACTTCTTTTAACGAACGTTCGCCATATAACCCTACTTTGGCACGGTTAATGACGCCAGCGTCCAAATCAGTAGCCAAAATTGAAATATCTCGCAATGGAATGTGCGTTGCCATCACCATTGCCAATGAATACGGCTCCTCGCCAGTGGAACAAGCAGCACTCCACACTTTCAATCTCTTATTCTTCTCCAATAATTGCGGTAGTATCTTGTTCTCCAGCACATTCCACCGGATTGCATTGCGGTAAAATTCAGAAACATTAATCGTCATGCGGTCCAAGAATTCATCCAACATCTCTTTGTCAGATTGAATCGCTTCAAAATATTCTCTGAAGTCCCGGAAGCCCTTCTTCTCATATAAGGAAGTCAATCGACGTTTCATCTGGGCTTCTTTATATAACGATAAATCAATGCCGGTCTTCCTTTTAATCCCTTGAATTAATATCGAATAATCAGACATGCAAAGCCCTCCTACTGCCCTATCTTTCTATGTATGTTCCTATTATAACGGAAAAAGCATGCCGTATGTATAAGAAAAACAGCCACGCGAAATTCGCTCGGCTGTTTTTGGCGATTAGTTAATCCAGCTGTTCACTGATTTGTCATAAGTCACAAGCTCTTCTTCTTTGAAGAACAAGTTGATTTCGCGGCTTGCTGACTCAGGTGAATCTGAACCATGAATAATATTTTTGCTTACCGTTACAGCGAAGTCTCCACGGATAGTTCCAGGAGCAGATTCTTTTGGATTCGTAGCACCCATCATCAAACGTGCAGTTGAGATGACATTCTCACCTTCCCAAACCATTGCGAATACTGGTCCAGAAGTGATAAAGTCTACAAGTTCACCAAAGAATGGGCGTTCTTTATGTTCACCATAATGTTGTTGTGCAAGCTCTTCGGAAATGTTCATTAATTTCCCGCCTACCATTTGATACCCTTTGTCTTCAAAGCGGCTGACAATTTCACCGATCAGGTTACGTTGTACGCCGTCTGGTTTTACCATTAAAAATGTTCTTTCCATCTGTCAAAACACTCCTTCATCTGTCTATCGGGGAATAACCCTTTTAAATCGTACCACTGACGTCTTTTTCTTTCAACTATAAACAAGATTCGTCAATATTTTCGTTGCCCGATGAAGTCTGCAATTTGGATTAATGCTTTTTTCGACTTGCCATTCGGGAGACCATCAAGTTCTTTTAGCGCCTTTTCTAAATAAAGATCGCTGACATGCTGTGCTTTGTCTATTGCGTCGCTCTGCCGGATGTAGCGTAGCATATTTTGCCGATCGGACTCCAGCATATTTCCAGCGAATGCACGTTCCATATACGGTCTGAATTCAGCATCGTCTTTTATGTATAAAATAGGTAACGTAATATGACCATTCAATAAGTCACTGCCCGCTGGCTTACCAAGCTCCGCGTCTGTTGACGTGATGTCGAGGATATCGTCCACTATCTGAAAAGCCATTCCTGTGAAATAGCCATATCTTCTGAGTTTCCGTACAGTTTCCGCATCCGCATCCGCACTCAATGCACCCAGTTCACAGCTGGAAGCTAGCAATAGTGCCGTTTTCCGCTTAATACGTTGCAGATAATCCCGCATGCCTTGGTCGGTTTGTCTCTGAAAATCAATTTGAATGATTTCACCTTTGCATATTTCCAACATCGTCTCCGCCAAAATTCGGTGTACCGCTTCTTTTTCAATGCTGCCAATAGAAGTCAGCGCACGTGAAAAGATGAAATCACCGGCATACATGGCTACACGGTTATTCCACTTCGCCTTAACCGTCTCTAAACCGCGTCGCATGTCGGAATCATCAATGACATCATCATGTACAAGAGATGCCATATGAATTAATTCAAGCGACACAGCTACCTTTGCTGCTTTTTCGAGGGAGTAGTTGCCGAATTGTGCAGCCAAAATAACGAAAATGGGACGAATTCTTTTCCCGCCAGCTTTTAATAAATGTAAAGAAGCTTGACGAACAATGGGAGAAGAAGATTGCACGGAACGTTCAAGCTCTTTTTCAATATAGGCCACATCTTTCCGGAAATCCGTGTAAAGTGACATCAACTTAATTTTTTCCAAACCCATTACCTTCTCCCATTTACTCATTATTTGTATGCGATATGTCCCGCCGCAGCCCCGCCACTGTAAGACTTATACGAAACTTCTTGATAGCCCGCTTCGACAAAAAGCTGTGCCAGCTCTTTCATCCCCGGAAAATCATTCGCCGATTCTTGCAGCCAGGAATATTCTTTATAACTTTTTGCGAAGAGCTTCCCGAATAACGGCATGATGTATTTAAAATAAAATCGAAACGCCTGACGATAAACAGGTATTTTAGTCTGAGAGGTTTCCAGGCACACAGCCATTCCACCTGGTTTTAGTACGCGATGCATTTCTTTCAGAACAGTTAGATAATCCGGCACATTCCGCAAGCCGAATCCGATCGTTACGTAATCAAATGAATTATCTGGAAAAGGTAGTGACATGGCATTCCCCTGAACTAACTCAATATTCGGATAGGGAGCCACTTTTTCTCTGCCTGATTCCAGCATATTTGCGCTGAAATCAAGTCCTGTCACTTCGCCAGCAGGACCTGCCGCTTTAGCTAACGCTACCGTCCAATCCGCTGTGCCACAACAGACGTCCAATGCCTTTGAGCCCGGCTGCACATTCATCCGAACCATAATATCGTTCCGCCATTTTATATGCTGATTGAAACTGATTACGGAATTCATTTTATCATAGTCTGTTGAAATCTTTTCAAAGACGTTATGAACTTTTTCTTCTTTTGAGACCGCCACGATTTGCCCCTACTTTCTAAATCAGTTTGCTTGCCCCTTGCTTTGCCATCTTCAGTACTTGATCGACTAAAGGTTTATGTAAATAAAAGTTATTGTGTAATCTATCATCTAAGTTTTCCTGCAATTGTTGAATCCATTTTTCCGTATCTCTTGCATTCGGAGCTAAATGCGGAAATTTCATTCGATTCAAGTCCTGTTGACCGCTTTCTATCAGCCAAATTAAAGGAAACAGCACTTCAACAATAGAAATATATCGGGTAAAACCGAACGTATGATAAAACTCTATTATGCAAGCACTTTCCACTTCACCAATCAATTGTAACCGATCCTCAATGGAATTTGGAGGTTCTTGCAGCAAAGTTGTCTTGCATTCATTGATCCTGCCGATCGCAACAGATAAAGAACGGATGAGATGGAAGTTTGGAATGGATGCCAATAGCTTATAATGAATGCCACTGAAATGATCACCAGCAAGCACCATCAGCTGCTGTTCCTTGGATGAAGCATCTGTACTATCGATTTGATCATGAATATCAAACGCCGTGTGAATTGCGCCAATTGCTAAAGACGCTTGATGCATTTCATCCGTCCATGACTCTCCATTCAACATAGGCAGTAAAAGCAAAAATGCCTTTTGTCTATCGATTGGTGCATGTCCCGCATCTCGCTCGACAATCGGTTGATAAATAGCGCTTCGCAAGTTTTGTATATAATTGTCGACTTGGTCAGTGAATCCTTTTGTATCCATCAGTAAACTCCATTCCCATCAGCCTTAAATTGCCGGTCATTCTTTTTCTTCGCTCGAAACGATTCCATGAGCTGTATGGATTTCAGCTTCACCCCGAATTTTAATGGCAGATGTATGCTCTGTAAACTGAGCAATCATGACCTCTCCTCGATCCAACTTCTCAGTATGGTGAAACTTTGTGTCGTTGCCTCTCGTCAACCCAATGACATTTACTCCGTCTTTTTTCGCTTTAATAACTAAATAGTCAGGTTGTGTCATCTTTGCATCTCCAGTCTCTATATGGTCTTAATGATAGCATATAAATCGAGCGTTCCGCAAAGGCCTCAGTTCGTTTTGAGCAGAGATAGAATTTCAGCACGTTTTACGTCGTCATGTTCATAAATTCCTCTAGCTACTGTTGTGATCGTCTTAGAACCAGGTTTTTTAATACCTCTCATCGTCATGCACATATGCTCAGCTTCAATGATGACATAGACACCGATCGGATTCAGCATTTCCATCATCGCATCTGCGACTGTCGATGTAATGCGTTCCTGCAGCTGCGGGCGTTTTGCAGTCGTCTCCACGGCTCTAGCTAATTTACTTAATCCAGCCACCACTCCATCACGCGGTATATACGCAACGTGGGCAACTCCGAAGAACGGGACCAAATGATGTTCGCACATAGAGTAAAATGGAATATCTTTTACTAGTACGACTTCATCATGGTTTTCATGAAAGACTACTTCAAAATATTCTTTTGGATCTTTATTCAATCCTTCAAATACTTCATGATACATTTTGGCGACACGCTTGGGCGTATCAAGTAAGCCTTCACGGCTTGGATCTTCGCCGATGGCTTCCAAGATCATCGTGACTGCTTGTTTTATTTTATTTAAATCTTGCTCATTCATCACAGTATGTCCTCCTTATAGGAACAAAACCTATTTCACCAAAATAGTAGCATATTCTACACATTCCGTACAGTTAGGGTACTTTTCTTTATCCAACAGACACGCCGGCGGATTTCACAGTTTTTGAAAGGAGTGAACCGAGCACACTTACTTCAAAACCGGGACGCCACTACACCGAGTGTAATTGATTATGTACAAACGTAAAGGAGTCCATCCATTGCCATCTGTTTGACAGATTCGCTGGACGGACTCCTATGTAAAATCTCGAATTATTTTACTGCGTCTTTTAGTGCTTTACCTGCTTTAAAAGCTGGAACTTTACTTGCAGCGATTTCGATCTCTTCACCCGATTGTGGATTACGTCCTTTACGGGCAGCGCGTTCACGAACTTCAAAGTTTCCGAAACCAATCAATTGAACTTTCTCACCCTTCGCAAGAGTCGCTTGAATTGTATCGAATACAGCTTCAACAGCTTTAGTCGCGTCTTTTTTCGTCAGACCTGCCGCTTCTGCTACAGAGTTAATTAATTCTGTTTTATTCACACCGTTCACCTCCTCTCAAAAGGGGATGCTATTGCTGTTAACACTGTAAAAAGAGTAACATAAGAAAAACGGCGGTGCAACAATATTATTGCGCTTTATCGCGATAAACAGTTTTTCTGTGCTTTTCTCCCTTTTTAAAGGAAAAACAATAGAAAAAAGACCCGCTTTTGTCGGATCTTTCTCTACATTATCTTTATTCAGCAGATTATTTCTTTCTCCAATAGGAGATGGGATGAATTCGGAGTAGTTCCTTGTTCAGCAAATGTCGTCAAAAGTGGAAAGCCCTGATTAGTCTTGACAGGCACTGGAGACTTTCCCGAAGTGACCCGAGAGACGGGCGCTTGGAATTGAACGTCACAGATTTCGAAAAGAGTTATACGAACAGGTTCGATTCGAAATCTGGACACTTCCTCACTGAGGCGTAATTGATTCATTAGACGATAAATGTGATCATGCCTTTATTGCCGTCATTCACCATTTGTTCAATTGTTTCTCTCAGTCGTTTTCTAGCTTTGTCCGGGACCGCTGCGGTCTTGAAACGAATACTTTCTTTCATCACTTCATGCAGCGGGGTTCCAAACAACTGTGTTTCCCATAGAGCATCCCGATCATGTAAATAAGCATTTTTCAATTCTTTAAGTAAGTGATGACTATGGAATTCCGAACCGATCAACGGAGAAAATTCAGCTTCCATATCGATTCGTATTATATGCAGCGAAGGCGCCTTCGCTTTCATTCGGACACCATAGAATGTATCTTGTTTGATCAGCTCTGGCGGTGTCGGCTGGAAGTCTGCGATCGTAGGGAGGGCAACACCATAGCCCGACTGCTTTGCTGTATCAATCGCTTCCGCATACATATCATAGGACTTCTTGGCTTTCACGGCTTCTTTTATGAAGACGAGCCAATCTTTTTTGGATCGCATCTCTTTACCCATAAACTCTTCACATACGGCAATATAAGCACGTTCATCCATATCTATATTAACGATCGCTTTTCCTTTACCTGCATCGACTTCTACGACGTCAGCCTGCCGTACAAACTCCTCTTCTTGCAATAATTCAGCAATCTCCTGTACTTTACGTATTTTTGAAACACCCAGGAAACCATCATTGATGACATGGTCGATTCGAGCATTCAGTTTGTGATCATCCCCCAGCTCTTCCATCCAGTCCGGACGTTGCAGTTCAATATCAGTGATCGGAAACTCATACAGTGCTTCTTTTAAGATCAGCTGAATTTCCGCAGCGTTCAATTGATCAGCACTGATCGCAATGACAGGAACGCCATATTTTTCATGCAGTTGCTGTTTTAAATCCAGTGCACGCTCATGCGCAGGCATTTTTGAGTTCAATACAATGACGAACGGTTTACCAATTTCCTGCAGCTTAGAGACGATTTCATTCTCCGCGACTTCCGCAGCAGAGCGAGAAATATTATTAACGGTACCATCCGTTGTCAGCAATATTCCGATCGTTGAATGATCCCGGATGACTTTGTCTGTGCCTATCCTTGCCGCCTCTTCGAACGGGATCGGTTCATTGTGCCAAGGGGTATGAACATATTTCGGTCCTTCCTCGTCTTCATAGCCTTTGACGCCGTCGATTACATAGCCTACGCAATCCGCTAGTCGAATCTGAAATGCCAGTTCTCCTTCTCCAATTGATACGTTTGTGCCTTGAGCGGGCACAAACTTCGGTTCTGCCGTCATGATCACCGGGCCAGGGGAACTCTGAGGCAACTCGTCTTGCGCGCGTATACGGTCGTTTGCATCGGTCATATTCGGAATAACGACTTCTTCCATGACTCGTTTGACAAAGGTGGATTTACCTACACGCACAGGGCCTACCACACCTATATAAATATCACCGTCTGTTCTTCTAGCAAGATTTTCATATAATTCTTCTTTCATCTTTCGCCCTCCTTTTTCTCCGCATAGTAGTTTATGAAACAGAAAAACGTTTCATGCATAATAAAGCATGAAACGTTTTTCAATATCTAGCTATTTATGACTAAGTGTGGGGGCACCATTGATTTCCGTTGCGGGCGGACGCTTTCCGCGGGACGTGCGGTGAGCCGCTTCCTTCTAAGAGCGTGTGCTCCTAACGCTTCGCTTTTACCCGCAAAAGCCGTCCTTCGCTACGGCTTTCGCTCAGTCCAGGGTCTCACCTGTCACGCTAATCCCGCAGGAGTCGCCGCCCTCCACTCCAATCAACTAGATAGTCCGTTCTGCAAAGTGATACAAAAACAAAACTTCCACTGCGATCAGTTGAACAACTTCCAGCAAAACAAAAAAATTATTTCTTCATAAATACCGGCTCATTGTCTTCGTTCACAGTATATGGCAATGAGTAGGCTGGTAGAATGGCTGAGGTTTCGGAAAGCAGGTAGCGGATGTCCGTTCCTTGCTCGACTTCAGGTTTTTCTTCCGTAAGAATCTTATTCAAATCTATGGAGTAGTCCACGTAGAAATGGCCGTCTCCTGCTACGACAATTGGCAGGTGAGCGTTAGAGTATGGGCTTTCTACAGTTAAAGGTTCTTTGAAACCCATTTTCTTAAAGTCCACTTCATAGACAAACTCGCCTACCGGGTCTAAAAATGGCAGTTCGCCATTGATGAATTTCCGCAAATTCAAATCACGTAATTTCTCTGCTATTCGGAGGTCTACAAGTTTCACAGTCGGGTTTTCTTCAACGTCTGTAAGGACATACTGAAAGATTCCACCGTTTTCGAAAGCATTGGATGGAATTTTTTCAGTGAAATCCGGTACAATTTTTGAAAACTCTATTGGATATTTGATATATTGATCGGTTTCCATGTCACGCGTTTTGATCGGCAATAGACCACCTGCTTGTTCTTGGTAACTATCCACTGCTTTTTGAACTGTTTCCAACTGGTCAGGATATGGCGTTTCACTTACTTGTTTTTCTTCAGGTGTACGTGATATACAGCCCGACAACAGCAATCCAACACACAACATGACAGTTAATACGATTACTTTTCTATTCATATTTTATGCTCCTCCAGTAGGTCCATTGAATACTAAATAGACCATCGCAAAGAACGAAGTAATTAATAATACATAGGCTATAATGGCAAACAAGATTTTAAGTACGCGATTTTTCAATTTATAACGACTTGTATAGATCAAGCCCATTGAAATCGCCATAAAACCCATCGCGTAAAAAGATAGCCACATTTTATCTAACGAGGACAAAATTGTCACCTTCCTACTATTTATATACCGCCAAAGAACATATCGATTTCTTGTTTCTTCCCGCGGCTCATCAATTGGTCGACTGCTTGCTTCGGTGGAATGCCTCCGAATAAAATCGAGTACAAAGCTTCCGTCAACGGCATGGTCGTGTCGAAATGGTCTGCCAGCTGATAGGCAGCTTTTGTTGTGCGCACGCCTTCTATCACCATTCCCATTTCATCCGTCACCTTCTCCAGTGACTGTCCCTTGCCAAGGCGATTGCCCGCCTTCCAATTTCGTGAGTGGACACTCGTGCACGTTACGACAAGATCACCGAGACCTGTCAAACCTGAGAACGTTTGTTGTTCCGCTCCCATCTTAACACCCAATCTCGTAATTTCAGCCAAGCCTCGTGTAATAAGTGCGGCTTTGGCATTGTCGCCATAACCCAGACCATCCGATATTCCTGCAGCCAACGCAATGACGTTCTTCAACGCACCGCCAAGCTCAACACCCACTACGTCAGCATTGGTATAGACTCGGAAATAATTGTTCATGAATAAATCCTGTACACGCTCTGCCGCCTCCATATTGGATGAAGCGGCTGTCACAGTCGTTGGATGACGGAGCACTACTTCCTCCGCATGGCTCGGACCTGATAATACGACAATTGCAGAGCGAAGCGATTCATCCACTTCTTCTTCAATAATTTCCGAAATCCGTTTTAAGGAATCTGGTTCAATACCTTTTGAGACGTGAACAAAAATTGTAGGAGTTTTAAGTACAGCTTGAATTTTTTTGCACGTTTGACGCATGGCAACTGTCGGAACAGCAAGGACGATTATATTCGCATGCTGCACCGCCTTGTCCAGTTCACTAGTGGATGTAAGATTTTCGGGCAGCTTCACATCAGGCAGATATTGACTGTTCGAATGCTGTTGGTTGATTTCATCCGCTTGCTCAGCACGTCTTGTCCAAATCAAGCTGTCATGCCCATTTTCAGCGAGTACGAATCCAAGAGCTGTTCCCCAGCTTCCTGCTCCTATTATAGAGATGTTTTCCATTACCCCAACCCTTTCTTATCTAGTACTTAGCTTCTTGCTCTCGTGATCAAGCGAATCGGCGTACCTTCAAAGCCAAAAGCTTCCCGCAATCTATTTTGCAAGAAACGTTCATAAGAAAAGTGCATAAGCGATGGTTCGTTGACGAATACAACAAAAGTCGGCGGCTTGACGGCAACTTGTGTCGCGTAATAGATCCGCAAACGTTTCCCTTTATCAGCAGGCGCAGGGTTTCTCGCTACAGCATCTTCGATTACTTCATTTAAGACACTCGACTGGATGCGCAATGCATGATTTTCACTAATCATTTGAATATTGGAAAATAATGTATGCACTCTTTGCTTTGTTTTAGCAGACACAAAAAGAATCGGTGCATAATCCAAGAAACGAAACTGGTCCCTGATATCGTCGATAAATTTGTTCATCGTCTTATCGTCTTTCTCCAATGTGTCCCATTTGTTCACAACGAACAAGACACCTTTCCCAGCCTCTTCAGCATATCCTGCGACCCGCTTATCCTGCTCACGAATTCCTTCTTCCGCGTTAAGGACGATTAGGACGACATCAGATCGATCAATAGCCTTCAGTGCACGGAGCACACTGTATTTCTCCATGTTTTCATACACTTTACCTTTTTTACGCATACCGGCAGTATCGATTATCTTGAAAAGCTGCCCATCCACTTCTTTAACAGAGTCGATCGCATCGGTAGTCGTACCAGCAATATCACTGACAATTACGCGGTCTTCCCCGAGAAGCGCGTTAACAAGTGACGATTTTCCGACATTCGGCCGTCCTATCAAGCAAAAACGGATTGTGTCTTCATCTTCCTCTTCAAGATCCATTTCCTTAAAGCTTTCAGCGACCGCGTCCAATAAATCACCCAGACCTAGCCCGTGCGAACCGGATATCGGATATGGTTCTCCAAAACCAAGTGAGTAGAAATCATAAATCATTTCTTTCATTTCCGGATTATCCACTTTATTAACTGCCAAGACAATCGGCTTTTTTGTTTTATAAAGCATTCTGGCTACTTGTTCATCCGCATCGGTTACGCCGTCTCTCCCGTTCGTCAAAAAGATGATGACGTCCGCTTCATCGATGGCGATTTCAGCTTGAGCACGGATCTGTTCCAGCAATGGTTCGTCACCGATGTCAATTCCGCCCGTATCGATTAAATTGAATTCATAATTCAGCCAATCCGCCGGGCTGTATATGCGATCTCGTGTCACGCCGGACACATCTTCCACTATGGAGATCCGTTCGCCTACGATGCGATTGAAAATTGTCGACTTCCCGACGTTCGGTCTCCCTACGATTGCTACTGTTGGTTTTTTCATTTGTTTCATTACACCCTTCCGACCTATCTTTGAATATTATACACAAAAAGAATGATGATGCATATGAAAGCATCATCATTCTCATCATACATAGTAATTAAGTTGTTGTTAGTTGATCACAATCGACTCATCATTGATAATATTATTCTTTGAATTTCTTCAGCTGATCGCCGATGACATCTCCGAATGAAAAGCCGGTTGTTTCTTCAGGCATTTCATAGCTGAAGTTCTCTTCGCGAGGATCGTCCTCTTTTTCCAAAAGATCTTTGATGCTTAATGAAATTCGTTTCTCTTCTGGATTGACATCGAGTACTTTCACCTGAACCGTCTGCCCCTCTTCAAGCACTTCGTGAGGTGTACCGATATGCGTATGTGCAATCCTTGAAATGTGGACAAGTCCTTCGACACCCGGGAAGATTTCCACGAATGCACCATATGCCACTAGACGCTTTACTGTTCCTTCTAATACAGAACCGATCGGCGCTTTTTCAGCGACATTTTCCCAAGGTCCAGGCAGCGTGTCCTTGATGGATAGAGATACACGTTCAGCATCGCGATCTACAGACAAGACCCTTACCTTAATTTCGTCTCCTTCTTTCAAGACATCGGAGACACTTTCGATATGTCCATGGGAAATTTGTGAAATATGGACAAGGCCATCTACGCCGCCAATATCAACAAAAGCTCCGAATGAAGCGATCCGTTGTACAGTACCGTCTAAAACATCGCCTTCTTGGATCGACGAAAGTGCTTCTTCTTTTTTCTTATCGTTTTGTTCTTGGACGACCGCGCGATGTGATAGAATCAATCGATTTTTTTCTTGATCCATCTCCACAATTTTAAATGTCATCGTACGTCCTTTATAATCTTCGAATGATTCAACGAAATGATCTTCAACTAGTGAAGCCGGGATAAATCCACGAACTCCCAAGTCTACGACAAGTCCGCCTTTCACTACGTCTTTTACTTCTGTTTCGATGATTTCACCGTTCTCAAATTGTTCTTTTAATGAATCCCATGCATTTTCCGCGTCAACTTGGCGCTTCGATAAAACATATGCATCGTCCTCAACTTTTGTAATCGCTAACTTCAATTCATCACCGACCTCGACTGCATCGGCTGCTTTTTCAATATGCAAGCTTGAGAGTTCACTGATCGGAATGACGCCATCAAATGGAGCGCCTGCGATTTCAACAGTTACCGATTTTTCTTCAACCTTTGTAACTACACCTGTTACATGATCACCTTCACGGTATTCTTTTACTTCATCCATATTCATCTCTTCAGTCATATGTAGTCCTCCTCCATAATGAATCTTATCTCTATAGTATTCGAATCTACACTTAAAAACAAAAAATTGCACTTATTCTTTTATTTGTGTTGCGCTATCAACTTGGAGATCTCTGCCATAATCGCTTCTGTCACTTCTTCAGCAGAAGCTTTTCTTTCGCGAAAAGGCGTCATGTCAATTGCATCGCCATAAACGACTTTCAGTTGTGAAAAAGCTTTATACGGGCCGATGATTGCACAAGGTACTACTTTTGCTTCGCCTCCTTTTAAAGCAAAGAAACCTGCTCCCGCTAACCCCTTACCGAGCTCCCCTGTCTTGCTTCTTGTACCTTCAGGAAATAGGCCGACAACTTTCCCATCACGAAGTAATTTGATCGTCGTCCGGAAGGCGTCACGGTCGCTCATGCCTCTTTTCACTGGATACGCTTGTACTTGCGGCAGAACGGACTTGAGAATCGGCTTTTTGAACAGTTCTTCTTTCGCCATGAAATGAACGGTTCTCGGGCAAGTGATTCCGACTACAGGCGGATCAAGATTATCTATATGATTGGTGCATAAAAGCACCCCGCCTTCTTTAGGGAATTTTTCTTTGCCAATTACTTTAATTCGATAAAGTGGATAACAAATCGTACTGATCAAAAATTTGCCTAAAGGATATAAGTTCATCGAGCTAACCTCTTTTCGGCATATTCAACGATACTATTTGTCACTTCTTCTATTGTTTTCCCCGTTGTGTCAATTATAATCGCATCTTCTGCTTTTTTTAATGGAGAAATTTCGCGTTCGCTATCTGCCTTGTCTCGCGCTGATATTTCTCCTTTCAATGTTTCATAATCCACTGTATTGCCCCGTTGCTTTTCTTCTAATAAACGTCTCTCTGCTCGTTCTTCCACGGATGCCGTCATGAAGATCTTCAATTCCGCATCTGGCAGCACAGACGTGCCGATATCCCTGCCGTCCATTACGACAGATGAATCTTTTGCTAAGTTCTGTTGTTTTTTCATTAAAAGTTGACGAACTGACGTAAGTGCCGCAATTGCGGAAACTTGGGAAGTCACTTCATGTGAACGAATGACCTCCGTCACATCGCGACCGTCCAAAATTACCTTTTGCGCTTGCTCACCTTGTTGCAACTCAATTTCTGCTTGTCCCACAAGTTGAGCGATGGCTTCTTCATCATGTGGATCCACGGCATTTTGAAGTACTTTATACGTGATGGCCCGATACATCGCTCCTGTATCGATATAAGTGTATCCTAATTTTCTCGCCACTAATTTAGCAATTGTACTTTTACCGGCTGCCGCAGGTCCGTCGATTGCAATTCTCATTCCACCAGTCATGCTAAAAACCCCTCCATTTTCGCCTTTATTGTACCATATGCAAAAAGGAAAAGTCTTTTGAAGATAGACTTTTCCTTAAGAATTACGCAACTCTAATTGACGTTCAAAACAATACCGAATGATATGCTGGCGATCTTTTTCATCAATTTCTTCAAACTTTAAAGAGCTTAGCCGGCGATTGTCCTGCTCCCAATTTCTTACGACCTTCGCCTTGCAGGAAATATATTTGATTTCATTTTTGGAAAAATGAAGTACAATCATCAAATCCAACTCTGTTTGTTGGGGGAAATACTCATGATTTTTCATATTGACTGCCAACCCGCCTGCACTCAAGTCGGATGAAACCAATTGCAACGATTCTGAATCAGCTTGTAAGGCTACATCCAATGATGTCTCGACTCGGACAAATTCACGTCTCTGAATCTTGATCAGTTCTTTATCTCCAGGATATTTCAGTTTTAACATCGGAATTGTTCGATTCATCCTGCTGTGAATTTCGGTACGAAATGCATAGGACATTTTGAGGTCATCAACAAATGTGATCAATAACTGGGTGCCATCAATGAAGAAAGCCGTTTTCCCAGTCTCCATGCTAATTGGATAGTCCATCATAAAATGAGTATGATCTTCTTCGATATCTACAACACGGGATTTAAACTTCTCGGATTCCTCTGTGTAATCCTTCTCAATCGTCAACACCGTACCAATTGTTAACTTCATCTCTCCACCTGCCAATAGTTACTTTTGATACTATTATGTCACGCGGTGAAGAGTTTTCCAATCTATTTCTTATTGTTTTTCGGTTTTAATTACTTCTAATGTGTCCGTATCCACTACAATTTTATAGGTCTCTGGTTTTTTATCATTGGAAACGACTGTAAGATAATGAGCCAAACGTTGCTCTAATTGCTTATTTTCAACATATGCAAGCTCTTCTTCCATTACCTTTACGCCCGTTCGGAAAAACTCTTTCCAATTCACGTCCCGGATGGGTTGCGGTTTTAGTGTTTCTTTACGAATATATTCAGATGTATCCATCCCTAATACTTCCCCATTATCCTTCGCCATTTTAATATGAATCGGATCAGAAAATACTTTTGCATTGTTATCTGGATTCACCCTGACGAAAACAAAATGCCAAGCCACATCATTTTCCCTGGACTCCTCCAATACAACGTCTTTGTAATCCGCCTTATCTAGGAACACCGCAGCCATTTTCTTTAATTCTTCAAATGACTTTGTTGGTTTTCCCATTCGACGTTCTACCAAATACGATAAGATATGTCCGCCTTTTTGGGTGATGTCAATATATCCAATTGATGAATTTTCGGAAAAACGAATGTGATAAAAAGGATAGGGTGCTCCTTTTCTGCTTTTCTCTGCGGCAATTACATCATTCGAGACTTCAGGTAAAAGCTTTTTAAATCGTTCGATTGCCTCGTCTTCTGTAATTTTCTGGTCTTTAATATTACGTAATTCTTTTTTCTTTTGCGCATCCGACTCACTTGCCGTCAAAGGAAATACAGCTTCTCCGTATTGTTTGATGGATGCCCCCATTTTACCCCAATTACCTTCATTTTCGACGTTGCTGCCAAGTTTATTCTCCCAATGCTGCATTGTCATATCGCCTGATAATAAATCAGAAGTAGCCACTTGCCATTCACTTGAGAGTTCATCCAAGTTATCCGAAGCCCGTTTCATGACAGCATAATAATCATCTTTATTGCCTTGCTCTGTAGATTCTTTCGCATAATTCCCGAGACGGCCTAAATAGTTCATCCAAGAAGTTGAAAAGCTCTCATTCACAGGAAGAGCACCTATTGAAGCTTTGATATCCGATGACAGTCGCCAAACATCTTCTCGCTCTTTAGCTGAGCTTTTTTCGTCTTCAAACAGCAATGATTTTTTAACCGATTCCTCAAGTTCGCCTAGCTTTTGTGAAGCGTCCGAAATACTTTTTGAATACTGTGTATTTAAAGCCACCGATAACTGCTCGGTCTCTTGAGTTTTACCAAAGGCATAAATCCCGAGTACTATGAATGAATAGGTCATAATAAAGAGCATTCTTTTCATATCGTCGCCTCGCCCTCCTTTCCTTTAATTACAAAATATGTGCAGTCCGATTTTCTTAATTTGCGGTCGTGACCAGATCCACTTACTCGTTGCTGTAATTGGATTGAAATAATAAATCGCATTTTCAGATGGGTCCCAGCCATTGATCGCATCGATGACAGCTTCTTTTGCCCTTTCATTCGGGGTCAGCCAAATTTGTCCATCTGATACAGCGGTAAAGGCTCCTGGTTGGAAAATAACTCCCCCGACGGTATCTGGGAAATCAGCATGTTCAATCCGATTCAAAATTACAGCTGCCACCGCAACTTGCCCTTCATAAGGCTCCCCCCGTGCTTCCCCATAAACCGCATTGGCCAATAACTTTATATCCTGATCCGAATATTTCGCAGGTGTCTGCATTTGTTTCTGCGGTTTGCTGCCTTTCTTGACTTGCGCCTCTAAAGGCTGGCCGCCATAATACGTAAATTGATTCCCTTTTGCAATTTGCCCTTTGACATACTTCTCATCGTAATCGGAGATTCCCTGCAACTTCTTCTTGACGTTTTTACCAACAATACCGTCTACCGGCATGCCATATTGTTCTTGAAAGTTCCGTAATGCCCAGTATGTTCCATAACCAAAGTTACCATCAATTTCACCATGATAAAATCCGATGTACTGCAGCCTTGCCTGCAATTCAATAACATCATCGCCTTTAGCACCTTTTGCCAAGTCACGCGCACTGAATGCTTCCGTTTGAATGACAAATAATGAAAGAACCATTACACCGGCGATGAGTAAAAATAGGAAGCGTACAGCAACTCGCTTCATGTAACATCCACCTCCAAATTTTTCTGCTTTGTTCTAGTTTGTCCAATGCTTTAAATTTTATGATAAAAAATAAAAAATCCGCCTAAGTAGACGGATTTTCTGGTTTTGCATTTATTTTCTTTCTAAATTGTTGCATCGCAAATGTATGGGCATATTTCACACGAGTCAAACCAAACCACCAAAGGAACAGCATAAAAGGAATCATTAAATATAGCCAATAGTCATATAAGAACAAGATTGCATTATAGAATGCGTGGAGCGTGAACGGAGCTAAAAAGGCAATCCAAACCCATCTGCCTTTTTCGGATTCTGTCGAAAACTTGGCTTTACCAAAATAATAGCCCATCACAACGCCAAATAAAGCATGACTCGATACGGGCAGCAACGCACGGATAAATGCTGTGTCCAGTCCGAATGAAAGAAGATATAAAATATTTTCAACGGTGGCAAAACCTAGCGAAACACTAGCGCCATACAAAATTCCGTCGTACGCATCCTCAAAATCAATGATTTTGTATACAAGGATAAAAATGATGATCCATTTGAAAAACTCTTCTAAACTACTAGTAAATAAAACGTTACGTAAAAATTCATTAGAAAATACATGTTCCTCTTCAAAAACGTGCTGAATGAACAAAATCGGAAAAGTCATAATAGCTCCATACATAAACGCATGAAACAATGTTCGCGATGGCTCTTTTGCGATTTGCTTTCGGAGATATAAGTAACTGAAAAGTGCTAGCCCTGGCGCAATCGCGACAGTAAGTAGAATAAACATAGGCGCCTCCCCATGACGCTAGTGTATCACAAAACCTACTTGCAGCACTCTAGTATTATAGTTCTCCTACTAAAGAACCGCCGGACGTTTTTCAGTCCGGCGGCTTTCTCATTCGTTCTGTTGTTTGATCGCTGCTGCAATCATCCCGCCGTGAAAGCGGCCATTCTCGATAAATATTTCATTGGCATTATTGCCCGCAGCTATCACACCTGCGATAAAAAGGTTTTCCACATTCGTTTCCATCGTCTCTTCATTAAAAATCGGACGTCCTGACGCTTCGTCCACTTGTATACCTATTCTGCGTAAAAAAGGATGGTCCGGATGATAACCGATCATCGCAAAGACGTAATCACTTGCCAAATCAAACGTCTTTCCTTGCTGAGTGACGGTTACAGCCGTCTCCGTAATCTCCGTGACACACGCATTAAAATACATTTGAATTTGTCCATTTCGCACCAAACTATCAAACCCTGGTAAAATCCATGGTTTTACACTCGCTGAATAGCTGTCTTTTCTATAAATAACCGAAACATGCGCCCCTGCTCGCTGCAACTCCAAAGCCGCGTCAACGGCTGAATTCTTGCCGCCGATCACAACAACATTTTTATTAAAATAAGGATGGGCCTCCTTAAAGTAATGATAAACGTTCGGCAACTCTTCACCTTTGACGTTCAGACTGTTCGGTTGATCGTAATAACCCGTTGCCACCACTACATAGGAAGCTTCATATGTCGCTTTATCAGTCTGGACAATGAATCCGTTCCCTTGCTTTTGAACGTTTTCTACTCGTTCGTGGCTATTGATTCGCAAATTCTTAAGTTGAGCCACCGTGCGATAGTACACCAATGCATCATTTCGCTTTGGTTTATCAATCGCCGTAATGAATGGAATATCGCCGATCGATAATTTGCTGCTGGAACTAAAGAATGTTTGGTGGGTCGGATAATTGTAAATGGAATGAACGATATTTCCTTTTTCAATGACAATTACGGACAACCCTATTTTTTGTAATTCGATTGCTGCGGATAAGCCACACGGACCGCCGCCGACAATTACTGCGTCAACAGAATACATGAAATCTACTCTCCTTACCCCATCTGCTCAGTAATGTATTTCCACTACATGACATTCAGGTTTGGCACCAAGCCGTAATGGCACCATCGTAGTGCCAAAACCATTACTAATCAACTTGGCACCATTTGTTGTTTTTTGAAAAACACCTAAATCTTGCAATCCCCATTTACCTAAACGGATTTGTCCCCCATGCGTATGGCCAGCCAACATGAGATCCGGCTTCATACGCCCTTCAATCTTACGAAATAGAGAAGGATTGTGGGCTGCTAAAATGAGATGTTTAAAACCAATTGTCGAGGCAACTGCCTGATCGACATCAACTGTACCATTTGAAGGGTCTTCCAATCCGCATAGTCCCCATGTCGGATGCCCTGGAATACGTATCGTTTGATCGACAAGCGTCACTCCGCCTGACTCTTCAATGATTTTCAAGAGCTCCTCTGTTCCCACCTCTTGGTCATTGTTTCCGAAAATATAATAAAGAGGACCAACCGTGGCCAACAGTTGAAAATTTCGTTTTACACGAGAAAGCGGCACTCCTTTTTCAGCCACATCTCCCCCTACAATGACTGCGTCAACAGGAAAAGTACGAAGTTTATTTATCAGCCCGTTTGAAAGCCGGCGCCTATGAATATCAGAAATAAAAAAAACCGTCAACTTCTTGGCAGTTGCGCCTTCTAAAGCAACTGTGTGCGTCAACACTCTGTTCCGATGTGCGAGTGAAAACATATATGCCAGCAGGCCAGCGCCAGACATTAAGACGGATAACAAAGTCGTTTGATACCTTTTCATCACACAGCTCCCATAGAAAAAAGCAAAGCATCCACTTTGCTTTTAAAATATTAGTAAAAAAACCATCATTATCATATCAATTTTTAGATAAAAGTCATAAAATGTTGCTCAATTGTACGTAACCTAAGGCAACACAAGTGTCTGCCCCACACTTATATTATTGGACGATAAGCCGTTCGCCTGTTGAATCTTCTGAACATGAGCGCCACTTCCATAATAATTGACAGAAATACGGTACAGCGTCTCGTTCGGTTTGACGACATGATGTCTAACACCCGTAGCAGGTTTATTTTGCGCCGGTTTTTCCACAGGCTTCTCCACCGGCTTGGGTGCTGGCTTTTCCACTGGTTTTGGCTTTGCTTCAGGTTTTGGTTTTGGTTTTGCTTCTGGTTTCGGCTCCGGTTGCTTGGCTGGCTGCTTATGTTTCTCCACCGGCTTTTCAGGCTTTACTTCGACTGCAGGCTTTTTAGCAGCATCCGCATTTGGTTTTTTTGTTTCTGCCGGTTGCTCTTTATTTCCCTTAGCAACTCCGGTCAAATTGCCATCTGCAACGGAATTATTGCTGACTGAAACCTTCGATTTTTCGACCGGCACTTGGTTCGGGACGGCAGGCGAATATAAATCGGATAAAACGTATACTAAAATCACAATCGGTATTAACGTAAATATAGCAAGAAGAATATTAATTAACTTCGTCCGATTCTGATTCTCCTTCTTTTTCTTTCTATGAATTTCTGAACGAGAAGGTAGTTTATCAGACTCTTTTTCTATAGTAATCTCTTTACGATTTTGCTCAAAATCAAGTTCATAGTCATCTTTTTTCATATGCAACTTCTCCTTCACATCTCATAATGTCAGTTCCAATTATGTGATGTAATTCATTTCTCAAAACTATCAAGAAATAGACATCATCCGAACGTATTCATACTTCCATTATGCCGAATTTTGTCGGAAAAGTAAATAAGGACAGAAGGCTTAGCCTAGTAATTGATGCAGTCTTTCTTTCCAATCCAATTTAGTCGAACGTTTTTGTTCAACTGTCGTCCTAACCATCCATTCATCGGCGATATTCTGACATTGTGAACAACAATCGAAAGTTGTAGCAGATTTTTCACCGAAATAACTGAGAAGCTTTTCTCTTAAACAATCTTCACTTCTCACAAATCTCTCCATGTCCGCGATTTGTCGTTCTTTCACTTGAAAGATTTGACGAATTTGACGAATGACATTTTCCTCGTCAAACTGCTCGAAATAATAATCCAGCAGTCGGGCCGCCACTTCTGTCAGTCCGGATTGTTCAGTCGCAAGCGATCCACTTACCCCCGTCTGCATCAATGAATGATAATAACGGATTTGTTGTTCGTCAGGCAAGTCTTCAAAAACGATGAATTTCAATTTTTGTATATCTCTTTCACTGTAAAGAAGTGTTGCGGCTGCTTTTTCTCCATCGCGTCCCGCCCTGCCTACCTCTTGTACATAAGCGGATGGAGTAGCCGGTAAATGCTCGTGGATAATTTGACGGATATCGTCTTTATGGATTCCCATCCCAAACGCATTGGTTGCACAAATCCACTCTAGGTCACCTTGTACAAACTGTTCTTGAATGATGGAACGTTCATCTTGTTCCTTGCCTCCATGATAACTCGCCACCCGGATCCCTTTTTCTTGCAGGACCGCCGCCAATTCATCCGCTCGCTTTCTAGAAGCGACATAGATAATGCCTGGACCGATCGTAACGGACAATCTTTCAATGATCCAGTCTGTTTTCGCCAATTGATTTTCTAAATGCAATACACGATAAGATATAGAAGGCCGATCGATCGGCTGACGTTCGATATGCGGTTGATTGAGCTGCAGATAAGACGTGATATCTTCTATTACCTTTTCACTTGCCGTCGCGGTTAAAGCTAAAACAGGTGCCCTTTTCGATCCTGCGAAAATTTCTTTCATCCGCAAATAATCCGGACGAAAATCGAATCCCCACTCCGATATACAGTGTGCTTCATCCACTACATAAAACGCCACGTTCAATTGCTCGATCAATTGTTGAACCGCTGTTTGCATAAGCATTTCAGGTGACAGAAAAATGAATTTATACTGATGCAATGTATTCAGAGCCAATTCTTTCTCTTGTCTCGATAAAAATGAATTTATCGCAACAATTCTTTTTTCTTTATGTTTACGTAAATTAGCGACTTGATCTTCCATTAATGCAACCAGTGGGGAGATTACGACTACTGCGCCATCCATTACGTAGGCAGGAAGTTGATAACAAAGTGACTTGCCCATCCCGGTGGGAAAAATCGCGACCGCATCCCTGCCAGCTACAATATGACGGATCACTTCTTCCTGTCCGGGCCGAAATGCAACATAGCCAAACCTTTGCTGTAAAACGTCTTGTATGTCCATCAACTGTCCACCCGCTTTCCATGGATGATAATTAACCGAAGCTGAAAATATGATAGTTCCGCACACCGCTCTTTTAATACACGCAATCGTTTTGTCTGCAACCGGTCAATTTGCTGCCAAACTTTCTGGATCTGTTCAGCGGTGACAAATTCTTCATACGGAAAAGTTTTTACATTTGCAGCCATTTCCACCATATGATCCTCTATTGTACTGAGTTTCAGATTGCGCAGCGAAGCAATCTGCTCTATAGAATACCCTTGTTGAACCAATTTACGCGATCGTTCTGCAGATTGCGTCAAATAGTTCTCCACTCTGCACCCTACAGCCAAGCTTTTCACTAAAGGCATGTCCTCATGTTCTTCAATGAAATCTAGTACGATATGTAAGCTTTCCAGGAAATAGATTTGAACACTTGTGACAGGCGAATTCAGCGCTTCCGCTATTTGCTCCCATGTATAAGCCGTCAATTGCACACCAGTCAACCTATATGAAAGAATCGTTCGTTGCAGATCGGTCAGATTCGCTTCAGATAGAATCTGTACCAATTCTTTATGTACTCTTTTTGCAAGTTCATCCACCGATACCGTCTGTCTGCGAAGGAATTCTTTGACGAATTGCTGTATATGCAACTCCTTTTGTATCGGTGCAAACATTGTCTGCCCGGTCCGAATATACGATAATGTTTGTACAGTAAGTGCCAGCCGCTTAACGAATTCCCTTTCTCCGCCACGGTATTCCCACCCATTGAAACGCCATGGCGCATGCAGCATATTCTTGCGGCCTTTATCTGTAACGTAAACGACTTGATTTTCAATACGTATTAAACCTTCTGCTATCAAACGTTCAATTTGTCGACGATAACCATCGGTTGATAGGTTTGGAAATAACGAATAAAATGGTTTCAATTGATAGTTTTCGACATCCTGCAATGTTTGCCCGGATCTTTTGCCGCGAAGAATATGATACACTCCTTGTGCAGATCGTTCGCCATGAAGGCGCTGAAACATCGTTAATAAGATTGAAATAAAAACCAATTACGCTTCCTCCCGAAGAAATAGAGTTTTATTGTTGAAAAGTGATGAAAACAGCTTTAGAATAGAGTAGATGCAAAATAGGTTGAGTGAATGGAAGAAGGGAGAAAGACAATGTCTAGCAAAAAGTACACAATTGTCGATCAGGATACATGTATAGCTTGCGGTGCATGCGGGGCTGCTGCACCGGATATCTATGATTATGACGACGAGGGAATCGCGTTTGTTATTTTAGATGATAACATGGGAAACACTGAAGTTCCAGAAGAACTGATGGAAGATCTCGAAGATGCGTTCGATGGCTGTCCAACTGATTCAATTAAAATTGCGGATGCTCCTTTTGAAGGCGATCCATTAAAATATGAAGATTGATTCATGAACAACAACACTTCCGAACGCAGGATGTGTTGTTTTTTGATTGTTATAAAAAGAATATGTTTCTAAACAATTAAAGTACATTGGATTGTGGCCGGGATATGACGTGAAGTATCAAGAACTTTATGACTCTTGCCTTTTCAGCTTTTCCTGTAAGTATTCTTCAGACGCTCCCTTGGGGATACTAAGGCTTTCCCAAATGTCCCCTTTTAACTGCTTACCAATATAAACTATCTGCCCTATATGATAAGCATAGTGAGCCATTTGCCTTTCAATCGCTTCTAGCACCGTATGACTTTCACCACGAATTGTTACCTTCTTTACTAAATCTTTATCATCTAAATCTTGTAATGTGCCGAATAGAGTATTCCAACCATTTTCCCAAACTATTATTAATTCTCGTTTCGATAAAACATGATCCACAAATTCCTGATCACGATTCCTATAGGTTTTTTCTCCATCCAAAGTTAAAAAGTCCGACCATCGAGATATCATATTTCCGCTTAAATGCTTGGCTATAACCGCAACACTATTGGAAGCTTCGTTTAACTTCCAATGAATGTCGTCTTCTGTCAATTGATTTATCGTCTTATCTCCAAGATCTTTAACACTTCTAAACCTATCCTGCACAACTTTCAAATATTCAGTTCCAAGATTCATGGGAGCTCCTCCTAGTAAAATAATGTGACTTACTAATTTATCATCTGTAAGTTGATAAATGATCTGATGGCACAATTTTCATTTAGCTATAGCACTCTTTGCAGAAGATATTAAATTAATTAACTAAGTGAGAATATGGGTTCGTAAAACAACAAACCCACATGTTAAAATACTATTCCATTATGTTCCGAACAAACAAATGCTTATTCTTATATACAATCAACGTGACGATAGCAAGCATTAGTCCCGAAACAAGAAAAACACTCCTGACCCCAAATAAATCTGCCAGAATACCCATACCAAGAGAGGATATTCCGAATATCCCTGTTGAAATCGCCCCCAAAGATGTATATACAGTAGACAACTTTTCCTTCGCTACGCTGGTTTGAATTACTGTTTGTTGAGGAATGCTCTTTAACTGCCCGAATAAACCAATTCCAACTGCCAACAATAAAGCAATCATCGGATTGCTGGTTGCACTAAATAATATAGTTATAAAAAAGCTAGATAAAGAGCCAATGAAAATTATTTTGGCAAGCTTTCTTTCGACTAGAGAAGAGTATTTTATGCAATAGATGCTTCCGATTATTAGCCCTAAAAAGAAGGAGCCGTTGATGAAGCCCCACCATTTTTCGTCTACGTGCAGTGCATCACTGACAAACACATACAAAATAGCGGCAATCCAAACTGTAGCAGCCACGGTTTCCAAGACTTCCATATATGCTATTTTCCGTAATACAGGGACATCAAACAAGGTTTTCCAACCAACTTTAGTCCGATCGAGCTTTCTTTCCTGTTTCGATCTCTGATGTTCTACATTATCCAATAAAAACATCATGATACTTGATAGTGCAAACATGAGACTAACAACCCAAATTAACTGCTGTGCATCCATGAAAATCAAAAATAAACTGCCTACAAACCACATCACCGTTTGAATGAATTGGGATATCGTTTCTGCTACACCGTTCGCTCGAACTAATCTTTCTGGCTCTACGTACTGCGGTATCATGGTTAGTTTTATCGGATTAGCACATCCGTCAAGGAACGCAATGCCAGAGATGACGAGAAACACCAAATAATAATTTGCTCCTGATATCCCACTTAAAAATAGTCCTAGTACTACGATCAGGCCTGTTTTTCCCAATTGTGATCCAGTCAGTAACCACTTCAAATTAACTTTACCTATTACTAGAGGTGTCAAAAGACTCGATAAAAACATCGAGGACGTAATTGTAAAAGGCACAAAGGACGCAGCCGTTGCAGATCCTGTTAACGCAAAAATCGTGCTTATAATGCCAACCATATACAGAACATCACCAATACTTGCAAGTGACTGCCCTGTTATGAGTAAAATGAAGTTTTTATTCAATTGTATATCCCCCAATTAAAATTGATTAACTTAGAAAGCTGGGGATTCTTAAATTGGACTGTTCATATACCCTTGGCTCCTTTACCTTTAGAGATAAACCTCGGGGGATTAAGGTTTATCGTTTTTTGGTTAGACAATTTAAAACCTATTGGTATAACAACTAAACTTTGTAATCCAACATTGTTTACCATGTTACGAGCACCAAATCAAAAAATAAAACAGCAGCCCCTTTTTAAAAAGAAACTGCCGTTTGTTTAATTAAACTAATAACTTCTTCTGTTGCTGGAGAATCCACTTCTCCATACTTCTATATAACATCAACGAAATCGCCAATAATATGACACCTTTAATGAGGTTGAATGGCAAGATCCCTAAAATGACCATTTTATAAAGTGCATCACCTGTTACAGCTGGCATACCAAGGAAATAAGTGTACATCGGGAAAAACACAAAGTAATTCAAGACACTCATACCAATCGCCATTGCTGTTGTACCTGCGATCAAACCTGCCGCCAGCCCTTTTGTCGAACGATATTTCATGTAGATCCAATAAATCGGCATGATGAACATGACACCTGTTGCAAAGTTTGCAATTTCACCTACAGGAACACCCGTTGGACTACCGGATAAAAACCAATACATGATATTCTTCAATAATTCCACACCGATCCCTGCAACTGGTCCCATTGTCATGATTGCGACGACAGCCGGAACTTCACTGAAATCAAACTTCAGAAATCCAGGCAATGCAGGCAATGGAAAGTTAAACTGCATTAAAACGGTGGATATACTTCCTAAAACAGCAATCAAAATTAACTTGCGTAACTTCATGTTTTTCATTTGTTCCTCTCTCCTTTTGCGATTCACTTCAAAAGAGGAAAGGCTTGCTCATCTGCTGCTTCGCTAAAAATCCCTAAAGCAAATCGCTTTAGGGAGAGTTAAATGCACTGTTAATAACAGATAAATTTTCAAGGATTTATCCGAGTTTAAACAAGCATCATTTTGCGTACACAAAAAGATGGCTGCACCTTCACCTTCTCCCATCCAGACTATACTGTCGGCTCCGGAATCTCACCAGAATCAGCTGTTAAGCTCGCGGGCTAAAAATAGAAGACTATTTTATTTCCGCCGGTCGGGAATTACACCCTGCCCCGAAGATGAATCAATATTATGTTATATTCCTATTGTAACTAAAAAAAACTGTTTTGTAAACTACTTGAGTCTACAAAACAGAATTATTTGAGAATAAGGAATTTCGGATTCGCTCCAATTGGTTTCGGCAGCGGCTGTGTAAAATCAAAATCCTGCCATTGCTCTTGCATTATTTGATCGAACTGTACTTGTCGATCAAAGCTTGCAGCAGTCAATAAAATACCTTCGATTAATTGCATAGCCTCTTCCACTTGCATACTATCTAAATCTAATACATCACTAAATTCCACATGGAGCACTTCCTTGTCTTCCGAGACTTTAAAATCTACGCCTTCTGGAACGACACTAGAATAAATGTCATTCGGCTTTTTCTTCATGCTCAACAAAGCTTCTTGTGGCGATTTAAAGGATTTACCGAAATTCGAAGAAAGCAACTCTTCCCCATTTTCTTGAGTGAATCGATAATAGGCTTGTTGCGATTTAGAGCCTTTCAGCACAATAGGTTTGCTCGCTTCACCGATCTGATCAAATACAATAGGCAATCCGTCCTCTCGAAGAAATTTGACTTCATCGAATCCGTAAAACGTATCTTGAACGGCTTGATTCAACATCTCTAGCGTAGCGCTCGCCATGTCGTACGAATGATCTGCAGCAAATTTCATCCATACTTGTTTTTCATTCGATGAAATCACCGCGTTAAACGGGTGATACTCAGTGAAGCCGAGTGATTCCTCATCTAGTTTTCCGGCATACATATTGTAAAGTGCAACAGCATCCGGCTGTATCGTTCCTAAATCACTTTCTACCAACTCATTCGGTATAAGGAAGGTCACAGGTACAACCGTTGCCTGATTCGTCGCCAGACCTATATGAAAAGCCTTCTGTTTAGCTACGTCAGACGGATAGACGGCATAATGCGGGGCCGTCGGTAAAGCTCTAGAGAATGTCGCCATATCTTGACTTGACTCGGTTGATTCTGAATTTTCTTCCAGTGATGCCGGAGCAGGGTCCGCATTATCCACCGGTTCCGCTTTATCCATCGATACTTGATTCGATGGATTGAGAAACGTCGGCACTAAAATACTGAGCAATAAAATCGCTGCAACAGCCACAAGAATCGGCTGCCATTTCGCTTTCATCCGCTTCTTCTTTGGCTGGGGTTCTTCGTTTACTCTCGGATCTTTCTTAAGTCTTGCTAGTACATCTTCTTTAGAGCGGTGATCTGAAATCGTAGGCATTTCGCGTAATGTAGTTTCAATTTTTTCTTCATTCCACTTATCATTACTCATTTGATCGCCCCTTTCTCACCGAACGTGCTTCTACCTTTTCCTTCAAAGCCTTTACTGCACGATGCTGGGTAGTTTTTACTTTACCCTCTGTCCATTCCAAAACTTCTGCAGTTTCAGCAATCGTGAGGTCTTGGAAGAACCGCATGAGAATGACCATTTTCTGATCGCCTGTACAGTTATGCAATTCTTCCAAAACTAGTCGTTTCTCTTCATCCGATTCGATAAGTTGCTCAGGCAGGAGACCGTGTGCAACCAATTCCTGTGTTTCCCAATCGAAATGAAGATCTGTATGCTTCTTCATGGTTGCTTGTTTACGGAAATAATCAATCGAGACATTTTTCGCAATTGCAAACAGCCATGTTTTCTCTGAACTTTTTCCTTCGAAGTTGCTGTATGATTTCAGTACGCGAACATATACTTCATGCATTAAATCTTCGGCTATGTCTCGATTACGAGTCAAATAGATCAAAAAATTAAATACATCTCGGTTATATTCTTCGTACAATCGCAGGAAAACGGAATCATCCATTTAATCCCCTCGCTCTATTATAGTAGTCGATTCATTTGAGGAAAGGTTTCAATTCTTTGGAGAATCAAATGGAAGTGAGCAAATGAAGACGGTTCCTTTCTCATCTCCATGTTTCGCCAAAATTGATCCGTGATGTGCATCCATGATGTTTTTTGCGATAGCCAAACCTAAACCTGTCCCACCTTTACCTCGCGTCCTCGCTTTGTCTGCTTTATAAAAACGTTCAAAGACAAATGGTAAGTCTTTTTCAGGAATCCCTACGCCTGTATCAGAAACCGACAGATCAAGCATCCCATTCGATCGATGGATTCCTAGTGTCACTTCACCTCCATTAGGTGTATGACGAATCGCATTATCAATCAAATTAGTGAATACTTGTTCAAGGCGATCCTCATCGGCAAGTATAACTAGATTTGATGATTCTTCTGTATTTAAGGTGAGATTCACTTGCGCGTCTTTTGCTACTTGAGAAAATTTTGTTACCATACGATTCATAAATTCGAAGATCGGCAATGGGTTCTCATGCAACTGGATATGACCCGATTCCATTCTTGCCAAGTCCAGCAAGTCTGTCACCAAGCGACTCATTCGCTTGGATTCATCATGAATAATTCGAACCATTTCCATGCGTTCTTCCTCACTGCTGACCACATCGTCAATAATCGCTTCACTGTACCCCTGCAACATCGAAATAGGAGTCCGTAATTCGTGGGAGACATTGGCAATAAAGTCTGAACGCAATTTATCCAATTTATGCTGTTCCGTCATATCCCGAAATACAGCGACCGCACCTCGAATATTATTTTCGCTATAGAGAGGACTGATGGAAATGACATAGAACTGTCCACCTAATTCAAGCTCATCTTCCACTTCCTCCGAAAATGAGATCGCATGCTCCAACATATGGAAGACTTCCTTTGGCAGAGGATGATGCTTTTTCTCATTGTAGCCATACCATTTTTTTAATAACAGCTCGGCTTGTGGATTCTTCAGCAATATCGAATAATCCTGATTAAACGTAACAACTGCATCTGTCATGGAAGTTAGAATACTGGATAATTGTTCTTTCTCCTGTTTGATTAACTCCATATTGTATTTTAATTGACGTCCCATTTGATTAAATGCTGTTGCGAGTTGACCAATTTCATCGTTTTGTGCAACTGGCAAATGAGTATCAAAATTCCCTTTGGACAATTCGAATGCAGCTTGTTTCATTTTCCGTAACGGCAGCGTAATCCGTGTCGATAAGAAAAAGGCAAAAAATGTAGTTAGTATGAATGCAATGAATGCTGATAAGAATACAATATTAGTTGTACTTTTCGTCGTGCGGTGTACTGCGTCCAAACTTTGGTACATGAGGACACTTGCTTTTTCTCCTGAAAATTGTTCATAAGGATAAGAAAGAATCAAATATTGCCCCATTACTTCGTCTTCGTCTAAAGATGGAAGGATCATTTCCTTTACAATCTGATCGCCAACTTCCGGTGATTCAAAAAGACTTCGTTCAGATAACAATTTTTTTTCAATTTCTTCTTTACTTGCAGCCGTATGGAACGAATAAAGAATTTGCCCTTCTTGACCCACTATTATCGCATTGGTCTCGGTGTCCAGTATGTCTTCTATGATCAAATGCATGGAACTCGTAGTTTGTCCTTCATGATCATTGACAATTTTGCTGATGGTGGCAGCTTCCCTCTGCAAGGATTCTTCTGCTTGTTTCGTATGAAAATTATCCAGAAACTCCAGCAGAAGCAATGTCACGATAAACAGGACAAATGAAACGAGAAGCAATATGGTGGCCCATAGCTTCCCGACAATTGAATTCCATATTCTAATCATTCGTTCGGAACCTCGAACTTATAACCGACGCCCCAGACGGTGACGATCATTTTGGCTGCCCTTTCAGATACACGACTTAACTTTTCTCGAAGTCGTTTGACGTGCGTATCTACCGTTCTCAAATCTCCAAAAAACTCATAGTGCCAAACTTCCTTCAATAACTGCTCGCGATCGAACACTTTATCCGGAGATTTCGCCAAGAAATAGAGCAATTCATATTCTTTCGGCGTCAAATTCACTTCTTTACCCTCCGCCGTTACACGGTGTGCATCGTGATCGATTGTTAATTGAGGGAATACGACTAAATCTTTCGATGTGGTAGACGATGAAACATTCGGGAAAGAAACCGACCTTCTAAGCATCGCTTTAACACGCAGTACCACTTCTCTCGGACTGAATGGCTTGA
This sequence comes from Sporosarcina newyorkensis, assembly GCF_900167515.1. NCBI lineage: Bacteria > Bacillati > Bacillota > Bacilli > Caryophanales > Caryophanaceae > Sporosarcina > Sporosarcina newyorkensis. The sequence continues at coordinate 23,835 of NZ_FUYJ01000001.1, read as the reverse complement.
CGATATAATCATCCGCACCGCTTTCAAATCCGCCTACACGGTCGGATTCTTCACCTTTTGCAGTCAAAAGAATGACAGGTGTCATTTGCTTATGTTCACGCAGTTCTGCCAACACTTCCAACCCATCTTTTTCAGGCATCATGACATCAAGCAATATGCAATCATACTGTTCAGCAAACGCTTTCTCCAAAGCTTCTGCTCCATCCACCGCTTCGTCGATTTCATAACCTTCGCGAGATAGATACATATTCAGCAGTCGGCGAATCCGATCCTCATCATCCACTACTAATAATTTCACTGTTTCTTCCACAAATCATTACCCCTTTCGACAATCTTCTATGTCCATTGTACAATTTCTAGTGTTTAAAAGAAATCAATTACGCCTCGGCGTAATTGCGTCCGGATTCTTTCGAGCGCACTCGTAATGATCCATTAAAAATCCATGACATCTGCCGGAAGCTATATCTGTGCTCAGCAGGCGTCTGAATACCTACCGCTCAGTAATAAATTCACATACATCTTACAAACAATAGAGGTGAGAGTTTTCATCTGAATTCAGATAAAAAGACTGCATGACAAGTTTTGCCATGCAGTCTAAGCTTACGCGTATGAATGCAAGCCTGCAATAATCAAGTTAACTGCAATCAAGTTGAACATAATGATCACGAAACCGATCACTGCCAGCCATGCTGATTTTTCTCCTTCCCAACCGCGAGACAAACGCAGGTGAAGGAATGCAGCGTAGAATAACCAAGTGATGAGCGCCCAAACTTCTTTCGGGTCCCAGCCCCAGAACCGTGACCATGCTTCATGCGCCCAAATCATTGCGAAAATCAATGCACCGAGCGTGAAGACAGGGAAACCGATTAAGACTGAACGATAGCCGATCTCGTCCATCAGCTGAGAGTTCGCTTTCTTTGCAAGCGGTTGGAATACTGCGGCGATTGGTTTGCGTGCAATTAAACGTAATAACAGATAAAGCACAGAACCTACCGCAACGGCCCAGACAAGAGAGGATAACTTTTGTGCGTTTACAATTGGCGGCATCTCAATCCAAGGAGTCATAGCATCGGGCGTCATCGCTTCGTATTCATTCATTCCGAATAACGGAGGAACATGATACGTAATTTCAGCAGGTGCCTGATTTTTATCAATATACGTAAATTCTGCTTCATAATTCATTACCTTGAATGTCGTGGATGTTACGACAAAACCAAGTACAAGTATTAATGTATACATAACAGCTTCAATCCAAAAACGTTGTTTAGATTTCTTTGTCATATCTATATTTTTCACTAAAAACACAAGGCCTGCTATAGCACTGATTGCTAGTATTGATTCACCAATAACCGTTGTAATTACATGGATGAATAACCATTTACTCTGCAATGCAGGGATTAGCGGAGTAACTTCTCTCGGGAACATCGTTGCGTATGAAATAATGATAATCGCAATCGGCAAAGCAAATAACCCAAGCGAAGGTGTCCGGTATATAATATATAACAGAATAAATGCCCCTACGAGCATCATCCCGAATGCAGTCGTGAACTCAAACATATTACTGAGAGGTGCGTGGCCTGATGCGGCCCATCTCGTAAAGAAATAGCCTAAGTGAGCAAGGAATCCAATAATTGTAATGACTAATCCAATCGTTCCCCACTTACTGTTATGGTAGGCCTTTTCAGTTTTCGATTTTTTGATGGCTCCGCCAAAAAATAATGTCGCCACTAAATAAGAAACAAATGATACAAACAACAAGTTACTACTGACAGCAACTAAATCCATTACTTTTCGTCCCCTTCCTGTTCTTGCTTGTCCAATTCAGGATCTTGACGATCTATATAAGCAGGCAAGACGGCAGACTCTCGAACTTTATCCAGATCTTTTCGTAAAGAGAACCAGTTTTTATTCGTATGGGCCGCAACCAATATATGACCTTCCGCATCTTTTTGGACCCAAATCCGGCGGTGTTGCCAATAAGATCCTTGGATGACACCAATCATGAAGATCAGACCACCCAATAGCAAAATATAGAGCGTTTTGTCTTTTCGGATCGTTAAACCTGATATGTTACGTGTTTCAGCAGAAGCAAATTTAACGGCATAATCGTTCTCTTCCACTTCCAGCGTTTGGCGAATCGCAACGAAACTTCTTTCACCTTCCGGCTTATCCGGTGTCTTCATTTGGAAAATGAACGCTGGATTATTCGGAACTGGCGATTTAGAGTAAGGTTCACCGTCCTTCACTCCGTCATAATCCGGATAGAATCCAATCATCTTAACGGACGAACCATTTCCAAGATCATACTCTTTTTCAGGCTTACTCAAATCAACTGTGAACTCACCTAATGATTTTTCCGTTGATTTGTTCACCAAATGAAAAGTCATGGTACTCAATTCATTCAGCTTATAGTCCATCTGGAAAACATTATAGCCATTAAATTTCAACGGCTTGTTGACTACAATAGAATAATCCTGCATTTTTTCGAGGTCGTCACTCCCCGGTAATGCGCCTTCTTTTTCTTTGTAAAGGGTGACATCTGTCTGATACGTCTTTACAATCGAGCCCACTTTATCTAGAGCCTCACCGAAAACTTCTTCAGCTTCGTCCTTCGTATAATTCTCTAAAATGAATCCTCGGTTTTCGAGTACATAGCCAGGCGCTCCTACAATATTACGCGTTTCCCCTTCACGCAGCCACATCGCTTCATCGACGTAGAAGCCAGGAATCCCTCTCAATAGAACTCCCGCAAAGAAAATGATCAAACCAGTATGATTTACATAAGGGCCCCAACGTGAGAAACGATGTTTTTCTGCTAAAATAGCACCATTTTCTGTTTTCACGTTATAGCGCAGTTCTTTCAACTTCTCTTCTGCCTTGGCAAGAGCCTCTTCCGTGTTTTCTACATCCCCTTCTCCATAAATACGCTGGCGCTTCATGAAGGATGGGTGGCGACGTGTACGTTGCTTTTTCAGTGATTTATATAAAGGTACCACACGGTCAATACTCGCAATGATAATTGAAGTTGCCAGCATGACAATCAGTACTTTAAACCACCAACTATTGTACATATCATAAAAGCCGAGCTGATAATAAATCTTTCCTACCACACCATATAGACGTTCGTAGTATTCCGCATACTCGGCATCCGTTGTAGCGGGGACGTAGAATTTCTGCGGAAAAATGGTTCCGATCGCTGAAGCAGCCAGTACAGCTACAATTATACTGACACCAATCTTCACACTGGAGAAAAAGTTCCATATTTTATCGACAATCGAGCTTTTATACGTCTGGGATCTTCTGGAAGATCCTTCGTATCGCATATCCACTATGTCACTTTTCTTTGCCTTTTCAGACAAAGGACGCCCACACTTCTCACAAAGTTCCGTACCATAAGGGTTTTCATGACCGCATCGGCATTTAATATTGCTCATTGAGTAACAAACTCCTTACTTTGGTTGAATACTTTCTAAATACTCCCTTATTTGCTGTTCACTCATCCCTTGCTTAATAATCTTCGTAATCTTGCCTTCGGGATTAATCAAGAAGGTTGTAGGCAGCGGTTTGATGTTGTAAAGATCCATTACTGTTTTATTCTTATCCCATAACATCGGGAATGAGAGGTTCAAGTCATCTCGGAAGAGTTCTACCTTTACTTTCGGCTCTCCTACGTTGACTGTCAGTATATGTACACCTTTTGCTTCAAAATCTTTGTACATATCCTCCATATGAGGCATTTCTTTCTTACATGGCGGACACCAAGTTCCCCAGAAATTCAAAAACACACCTTCACCTTTATAATCCGATAGACGATGTGCATTTCCTTCCAGATCTACAAGCTCGAAGTCAGGAGCCTTGTCCCCTTCTGCTAAGACCTTCACTCTGTCTTTTGAAGTAATCGCATATACAATGATGGCTGCCATAATTAATAGAAGGACTGTCCTGCTAATTAGCCTGATCTGTTTTTTATTTTTCTTGGCCAATCATAATACCTCCCGTCGTAAATACGTTCCAATCGCTATTATACCAAAACGCAAATTCAGTTGACGTCGCACTAGTGATAGGTTTGTGAACTTTTGAGGCTTTCTTAGCCGATCTTCCCGGTTTCCGCAAGAACACGCAGTTGTTTAATTTCATGGGTCGTCAATTCTCGCGCTTCTCCTGCATTCAGCCCGCGTGTCGTCAAATTGGCGAACTGCTCACGCTTTAGCTTCTGCACAGGGCAGCCAATCGCATCGAACATTCGGCGGACTTGTCTGTTGCGTCCTTCATGAATGGTGATCTCTACAATCGCAGAGTTGGTTTTTTTATCGACAGTTGTCATTTTCACCTGAGCAGGCGCTGTTTTACCATCCTCCAGCTCAATGCCTGTCTCTAGTTTTTTAAGATTTTCTCGCGTAGGGATTCCTTTAACTTTTGCGACATACCTTTTTTGAATCTCAAATTTCGGATGTGTCATCAAATAAGAGAAATCTCCGTCATTTGTCAGCAACAACACGCCCGACGTGTCATAGTCCAGTCTGCCGACAGGGAAAATCCGTTCGCTAACTTCCGGTACTAAGTCAATTACTGTTTTGCGTCCTTTGTCATCTTGTACAGTGGAAATATAGCCACGTGGTTTATAGAGTAAGTAGTAGACAGGCGATTCTTTTGTCAGTTGAACACCTTCTACTGCAATTGTGTCCATTCTGCTAACTTTTGTTCCAAGTTCCGTCACGACTTTGCCATTTACTTTGACCAAGCCGTCAACGATGAGTTTTTCTGCCTTTCTTCTAGATGCGATGCCGGCCTGCGCCAATACTTTTTGTAATCTTTCCATGGTTTCCTCCTTGATGTTACCTAAATAGAACTCTGCGTGTAGATGATGCGTTGTTACTTCTGTATGAAGGTCGGTAAAAAACGACATACCTAACTTATTCTACTTTAATTGATACTGAAAAAATTATGTCACACTTTGCGGTAAATGAAAAGAAGACTGACCTAGACAGGACAATCTTCGAAATTGTGTGTATTCAATTCACTTTTCCGTTTCGATATCGACCGCTACTGTCTTGATCGGTTCTGTGTCCAAGTAAATCGACCAGAAACCTTTTTTTTGAGTTTCTTCGGTTTGGGGTATTTGTAAAACGTTGGATAGGTGTTTTTTCTCTTCTTTTGATACGAGTAATTTAATGGGAGTATCTAGTTTTGCGGTCATATGAGGGAAGATTTGATAGCGTCCTTTTTTTGCGATGGTATGGTTTTGATATTCGGAAAACGCTTGTTGCGATAAATGTTTGTGTACTTTCCAGTCGTCTCCGTTATTTAACGTTACAACAATAACGGACTTACCATCTTTTTCGAAATACGTAGCTAATGTTCGACCGGCCACCTTTGTAAAGCCCGTTTTGCCAGCAATTGCTGTAGGTTCGGATAGCAGCAAACGGTGCTTATTCTGCCAGCTGTTTTTGCCGTGTTCCGTCTCAAATGGATAATTCGTCGTAGTAGCAATCTTCCGGAATTTCGGGTTTTCCATCGCATAATAAAGCATTTTAGCCGTATCGTACGCTGAAGATAAATGTCGATCATCATGTAGGCCGGATGGGTTTGTAAAATAGGTTTGTTCTAATCCATGGCTTTGCGCTTTTTCATTCATCAAGTGAACGAAGCCTTCTACAGACCCGCCCGCATGTTCAGCTAGTGCTTGAGCAGCATCGTTCCCTGAACGAAGCATCAGTCCATAGAGTAAATCGTCCGTTTGCATAGCGCTGCCATATTCCAAGTAGATTGATGAACCTTCTGCGGACGCCGCTTCTTTTGAAATGATTGTTTCCTGACTTTCCGATTGCGACTCCAAAAATGTATAGGCCGTCCACATCTTCGTTAGACTCGCAATAGGCAAGGGTTGATGTTCATTCTCTCCTTTTAGCAGTCTGCCGTTTTCAGCGTCGATCACTGCCCAAGCTGATCCTGCCGCACTTGCAGCTTGGGGTGAAGCGAATAGCACGAATCCCAACAACAACAAAACAATGACTGAAGACTTTCTCAAGCGTCAATTCCTCCTTCGTCTTGAATTGAGAATGCTTCCTGAAACTTTGTCATAAATAAGTCTGGATCTTCCTGCTCCTTTTCTTCTTCCAAAGAAAGTGGCGGTAATTCTTTTAAAGACGCAAGACCAAAACGATCGAGGAAGAAATCCGTCGTACCGTATAAAATCGGTCTTCCCGGTCCTTCCATTCGCCCAACTTCCGCCACAAAACCTTTACCTGTCAATGAATGCAGAGCCCGTTCAGATTTCACACCCCGCAAATCATCTACTTCAACCCTTGTAACCGGCTGTTTATATGCGATGATCGCAAGAACTTCCAATGCTGCTTGAGTAAATGTTGAAGGCTTCGGATTCTCCAACATCTTCTTGATCTCATCTGCCAATTCACTTTTCGTCACCAATCGGTAGCTGCCGCCATAACTTTTCAAGGTGATGCCTCGCTTCGAGTCCTGATCATAGTCCTCATGCAAAGCAGTCAGTATTTTTAGCGTCTCATCTTCATTACGTTCCAATAAAGCAGCCAAATGAGTAAGAGTCAGTCCTTCCTCACCTGCTACAAATAAAAAACTCTCCGTCATGCTCAAGAGCTGTGATTCTATTTCCAATTTATACATCTCCTTGAATCAATGAGATTAGCAACTCTTCGAAATTATTGCTTTGTCGAACTGTAACTTCCTGAAGTTTCATCAGTTCGAGCAGTGATAGGAATGTCAACACCAATTCTGCTGTAGTTTCGGTCTCAAAAAGCGCATGAAACTCGCATTCACCGCCACAAGTCTCCAGCTTACTCATAATGACAGACATCTTATCCCCGACAGATTGCTCTGTCTTTGTTATACTCGCTGTTAGGGGCAAGCGAAGTTTTTTTCTATGAAGCATCTTTTGGAAAGCACCGATTAAATCAAAGACGTTTAACGGATCTTCTGATTCCTGAACTGGCAGTTCTCCATAGCCCGATAGATCTTCAGGCTTTTTCGTGAAATGCTCATCGCGGTCCGCAGCAGATTCTCGCAATACATTCGCCGCTTCTTTGTATTTCCGGTACTCAATCAATCTGGCAATGAGCTCTTCACGAGGGTCCTCTTCCTCATAGTCGAAATCATCGTCAAATGCTTCCTCTTCATTGACCGGCAACAACATTTTACTTTTAATTTCCAGGAGAGTGGCCGCCAATACAAGATACTCACTTAGTTCGTCTAATTGGAGAACGCGCATGGCATATAGATGCTCTATGTACTGGTGTGTCAATTCCGCCATGGGGATATCATAAATGTCGATCTCCAATCGATTGATCAAATGCAATAATAAATCTAGCGGCCCTTCAAAAACTTCTAATTTCACACTATAACTCATTTTAACTACCTACCTTAACAGAAAGGAATGATTTAGGATGCATCCTTACTCTCATCCTCTATTTCTACATTTTATTGTGTATTTCAACGACAATCAAGATTATTTCGAATGCCACGAAGTGCTAGAAGAATATTGGAAAATGCAAGAGGATTTTTCGAAAGAACATCCCTTGACCGGCTATATTCTTATGGCTACTGGATTATATCATTGGCGCAGAGGCAACTTAACAGGTGCGGCTCGCACATTGACAAAAGCACTTCATCGTTTTCAACAAATGCCGATTGAATACAGCGTCTACAAAGAAGAGGTAGCAGTGAATCAACTGATCGACCACTTGAAAGACAGCTTGGACCGTCTTGAGGGCGATGCAATCTTTACTCCATTCCTTCTGCCGATTTCACCAGCACTTCTGGAACTGTCTGAAAAAGCCAAGCCGACGATTTCACTTCTTCCGAAGAACAGCGCATCTGTCATTCATAAACATATGCAAAGAGATCGGTCTGATATTCTCATTCAACGCGAAGAAAAGAAGAAGGGCAGCAGTTAAATATCTGCGCCTTCTTCTTTTCGTTTACATCTTTCTATAAACTGCTCAGTGAAATCAGTACTTTGACATTGATAGCCGGGATAGATTAGCGCCAGTTCTTTTACCATATCATAGCCAATTCCTTCGCTACGAAAAGATGGATTGACCGAAATATGCTGAATGGTGTAGGTTTTATCGTGTTCATGTACCTCTACACCAATCAATCCGATATAATCCTCTGACTCTTTATAAAGAAATAGCTGCCAATCCTCATCACAAAGATATAGTTGGATGGTTTCTTGTAGTTTACGCAACATTTTTTCGCTAGGGATGTACGATAAAAAACCCATAGCAATTTTCTCATGCGCCTTTTTAAAACGTATAAGTTTCAATAGTAACCCCTTCTTTTCAGAAATCCTTTGTACAGTTTACATGAACATTCCATTATATTCAACTCATCACTTTACAGTTACCGGGGATCAATCACTGGCACAACAAAATACCAATAGGCAGCTCCCCAAATTAAACCAATGACGAGAATCGCTAGGAAAAGGATCAGATTCTTCTTCCTCATTGAGAAATCTCCTTCGCTTGCTGATGTAGCGGAAGATCCAATTTAATAATGTCTTCATAGGTTTCCCGTCTCACCACTAGTTGGTGCTGACCCTTTTCCGCGAATACAACAGCTGGCCTAGGCAAACGATTGTAGTTGCTGGCCATGGAATACGTATACGCACCCGTACAAAAAACAGCTAGCAGATCACCAGTCTCCACTCTAGGCAAAAAGGCTTCTTCAATCAATTTGTCCCCTGACTCGCAGCATTTCCCAGCGACAGTCCACTGTTGATCGTGCGGCTCATTCATCCGGTTGGCGATGGCACTTGAATAGTGCGCATCATACAATGCCGGGCGAATATTGTCAGACATCCCGCCATCAACTGCTACATATGTCCGGATACCAGGCACTTCTTTCGTGCTGCCAGCAGAATAAATCGTCGTGCCGGCATCGCCGACAAGAGACCGGCCAGGTTCAATCCAAATTTCAGGAACCGGATATTCGTATTCCCCTGCCATCGACTTCACAACTTCAGCCATTTCTTCCACATACACTGCCGGCTCAAGTGGATGGTCTTCCTCAGTATAACGAATGCCGAATCCGCCGCCTAAATTCAATACCGGACAAATAAACTGATGAACTGTTCGCCACTCCATCATTTTCTCCATCAATACTTCTGCCGCAAATTTAAATGCATCCGTTTCGAATATTTGTGATCCGATATGGCAATGCATCCCTAGAAAATTAACGAATTCATGATCGAGCAACGCGTTAAAGGCTTGATCAGTTTGTCCATTTTTCAAATCAAAACCAAACTTCGAATCCTCTTGTCCAGTCGTAATATAATCATGGGTATGAGCTTCTACTCCTGGTGTAACGCGAATCAAGACATTCATTTTCTGCTTGCGCTCAGAAGCGATTTCCTTAATGATGTCGATTTCCAAAAAATTATCGATTACGATACAGCCGATTTGTTCTTCAAATGCATAAGTAATCTCTTCTCTGCTTTTATTGTTTCCATGGAAGTGGATGCGCTCGCGAGGAAAGCCTGCTGCAACAGCAGTATATAATTCTCCACCCGATACGACGTCAAGAGACAGCCCTTGCTGCTCTGCCAATTGATAGATCGCAATGGAAGAAAAAGCTTTACTCGCATACGCCACTTGCGCCTTCATGCCTTTTTTCTCAAATGTCTCTTTGAAACCTGACGCGCGTTCCTTGAACAACTCCGTGTCATATACCATGACAGGCGTTCCGTATTGTGAAACAATCTCGGTGACTTCCACTCCTCCGATTGTTAAATGGCCTTTTTCATCCACCGTTTGTGTCCCATAAAGATGCATCTTACATACCCCTTCCGAATTCTCTTAGATAAACTTTATCATAAGAATACGGAAAGAGGCAATGTTCGATCCAAACAGGTCCTAAGCATTCAAGACATCCTGTCACGATTAGGGGATTTTGTAACAAACGGCCGCGGATCATCGATTGTCATCGGGAATCGAATCAATACACGAAGCAAGGCTTTTGGGAAGAATGGGGTGAACGGCCACAAATACGGCACATTCATCGGTTTCAAAGAACATAAATAGTAATAAATAAAAGCAAACGCAAGGAAAAATCCAGGTGCTCCAAGCAAAGCTACGGAAACTAACAAGAAAACCCGAAAAACTTTCGTCGTTATACTTAATTCAAAAGAAGGAATCGCGAATGTCAAAATTGCACTGACAGCGACATACAATACGACCTCAGAAGAAAAAAGTCCCACGTCTATTGCAACTTGTCCGATGACAATAGCAGCCACCAACCCCATCGCAGTAGATAGCGGGGTCGGTGTATGGATGGCCGCCATCCGTAAAATCTCTATCCCTACATCCGCCAAGATCAGCTGCACAAATAACGGCACTTCACCCCATTCATTCGGTCCTATATATTTAATGGCTTCCGGAACGAATTCAATTTTGGTAGAGAGTAAATACCAAAACGGCAGCATCACTAAGCTGAAAAATGTGCCGATAAAACGCACTCCGCGAATAAATGTTCCGATCAAGGGTGCTTGCCTGTACTCTTCCGCGTGCTGCAGATGATGAACAAGTGTGACAGGCACCAGAATGACGGAAGGTGATGTATCTACAATAATCGCGATATGACCTTCCAGTAAATGAGCCGCGCAAATATCTGCCCGCTCGGTATAACGAACGAACGGCATTGGATGGAATCCTTGTTTGAATAAGAATTCTTCCAATGATTTGTCCGTCATCGTGAGGCCATCAGTTTTTAGATCATCCAGCCGTTTTCGCACGAAATCCAAATGCTCTTCATTCGCTGCGCCCTTCAAAAAAGCAATGGCAATATCCGTTTTTCCTTTTACAGATGTTTCATGCATTTCAAAACGAAGCTCTGTAGCACGCAATCTTCTGCGAATTAACGACGTGTTGGTCAAAATATTTTCCGTGAAACCGTCCCTTGAACCGCGAATAACTTTTTCGGTGTCCGGCTCTTCTGGTTGTCTTCCTGGATAATTTCGAACATCTAAAGTGAATGTGAATCCATCACTCATGACGAAAACGGCTAATCCGCTTAATATAACCTTTGCCAGCGTATCTTCATCCTCGACTACCTCAAGCGCATGATATGGAAAATAATCGATCATCGCACGATCTGTTCCTTCGTCGGAAGAAGCATCTTTAAATAATTCATTGCGGTATTGCATTTCTGTCAGTAAGGTAGTTAAGACCTCGCCATCTACTAGTCCATTCATATACAGAAGAAGTATCTCTTTATCCCACAGGTGAATCAACCGACGTGTAGCGTCATATGTTTCGTCTTCGCCAAACTGGTTGATGAACCACCTTTCCCCTTCTCTTATAGACTTAAATAGATTCTTGGTCAAATTATTTTCTCCTCACCTTCTCGAGTGCCTCTTCGGCATTCGCTCCCATCCAAGTTTTCATCTGGGCCAAGATTTTCTTTTCCAGTCTGGAAACTTGTACTTGTGAGATACCGATCCGTTCAGCGATGTCACTTTGGGTGTAATCTAAGTAGTAACGCATATAAATAATTGTTTGGTCCCGTTTATTCAAACGAGTAATGATGTCTCGCAATGGAATATGATCGAAAACCCGCTCTGAACGGTCGTCACGTAGCTGATCCATTAAGGTCAGACTATCTCCATCACTTTCATATAACTGCTCATGTAACGAAGCCGGGTCACGCAACGCATCAGACGCTAATATAACATCTTCCACCGTTACTTCGAGTAATTCCGCTACTTCCGAGATGGAAGGGGAGCGACCATTTTTCTTAATGAAATCATCCGTCGCATGTCGAATCTTATAGCTCAGCTCACGGATAGTCCGGCCTACTTTCACCATACCGTCATCACGCAAATAGCGTTGAATTTCTCCTACGATCATCGGAACTGCATACGTTGAAAACTTCACCTCATACGAAAGATCGAATTTATCTATTGATTTCATCAAGCCAATACAGCCAATTTGAAACAAATCTTCTAAATCCGCACCACGCGAAGCGAATCGCTGAACGATAGACCACACAAGTCTCGTGTTGCCTTCTACCATCATTCTTCTAGCTTCTTTGTCACCCGTTTGTGATTCTTTGATGAGTTCTCTCATCTTCTCTTGGGACAGTAGAGCGTGTTGCTTCTCAACAGATGCTTCCATATGTCACCTCATTCTACTTACTTCTGTGACCGGCGAAAAGTTCTTTTCGAATGTCACGATAGTCCCGGCTCCGAGGGTAGAATCTACACGGATACAATCAGCGAAACTTTCCATAATAGTAAAGCCCATGCCTGAACGCTCCATTTGCGGCTTTGTCGTAAACATCGGCTCCATCGCCTGCTCTACGTCAAAAATCCCCATTCCTTCATCCTTTACAGTCATTTTGATGAGGCGGTCTTCAATCGTCGCATGAATGGTTACCAAACTTTTTCCATCGCATTCATAGCCATGAATAATCGCATTCGTGACAGCTTCAGATACGATGGTCTTAAATTCGGAAATTTCTTCTAAAGTCGGATCTAACGGTGTGATGAAGCAAGTCATCGCCATGCGTGCAAGTGCTTCATTTTCTTCGATCGCCAGAAACGATAAGGTCAACTCATTTTTCATGTACAACCCCTCCGATTTCGTCGATTGCTTCTTCGACTGTACATTTTCTAATCACAGCGCTCAGGCCTGAAAATTGAAAGATTTTCTCCATTGTTGGTGACGGATTAAGTATCAAGGTTTCTCCGTTGACGGGTGCAAGATCACGCATTCTGCCAAGTATGAGGCCAATGCCTGCGCTGTCCATAAAGCCTAGCTTGTATAGGTCCCAAATGATTGCGCGTGTTTTTCCTGTGAATATTGCGGTTGATACTTCAGTTCTAATTTGATTGGCTTCATGGTTGTCGAGTTCACCTGCCAGCGTGATCAAAACAATGCCATTTTCCAGTTGGGTAATAGTTGCCATGTGTTCAAACGCCTCCTTCATGAAGCTATCATTCCACATTTAGAACCCGAATCCTTTACTTTTGACAAAACTAGTCATGAGACGTTAAAACTTCTTAACTTACGACATTGAAAAGTAGTCTCGGCGCCGCTGGTACGGCAAAAATCATGCGTCTGCTTTTTCTTTTTACTGAACGTTGGCGCCTACCGCTTGTGCCGAAGTAAGTTCAACAACGTTACTCTTTTGTTGTCTCGTCCCTCGACTTTTTAATGTGTCCGAGATAAGGGACACTGGGATGCACATTGACACCGCTGCGCGGCTGGGGGATTGCCTCCCGCCAAGAGCCAACTAGCAAAAGCATGCTAGCTGTCTCATGGCTACGGCTGACCCCGCAGTTGCGGCTGCGCTGGTATGGTGAAAATAAGGTGCGTAGCGTTTAAAATTTTCAATGCTTCAGTGTCTGCTTAGTAGTCTGAATTCAGTTTGCAAGGAGAAGTTACCTTATCTCTTCCTCTTACTGAACGTAGGCGCCTTACAAGCGGTAGGCGGAGTGATGAGACAGACAGGCGGTCTTCCTGACTGGCTTATCGCGGGAGCCATCCGCTAGCGCCGAAGTGTATTCAACGACATTACTCTTTTGTTGTCTCGTCGCTCGACTTTTAATGTGTCCAAGATAAGGGACACTGGGATGCACATTGATACCGCTGCGCCGCTGAGGGATTGCCTCCCGCCAAGAGTTCACTGGAGTTCACTTAGCTTTACAATTGGTTAAACTATCTCAAGCTAAATAAGAGTATGTACATTGAAAAACTGTTTTACACATAAACAACAAAAAAAGCCATATGTCCCGGCAGATTCCTTCTTCGCGGAATCACCTGGACATATGGCTTTATTATTTATAAAGAATGAATTAAGGATGGTGCTTCTGCTTTTTCGGCGGAGATGTATATATGGTCCTGCAGCAGCTTGATAGAATCGTCCACTTGCTGCTTATTCGAATGAAGAATGGCGAGTGGTTCGCCTTCTTTGACGTAGTCTCCGATTTTTCTGCATAAGACAATTCCAACTGACAAATCGATGACATCTTCTTTTGTGGCGCGACCGGCTCCTAACAGCATTGCTGCTACTCCTACCTCGTCTGCATCGATCTCGCTTACATAGCCGCTTTGTTTAGCAGGTACTTCGATTTGATACTGTGCGTGCGGAAGGAGATCAGGATTTGCTATAACTTCCGCGTTACCGCCTTGTGCTTTGATTAATTCGCCGAATAGGCGTAACGCTTCACCATTTTTAATGACGCTTTGCAACTGAGCCCGTGCATCTACATCGGATGCTGCTTTGCCGGCAGCCAGCAACATTTTACTGCCAAGAACTAAGCAAAGTTCCGTCAAATCGGCTGGTCCTTTACCTTGCAGTGTCTCAATCGCTTCTTTTACTTCTAACGCGTTACCTATAGCGAGCCCTAACGGTTGACTCATATCCGAGATGACGGCACTCGTGTTACGTCCTACTTCATTGCCGATTGCCACCATCGCGTCCGCTAACTGACGAGAGTCTTCCAATGTCTTCATGAACGCGCCGGCGCCCGTCTTGACATCCAAGACAATCGCATCTGCACCCGCCGCAAGTTTCTTACTCATAATGGAGCTTGCGATAAGCGGGATACTGTCCACTGTCGCCGTGACGTCTCTCAGCGCGTATAACTTCTTATCGGCAGGTGTCAAGTTTCCGCTTTGTCCGATCACGGCGATTTTTAGTTCATTCACTTGCTGAATGAACTGCTCCGTCGAAATTTCCACATGGAATCCTTCAATTGCTTCGAGCTTATCAAGCGTACCGCCTGTGTGGCCAAGTCCTCGACCACTCATTTTGGCAACCGGCACACCACAAGCGGCGACTAACGGAGCTAAAATCAACGTAGTCGTATCCCCCACGCCTCCAGTGGAATGCTTATCCACTTTCACTCCCTCAATGGCTGACAAATCTATCTGATCGCCTGACTCTGCCATAGCCATTGTTAAATGGCCTTGCTCTTCCGTTGTCATCTTCTGAAAAAAGACAGCCATCAAAAACGCACTTGCCTGATAATCCGGTATTGATCCATTTGTATAGCCAGTGACAAAAAATTCGATTTCTTCTTTTGTCAGTACTTCCCCGTCTCGTTTCTTCTCAATGATATCCACTATGCGCAGCATGCCGATTAGTCCTCCCTATTCAATAAAGATAAAAAGCTCTCTCCGTATTCAGGTTTGTCTACCTGGAAATTCTCAGCTATGGTTGCGCCGACGTCAGAGAATGTTTTACGTATCGGCAATTCCCCAGCCCCTTTATTGCCAGGTGAATAGACGAGCAACGGTACATATTCTCTCGTATGGTCTGTACCTTCATGAACTGGATCATTACCGTGATCTGCTGTAATGATCAATAAATCGTCCGGCTGAAGGGCTGCCATAATTTCCGGCATACGCGCATCGAATTCCTCCAATGCCTTGCCGTAACCGATCGGATCACGACGATGGCCATAAAGTGCATCGAAATCGACTAGATTGATAAAGCTGATTCCTTCGAATTCTTTTTGCATCACATCGACCAGTTTATCCACTCCATCCATATTCCCGCTTGTACGAATGGCTTCTGTCACGCCTTCTCCATTATAAATATCTGCAATCTTACCGATTGCGATAACGTCATATCCTTTATCTTTTAACTCGTTCATAACTGTTTTACCGAACGGCTTCAGCGCGTAATCATGACGATTTGTCGTCCGTTTAAAATTACCCGGTTCACCAACGAATGGACGCGCAATAATACGTCCAACCAGATACTCCGGACGCAACGTCAATTCTCTGGCAATTTCACAAATACGATATTGTTCTTCGATTGGAATGATTTCCTCGTGGGCAGCAATTTGAAGAACAGGATCCGCAGAAGTGTAAACAATGATTGCACCCGTTTCCATATGTTCTTGACCGAGTTCTTCAATGATTTCCGTTCCGCTTGCCGGCTTGTTACCGATCACTTTACGGCCCGTTTTCAATTCCAGCTCCTCGATCAATTCTGGCGGAAAACCATTCGGATACACTTTGAACGGCTTATCTATGCGTAAGCCCATGATTTCCCAATGCCCTGTCATCGTATCTTTACCGACTGATGCCTCTTCCATCTTTGTATAATATCCTAATGCATCTTTTTGAGGTACCAATCCTTTGACAGGCGCAATATTGGCTAGTCCCAGCCGCTCCAGATTCGGCATCTTTAAACCATCCATTTCTTCCCCGATATGTCCAAGAGTATTGGCTCCAACATCCCCGAAAGCCTCGGCATCGGGTGCTTCCCCAATGCCTACTGAATCTAGTACGATTAAATGAACTCGGTTATAACGTAATTTTTTCATAAAAAAACCTCCAATATAGTGGATTACGCTCTTGGATGATACATGCTGTATACATCCTTCAAACGCTTTTTGCTGACATGCGTATAAAGCTGTGTCGTAGAAATATCAGCATGACCAAGCATTTCCTGGACTGCCCTCAAATCTGCTCCATTTTCGATTAAATGAGTGGCGAATGAATGGCGCAACAAATGCGGAGAAATCACCTTTTGAATATTCGCTTTCTGCCCCGCATCCTTGAGAATCTTCCAACAGCCTTGTCTTGTCAATCGCTTTCCATGCATATTGACGAATAAAGCATCCGGGTCCTGCCCGGCTCCAATAAACTTCGGGCGCGCGTCATTCAAATAACTGCCACAAGCATCAATTGCAGAACGTCCCAATGGCACAATCCGTTCTTTGCTTCCCTTACCAAAGACCCTGACAAATCCCATTGTCAAATGAAGATCAGCCAAATCAATCGCTATCAATTCACTTACCCTCATTCCGGTCCCGTATAACAACTCCAGAAGTGCTAAATCTCGTAATCCTTGGGGTGCAGTACAATCCACTACATCCATCAGCTGCTCTATTTCTGGGATGGACAAGACATCCGGCAACTTCTGTTCAATTTTCGGAAGTTCCAAATGGATGGTACAGTCATGTGTCGTGAGTTGTTCTCTCACTAAAAATTGATGGAACGAACGGATTGAAGAAATATGTCGTGAAAGTGTGCGAGAAGACTTGCCGCTTTCCTTTAGCTTTTTTATATGCTGTAAAACAGTGGAACGTTCAATCGAATTAAGCGTTTCCAACTGTAAACTTTCTAGATAGCGTATGTAGGAAGTCAGATCTCGCTGATAGGATTTCACTGTATTCTGTGATAGCTGACGCTCCACTGTCAAAAAGTGTACATAGTCTTCCAGCGCAAACCGTGCTTCTTTCATAAAAGGTGACCCCTTTCTAATGAAAAAGTAAAAAAGGATAGCACTTATGCCATCCCATCGTCCTCTTTCTTCTTTTCTGTATCTTTACAACGTTTGCAAATTCCGTGGAAGGTCAGCCAGTGGTCTTTCACCGTAAATCCATAACGGCTCTCCACTACTTTTTCCACTTCACCAAGTAAGTCTTCTTGAATTTCATCAACGACGCCACATTCCAGGCAAATCAAATGGTGATGGAAACGCGCTGCGCCTTCTTCCCGCAAATCATAGCGTGCCACGCCATCGCCAAAATTAATTTTATCGACAACTTTTAATTCAGTCAGTAATTCCAACGTGCGGTAAACAGTAGCAAGCCCAATGTCTGGAGCTTTCTCTTTTACTAAGAGGAATACATCCTCCGCACTTAAATGGTCTTCTTTATTCTCAAGAAGAACGGCTACAGTCGCTTCACGCTGAGGCGTCAACTTATAGCTGGCCCCGTGCAATTGCTTCTTGATCCGTTCGATTCGGCTTTCCATACGACGCCCCCCTCAAATTGTCTCCATTATACCAAACTGTCTTTCAAGTTGACAATAGAAAGGAAATGATCAGTTCTATCTGGTTATTAATAGAGCTTATTTTATAAAATAAAAGATCGATAGTTCCAATAGCTGGATGATTAAAAGCAATCCGATCAGCAACGGAATAGCAGAAAGCGGACGATCTTTCTTGAGTGCCGGTGCAACAAAGAATGGCGGGTTCAATACGGTGCATAAGATAAGGTAAAGAAAGCAACCGACCAATTGAAACGGGAACCACCAAACGGCATACATTACAAGCTTCATGCCAGTCGACAGTAAATATGTAGAGGAAAGGCCGAAGAGTACGCATTTCGTTGCCCCGATCAACGGAAGGATAAAACGGACTCTCTTATATTTAGACAGAATGATGATCAACGTAATGAAAGTAAACGTCACGATTATAGGAGACCAGATGGACGCTTCTGCCCCTTTCACTACTCGCTGATCATATAATCCGACGATTGTTTCCAATGCATTGATCGGCCACTCCCTGAATAACAACGCCCCTCCAATATAACTGATTGCGAGTATAACGAATAAATAAATAAAAGACAATGATCGAGCCATAATTAGGACACCTCCGCATCGTTTTTACAACATATGCTTGTCCGTCCTAAATTAGCTCAATTTTAATCAAATTGAAGACTTTTTACATACCAAACCCCGACAACCGTTTTAGCATCATAGATTCGTTCGTTCGCGATCAATTCTTCTGCTTCTTCGACTGTCACTTCCAGTACATCGATAAATTCATCTTCGTCACCTGCAGCAGGTTGATCGACTTTTTCCAAATCTTCCGCTATGTATAAATGAATAATTTCATCCGCGAAGCCCGGTGAGGTGGAAAAGGTTTGGAGATATTTAAATGAATTCGCACGGTAGCCAGTTTCTTCTTCCAGTTCCCTGATCGCTGTCAGTTCCGGTTTTTCTCCTGGCTCGATTTTTCCTGCCGGGATTTCAAGCATCGTTCGTTCCAGCGCTTTTCTGAACTGTTCCACTAAGACCAGTTTACGTTCTGCGGTAATTGCGATGATCGCGACAGCGCCCGGATGTTTCACCAGTTCTCTTTTCGCAATTTTTCCGTCAGGCAGTTCGACCTCATCCACTTGCATTGAAATCACTTTACCTGTAAAGATCTTTTCTGTCGATAGGGTGCGTTCTTCAAACTTCAAAACTTTCAACCCTTTCCATTGGTTTTCTATCTCGAATTCATTGTACCATGAAAGGTATAGGAGGGATGCAAATGAAGAAGCGAAAAATAGGTTCCAGTGATTTACAAGTTTCCGAACTTGGACTCGGCTGTATGTCATTACCTACTGACCTGAAAGCGGCTCAATCGGTACTCGATGCTGCCATTGATAATGGCATCAACTATTTCGATACGGCAGATCTGTATGATAAAGGAACAAATGAAGAACTTGTAGGAACTATTTTAAAAGAAAGACGAAAAGATCTGATTATTGCGACGAAAGCGGGTAATAAATGGACAGCAGGCGAGGAAGGCTGGAAGTGGGATCCATCAAAGCAACATATCATGAAAGCAGTAAAGCAAAGCCTACAGCGTTTACAACTCGATTATATTGATTTGTACCAACTACATGGAGGCACGATGGAAGACAACGTGGAAGAAACGATTGAAGCGTTCAAGGTGTTGAAAAAAGAAGGGATCATTCGGGAATACGGCATTTCTTCCATACGCCCTACTGTCATTCAGCGGTTTCTGGCACAGGGCAGTGCAGTCTCTGTCATGATGCAATACAGCCTACTGGACCGTAGACCTGAAGAATATTTCCCGATGATTGAACAGCACGGTGCATCCGTAATTACACGAGGTACAATTGCGAAAGGCTTGTTGACAGATGAAGGCAATGCACGAGCTGAAAAGATGAATGGTTTCGCGTCCTATTCAGAAACGGATCTTCAGAAGACTGTGCAGGCGCTTTCTGAAAAAACAACGGATCTGCATGCAGCCGCTATTGCTTTTGCATTGAAGCAGTCAGCTGTAGCCTCTGCATTAATTGGCGCTCGAACTCCTGAGCAACTACAGCAAACACTGAATGCCTATGAGACAGTAATTGACCCGCAATTGCTAGATGAACTGACGCGCGCGACGGCACAGCATCGATATGAACAGCATAGAGTTGAAAGTTAAGATAATAATAAAAAGAACTATCCGAACGGTCGGTTCTACCTGACTTTTCGGGCAGTTCTTTATTGACTAGATGTCCATTTCCTTCTCCATCGCCTCCCATATCACCCGATGTTTGGCTTTAGGTATACCATGAACTTGCTCATATCGACATAGCTTGCATGAACAGTGTACTTTTCCTTTGCTTAAGGTCCCCCGAATGGGCAAATGCCGTTCTTCGTATCCAAGAATATCCCGTAAAATCGATACTTTCTTTTTAATAATTCGCTCGCGTTGGTGGCGAGTATACGCTCTTGACCGGTCTTTCACATATATTCAGCTCCTTTGATCAACCCAAGCTTGCAAGGTGCCTCAAAGGATTATAGAGCTACTTACAAGCTAGGTATGGAGCTGAACAACACGATGATTAGATTCATTACGCAGTTTCCTTTCCTAATAAATTTTGCACTACATAATAAAAGGATGAAACTACCCACAAATATTTGACCAATGATCTGCCACAGATACTACTGTTGAACGAGGATTTTATTTTAAACTAGTTTAGCTGCCAGTTTCGTATAAATTAAAGTTATAAAAAGAACTAACAAACCAAGTAAAATAGAGCCACCCCCCAAAAACAGGGATATTGCCATCCCATCCCATGCCCGCACGATTAGTAACCCATAGTAATGGGTTCCCGCACCTAGCAAGAGTAGAATATAACCGATCAAATATCTCTTACTTTTCCTCACACTCCATCCAATCCCAATTAAAGCAATGACAAAAATGATTGTCGGGAAAATATAAAACAAGAAATTAAAAAGGTGAACACTCATCGTTAATCAATCCTTTCTTGATTAGATTAACATTGTACTCCGATCCGCTTCAGGTATAATTTTGTCCAACAAGCACGACCATTTGTGGGAGATTTACTACCGCATCTACAGTTCATAGTTTTAAGTTCAGTTAAATATATTATCTCGGAAACGCCGGCAGATCAGTATTAATGCTTTTGGCTTATAATTTTGTTCTTAATACTTCTTTAAATTTGACTGAGTCATCCACTCGTATAGCAACTTGCTCATATTTTTTCTTTATGCCCATTAGCAAAGTTGCTTCTCCTGGATGCTTTAATTTTATTATGACATCTGGATAAGTCTTCTCAAAATCGCGGGCCACAAAATCAATAGTGTTCTTTGACAGCTTTTTTTCCAATATAGAACGATCTTCTATTACCTCTTCGATGTCCTCCCACCTTATTTCCATACGTTTCATTAATCCCAATGAAACATACATACGATCATTTTCAATTTGCAGGGGATTAAAGCGCATTGCCTGAATATCGCCTAAAAATAAAACAACAGAATATATATTTAAAACTAACAATATTAGCGATAAAACCAAAGATTTATCATGCAACCACCAATGAACACCCAGTGTTTCCACCACGATGGCGTGGATCATCATCACTTGAAATGCTATTAAACTTGAATTTTTATAGAGAGTAAACGTATTTTCTTTATACTTAGGTTCTTTTTTCCAAAGACTAAAAGCATAATAGAACATAAGCATTTCGGAACATATAACTTGTATAATCGGATGTTTTCTTACTTTTTGCTCTACCGCATTTGAAAAAGAGAATAAAAGCGGAATTGGATTCTTCTTTACAATGCGGATGATTTCAGGTAAATAGTTAAAGAGAGTGAACAACAATAATACCTCGAGTAAAACGATCGCACCCTCCATAACAAAACCTACTAGTGTAAGCGTCTTAAAGGGAGCTAGATATTGCATCGGAATCATAAATCGTGCGACGATCAGTCCTCCTGCCATCAAGGTAAGAAGAGACTTCCAACTTAATTTTCGTTGCCAAGCTAAAAATAAAATCGGGGCTACAATGGTTAGGTCAATTAGTGAACCCAGAACCACAGGATTGGTATTAGCCGGCAATATGCTGATTCCCAAAGAAGAACGGTATAATGCAAAGTTGGAAACAAGTACGATAAAAAATAAGGTTGGCCATATCATATGGAGTGAAACTTTTTTAAACACCATAATTTTCACCTCAGTCATTTTCGATTTTAATAATTTTCATAAAATATGACGTTACTTCTTTACAGATCCTGTATTCCTAACAAAAGAAAGCTCAATTAAAAATCACTATCCCTAGCTTTTAATTATCCTTTCCGCAAAATCTTCTCCATCGTTTTTCCCTTTGCCAACTCATCGATTAACTTATCCAAATAGCGGATTTCCTGCATTATCGGTTCTTCAATTTCTTCCACTCGAATACCACAGATTACTCCTTTGATCAAAGCCCTTGCAGGATTCAATTGAGGAGCTTCCGCGAAGAAGGTCTCAAAGTCTGTCTGGTTTTCCAGTTGTACTTCAAACTCTTCTTGACTGTATCCTGTCAACCAACGAATGATTTCATCGACTTCTGATTTGGTACGCCTTTTTTTCTCCGCTTTCACAATATAATGGGGATAGACCTTTGCAACACTCATTGTATAAATCTTATGTTTTGTCATGATATTTCCTCCTAATTATTTCGTATTAAAAAAATTCAGTACTTTATGAAACTCAACGCAGGAACTCTTCATTTAATTTTACTTCATATAGCCGCATTGCCTGAAGATCCCCTCTGTATACAAAAACTTCTTTGGAAATCAACGCTCGGAGTCGAAATTCTATCCACTCATCTCCCGTATATTGCTGCATATGACCGATCACTTCGCCAATCAAGCGAGCTGATTTCATAAAATTATATGTACTTTGTTCTTTATGCAGGTACTTTGCACAACGAATAATGATATCATCGTCTCGATCGACATTTGAATGCCACAGTTCCCCATGCTCCCATGTTCTCAAAAGACTTTCCATTCGCAATAAGTTCTTCCCTTCGTCACAAAGCGCATGCCGTTTCGCTAAACGCATTGGTCTAAGTTCAAATTGTTCATAGAATAGCAGAAGTCGCTCGGGAGTCAGTTCGCCAGATGTACGAGGAAACAACTCCTCTTCAAGTTGCGAATACATAAAGTTTTCATGGAAAGCTTTAAATGTATTGAGCTCTAGGACTTTATTTGGTTTCTTGTCCAATAAATAAAGTACGATGCGTAACCCTGTTTGCTCTGCAGCGTTCTCACCGGTCCAAATAACGACCTGTTGATCAGGTGTTATTGCTTTTATTTTCTCAACCGCTTTTACCATACCTGCTTTATACTGTTTAAAATCATCGAAGAACGGATGATAATTCTCCTTAAACCATTGAAAACGAGATTCAAGCCCTTTTCTTGTATGAAGGGATTCTATAGGACCGACCGAAAAGTTGTCGGATAATACGATAATCTCCTCTGTTAATTCGTATGAAGTTTCACGAAATGAAGCTTTTAAACTCCCTCCCGTAGAATCTCCGAACACAATATGTACAGTCTCCAGACCTTCTATTTTCCCATCATTTTTTGAAAGACGACGCAATGATTCTTTCACCGACTGCAGTATTTCGCTCAGTTCATTTTCTTCATGCTGTTCAGAACGCACTAGCAACACATGCAATAGTGCCTTAGCTTCTTGCTCATCTAATTTAGAGATAGCTTGTTTCAACCAATTTATATCCTCCATTTTCATCCTCCTCTGCTTTAGTCCTAAGGAAAGACAGAAGTTAATTCAAAAGTCGAACCTTTCCATAATTATACCATACCAGCCACTTACCCCCTGATATTTTTACCAATAAAAAAGGGGCTGGGACAAAACTAATTTGTTCATAATGAAAGACGAACGATCGCAAAAAACACAAAAGGTTCGGGTTACTTAGTGTGCGGTTAGGAAACTAGACGGTCAACTACCAGAAATCGTATTCGAGGCAACCGGTGTTTATTCGCAGGGCCTAGAGCGCTTCCTACAGAACGAGCAATA
>NZ_FUYJ01000012.1:75315-91966 GCF_900167515.1 Sporosarcina newyorkensis | reverse complement strand
TCCCTATCCGTCGCGGGCGCAGGAAATTTGAGAAGAGCTGTCCTTAGTACGAGAGGACCGGGATGGACATACCGCTGGTGTACCAGTTGTCTTGCCAAAGGCATCGCTGGGTAGCTATGTATGGACGGGATAAATGCTGAAAGCATCTAAGCATGAAGCCCCCTTCAAGATGAGATTTCCCATTACGCAAGTAAGTAAGATCCCTCAAAGATGATGAGGTGGATAGGTCTGGGGTGGAAGCACGGCGACGTGTGCAGCTGACAGATACTAATCGATCGAGGACTTAACCTATTTTTAAGAAGTACTACTTGATGTACACAATGTCTTTTATTCAGTTTTGAGTGAACAAGCTTTACTCATCTGTCTAGTAACGATGGCGAAGAGGTCACACCCGTTCCCATACCGAACACGGAAGTTAAGCTCTTCAGCGCCGATGGTAGTCGGGGGCTTCCCCCTGTGAGAGTAGGACGTTGCTAGGCTTTTTATTTTTTTGAATTTTTTCATGGTCCCGTGGTGTAGCGGTTAACATGCCTGCCTGTCACGCAGGAGATCGCGGGTTCGATTCCCGTCGGGACCGCCATATTTTAACATTCCAAACGATTTCACCTTACCGGTGAAATCGTTTTTTCTTGTAGATGAACTTCCGCTGTCTAAGCTTTTGTTTTACTTTGTTTTTCTGTACACTAGTATTATGATGAAATTAGAAGGGTGCGTTGGCTGTGTGGAGAAAAGAAATAAAGTCAGTTGAAGAGATGGAAAAGTTGGCTGCTGAGATCGGCAGTTACTTGAAGCCGCCTGATGTACTGACACTTGAAGGCGATTTAGGTGCTGGCAAAACAACATTTGCGAAAGCACTTGCGAAGTCTATAGGTATCACCCGGACGGTCAGCAGTCCTACTTTTACGATTATTAAACAGTACGAAGGGAATTATCCCCTTAATCATTTAGACGTGTATCGTTTGGCTACTAGCGATGAAGACTTAGGGTGGGACGAGTTGTTTTATGGAGACGCGATTTCCATCATTGAGTGGGCGCAATTTATTGCAGATGAATTGCCTGAACAGCGCTTGGAGGTTGTTATTCATCATACAGGACCGGAAACACGCACAGTTGAACTAACGGCAAAAGGTGAACGATTTACACGTATTTGTGAGGAGATTTTTATATGATATGGTTAGGTATTGATACAGCGAACTCTCCATTGTCAGTAGCAATCGTCAAAGATGGCGAGTTACTGATTGAAGAGTCGAGTATGATGAAGGTCAATCACTCTTTGCGGGCAATGCCGGCTGTTGAAGAGGTCTGCCGAAAAACATCAATATCCCCTTCGGAAATTGATGCGATTGCAGTTTCTGAAGGACCGGGTTCTTATACAGGTGTGCGGATCGGTGTAACGATTGCAAAAACACTTGCTTGGACATTGGGCAAGCCGCTTTATGGAGTTTCCAGTTTGAAGTCTTTGGCTATGAATGGTCAGCTTTACAACGGGCTCCTATGCCCACTATTTGATGCTAGACGGTCTAATGTCTATTCGGCGATTTATCGTATGGCTGGAGAAGAGCTAGTGAGTGTGATGGAAGATCAGCACTGTGCACTGGCAGAGCTTTTAGAACAACTGAAAGAGATGAAAGAACCCATTTTATTTATTGGTGAAGATGTGAAGTTGCATGAGCAAAGTATTCGTGAGCAGTTGGGAGAACAAGCGAAATTCGCTTCATTTGCTGTGAATGTACCACGCGCTTCCTCTGTTATTTCATTAGCTATGCGGGCTGAACAAGCCGACTCTGTACATTCTTTTACTCCGCAGTATAGACGCATCACAGAAGCGGAAGCCAACTTGGTGAAGAAGGAGCCTACCAATGAGTGAGGATGTAGTATTTCGGAAAATGACGTTAGCAGATATTACTTCGGTGGCGAGTATCGAACGTGAAGCATTTGCTACGCCCTGGACAGAAGAGATCTTTGAGCATGAGCTGGCAGGCAATGAGTACTCTCATTATATTGTAGCGGAACTGGATGGCGAGATTATTGGTCACTGTGGTATGTGGATTGTTTTGGATGAATGTCATATTACGAATGTAGCAGTTCGCTCATCATTGCGCGGAAAAGGAATTGGAGAAGATCTCATGCGAAAGGCAATGGAGTTGTGCAGACTAAATGAAGTACGAACAATGACGTTGGAAGTGCGTGTCAGCAATGAACCAGCGCGGTCTCTTTATCGTAAATTGGGTTTTCAAGAAGGCGGGATCAGGAAAAACTATTATACGGACGACCATGAAGATGGGCTCGTCATGTGGGTGGAATTCGAATGAAGAAAGATCATTATATTTTAGGTATTGAAACAAGTTGTGATGAAACGGCAGCTTCGGTCGTGAAAAATGGTACCGAAATTGTATCATCTATAGTATCTTCGCAAATTCAACAGCAGAAACAATTCGGCGGAGTAGTGCCTGAAATCGCTTCTCGCTTACACGTGGAGCAAATCACACTCGTTATTGAAGAAGCGCTACGGGAAGCTGAAATTGTTCCAAAAGATTTGGAAGCTGTTGCTGTGACGGAGGGTCCTGGACTGGTAGGAGCCTTATTGATTGGGGTAAATGCAGCGAAGGCTTTTGCGTTTGCTAACCAATTGCCGCTGATCGGCGTACATCATATTGCAGGTCATGTGTATGCCAACCAACTGATGCATCCAATGGAGTTTCCGCTGCTAGCATTGATTGTTTCTGGCGGCCATACGGAACTCGTCGTCATGAAGTCCCACGGGTCCTTCGAGTTGATTGGAGAAACACGTGATGATGCAGCAGGAGAGGCTTACGACAAGGTGGCCCGTGTGCTTGGATTGCCTTATCCAGGTGGTCCGCAAGTAGATAGGCTTGCATTGGAAAGTGAGCAAAGCATTGATTTTCCGCGCGCTTGGCTAGAGGCGGATTCGTATGATTTCAGTTTCAGTGGTTTGAAATCAGCGGTCATTAATTATAAGCATAATATCGAGCAAAAAGGCGAACAGATCGATCCTCAGCATGTAGCTGCAGGTTTTCAACAGAGCGTTGTGGATGTGCTGACGGTAAAGACTGTGAAAGCAGCCAAACAATTTGATGTAAAACAAGTAATCGCTGCAGGAGGCGTAGCTGCCAATCAAGGCTTGCGCAAGTCTTTAACAGAGGCACTGCAAAAAGAAGGAATTCCTTTCTATGTTCCACCTATCGCGTTATGCACAGATAACGCGGCCATGATAGCGGCAGCTGGGTATGAGATGTGGAAAAGTGGCGTCCGCAGCGACTCAACGATGAATGGTCGTCCTGGTATGCCATTGAAATCATGGAATTATTAATAATGAACACATATTTTGCTAATATTCAGCAAAATATGTGTTTTTTCATTATGCGCAAGAAGAATTGTCAATAGGGAACGTTCGTACTTATACACAATTTGTGGATTAAATGTGAGTAAGTTTAGAAAGTTGTGCACGATGCGGGTGTGTCACTTGGATAACTTTGTGGATGTTTCGCATAAACTCTGTGGATAATGTTCATAACTATGTTCATATGTATTCAAAATGGGATTTCTACTGTGGAAAAGATTGTGGAGAAAAAAGGTGGATAAATCAAGAGAGCTCTTTGTGTATCAGTCATGTTGACGAATTACGTTTGCAATTGTAATGTGTAAGTCGTAATTTGTCAGACTATAAGTTATCATAATTTGTTACGGTGCAAACAATACTTAGTGTTGCCTCTTTGCTTCACTTACCCGGAATATAAGAAAAGACTGTCACTGAAAGAGTATCTCACTTTCAGGACAGCCGACTTTTCTTATAAATTTTCTAATTCATCTTGCAGCATTAACCATTCTTCAGCTTGTTCATCGTGTGTTGCTTGCAACTCGTCGATACGTCGTTGAATCTCCATCAACTGGACGTGGTCGTTCGCGATATCAGGATTCAATAACTGGGCTTGTAGTTCGGCGATTTCATCATCAAATGTTTCCATCTTCTTTTCGATTTCAGCAATCGCTCTAGTTAGCCGACGTTCTTGACGCTGAAACTCTTTTCCGGCATTTTCTTTCTTTGCAGCAGGTTCCTTTTCACGTTGCTCAACCTGTGTCACTGCAGCGATTTCTTCCATTTCTGTTTTCTTCTCGACATAGTAATCATAGTCGCCCAAGTATTCAACTGCGCCATGTTCGCTCAGTTCTATAACTTTCGTTGCGAGTCGATTGATGAAGTAGCGGTCATGGGAAACGAAAAGAATCGTTCCTGGAAAGTCATCCAGCGCGTTTTCAAGAATTTCTTTGCTGTCGAGATCCAAATGGTTTGTCGGCTCGTCCAAAATAAGTGTGTTGGACTTTTCCAGCATGAGCTGGGCCAATGAAAGCCTGGCTTTTTCTCCGCCTGATAACGACGTCACGTGCTTTTCGATGTCGTCGCCAGTAAACAGGAAGCGACCAAGCAAGGAGCGGATATCCTTTTCGTTCATCATGGGCCAGTCATCCCAGATTTCCTGCAGAACCGTACCAGACCCAATCAATGTTGCCTGGTTTTGGTCATAGTATCCGAACTGGACGTTGGTACCATAGCGAATATCGCCGTCAAGCAGCTCATTACGCTTGACGATGGTCTTCAGTAACGTCGACTTGCCGACGCCGTTCGGCCCGACAAAAGCAACGCGGTCTCCTTTATAGACGCGTACGGAAATATGTTCTGACACGGGCTGTGATCCATAGCCAATCTTTACGTCATCGAGGGAAAGGACATCATTGCCGCTCGGTCGATCCAATGAAAATGAAAAATTTGCGGACTTTTCATCGCCTTCAGGGGAATCCATCCAATCTCTTCGCTCCAGTTGTTTGCGTCGGCTCTTCGCCATTTTGGAAGTCGAAGCGCGTGCAATGTTTTTCTGGATGAACTCTTCAAGCTTCGCGCGCTCATCTTGTTCCTGCTCGAAAAGCTTTTGGTCCCTTTCATAATTCTTCGCTTTCTCATCTAAGTAGGTACTGTAATTTCCACTGTATTTCGTCACTTTTCGACGAGATACCTCATAGACTGTTGTCACGACCTTGTCGAGAAAATAACGGTCATGCGAAACAATCAGAATCGCCCCTTCGTAAGCGGATAGATAGCGCTCCAGCCAATTTAAGGTCTCGATGTCCAAATGGTTCGTCGGTTCATCCAGTATTAATAAATCCGGCTTGCTCAGCAGCATCCTAGCCAACGCGAGCCGCGTCTTTTGGCCGCCGGATAATAGATCGACAGGCTTCTCATAGTCTTCCGGATAAAACCGCATTCCATGAAGGACAGAACGCGCATCGGCCTCAAACTGATAGCCTCCTGCTTCCTTAAATGCAATCTGCAGTTCATCATATTCAGCCATAACACGCGCATAGCGGTCTGCGTCTTCGTAGACGGAAGGCTCGGCCATTTGATGCTCGAGGGTGCGTAAACGTTCTTCTTTTTGTCGAAGCGGTGCAAATACTGTCATTACTTCATCCCAAATCGTCAATTCTGAATCAATGCCGCTATGTTGCTCCAAATAGCCGACTCGTATGTCTTTCGGGATGATAATATCGCCTTCGTCGGCTGATAATTCGCCTGCTATTATTTTTAATAATGTCGATTTTCCGGCACCATTGCGTCCAACTAGTGCAACGCGGTCTCGATGTTGAACTTCGAGACGCACATTTTCCAGCAGGTCCGTGCCTGAAAAAGACTTGGTCAGTCCATTTACTTGTAAAATAATCAAGCCTCACACCTCTATTCCCTTCTAAGTTTAATGGAATCGGTAGCACCATGCAATAATCGGCTTTACAACTGATGGGTTCTCCTGTACGATAAAAGCGGCTCACCTTCGTTTTCCTTGAGGATTTAAGCGGAGGATGTAATAGGGCAACACTGGGGGTAAGGAAAGCAGTGGGTACAAAAAGAATTCCGCAGGCAACAACGAAACGATTGCCTTTATACTATAGATTTTTACGCAATTACGCAGATGCAGGTGTACAGCGAATTTCGTCTAGTGAATTAAGCGAAGCAATGAAGATTGATGCCGCTACAATTCGCAGGGACTTCTCGCATTTTGGTGCGCTGGGACGTAAAGGATACGGCTATGATGTTGATTCATTATTGCAGTTTTTCCGCGAGACACTAGACCAAGATGAAGAAACAAATGTGGCTTTGATCGGGGTCGGGAGTCTAGGGAATGCATTTCTGAAGTACAACTTCCAAAAGATTCACAACACGAAAATTGTTGTAGCATTTGATCCGAAAGCGCCTTATGACGGCGAAGAACGGAATCATATTCCGATCTATCCGCCTGATCGACTGGAGGAGAAAATCCTTGAACTAGGGATCGAAATGGTTATTTTGACCGTACCGAAGAGAGTGGCACAGGAATTGACGGACCGCCTCGCTCAAACTGGTGTGAAAGGAATTTTGAATTTCACCCCTGAACGGCTGGCTGTACCCGATACGATCCGTATCCAAAGCATCGATCTTTCCGGCGAGTTGCAGACATTGATTTATCTCATCAAAAATGACGTAAAAGATTCACAAATGAACTGACCTGGCAATAGTAAATGCGAGGGTTTTCGTGTAGAATAGACATATTATGAGGAGGTGACCAATCATGGCTCCAGGCGTTGGTAGTTTGTTAATTATTGCGGTTATCGCATTGCTTATATTTGGTCCTAAGAAGTTACCTGAAATCGGTAAAGCATTCGGTTCTTCATTGCGTGAGTTTAAAAACGCAACGAAAGGTCTTGCGGATGACGATGAGGTAAAAAAGGTTGAAGACAAGAAAGAAGAAGTGCGCTAAGTTAGGGTGTTAGTCTGATGGCAGATAAAAACTTAACGATCGTTGAACATATAGATGAGATTCGAAAACGGCTGATGGTTATCGTCGTTTTCTTTATTGTTGGCGTGATTGCCAGTTTCTTTTTTGCAAAGCCTTTGATTCACTTTATCCAATATGATACACCGGCAGAAGAAGTAGTGTTGAATGCATTTAATGTCGTCGATCCGGTTGTCATTTATTTAAAGGTAATCATTTTCTTGGCGATCATCATTATTTCACCGGTCCTAATGTATCAATTGTGGGCGTTCATATCCCCAGGTCTTCGTGATTTAGAAAGAAAAGTCACACTGTCGTACATTCCCTTTGCTTTTCTTCTGTTTTTAGCAGGGATCAGTTTCTCGTATTTCGTGTTACTGCCATATATTATGAAATTCATGATTAATTTGTCTGATCAATTAAACATTGAACAGACAATTGGTATTAACGAATACTTCTCTTTTCTTTTTTCTATACTTTTGCCGTTCGGTTTCGTTTTCCAGCTGCCGATCGTCATTTTATTTTTATCCCGTTTAGGAATATTGCAGCCAAAAGTCTTAGTGAAGGTACGGAAATATTCCTACTTTGGCCTGTTCGTATTGGCGGCATTCATCACACCTCCTGACATCGTATCGCATTTGTTCGTCACGGTTCCTTTGTTCATCCTATATGAAATCAGTATCGTGATCTCACGTCTAGGATATAGGAAGTTTGAAAAAGCTGAACAACTGCGGAAACTGGAAGAAGTGAAAGCAGAGCAGCAACGTCAAATCGATGAAGTGATGAATCAAACCGATTCAAACAAATAAAATTCAAGTCCTCTTGCCTATGCAGGAGGATTTTTTGTTTCTGTTATAAATTGGGTTCAGTTGAAGTACGCAGTATGGTAAACTAGCAGGGACAACGAGATTGGGAGGAAATGAGATTCAGTGAATAGAAAAAAGACTCAACGTCGATTGAGTAAATGGTTACTAGGTGCAGTTTTAGTCAGTGCGAGTGTCTATACTCCTATAACAGGAGGTCAAGCGGTTGCTGCAGAGCAATCTTATAAAGCTATGGAAGCGGGAATCAATCAGGTTATTACGAGTCAGCGCATGCGCGGTACGAAGAGCAGTATAGTTGTACGTGAGGCGGATTCGAATAAAATCGTATATCAATACCGAGCGGATCAAGGCGTCACGCCGGCGTCCAATGTTAAAGTGTTAACTGCGACGACTGCTCTTGAAGTGTTGGGCGAAGATTATACCTTCCAGACAGATGTATTAGCGAGTGGGCCCGTGAAAAACGGTGTCCTGAACGGCCAGCTTTATTTGCGGGGAACAGGGGATCCGACCTTAATGGAACGGGATTTGCAGCAGCTTGCGAAAGAGGTGCGTCAGTCAGGCATCAAGTCCATCACAGGAAATATTGTGGCGGATGATACATGGTTTGACACAAAGCGTTTATCTCCGGGTATTTATAAATCGGATGAAACGCATTATTACGCTGCACAAATCTCGGCATTGACGTTGTCGCCGAATGAAGATTATGATGCAGGGACAACGATCGTTCAAGCAAAACCAACGAAAAACGGCAAGCCGGCAGCCGTTACGTTAACTCCACACACAAACATTGTTAAAGTTGTCAATCGAACGCGAACGGTTCCTAAAGGTAAGCCGAACACAGTGACAATGGCTCGCCAATATGGAACGAATACGATCATCGTCTCAGGAAACATCCCCGTCAACTCGAGCGGTAAACGTCAATGGGTGACGGTTTCGAATCCGAGTGCATACACAGCAGATGTTTTCAAACGAGCGCTTGCTAAACAAGGCATCAGTTTCAGTAAAACTACGAAAGTAAGTCGATCCAAAACTCCAGCGAATGCCCAATTGCTTGCAACGAAAAAGTCGATGTCCTTGTACTACTTGATGATGCCCTTCATGAAGCTTAGCAACAATGCACATGCTGAAATTTTAGCAAAATCGATGGGACGGGCTGTATACAATGAAGGCAGCTGGGATGCCGGCTTGCGTGTTATGAGAGAAACGGTACAAAAAGACGGCATCAGTTTGAAAGGTATTTATTTAGAAGATGCTTCGGGTATGTCGCATAAAAATAAGATACCTTCTGAGAAAATCTCAGAAGTGTTATTCGAAGCTCAGACAAAGCCGTGGTATCCAACATTTGAACGTTCTTTGCCAGTTGCGGGAATAAACGATCGGATGCTGGGCGGTACATTGCGTAATCGTTTGACGAGCCCTCTGGTCAAAGGAAAAGTGTTGGCGAAAACAGGTTCATTAAACCATACAGATGCCTTATCAGGATATGTGAAAACGAAGAGTGGCGAAGAGCTGATTTTCAGTATTCTGACGGAAGGTGTGAAGAGTACTGCAAAACCTGACATTGATAAAATGGTACAAGTGATGGCGGCTCAATAAAAAATCTCTCCTTGCGTAATAAAATGCGAGGAGAGAATTTTTTATAGTAGGAATGTGATGATGCTTTGCTGCATATCCTGTAGTTGCTGCAATTTTTCTGCATTCCATTGTACGACTGTCACAAAGCCGTTCATCAAAAAGTGAGCGATCATCGGTGTGAGCAGTCTTTTTGTTTTGTAGTAGACAAATGCAAAAGCGAGTCCTGGCATCAAATACATGAGTAGATGCTGCAACTCGTTATGCACGGCAGCGAATACGACAGCACTCGCAATCGCAGCAATCCAGAAGTTCGTCTTCCTGTACAAGCCTCCGAATAAAATGCGGCGAAACACGACTTCTTCAAGGAATGGTGCAAAGAGAACCATAGGAAAGATGATGATTGGAGCAGTTTTCGCAATGTTTGAAAGTAATTCAGTATTTTCAGAGCCTGCTTCGACACCGAACATCGACTCGATTGCGGCTCCTAAGATTTGCCCGGCCATCGCTAGGAAAAATCCAATGATCCCCCAAAGAAGAACATTTCCCATATGTGCAGGCTTTCCTTTAAATACAGGAATGAATTTCTTGTTTTTTAGCAGGATGATGACAAAAATAATCGCGGCAATCGTGTTGACGGTGAAAAGCGTCCAAGCGAAACCGTGTGATAGAGCTTCAACTTGCGGTAATCCTTTTTCCGAGAAATAAAAGACCAGTACTGGCGCGAGAAATATGCTAGCGATTTGCATAAGAACGTAGGTAATAAAAAGTATTAGAGCGACAACCCAGTTTTTCACTGTACACAACCTTTCTTCCATACATATTGACCATTTTAACGCGAAAAAAGACGTTTGGCAAAAAAGAAAATGTCGAAAGCTTTTACTTGCAATTCTAAATGGAATTCTTTATGATAAGAGTTGTGTTAGCACTCATAGTTACTGAGTGCTAAAATTTCAAAACTAAACAATATCTCGAGGAGGTTGTTTCATTTGTTGAAACCACTAGGTGACCGTATCGTAATCGAATTAATCGAAGCAGAAGAAAAAACGTCAAGCGGCATTGTCTTACCAGACTCTGCAAAAGAAAAGCCGCAAGAAGGAAAAGTAATTGCTGTTGGTACAGGCCGTGTTCTTGAGAACGGACAACGTGTGAACTTGGAAGTATCAGAAGGTGACCGTATCATCTTCTCTAAATATGCAGGCACAGAAGTGAAATATGAAGGTACTGAATACTTGATCTTGCGTGAAAGCGATATCTTGGCAACGATCGGTTAATCGACTGTTATAAAAACAAAAGATATGAAAAATCAGGAGGGAATCATTTAAATGGCTAAAGAACTTAAATTTAACGAAGAAGCACGTACTGCAATGCTACGCGGCGTAGATACATTGGCAGATGCTGTTAAAGTAACACTTGGACCAAAAGGACGTAACGTCGTACTTGAGCGTAAATTTGGCTCTCCATTGATCACAAATGATGGTGTTACAATTGCAAAAGAAATCGAATTAGAAAATGCATTCGAAAACATGGGCGCAAAGCTTGTGGCGGAAGTAGCTTCTAAAACGAATGAAATTGCAGGGGACGGAACAACAACAGCTACGGTTCTAGCACAGGCTATGATTCGTGAAGGTTTGAAAAACGTAACAGCTGGCGCAAATCCAGTAGGCATCCGTAAAGGAATCGAAAAAGCAGTAGTAGCAGCAGTAGAAGGGCTACAAGGCGTTTCCGATGAAATCGAAAGCAAGCAAGAAATTGCACAAGTAGCAGCTATTTCTTCAGGCGATGAAGAAGTCGGCGATTTGATTGCACAAGCGATGGAACGCGTTGGAAACGATGGCGTCATCACAATCGAAGAGTCTAAAGGCTTCACAACAGAACTTGATGTGGTAGAAGGTATGCAATTCGACCGCGGATATGCATCTGCTTATATGGCAACAGATACAGATAAGATGGAAGCATCTTTGGACAACCCGTATATCTTGATCACAGACAAGAAGATTACGAATATCCAAGAAATTCTTCCTGTACTTGAGCAGGTTGTTCAGCAAGGTAAGCCACTTCTTATCATTGCAGAAGATGTTGAAGGAGAAGCATTGGCTACTCTAGTCGTCAACAAACTTCGTGGAACATTCAACGCAGTTGCAGTGAAGGCACCTGGCTTTGGTGATCGCCGTAAAGCGATGCTAGAAGACATTGCAGTCTTGACAGGCGGACAAGTCATCACAGAAGACTTAGGACTTGATCTGAAGTCTGCAGACCTTACTTCACTAGGTCGCGCATCGAAAGTCGTTGTTACAAAAGATCACACAACAATCGTTGAAGGCAGCGGAGACGCAGGTGCAATCGAATCACGCGTAGGCCAAATTCGTTCACAACTCGAAGAAACAACTTCTGAATTCGACAAGGAGAAATTGCAAGAGCGTTTAGCTAAACTAGCTGGCGGCGTAGCAGTAATCAAAGTCGGAGCGGCTACAGAAACTGAGTTAAAAGAGCGTAAACTTCGAATTGAAGACGCATTGAACTCTACACGTGCAGCTGTTGAAGAAGGAATTGTATCGGGTGGCGGTACTGCACTTGTGAATGTTTACAAGCAAGTAGAAGCATTACTAGAATCAACAGAAGGCGACGTAGCAACAGGAGTCAAAATCGTTCTACGTGCACTAGAAGAACCAGTACGTCAGATCGCTACAAACGCAGGTCTTGAAGGATCTATCGTAGTGGACCGCTTGAAGCGCGAAGAAGTCGGCATCGGTTTCAACGCAGCAGACGGCGAGTGGGTCAACATGGTAGAAGCAGGTATCGTGGACCCGACTAAAGTTACGCGTTACGCATTGCAGAACGCGGCATCTGTAGCGGCTATGTTCTTGACTACAGAGGCTGTAGTTGCTGATTTACCAGAAGCAGCTGGCCCTGCTATGCCTGATATGGGCGGTATGGGTGGCATGGGCGGCATGATGTAAGTGAAACTCTAAGCCCTTGATATGACATGGGTTAGAGCACTGATCATCAAACCGTGTTCATTTTATTAGTCATAAGCGCCAATAAAATCACTCAAAATATAGAGGTCTCTCATTAATTCACTGAATTTTTGAGAGGTCTCTTTTTCTAATCCTCTTGTTAGATGTCCGTAAATTTCGTCCGTCGTCGCTACTGAAGAATGCCCGAGCCTATGGGAGATAACTTTCATATTAACATTTGCTTCAATTAACAACGAAGCATGTGTATGCTGGAATGAGTGTGGCGTGATGTGCTTACATAAGTCAGGCATTTTTGCTAGCAGACGCTGTAGACGGTTGGAAAATTGCTTAATTGTACATGGATAGCCTTCCGAACAAGTGAAAATGAAACCCTGATCTTTGTATAAGCGTTTATTTATCTTAATAAATTCATTTTTCTAGTAACATTTACAAGTATCTGTCACTGTCTTGTGACAAGCTGTCTGCACTGGCATCATTGTAGTAGGACTACATAATTAGGAAAATGGACTTTATGCAAAGAGGAGGGCAGATGTATGAACTTTAAGATGGTTAATAACAAGGGAGATAATACGCTGCTGAATCTATTGAAAACAGAGATTGAGTCTAAATTAATAGTAGCGTTAGCAGCTGCGTACTTTAGCCTCTACGTCTAAAATGAATAGGTTTCGGTAAATGAATTGCGCTTTCCGATAAACCAACAGTCGCCAATATTTAAAAGGACAATGCCGCTTGTAATTAAAATTAACCCGGCAATTCTTTTCTTATGTAATTTTTCTTTATAGAGAATTGAGTCTATACTTGGTATCGATCGCTTAAATTTTGAGCGCGAAAAGCTGTAAAAGTAAAAAGGTAGAATTAAAACAAAAAGTGACTTCGTTAACGTAATGGCCGAGGTCATCTTTAACACTTCTATAGGGATACTGATGTCAGGAGATGAGATAATAACATTTAAAATTTCACTATGAGCATAATACGAAATTTGTTATATTGAAAAATTATAAATAAAGGATGGAGTTTAATGCAATTTATGCTAGACCGTTCAATAAGAAAACCTATGTATAGGCAACTTGCAGAACAAATAGAGAATGGGATTATATCGGGAGATTTATCTCAGGACCAGCCATTGCCATCTGAACGTGAGTTAGCAAAAAAGTTACAGATAAATCGGAGTACAGTTGTGACTGCTTATGATGAGTTAGAGGCGATTGGATTAATTGTCAGAAGAAAAGGAAGCGGCACTTATATAAATACGGATATATGGGGACTAACTCATAAAAGAGTCCCCAATTGGGGTAGATATGTAGAAGATGGCTCATTTCTTCCGAATCTTCCGTTGGTTCAGAAACTTCGTAATGAAACTGAGCAAGAAGGAATGATTAACCTATCAAGCGGGGAACTTGCAGCAGATTTACTACCTAACGCCCAATTCGCTAGGATTCTTAAAGATCATGCGTTTGATGAGCATTTAGGTTACGATCATCCTTTAGGCGATGCGGGATTACGGGAGACAATTTGTAAACATGTAAAAACCTATAAAAATATGGATGTTGAGCCAAACTCCATACTGATTACGTCCGGTGCACAGCAAGCAATACATCTAATCGTTCAATGCCTGTTAAAACCAGGTGATACAGTAGCTATTGAAGATCCATCCTACGCATACTCTTTACCGATCTTTCAATCGTTTGGTATTAGAACGCTATTACTCCCAGTTGATCAATATGGCTTAAATCCTGATGATATTGTAGCTTTACAAAGAAAACATCGAATTCGTATGCTTTTTTTAAATCCTGATTATCAAAATCCTACTGGCACAAAAATGTCTCTGGAACGTCGAAAAAGAATATTGGAATTATCATCAAAGTACGGTATTCCCATAATAGAGGATGATCCTTATAATTTGACGTCATTCGATGGGCGCATTGGACCCACGTTAAAGTCAATGGACGATAATGAAAATGTTGTATACATTAGTTCTTTATCAAAAGTTGTTGCATCAGGATTACGCATTGGTTGGATTATTGGACCAGAAAAAGTGATTAAGCGTTTATCAGATGGCAAACAGCAAATTGACTTTGGTCATAGTGTTTTTCCTCAATGGATAGCGAATCAATTTCTAGATTCCCCTCAATTTGACAAGCATGTTTCAAATTTAAGGATTCAACTGAGGGAGCGTAGGGATGCGTTAATTTTAGCATTGGACAGTTTAACTGAAAATGAGGTTACATATTTAGTGCCACAAGGCGGAATTCATTTATGGTGTAAAATAAATCACGAAATTGATGGATATAAGTTACTTGAAGAATCTATGAAAAAAGGCGTTTCATTTGTACCTGGAAGAATAATGGGTTCAACAAATGGATACGTTCGATTTACTTATGGAAAAGGTAACGGAGCCTCAATACAAGAAGGCATTTCAAGGTTTGTCTACGCGTTAAGAAGTTACGGGATATAATGGTATTTTATTCTCGGGTATTGTTTA
The DNA here is from genome assembly GCF_900167515.1 of Sporosarcina newyorkensis. Lineage (NCBI taxonomy): Bacteria > Bacillati > Bacillota > Bacilli > Caryophanales > Caryophanaceae > Sporosarcina > Sporosarcina newyorkensis. The sequence continues at coordinate 77,292 of NZ_FUYJ01000012.1, read as the reverse complement.
AAAAAATGTTTAAATTTTAAAGACTGCCAATTATTTTTCAGTGAACCCAATTATTCCCTAGAATTGTGTCGTTGTTGTATTGTTACGTCAACAACATAATTTAGGGGACGATTGTGAATAATCCACCCCTCGGTCAAAGAGTCTACAGGAAGAATCTAAAGAATGTATCATTGAAATACGAACTTTTTCAGTGGGTTTAGACGGTTCCTGAGACTCGAAAAAAACATGTGCTTTTTCACTGGTACCGAACCGTCCTCCGTTATTAATAAAATATAAATATAGCTATAAGAGTCAATACAACAATAAATGGGATTGATAAAACATAAACCCACAGCAAACTGGAAAAACTTTTTTCACTATTGTAATTTTCATTCCTAGAATTAGCAACGGATATGGTCAAGATTACTCCGATAGCTAAAATAATGACCACGAAAATCATTGATACAATAAGGGCTAACTTCATGCCTTCCTCCTTTTTAGAAATAAATTTCCTCGTTCTATATGTTATAATTCTATAATATAAAGCATTTTTGAGGACCATCCACTTAGGGGTTATTTAAACCAACCACTTTTTATGTAGCGAGTATCTTGTCGTCGAGTGCCAGTCACTCACACAACTAAGAATGTAAAAGAGATTAAATAATCATTCATGACACAGAAAATAATTTGTATAATTTTTTTACTTTCTAAAAATTTTTAAGGGTTTACTTATTTTAATAAATGAATGTTAAAAAGTATTGGACCTAAGACTTACTACTGCTTTTATCAGCCTTTATATTAGTTTCTTTTAAAAGACTTATAAATGGTTAAGGTTTATAGTGTCCAGGGATTAAAGTAAATCTCCAAAATTGAAATAGTAGCAAAACGTATTTGTTAATATAGAGAATCTCATCCATATATATGGTGAGATTTTTTATTATCAAATAAATTCCTTTTATTGTCACAAGAGATTGATTCATCATTTAGAATTGTTTATCGGTTTTCTGTGAAATGTTGATATAACGGTGTTTCTTTGTGGTTGTTTTAGAGGATTTTAGTTGCTAACTTAGGGGTGGCATGATGTAATTCACCCGCACCGATTGTAATAAAGTGAACAAAACCCCTTCCAAGGCCGATTACGGATTCGGAAGGGATTTTTTACATTTTGGTGCTATCTTTCATATCTTAGACAATTGATTATGTTGATAAAACAACTCCCTATTGATTACAGACAGGTTAATGCGATAATGAATTCAAGGAGTACTAATAAGTGTCACATTCAATTGTATAAGAAGATTTAATTTATTTTTTTAATAAGCTAAATAGAGAGTTGTACGATATAACGACTTGTTGGTAATAGCCGACCAACTTGTCCCGAACTGTTGTTTGTCTATCCTCTTCAACAGATTCTTCCTCTTCGTCAGCTGGTTGTTCAGTAGCCTCTTCGCCATCGGCAGGTACTTCAATTGCATCTTCTTCGTCAGCTGGTTGTTCAGTGGCCTCTTCGCCATTGGCAGGTACTTTAACTGCATCTTCGTCAGCTGGTTGTTCAGTGGCCTCTTCGCCATCAGCAGGTACTTCAACTGCTTCTTCTTCATCAGTTGGTTGTTCCGAAGTGTCGTCAGCATTGCCAGGTTCCTGCAAAACATTGTCTTCATCTTCTGGTAAGATCATTTCAAGTTGATCCTGAATTAGGAAATCATAATACTCGATTAAACTTACATAGTTTTGTATGACAGATCTATATTCATTTACTAGCTCATCTGTTATAATAGTGCTATCGGTAGATTGGTCAGTTGTCGTAATATCTTCATTGATATTATCGTCAGCTGGCCTTTCTGTTTCATCAGTTTCATTTGCCGCCTCATCTTCACTAGCAGGCTCATCAGCAGGTTCTTCTTCAATCTCAGTTTCGTCAGCTGTCTCATCATCAATTATAGGTGTATCCGTTGCATCGTCTTCCTCAACCGGCACCTCTGTTGCTTCATCTTCGATTAC
>NZ_FUYJ01000012.1:0-75070 GCF_900167515.1 Sporosarcina newyorkensis | reverse complement strand
ATCCGTTGCATCGTCTTCCTCAACCGGCACCTCTGTTGCTTCATCGTCAATTACTGGTAGATCCGTTGTATCTTCTTCCTCAACCGTTACATCCGTTGCTTCATCTTCATCTGTAAAATCATCCGAATCATCTTCATTTTGTGCTTTTTCCTGCAAATTTTTATTTGCAATTGTACGCATTAATGATCCTTTTTCAGGTGAGCCCGGAGTGCTAGTTGCAAAAGATGAAACTTCTGCACCGTGATTTTTAAATTCTTTTTCCTCACCTTCTTCAGCTGCAAAAGCTGATCCGCCTGCACCGAAAATAGCAGCTGTTAACATTGAGGTTGACATCACGAATGGCAAAATTTTCTTGTTTGTGCTTTTCTCTTTTTGAGTAGTTTCTTTAACCAAATTTCATCAAACACCTTTCTGTTTTAAGTTTTTTTGAAGCTCAATTATTAAACTTGTTCTCTTAAATTGCTATGTACAATCTACCTCCTTTTAATCAAGAGCTTAAAATTAGGGCTATTTTTTTAAAATGTCCATTTTGAATATGAAGCTTTCAATTGGATAATTTAGCAGTGCCCTATCTGCTTACAAACTACAATAACAAAAGAAAACTACGGCCGCGTAACAATCAAATGACAAGTTTCCATGGAAATATTAACCTTTGTCATAATTAAAGAAATACTCCATCAGACCTGTCCAATACTTGACGATAGACCAAAAAGAGGTCTAACCTAATAGATTCCCTTCATATATTCCATCTTATTCCTTTTGCGAAAAACATCGGTAATGTGCTCTGGAACATGTTCGGATTACTTTATTGACACGTTCCCTCAATGGTTCGAACGGTCTAATGTTATTCAATTCAAATATTACGCTTTCAAAATTTTTGTAAAGATTATGCTCTGGAGAAGAGGGTAAAATTAATAATTGTGCTTAAAAGTGCTCATAAGAATCCCTTACAAGTTATTGAATAAATACTAAGTCAGCATAGAAAAAAATGTAAGTGTGTTTAAGTGGAAGGGGCAATTTGTGTGGGAATGAGTATCTGGTCATCTTAATTGAGTGGGCAAGAATCGTAGATGGGTTAGCCACCTCAAGCCTCCTGTAATCACGACTGTTTTGTCCATGAATTGTTTATAGTATGTATTGCACGCGTAGACAACATCGGGCTGAAAGTTACCATCGAAAAGAATGGCAACAACTGTCGCTGTCAAATGTCAATCACGTTATAAAATATACTGATCAATGGTTAGGAGTATCACCAGAAAAACGCCGCCCCAGGAGAGCACGGCGCCGCGATAGATGTACTATTTTTCCTGCTTTACAGATGCCAGTTCTATAGTAATTTTTCCATTTCCATCTGTACTTTTAATAACTCCGTTCCCTTTTGCAAGATATACTCTGGAGCCATCTGGGAAGCGGAGAATAACGACATTCCTGAAAGAGCCTGCTTTCACTGTGATGGTTTTCGTTGTACTCTCTACTAAAATCTTCTCCTCAGCCATAAAGGACTGATTTTTTGTGTATGCTCCTTGTTTCAACGGATAGGAAACATTCAGAAAGATAAAATCCGAACTCGATACCCCCATGAGAAGCCTTTCATTGTCCTCAATGTATGTTAAGTTTGACAAATAAGGGTAAACGGAACTGTTCTTATTATATAAATAAGTGTACTCCTCTTCTTTTTTCGCAAAGAACGTCTCTTTCTGATCGTCGAGGAAAGAAGGCGCATATGTGAGAATCAGACCGTCTGCAGGCGTTAAGTTGCCGGTAACAGTTGTTGGAACAGCTTTCTGCTCTTTTTTGGATAAAGCCGAAGTATAAACATACCCTTTATTCTTACCAGTCTGAACCAATGACCATCCATTTGAAGAAGACAAGACAGTCACCTTGGAATGATTTTTAATAGTCCCCAACTTATCGGCATGTTGATTCGGTTTCGTACGCAGGAAAATGTCATTCTTCGCATATACATACATTTCTGTTGTTGCTGCGGCTGTTTGTGTTGGAAGGAAAAAAGAAAGACCGAGTACCAACAACATTATTGCTAAGCCCATTTTTCTTATTTGAATCACTCCTTGGAATTAGTTACTCATATAAGAAACTATGGAAGGTGTGCTTTAAGTAGAACTGAAAAGGAACCTTATCCTAAAATATCCGGACAGAAATCTTCATATACTGGCATGCTCAGCCCTTAGACTGATGTTAAGTTCAGGCATTTGATGGATTCAACTTTATGGAGGTTGATTTATGATTGAAAAAAGGGGGAGACTGGTATGAGAAAAACTGTGATTATTTTAGCAGGGGTAGGACTTCTAGCCATCGTTGGATTTTGGGGCTATGGCTGGGTAAAAAAAGATCGGGTGTCCGGTGATCTGTCGATAGAAAAAGACAGTGCAAAATCATTGGACGTTGAAATTGGCTTTGGTGCTGGAAATCTTTTGATTGAGGGCGGTGCTGAAGGGTGGGTGGATGGTGTCATTGATACAAACGTGAAAAAGTGGGATCCATCGATCTCTTACAAGAAGAAAGGAAAAGTCGGTCATGTGGTAATTCGGCAGAAAACAAAAGGTCTCTTGGCTTTCCGGAACGCACGAAACGATTGGAATCTTCAACTGACAAATGAAATACCCGTAAATCTCGCTGTCGAGATGGGTGTCTCCGATTCAGAATTGAACTTGGCGGGAATCCGTCTCAGTCATTTATCGATTGATGCCGGAGTCAGTGATACCACAATCAATCTAAATGACGATTGGCGGGAAAGCTTCGAGGGGGAAATCAATCTTGGCGTGGGGGATGCGGAAATTCACTTACCGAAGGAGACTGGTGTTAAATTGACCATCTCAAAAGGGCTCGGTAGCTTAGGAACGAAAGGCTTCATCTCTCAGGGAAAAGGCGTCTATGTAAATGAAGCGTACGACCATTCAGATACCACCATTAATTTGAAAATCGATGTAGGGGTCGGTGATTTGAAATTTGTGCTTGGCGAATAGTTCGCAGCACAATAAATGTTAAAAACAAAAAAATATAAAAAATCATGGTTGTTGAAACAACCATGATCGTTTTGAAACAGATACCATAGTGAAAGGTACCAGATTCCGAAGCAATTATGAATTGCCTCAGGATCTGATACCTTGATTAAGACCTCCTAAGTTTCCCTATATTAAAAGATCCGCAATGATTGGCAGGTGGTCGGCAACCGGAGTGTCAAGTACTTCAGTTCTTTCTATAGTTGTAGTTTGGTCTGTGAAGATATAATCGATCCGGGAGGCAGGCTCAGTGCAGACAGCTGAACTGGCATCCTCATAACGAGCTGGGAATGTATAAGCTATGCCCATTCCCATGCTTCCGAAAGTGTCAGTATAAGTCTTTCTGAAGTCCTTTAATTGGAGGTGCTCGGGGGATAAGTTAAAATCACCAGTTATAATAGTAGGAAACAATGAAGCATCGGTTATTTCCAGCAGTTGTTTCAAGTTTTCCCGCTGACCCTCTTCTCCCAGTGATAAATGTGTATTGAAGAAACTTAGAAATGTGCCGTCCAAATCAATAATTGATTCAAGCAACCCTCTCGGTTCGGGATCCTCTATTAAACTTGAGGGGCTGGTGTACGCATGATTCTTGGAGTATTTCACCGGAAATCTGCTGAGTAACGCATTACCGTATTGCCTTTCCGGTTGTCCCGGCTGCACAGGTGGTTCAATTAGATTTGGTCCATAGCTATAGTCCATTTCCAGCCATTTTGCCAGGACTGCCGCCTGATTTTCAAATCCGCTGCGTTCTGAAAAATGATTGTCCACTTCCTGCAAACCAATAATGTCAGCTCCAGAATTCCGGATCACCTCTGCCGTACGGCGAAGATCCACTTTCCCATCCATCCCCAATCCATGAGCTATATTGAATGACATTACCCGCAATTTACGAACCTGGGTAGACCCAGCGCTGCCGAATGTTCGAGTCACGGGTTGTGTCATATGTCCTATCATAAAATCTCTCCTTTTTGTATGGTTGTTTCAAAATCTCTTACGATTACTATAACCATACAATATGAAGAAATTGTAATCCTGTCATTAAGAATTGTAAAGAATACTGGCGAAAGGTTCACAATATCGGCACTTGGTACCTGCATTTGATACATATTACTGCCTGCTAAATAGTCTATTTAAAGAATATAAAACATAGTATAAGTCAGTCATCTAGGCTTAAAATAGCTAGTGATTTCATAAGTGTACAACGAAGTTGGCGTAAAACTCATGTAGAAGCTTGTTGGAGTTATATACAAGACAAGTACCTAAACTTTATTCATCTATCCACTATTTTCAATATTGCATTCTCTCAATGAAAATGATATTTTAGAATGGATAAAGTTTTCTAAATATATCTTTATTTGAAAACGATTACAACTAGAATGGCAAGGGGGGCTATTGTATGATTACTTTTTTGGCATCAATTGTACTGCTCGTGATCGGTTATTTTACTTATGGAAAGTATGTAGAAAAAATATTCGGTCCGAATTCACAAAGAAAAACACCTGCTTATGCAAATCATGATGCAGTGGACTATGTGCCGATGGGCAAGCAGAAGAACGCGTTGATTCAGTTGTTGAATATTGCAGGTACAGGTCCGATTTTCGGTCCGATTATGGGCGCATTGTTTGGTCCTGTTGCATTTTTATGGATTGTGCTCGGTTCAATTTTTGCGGGAGCGGTTCATGATTACTTGACGGGGATGATTTCCATTCGAAATCGCGGCGCGCATATTCCAGAGCTTGCAGGAAAGTTTTTAGGTAAATTAGCGAAACACTTTGTTAACTTTTTTGCATTATTGCTTTTGTTATTAGTCGGTACTGTGTTTGTGACGACTCCGGCCTCTTTATTAAACATTCTAACTGACGGGAAAATAGGCATTCTCGTGTTGACTTTGTTGATTTTTGTATATTATTTCCTATCAACTATTCTGCCTATTGATAAGATTATTGGCCGTTTTTATCCGATTTTTGGTGCTGTTTTGCTGCTTGGGACAATCGGAGTCGGGGGAGCGCTTCTGTTTTCCGATCACAAAATTCCAGAATTGACGCTTCAAAACATGCATCCAGGTGGCCTTGCCATTTTCCCAATGCTATTTTTGACGATCACATGCGGAGCACTTTCAGGTTTTCACGCTACGCAATCGCCAATCATTTCGAGAACTACTCAGAATGAATCGCAAGGACGCTATATTTTCTACGGCATGATGATTACAGAAGCTGTAATCGCTATGATTTGGGCAGCAGCTGCAATGAGTATGTTTGACGGTCAAGGTCTTCAAGGGTTAATCAATGCAGGTACGGCATCTGCGGTTGTCAATGAAGTGTCAATGACGCTACTTGGCGCGGTAGGTGGTACGATTGCTGTTCTTGGTGCGGTTGTACTACCGATTACTTCAGGCGATACAGCATTCCGTGCGGCACGTTCAATTATCGCGGATTACATCCAAATATCGCAGAGCAAAATCGGTAAACGTTTACTCATAGCCATTCCATTGTTCGTTGCTTCTTATTTATTGACGTTAATCGATTTCAATATACTTTGGAGATATTTCTCTTGGGCAAATCAATCAACCGCAGCAATCGCACTTTGGATTGGCGCGATGTATCTGTACGTAAAGAGGAAAAATTATTTTATCGCGCTCTTGCCGGCTATGTTCATGACCAGCGTCGTGACGGTCTTCATTTTAATGAACGATACGATGGGATTCGGTCTTGAGACTACGGTTGCTTATATCGGAGGATTTACGATTACAGCAATATTCACTGTACTCTTCTTTATGAAGGCGGAAAAAAATGTAAAAGAAAATCTGCAAGTGGATCTTCTTGAAGAAAACCCAGTCGAAGAAGATGGGAAATTAGAAACTGTATAAAAAAGACGAGCGATTGCTCGTCTTTTTTGTGTCATTAAATGAGGTTCTATACTATTTGTTGTGGTGATATTTGGCGACTCAAACATCGTATTCCTTAAAGTGATTCAGATTTGAAGCAGGTGGATGTCATCTTACACTAATTCAGACGTTGAATTTCATCGGCAACTGCAAAAGCAAGGTCTTCATTACCGAAAAGTTGGAGTACGTCAAGCATAGTTTCGTTATCGATTTGGAGCTCATCCAACCCGTCATCTTCCTCCATGACACTCAATAATGCAGCATTGTCTGGTTGGTTTGGATAAGCGTTTCGATAGAGCATTTGCGGATCCAGTTCATGATTCGCACACCATTGTACAAAGAGGCGAATCATAAGCGTTTCGTCCTCTTTGTATTTCTGTATTATTTGTTCATTGATATCTCTGAATTCCATTGTCCGACCCTCCATTGATAAGTTGTGATTCTAAGTATATACGAAATAGGGAATGTTGGTGAATGGGATGAGACCCAATCTTTTGGGGTCGCTACTTTTCCTATTACAAGTTTTAAATATGTTTAAGAATTCGACAACTTATGCTACGTTTATATACACATACAGGACCTAGAGGTGATACGCTTTGAAAAAAACAAGAACGATTTCGTTAGCGCCTGTCGCAGATTTATCGGGGGAAATGCAAGATTTTTCACCTGTTTCAATTGCGATCGGTCCACAAAATGAATGGTGTTTTTTATTGGTGAGAGAATACCCTCCTTTGATAGGAGGAAGTTTTCCTTCCACCGTCACAAAGGAACAATACCATTACAAAGTGATCATCATGAAAGGCAATGAAAAGAAGGTGATAGATCTGCCTGATGAAAAATGGAACTATCATTATGTGCAGACTATTGACGATGATCAAGTGTTATTGGCCGGAGCCCGCTCTTATTATCACGATGCTGATCATATTGAAAAAAATGCACGGGTATATACTAGTGCAGGTCAGTGTATCCGTTCGTTTTGTTTGGGAGATGGCATTCAAGATTTGTATGTGACAGACAGCAATACGATTTGGACGAGTTATTTTGACGAAGGTGTTTTTGGGAATTATGGCTGGGATGAACCGATCGGAAGTAAAGGGTTAATTCATTGGGACTCTTTCGGTCGCCAACTGGAGTGGCACGATCCAGAAGGAGAACATTATATTGATGATTGTTATGCAATGAATATTGTATCCAATGAGGAAGTATGGTTTTACTATTATTCGGATTTTCACATCGGTGTCCGTGTTGAAGGTCATACAGATTATTATGTGCCTGACGTAAAAGGAGCAAACTTGTTTGCTGTGAAAGAAGATATGTTGCTGATGGACGGGGGATATGGAAATCATGATGGTTTTTACGAATTGAAGCGAAAAGGTTCACGCTATAGAACGCAGAAACATATTCGATTTATAAAACCTAATGGAGTAGCCATTCAGTCTAGTGCAAGAAGTACTCGCGGAAATCAGTTATTGTTTTTAGATGGAACGGAAGTCTATTATTATGAGATTTGATACGCGATACCAGGTCAACGAGTAATTTGAAATACAAGACGGAACCGGAATCTTTTATTAGTGTTCGCTGGATGAGATGCTAAAGGGGGATGAACATTATTTCTACAGGAATCACCAAATTTTTAACGGGCATTGGCTGCATACTTCCCATACTTGCTGTGGGATTCTTCGTTATATCCTTGTTTAATGGGTTTGGGTTTATTGGATTTGTTATTTCAGTCATTGTATTTTTAGTTGGTCTCTTTATTATCGGACAAGGCCAACTAATGCAGGACGGTTATAAAGAAAAACAAAAAAAAATCTTGCTTTCATTGAACAGTGGTCAACCACGTTTTGAGAAAATGCCATCCATCATGTCAATTGATTTATTAAAGAGAATTGTAATTGACCATGATAAACAACGTATATACATATGGTACGCTGAAGACGGGAAAGGCAACGTTTTACGAAAACCGAAATTAGGAATGTCCTATAAGTTGTTGAATTATGACTTCACAGATCTTGTGGCTGCCGCGATCGTGGAGGATGATACTATTATTATGTCATCTCCAGAGTTTGCCGATATTTCAACGATCAGCGGAGAAAATAAGAAACATGCATCGACCAATACTATGAACATGCCGATGGACAAAGTGAAGACCATGGAACTGATTCTTCAGATAGACGATGAAATATTTCCTTTCTTTCAATTTAAATTTTATGATGCGTCTTATAAGGATTTGCTTAAGGAATCGATTGAATATAACGCTGTGTTAAAAGAAATGAGAAAGGCATATAACAGGTTTGACTCGATTTTGAACGGGTCAGCGGAAAATCTTGTACCTGTAGCCCCACTTTCTTATCAAGAGGTATCGAGTAAATCGGATGAAGTCCCTGCTGTAATGGAACCGAGTAAGATTCAGCCGATAGAGAGGGAAACAAAACGACATGAAGAGACCGTTGCTCCACCACACGAAATTGATCAACCAACCTACACTTTCTCAGATGACTTGGCGGATCAATCCATCATAGTTGAAAGCTCAGAGATAGAGAAGGATTCATTTCCAGATCAAGATATACCTGCTGAACAAACTGAACTATCCTATTTCGAAAGAATTATAGCTGAAAATAAAAGGCAATTGACAGAGAGGAAATGATTAACACAAAGTAACGGGTACCGATTCGATTCAGCTAACACCTATCATAATCCAATAGTAATTTTAGTGTGCTCGTGACGCGACATAGAATGTGTCCAGAAGAGTAATTACACTTTAAAGATCCATTTGGAGACTTGGTAATCAGCCAAGTAAAGAGCAGGCAAAAAGTTTATTTTTTTTATTTTATTAATAGAGGTGCCGGGTCCCAAGGTATTCTAAAAATCCATTTGGACCCAGTGCATTTCAGTGAATTTGTAACGGACAGATTTCACGAATCTTCACATTGCTCGTTTTTATCCCACATTACTTACACTTACCCGGTCCCCTCCCTGTATTTTCCTATACCATTTCACTAGTTGCGATGATTTCAATCCCAGCCAATGCTTGTGCAGCCAGCCGATCAGCTTCACCATTTGCCTTTCGTGAAACGAGTTCATACTGCGGTTGAAGCCCAAGCGATTTCATCTTCGCCTCAATCTTATCTGCCCAACTGTATAAATCCTGTTCAATAACCGGCCACTCCTCACTCAAATGATTGATGACGACTCGGGAATCTCCGATAATCTGGACAGGTAAACGTTGGATCCCAAGAAACTCAAGCTCTTGCAGGCAAAGATGAAGTGCTGCATATTCAGCCTCATTATTTGAAGTTAGCCCGTCGACAGCTGCGTTTTTTCTAAGTCTGTATGACTTTCCGTTTTGGTCATAGTAGATGACACAGCCTAAGCCGGCTGCCTTCGATTCCCAGTTAAATCCTCCATCGAAATAGACAATGATATTATGCGGCTCCATCTCAATCCCTTTCAAATAGCCCTTCAATTCCTTTACTGTCCATGAACTGTCAAATTGGTCGATAAAAACCAACTGTTTTGCACGTCCGGTCTTCTCCAAATCATTAGCAATTAATAATGCCTGCGCTGCTGGCATTTCCTCAGACTTGAAGACAGTTTCTGTCCCCTTCGGTGATCTATACGTCCATTCAATTAGCACCTTCATCAAAATCCCTCCAATATAATCAGTGTGGCTAGTAAAGAATGTTTTTATAGCTTTAATAAGACTAATCTGTACCCAAGTCCTTATAGTGATATGTTTTTTCTCTCATCTTTAAAATTGTATACCCGTTCTACACGTATTTTTATCTTAAGTGGCTCCAGGGCTGTTTTATGCTGCAAGCATGGCTATATAACTCGCTTTCCTGTAGTATTGACTTAGTGATACTAAAGTTTATCCTGTCGGAAAAATAATAGGCCTTATTACTATTTATTAAATAATTTAATATAATTAGAAGAGCTTATTTAAATGAAGTTAAATAAACTAGTGAAAGGGTGTTTTACTACATGCGCGTCTCTTCAAGTATAAATTTAAGTACTCAAGTATTAGATAAAACAAATGTTTTAGCAGCCTTAGAGTTTAATTTAGCGATGATAGAATTCAATCTGAATCAAGAAGTTATTTGGGCAAATGAAAATTTCGCAAAGACTTTAGGATATACTGTAAATGAAGTGAAAAGTAAATTACATAAGCAATTCTGCACCGCAGATTTCGCTAACAGTAAAGAGTATAATGAGTTATGGAGTAATCTGAAAAAAGGGGTAAAGTTTCAGCAGAAGATTCAAAGGGTCGGTAAAAGTGGTACTTTGCTATGGCTGGAAGCTACCTATATTCCTGTGTTGGATGAAGGGGGCAAGGTACAAGCTGTCCTCAAAATTGCTACCGATATTACAGAACGTGAAAACCAAGTGCGGACCATCGTTTCTCAATTAAAAGACCTGTCTATAAATTTAGGTAATATGGTTAATGAAAATTCTCAGGAAAATATGAAGGCATTTGAGTTATTGAGAGAACAGATTAATTCTATAAGTGACACGGCTAATACAATACGAAATATCTCTTCACAGACAAATATTTTGGCATTGAATGCAGCTATTGAGGCAGCTAGAGCCGGAGAACATGGACGTGGTTTTGCTGTAGTGGCGGAAGAAGTGCGAAAGTTAGCAAGCAATGTAGACGAAGCGATTAAAAAAGTGAATTTAAACGTAGAAACCATTACAAAGGGAGTCGGAGTAGTTCGTAATGTAACCAAAGAATCTCAAAGCGAAGTCATTGAGACCCAATCTGAAATTAGTAATACGATGGAGGAATTTGAGAGTCTGGCTAATTAGTAAGGTTTGTCTGAATCCTGGATAAATGAGGATTTAATGGGACCTGAGCAGCATATAATTTATGAAAATAGAAGGAGAGATGGTTTATGTTTTCTAACGAAGAAAGAGATTCGATTTATAAAGTTATTTATAATAGGAGAGATGTGCGAAGTTTTTTATCCACTCCTATTCCTGAGGACACGATACATAACATATTACAGGCGGCTCATCATGCACCCTCAGTTGGATTTATGCAGCCTTGGAACTTTATTTTAGTTTCATCTGATGAAACTAAAGAAAAATTAGCGTGGGCAGCGGAGAAAGAAAGACGGGCATTGGCTATTCATTATGAAGATGAAGGCGCCAAAGAAACAAAATTTCTTGGTTTAAAAGTTGAGGGGTTAAAAGAAGCTCCGATTACTATTTGTGTAACTTGCGACCCTACGCGAGGAGGCTCGCATGTACTGGGACGTAATTCCATACCTGAAACGGATGTTTTATCGACAGCTTGCGCTATTCAAAACATGTGGTTAGCTGCTTGTGCAGAAGGTCTTGCAATGGGCTGGGTGAGTTTTTATAAAAAGAACGATGTACGAGATATTTTGGAAATACCACCTCATATCGATCCTATTGCGCTCTTATCTATTGGTTATACTGAAAATTATCCCGATAAGCCTATTTTGGAATCAGCTAATTGGGAGAAAAGACGATCATTAGAAAATCTTATCTTTGAAAATAAGTGGGGTAAAAAATAATAAAAAGCATTGCTTTAAAAGAGATCTTTTATTTTTGACAAACGACAGATCCTGACATAATTAAGATTTTAGAATGAAGCCATCATAATGTACTCCTAATATCATTAAACTGCAGATGCTTCTATAATATTATGTCGTTTTTGAATAGTAAAAATACTCTTTGCGAAATTAATATTAGTAGTGTAAGATAGTGATGAATTAACAAAATGATATTCAAGGCAAAGGCGCCTTTCCTCCTCTGAAGAGTATTTTCAGGGGATGAAGGCGTTTTTTCGTTTTGTTGTAAGCGTTATCAAAAAAGGAGTGTTATACGTTGAAATTATCCTGTGTGATAAAAGGAACTCATTATTCGTTTTCGTCGGTAAGAGACGTCTTGGCAAAAGCAAGTGAACCAAAATCAGGTGATGTGATGGCGCAGGTCGCAGCTGAATCATCACTTGAGCGCATGGCATCAAAGGTAGTACTCAGCGAGATGCTACTGAAAGATATTTATGAGAATCCAGTTATTCCTTATGAGACAGACGAAGTGACACGACTGATTTACGATGACATTAGTGAGACGATTTATAAAGATATACAAAACTGGACAGTTGGTGAATTAAGAAATTATATTCTTTCGTATGAAACAGGTCCGGATCAATTAATAAAAATTTCAAGAGGATTAACAAGTGAAATGATTGCGGCAGTCAGCAAACTCATGTCAAGTATGGACCTTGTACTTGCTTCACAGAAAATGAAATATCAAGCCCATTGCAATACGACGATAGGGGAGCCGGGCCGACTAGCATTTCGGTGCCAGCCCAATCATCCAAATGATGTGCCGGAAGGAATTTTGTATTCAATAAAAGAGGGGCTGTCTTACGGAGCGGGAGATGCAGTTATTGGTATTAATCCGAATGTGGATACGGTTGAATCACTAAAAAGACTTTATACATTGTCGCATGACTTTATGGAAAAATGGAAAATCCCAACGCAAAACTGTGTGTTGGCTCATATCACGACACAAATGGAGGCTTTAAAACAGGGTGCACCTGTTGCACTGATGTTTCAAAGTTTAGCCGGTACACAAAAGGGCAACGAAGCATTTGGTATTTCTAAAGGAATTGTGGATGAAGGGTACGAGATGATGGCTCGATATGGCACATCGACAGGACCGAACTATATGTATTTTGAAACGGGACAAGGCTCGGAAGTTTCGTTAAATGCAGCTCATGGTGTCGACATGCAGACCCTTGAAGCGAGAACTTATGGATATGCACGTCACTGGAAGCCTTTCATGGTGAATAACGTTTCAGGTTTTATTGGTCCGGAAACACTTTTTGACGGACGCCAGCTAATCAGAGCAGACCTTGAAGATCTATTTATGGGGAAATTGCACGGACTGCCGATGGGCATAGCACCAACTTACACGAATCATATGGATGCAAACCAAAATGATCAGGAAATAGCCGGTATGCTCACTGCACTTGGAGGCGCCAACTTTTACATGGGAGTACCAGGCGGAGATGATGTCATGCTGAACTATCAAGATACAAGCTACCATGACGATGCCAGCTTACGCGAGATGTTTGGGTTACGACCACTTCGCGAATTTGAAAAATGGATGGAGAATATGGGGTTGATGGAGGACGGAAAGCTAACAAGTCGTGCTGGAGATTTATCAATTTTTGATTAAAGGAAGGAGGGGCAACATGGATATTCAGGAGATTGTACGAAAAGTAGTAGAAGAATTGTCGAAGGAAAAGAAAGTGATAAAAGAATACGTCGAACCAATAAAAGAGGACAGTATACGTTTTCCGGAGAAACAAATAAAAGGGGTGAAAGAGCCGCATAATGCTGCATCCATTGATCGAGCGCAAAGTATTACGCCTGCCCGAATTGGTATTGGAAGAACTGGAACACGTATGCAAACAACAAGCTATTTACAATTTTTAATTGACCATGCAGCTGCCCAAGATGCGATTTTAAAAGATGTAAGTGATGAATTCCTTCAAAAAATAGAACTGAAAAAACTAGAGACGAAAGCAAAGGATATGAAGACTTACTTAATGGATCTAGACTCTGGACGAAAGTTGTCTGATGAATCTGTTGCATGGTTAAAGGAGAATGGAGATAAGAATAAAGATGTCCAAATTATTGTCTGTGATGGGTTAAGCTCTTCTTCTATAGAGGCAAATATAGAGGACTTGCTTCCTGCCTTGATGCAGGGCTTGCAATTGAAAAACATTAGCACCGCAAAGCCAATTTTTATTAAGCGAGGGCGTGTATGGGTACAGGACGAAGTAGCAGCCATCATCAATTGCAGTCTTGTCATTTCATTGATAGGTGAACGCCCTGGCTTAAATACAGATGAAAGCTTGAGCGCCTACATGATCTATCGACCAAATGAAAAATCAGTAGAAGCCGATCGGACAGTGATTTCTAATATTCATAAAGAGGGACTTGCCCCGGTTGAAGCTGGTGCCCATTTGTCTGAGCTGATTGAGCAAATGCTTCGAGCTGAGTGTACAGGAATTTCGTTTGCCCGAAAAAGTAATATTAACTTATAGAGAAATACTGAACTTGAATAGGAGTAATCATGGCGGAGCGTTTAGAGCTGATAAGTTCTTTCTTTTAAAGAATAAAAAATTGGAGTACAGTTCCTATTGATGAAAAAATACTTTTATTAAGTAGTTGACGCATTAGCTCTTAGCAGTGAGTGAACACTCAAGAGACAACAATGTTGGTAAATGCAGTTGAAATGAAGTAAGGGGTTTTAGGCGTGAGCTGCGGAAGTGGCACACATTAATGCAGAAGGTATGGTGCAACGCGAAACACAACTGTAGGAAGGTCATTTGAATGGCTACAGTTATGTATTCTCCGGTATTGATATGATGGAGATGAATTACATCGGTTGGGCAAATTATCTTTCTCAAGTTATCATGAAAAACCCTGAACGGCCGGAGCTGTCGAAAGAATTAGAGGAGAGCTTTTGCTCGACGGATCCAACTGTCGCCCGGCAATTTGCGATAGCGACATTTTTCTCTGACAATCGGGAAGATGTACTAAAAGTTACGGTACCCTCACTCATTCTTCAATGTTCCGATGATGCAATTGCTCCGATTGAAGTTGGAAGGTATATGCATCGGACGCTTTCAGAAAGCACGCTTTACTTAATGGAAGCAACAGGACATTGTCCTCATGTGAGCCATCCTGAGGAAACTGTCCGTTTGATAAATAAATATTTGACAACTACTTTTGTGGGCTACACTTCAAATGGATGAACAATTAAACGTTGCACCATGCGGATATTTATCGCTTGATGACGAAGGTGCAATTCTGGAAATTAATGAGACGTTGCTCGGTTTACTAGGGTATAATTTTCACGAGGTACAGGGCCGGCATATCAATCTGATTTTACCTATTGCTAGCCGATCATTTTATCAACTTTACTTTTATCCGATGATCCGGCTTCAGAATAAAGTGGAAGAAATGTACATTTCACTTAAATCAAAGACTGAACAGGACATTCCCATACTCCTTAATGCTTTCAGAAATGAGCGTGACGGGAAGATGTTCAATGATTGTGTATGTGTACCGATGAAGCGGCGATATGAGTATGAGCAGGCGCTTCTTGCAGTCAAGAGGGAAACGGACACGCGTAATAAGATGAAGAAAAAGCAAATAGCTGAGTTGGATCTTCTGCGACATGAATTGGAGTCCAAGCAAAATGAGTTGCTGGAGTTAAATAAAAAGCTTCAAAAATTAGCTGTTACAGATGAACTAACTGATCTCAAGAACAGACGCAGCTTACAGGAAAATTTAAGTTTAAACGTCACCTTACACTCAGAACGGTTCCAAACACTTTCACTTCTACTGATTGATATAGATTATTTCAAGAACATAAACGATAATTTTGGGCACATGATGGGCGACAATGTTCTTCGTGAGTTGGGGAAAATACTGAAAGACGAATCCAGAAAAGATGATATTGCCGCTCGATATGGAGGAGAAGAATTTGCATTAATTCTGCCGAACACTAATAAATCAGAAGCCTTGAAAATCGCGGAGAGGATTCGTTCCCGGGTTGAAAAAGCAAATTGGGACATGCCCAACATCACGATAAGTATAGGAGTAGCAACAAGCTTATCAGGAGATACTGAAAATACTTTGCAATCAAGAGCAGATCGTGCACTCTATGTTTCAAAGAACCGCGGCCGCAATCAAGTCACCCATGCTAATGATTTGGTACACAAATAAGGAGCCCGTGTTTCACTGGTGCCATTTTAATTGGTTCGGATATACCGTTACGTTTAGTCAGGTATAAACCTGACAATCGACTGAAGACAAGAAATACTAAACAGCCAGCTGGCGGCATTGCACCGTCGACTTGCTGTTTTATTTTGTTTGAGACTATTCTGATATGCCGCTATAGTGGATGTGAATGTAAGTATGGAAAACGTGTGTAATAAAGTTAGCCCGAAATAAAAAGGTATACATCCTATCGAATACATTCTGAAACATCGCATATTCAAGACTCTGGTAAAACACGAGTGAATTGATTTGAATAAAAACGAATTGAAAGAAAGAGTGTTTGTGTTTAAATCATTTGGCGACGGCAACTATTTTTTCACTGGTGGACTGGGTATTGAGGCTGTTTACAATGTTAGTAGAGGCTGATATTTTTTCTTCATTAAGGACACTAGTTTTTAAGAAAGACGCATTTCTTAAAAAAGGAGAGGCATTCTTATGACGAACACGATAAAAGAGGAAGTTAAAGAAATTCTTGAACAGATGATTGTTGGAAGGAAAAATATCGTTAAAGGCTGTGCTGAATTATGTACCTTGCGACAAGAAGGTTATGAATTTATTTATTATGATTTTGATGAGTTTTATAGTCAGTTGCAACATCATCCTTTACCAGAACAGTATTATCAATGGGATAAAGAGGCATTAGATAAAAAGCTAAAAGAACTGGAACAGTTAAAAGTTAAAGTCATTGCTTTATCATTTGAATTATTAGAGGAGCTAAAATGATAACGCCTTATTAAAGTATCGAGCACAACGCCATACATCTTCGCTATTGTTCATTAAAGAATTGAATTAATTGGACAAAAAAGCGGATCAGACACTGTTCTTCTTGTTGAAAGGTATCTAACCCGCAAAGATTTTATTTTTTCGCCAAATCTGCAGAAACTTCTTCTCCGCCTTTATTTTTCAAGAACATATAGAACGAAGCTCCAAAAATAATCACATAGCCAATAATGCTATAAAAATCTGGTACTTGTCCAAGGAAAGTAAAGCCCAATAGTGCCGTGAATACGACTGTAAAGTAGTTGAAAACAGAGACCTCTTTTGCAGGAGCGTATTTATATGCGAGTGTGATGCCGAATTGTCCAACTGTCGCAAAGACACCGCCAATCAGTAAGTAGATCGTCTGCTGCATTGTCATAGGTTGGTATGCATAAATGACAAATGGCAGCAGGATAACTGTCGTGAAAGTCGAAAAATAAAATACGATTGTGTAGAACTGTTCGCGTCTGCCGAGCGCCCGCAGTGCCGTATAAGCCCCCCCGGCAAAAATAGCAGACAAAATTCCGGCAGCATACGGAACAATATCGAGTGAGAATGACGGCTTGATAATGAACAGAGTTCCTAAAAAGGCGACGAGTATACTATAGATCTGAAATGGCTTAACATGCTCTTTCAAAAAAATAGCTGCAAAAATAATGGTGAAAAACGGACTCATTTTGTTAAGCATATCGGCATCTGCCAGAACTAGATGGTCAATTGCATAAAATAGCAAAATGATGCCGAGTGCCCCAAGTCCGGAGCGCAATAGGAGGAGTGGTTGATTTTCCCGCTTGCCAAACAGACTTTCTTTGAAATGAATGACAAAGAAAAATGAGATGATCATCGACACGCCATTGCGGAAAATAGTTTTTTGCAAGGTCGGCACGTCGCCAGATAGTTTCACAAAAAGCGTCATGAGTGAAAAACCTAATGCTGATGCTATTAATAATAAAATACTTTTATTTAGATTGGTCATAATACCCTCCGATTAAAAATGAGTGCCATTAAGCATGGTATCATAACCTGAGAAAGCATGCCGGTTTTCAGATTTAGCGATGGGACCCTAAACAATCGCGTACCTACCACGAACTCTAATCAGATATATTAGACACTGGTTCCAACTATAAGTCATTAAGCCCTTAAAACACTCTTTTGAGCAACTTCACAATAACAATCTCAAAAACTTTTCAAAATTAACCCCCGCCACAGCAGGAGTTTTTTCCGAGTCTGTGTCCTGAATGGCTGCCGTTAAAAATGTCTCTGCAAGCTGAATTGCGTGTGCTAAATCTTCTCCGCGCATCAGACTGCCCATCAATACCGATGAAAATAAATCCCCGGTGCCGGAATAACTTCTTCCGTTGTACGGAACGGAGCTATAGACGGATTTTGCATCGCTGATATACATATTTCCAATCGATTGCGTAACCGTTTGAGCAGTTGGCGGATTGATTCCGGTGATAATGATGTGGGCATCGGTTTCTCGCTCGAGTTGCTGACCTGCTTCTTGAATCGCTTGTAAAAAGTCTTTTTCATTTGTATAACGATGTAGGGACTCATACGATAATCCAGTCAGCAGGCAGCACTCTGTTACGTTCGGTGTAATAACATCTGCCTGTCTGACGAGTTCCTTCATTTGCTTCAGTAAGCCATCATCAAAGTTTTTATAAGCTTCTCCTATATCTCCCATCACGGGATCTACAAGCAAAATGGTATTGTCTTTATAAAAACTATCCAAAAAATTGATAATATGGGTAATTTGCTCTTTTCCTGTAATGAAGCCGGTGTGGATTCCATCAAAAGTTTCATGCAGCTTACTCCACTCCTCTGCAAAACGTGGCATGTTAGCTGTTAAATCCTCACAGAAGAAACTCGTGTATTCCGTTTGTGCAGAAAAGATGGCCGTCGGCAAAGGACACGCTTGGGCTCCCATCACCGAAAGAACAGGAATCGCAGCTGTCAGAGAGCATTTGCCGAGCGATGACAGATCTTGTATAACAGCGACTTTTTTCATAACTTCCTCCATGAATGTGTGTAGTGAATTTATTCCATCATACCATACCCGTTTTCATATTGAATTTTAAAACTTCCAGCACGTCAGGTAGTTTTTTTCGCTGATCAATAATGGAGAAACCTTCCAATGAAATTGTGTGAAGGATGGGTATCGGTAGGTGAATGATAAAGGCTTGGATGCTTCCCATAAAAAACATTCTATTATAATCTTCAAGACAGTAGTGTCCGAGGTGTTTTTACTATATGATGTAGGATAATAATAGATAGGAGTGTTTGAAGTTGGGAAGTGAGGTATGAGTTACAGAGGAAGGTTCATTGCTGTTGGAATTGTCATTCTGTTTAATGTGATACGGTACTTCTACTATCATCAATACATGGGGTTACCCTTTGAAGCAAGCTTCTTTATTTTAACAGCTATTTTCTTTGCTGTTGCATGGGTTGGAGGGAAGCAATACGATTTAGTTAAGTTCTACGCGGAAAAAGATCCCCTGACGAATACATATAATAGACGTACAGTTGATATAGTATTTAAAAAGCAGGCCGGCATTTGTAAAATGAAAAATAAAAAGCTTGGGATTGTACTTATAGATCTGGATGATTTTAAAGAAGTAAACGATAGATTAGGCCACCAAAAAGGAGACGAACTGTTACGATGCGTTGCCGATGTTATTAAAATGAATGCAAAGAAAGAAGACTTCCTAGTTCGCTGGGGAGGTGACGAATTCGTGCATATAATTCCTGATAGTAAAGAAGATTTTCATTTAGATTATATTCTAAAGTTAAAAGAGGATTTGTCTCATGCAGGAATACATTTGAACATTTCCATCAAAGCTTCGATCGGCATTGCTGTCTATCCCGATGACGGTGAGAGTTTTGACGTGTTGATTCGGAAAGCCGATACGTCGATGTATGATATGAAAAGAGAGAAATAGTATATGCGGTTCAGCAGGCATTTCTACAATATATTAAATTCGGTTGAGTAAATAGTGAAAAGGAGCTTCTCATGAGTCATTAGACTTTTGAGAGGCTTCTTTTGCTATTAGTGAAGAATACCGGATCTCAAACAATTCAGCGACTACTATATAACTATATAAACTGAAATAAATAAATCACACTCAAAGTAAAACGTAGAACCCGTTGATCTACGTACCAGGCGGACGCTTTCCGGGGGGCGCAGGCGAGCCTCCTCGTCGCTTCGCTCCTGCGAGCATAAGCAAAGCGTTGGGAGCATATTTTTCCTTTTCGCCGCCTTCCACTCCAATCAACTGAGTGTCCATTTCTGAACAAACTCATGTAAAAACTATAATTCAACATATATAGTTCAAATAAAATTATCATATTGACTATCTTTTCAGAATATTATACAGTGTTGGTAATACCAAAGAAAACTTTTGGTCTTACCAAGAGGGGGATTCAGTGAGTCGAACAAAAAATATTGAAAAAGAGATAATCAAAGCAATTATTCAGGGAGAATTTTCAGCAGGAAGCCAGATGGAGACAGAAAGAGAGCTGGCAATAATTTATCAGGTGGGACGGCCTGCAATTAGGGAGATTCTACAACGTTTAAATTATGGAGGTTGGTTAACATTAAGAAAAGGCCAACCGGCAATTGTGAATGATTATTGGCATGATGGAAACATTACGACAATTATAGATATTGTACAGCATTTTGATCATATACCAGATACTTTCGTTCTGTACTTTTTGGAATTACGAATTGCATTGACACCGCAATATGTCAAAAAAGCTGTCATGCTAAACCATCCAAAAGTCGTCTCCATACTATCTCAAGTGGATGAATTGATAGATTGTAAGGAGCAGTTTGCGCTCTATGATTGGAAGATGCAGAAAGAATTAGCAAGATTATCGAAAAATCCAATTTTTTCTTTAACACTAAATAGCTTTGAACCTGTCTATGTTAAAATGGCTATGAAATACTTCTCCCTTTCTTTTTGTCGAAAAGCTTCATTAAATTACTATAAAAAATTGATGGAGGTAGCACTAAAAGGGGACTATCAACAAGCAGAAGAACTTGCACATTCGATGATGCGAAAAAGTTATGCTTTGTGGGATCGCCATATTTCTACTGAAAAAAACAGGATGAGAATATGATTTTGGGGGAAATTAAATGAATGCAAAGTATTATAAAGAGTTTGCTGCCTTTCCCGATATTTTGATAATGCTTTTGCTGTTTTTTCCGCTCGTTATCTACACCATTTTAAATATGTTGCAAATTGGAACTTGGATTGCTTTCATAATTGGGATGACGGCATATGCGTTAAGTGAGTATTTAATTCACAGATTTCTATTTCATATGAAAACACCGACAAACCCTTTTTTGCTGAAAACGATCAAGCGCTTACATTTCGATCATCATGTAGATCCTAATAATTTGAAGTTATTATTCTTACCAGTTTGGTTCAGTCTACCCAATTTTATCATTGCTTCAATTATCTTTTATTCAATAACAGCGAATCTGCAGCTGACGATGGCTTTTCTTGCTGGGATCATGGCTTATTTTTTGTATTATGAATGGAAGCATTATATCGCGCATAAGCCAATTCAACCACGCACAAAAATAGGAAAGAAAATAAAGAAAGCGCATCTCTGGCACCATTTTAAAAATGAAAACTACTGGTTCGGTGTAACGCATACATCTGTAGACAAAGCCTTTGGTACGTATAAGAAGCAGAATCAAGTTGAGAAAAGTGCGACAGCCAAAAATTTAGAGGGGCGAAGTTGAATACAATAAGGTTTATCTGTTATTGATTAACGTAACAAATGAAGAATAATTAAAACGAAATGTACCCTTTTCTCTCTAATTAGAAGAAAGAAAAGGGTATTTTCATGGCATATTTAAGCATGAAAAGGATGGGAAGTAATAAAAGGGTGTAAGGTGTCGCTAGTGTGTCTATACAAAATCTATAAGTGCATATCTACAATACTGATAAGCGATGAAAACGAGCAAATTTCTTGAAAGTCAAAGAAGGTCAGTATAAAATAAAAACTAGGTCAAATATAGTCAAAGTCAACATCCGTTGTCTTATATAAAAGAAAATCATAAGGAGGAACTAATTATGAGATGCCAACACTGTGGAAACAACGAAGCAACGATGAGTTTGAGACTCCAAGTGAATCACCAAGCGATGCAAATGCATATTTGCCATATGTGCTTTCAAGAAATGCAAGGTCAATTGACAGCAGGGAAAGTGCCGACATTCAATACTGAAGCAAATAACTTCTTCCAAGCGAGTGGCGGGAAAAAAGCACAGACCAAAGTGAGACAAACAGAAGAAAATCAAACCCCGGGTTTGTTGGACCAACTTGGTAAAAACTTATCAAATGTCGCAAGGGACGGATTAATTGATCCCATCATTGGAAGAGATCAGGAAGTAAAACGTGTTATTGAAACATTAAACCGAAGAAACAAAAATAATCCTGTGCTGATTGGGGAACCAGGTGTCGGTAAAACAGCAATTGCCGAAGGGCTTGCCTTAAAGATTTATGAGGGCGATGTGCCGGTGAAATTGATGAACAAAGAAGTGTATGTGCTGGATGTTGCGTCTCTCGTCACCAATACTGGAATCCGTGGTCAATTTGAGGAACGGATGAAACAGCTAATTGAAGAGCTGGAAACACGAGAAGATGTCATTTTGTTCGTGGATGAAATTCACTTGCTCGTTGGAGCAGGAACTGCAGAAGGATCGCAGATGGATGCGGGTAATATTCTAAAACCGGCACTGGCACGAGGCAGTTTACAGCTCATTGGGGCTACAACCTTGAAAGAATACCGTCAAATTGAAAAAGATGCAGCACTTGAGCGACGATTCCAACCGATTCTCGTAAAGGAGCCATCCGCTGAAGATACGATTAAAATTCTAAACGGAATTAAGGACCGTTACGAAGATTTTCATGAAGTGCACTATCCAGACGAAGCAGTGCATGCTTTTGTGAACTTATCGCAACGCTATATTCAAGATCGTTTTTTACCGGATAAAGCGATTGATTTGATGGATGAAGTGGGTGCTCGTTTAAACCTTACACTGATGTCCTCAAATTCGGATTCTCTTACAACTCGCCTTCAGGAAGTGATCCAACAAAAAGAGCGAGCGGCTGAGCAGGAGAATTATGAAAAAGCGGCGAGTTTACGTCAGGAAGAGATGCAGCTGCAGGAAAAATTGGAAGCTTCAAAACAGAATGGTGAAATGAAATATGCAGAAGTTTCTGTCGCGGATATCGAGCTAATTATTGAAGAGAAAACGGGAATCCCTGTAACGAAGCTACAGGCGGCAGAACAAGCAAAAATGAAAGGACTTGCGGATAACCTTGGCAAACAAGTTATCGGTCAAGCAGAAGCGGTCGATAAAATTGCAAAAGCGATTCGCCGTAGCCGAGCTGGTCTCAAATCAAAAGACCGTCCGATTGGATCCTTCCTGTTTGTTGGTCCTACGGGTGTCGGTAAAACAGAAATTACGAAAGTCTTGGCAGATGAATTATTCGGTTCGCGCGATGCGTTAATTCGTCTCGACATGAGTGAGTACATGGAAAAACATGCGGTGTCTAAAATTATTGGCTCACCTCCAGGGTATGTCGGTCATGAGGAAGCTGGTCAATTGACCGAACAAATCCGACGAAATCCTTATTCCATTCTATTGCTCGATGAAATTGAAAAAGCACATCCTGATGTGCAAAATATGTTCTTGCAAATTATGGAGGATGGCCGATTGACCGATTCACATGGTCGCACTGTCAGCTTTAAAGATACGGTCATTATTATGACGAGCAATGCCGGTACAGGCGTGAAAAAAGTAAGTGTAGGATTCAACCGAACAGAACATGAATCCGTAACTATGCTTGAAACTTTAGGCGATTACTTCAAACCAGAGTTTCTTAATCGTTTCGATGCGATTATTGCGTTCAATGAGTTAACAGAAGAGGACCTCCTGAAAATAGTGGACTTGATGCTGATGGATTTACAAGCCGCCATCCAGGAAAAGCAAATCGAGATTACGATCACTCAAGAAGCAAAACAAGCGTTAGTTAAATTAGGCTACGACAAGCGTTTCGGTGCCCGTCCATTACGCAGAGTGATCCAAGAGAAAATTGAAGATCCATTGACAGACCTTCTTTTAGAAGAAGAAAATGTAGAAAAAGTTAACGTGGATGTTGTAGAAGAAGAAGTTGTAGTACAGAAAGTGTAATGAATGCTGTTTCAGTAAAGAGGCGAGATGCGTCAACAACTGGTCAACTGACATGCGTAAGCAGTTGACCAGTTAAAAAGGTACTTAAAGTAATCATTCTGCTATTACAGCGGGTGATTACTTTTTTAAAACTGTAAGGTGCAAGTGATACAAATCTTTGTCACCATTGCTTTACATAAAAGCATCACACTTTCTCTGCCTGTGTTCTTGCTGATATAATAGTAGATAGGATTTCGTTGGCGGATAACTTCAAGTTAACGAAAATGAGCAAATAGAACAACATAGTCTAAAAGGAGTTTTCCTATGAGTAAACATATAGCGTTCATCGATGTGGAGACAACAGGTATGAGTTCGGATAATAGTGAAGTGATTGAATTAGGGGTTATGTTAGGTGAATTTGAAAACAATCGGATCAGCAGGGTAACGGAAGAGTACTGTGAATTTCAAGAACCGTTCTTTTCTATTCCTTCAATCATCACAAATATCACAGGAATTACGGATCGAATGGTACGTGGAAGAGTGCTTGATATGGATAAAATTCTTTCTATGTTGCGAAAAGCAGATGGCATTGTAGCGCACAACGCTACTTTTGATAGAGGTTTTGTCAGCAAATTATTGCCTGAAACTTTGGATATGAATTGGTATTGTTCTGTCAGGCAAATTAGATGGAAAGATTATGGTTTTGAAAATGGCAAATTGCAACAACTATTGAAAGTGCATCAAATTGAAGTGGATCATGCGCATAGGGCACTTGACGATGCCAAAAATTTAGCCGAATTACTGAATTTCTCTCATCCAACTTTAGCTGAGGATGCTACGTATATTTCCTACTTAATGAATAAAAATCCGTTGAAAAAACCTATGAAATTGCGAAATTAAATAGATCAAAATAGCCTCCTGAAATCTCCCATGTGAAAAAGTTACATGGGAGATTTTCGATGACAGAGGGATAGTTCATCTTCCCTCAATATATAGGAATGGGTTTCTAGCAATAACTTGGTAAGATTGGCTGGAGTTCTATTCTTCGCATATGCGCACACTTGGGGAAACGCATGCTCTTTGATCAGGCTGTCACCTGCCATCTCGCAATCTCTGACCAGGTGGTGAGGCTCATTTGCGCTAGGCCATTCAACGTGGGCCCATGATCTGAATAGTATATCTTTGTCAACATAGGGCTGAATAGTTTCCTGATAGTATTTAAAAATAGCTGAAGGGTTATAACTGCCGGTAGAACTGTAGAAGTACAAGCTATTGACGAAGTGGACGGCACCCAGTTCTATACTTGAAAGGTGACTATTCAGCACCTTGAGCAGCTCGACGGTAAATTTGTCATTTTCTATTACAATAACCTGTTCGCCGGCTGCAATACCTTCTTCAATGAAAGTGAGAATTTGGCGTTTATATTCTTCGTCATCCATGTATAAGTACAAAATATGTAAATCTCTTTTTTCTGAAATTAACTGTTCTAAAGAAATTTTCAAGCCACTACCCCCTCTTTATTATCAATAGTTCCATTATACGTAAAACTTACAAATGGCACTATAGGGGGTTTGACTCCTATTAGGCCATATAAAAATCTGAAAACACTCAGAATAGCCTACGATCATCTATAGGTACTCACCGCTTGTTTGAAAGTTATTCAATAGCTATGAAAACCTTTTTCCTAAAGAAGCGGTAGATTAAAATTGATTTTCTTAACCTAAATGTGGGTATACCTCTTACTAGGGCACGTCAAACCGCTATTCAGGCTGGCATTCAAACCACCTGAGTTGAATTCAGACGCGGGAAAGTATGCAGGTGCTTGGTACGTATAGATCTTTAATGAAAGGGAAGCTTAAATTGAATGGAGGCGAGACAGTATGAAGGCAGTGACATTTCAAGGAGCGAAAGATATTCAAGTGAAAAAAGTGGAGGCTCCTAAAATTGAAAAGCCGGATGATATTATCGTTCGGATTACTTCTACAGCAATTTGTGGATCGGATTTGCACATCTACCTAGGTGCAATGCCAACACATAAAGATTACGTCATAGGGCACGAACCTATGGGAATCGTCGAAGAAATTGGTCCAGGCGTGGTGAAGGTGAAGAAAGGGGATCGTGTTATTATTCCTTTCAACTTGTCCTGTGGGGAGTGTTTCTTTTGCCAACATGACATGGAGAGTCAATGTGACAATTCCAATCCGAATCCTCACGTGGACACAGGTGGTTTTCTAGGATTCACAGAGCGTTATGGAAATTATCCGGGCGGGCAGGCGGAGTATTTGCGTGTACCGTACGGAAACTTTATTCCTTTCGTTGTTCCTGAGAGCTGCGAGTTGCCGGATGAATCACTCTTATTCCTATCTGACATCATGCCAACTGCGTATTGGAGTGTAGAGCATGCCGGAGTGAAAAAAGGAGACACCGTCATTGTTCTTGGTTGCGGACCGGTTGGACTTCTTACTCAAAAGTTTGCGTGGCAAAAAGGCGCAGAGCGGGTCATTGCGATCGATCATGAGCCCTACCGACTCGAGCACGCCGTTCGAACAAATAAAGTGGAAGCGTTTAACTTTGATGAGATGGATGAAATCGGCAATCATATGAAGGAATTGACACATGGTGGAGCTGATATCGTTATCGATTGTGTCGGTATGGATGGCAAGAAAAATGTTCTCGAGAAGGTCGGACAAAAGATGAAACTGCAAGGCGGTACGACGAGTGCGATTGAAATCGGACTGGAATCTGTCCGTAAGTTTGGAACCATTCAGCTGACAGGTGTGTATGGATCTCTGTATAATGCTTTTCCGCTCGGTAAGATTTGGGAACGAAACGTAACATTGAAAATGGGTCAAGCTCCAGTCGTTCATACAATGCCGTTGCTTTTTGAGCAAATTACTTCAGGTAAATTCGATCCGACGGACATCATAACTCATGTTGTACCACTTGACGATGCGGCGGATGCCTACCAAAAGTTTCACGATCACGA
Organism: Sporosarcina newyorkensis; assembly: GCF_900167515.1. Lineage (NCBI taxonomy): Bacteria > Bacillati > Bacillota > Bacilli > Caryophanales > Caryophanaceae > Sporosarcina > Sporosarcina newyorkensis. Next base: position 48,395 of record NZ_FUYJ01000012.1, on the reverse strand, counting down.
AGATAATTGTATAAAAGTGATATTAAAACCGTAATATTTTGAGTGGCTTAATGAAAACCCTTCATGAGTGTGTAAACGAACGATTGATTTACAGATAAGCAGAATGATTTTTTAGACATCAGTGAGAGGCAACAGATCCCTAAACAATTTAGAACCTTTAATGGATCTGGTGCCTCTCACTAAGTTTTTTTCACATTAGTTTCGAAATGAATATGGTCGCGATGCCAAAGTAGATGAGAAGCGACAAAATATCATTAATGGTTGTGATAAGCGGACCTGATGCTACGGCAGGATCGACTTTGAATTTGTAAAGAAGGAGCGGGATAACCGTTCCTGCAAGTGTCCCGATTATAAGTGTGGCAAGAAGTGATGAGCCGACGACAAGACCAAGCGTCAAACTCCCCCGCCATACAAAGGCAATGATTGCGATAACAATCGCACATGTAATGCCTATAATAATCCCAACAATCAATTCTCGAAATAAAAGCTTCATCGACTTATTAAACGTAATATCCTCTGAAACAAGACCGCGGACAACAACAGCGAGTGATTGTGTTCCTGTATTTCCGGTCATCCCGGCAATCATCGGCATGAAAAATGCCAGTGCAACAACCGCCTCTAATGTAGCTTCAAACCTTTCAATAATACCACCTGATATAAGACCGATGAATAGTAATAAAACAAGCCAGGGCAATCTTCTCCAAGCAGCAACGAAAGGATTCGTCCGAAAATCGATTTCTTTCCCGGAAGCAGAAAGCTTGCGGATATCTTCATCAGCTTCCTGCTGAATTACATCTAAAATCTCTTCAACGTGGATAACACCGATTAGTTGGTTTGCACGATTGACGACAGGAATCGATACGAGGTCTTTATCACGGAAAACTTTTGCCGCCTCCTCTTGGTCTAAATCGGTTGGAAACGAAATGATATCTGTCTCCATAATGTTTGTTATCCATTCATCATCTGAAGCGCCAAGTAGTTCGCGGATGGATAATACACCTATCAGTTGACTGTCCGAATTAAGGATATACAAGTAGTGGATATTTGTTCTTCCTTGTACGTTTTTCCGAAGATGGGAAATAGCATTCTCAGCTGTATACGTATCTTGAAGGGCGATAAACCCTTCTTTCATAAGTGTGCCGGTCGTTTCGTGTTTGAAAACGCCATTCGTCATGTTGTTCATGATGTGGGCCTCCTTAGTCCGTCCACTTCCGCACGAGATGAGGGGGAGTGGACGTATTCTCTTTAATTTTCAATTCTTTGGATCTTAACCAACTGGGGGGTTCTGAGCTCGTCGGACTACACATCCCCATCACCTCCTTTCATGAATAGCGTCTAGCTGTTGATTCCTCGAAAAATGAAAAAACACCCCTCTACGAAAGAAGGGTGTTCAATAGAAAAACAATATCATCAAATAAACCCTCTTCGTAGAGCTTTAGCACTATATGGCATAGGATGATATCATCCAGCTACATTAAAAACTACCTTAGGTCGATAGTTCCTGTTGACCCATTGGTGTCTTTCGACATTTCTGGGCAGTAGCGTATCTCCATATAGGAGCCTCACCTAACGAGGAATCCTAACTTCAATTATCAATTGCAAACCCACTATACAGGCCATTCAATGCTTTGTCAAACCAAGGCGGACTTTTACTCAATATGGTACTAGGATACTGTCTAATTAAAAAATTAATATAGATCTTTCATTAGGGGGAGGGAATATTCTCTGAACAATAATTCAGCACGTTAATTGAGAAATCGAAGGTTGAAATAAATACATTCCTTTCAGTTTAGAGATCGTAAATAACATATTACTTTGTAGTCCGATGTAATTTTGTGTCTCATTATTGGCGTATTAACACAGTTTTCTGGATTGCCGAGAGTATTATTATTGACAATGAATAGAGTTTATATAATAATGAGTATGTAATTAGAATTATTATAGTTAAGCAGTGATAGTTGGAATTTAATTATTACTGTAGTTTAGGGCGCGATGAAATGTCCTAAACTAACTATGCAAAAAAACACAACACATAGGAGGAATTTTTCATGTCTTTAATTGGAAAAGAAATACTTTCATTCAATGCATCAGCGTACAATAGTGGTACTGGCGAGTTCATCGAGGTCTCTGAACAAAATCTTAAGGGTCAGTGGAGTGTCGTTTGCTTTTACCCAGCAGACTTTACATTCGTTTGTCCAACTGAATTAGGAGATCTTCAAGATCAATATGCGACACTTAAAGAACTTGGTGCTGAAGTATATTCTGTTTCAACAGATACGCATTTCACACATAAAGCATGGCATGATCACTCAGATGCGATTAGCAAACTTGAATATATTATGATCGGTGATCCTTCTCAAACAATTTCACGCAACTTTGATGTGTTGGATGAAGCAGCAGGTCTAGCACAACGCGGTACATTCATTATTGATCCAGATGGCATTGTCCAAGCAGCTGAAATCAATGCAGACGGAATCGGTCGGGATGCAAGCGTTCTTGTTAATAAAATCAAAGCAGCACAATATGTTCGCAACAATCCAGGGGAAGTTTGCCCGGCTAAATGGAAAGAAGGCGAAGAAACACTTAAGCCTAGCCTAGACCTTGTAGGTAAAATTTAAGGAGTAGATTTAATAATGCTTGATGCAGATATTAAAGCACAATTAGCCCAATATCTTGAAATGATGGAGGGAGATGTGCTGCTAAAAGTTAGTGTGGGAGAAGACAAGGTTTCGCGTGAAATGGCGTCATTAGTGGATGAATTAGCCACTATGTCATCCCGCATTAAAGTAGAAATGGTGGATTTGGAAAGAACACCAAGCTTTAGCGTCAATCGGATCGGTGAAGATACGGGCATTACGTTTGCCGGTATCCCACTTGGACACGAATTCACTTCATTAGTTCTTGCTCTATTGCAAGTGAGCGGCAGAGCTCCGAAAGTAGACGAGAAAGTAATCGAACAAGTGAAAAATATCGAGGGCGAGTATCACTTTGAATCGTATATCAGTTTGAGCTGTCAAAACTGTCCAGAAGTTGTACAAGCACTTAATGTTATGAGTGTGTTAAACCCGAATATTACTCATACGATGATTGATGGCGCAGTGTTTAAAGAGGAAGTCGAAAGTAAAAACATTCTGGCTGTCCCAACGGTATACTTGAACGGAGAACCGTTCTCGAGCGGCCGTAAATCACTGGAAGAGATTCTAGCTGAGATGGGAAGCGGGCCAGATGCATCAGAATTCGCTGACAAAGATCCATTTGATGTACTAGTCGTTGGTGGTGGACCTGCTGGTGCAAGTGCTGCAATTTATGCCGCTCGTAAAGGTATCCGTACGGGTATTGTTGCCGATCGTTTCGGTGGGCAGATTCTTGACACGGCTGCGATCGAAAACTTCATTAGTGTGAATCGTACGGAAGGTCCTAAGCTTGCGGCAAGTCTAGAAGAGCACGTCAAAGACTATAATATTGATGTGATGAATTTACAGACTGCAAAACGTTTGGAAAAGAAGGACCTCATCGAAATCGAGCTAGAAAACGGTGCTGTTCTAAAAAGTAAATCCGTTATTCTTTCAACAGGAGCCCGTTGGCGTAATGTCGGCGTCCCTGGCGAAGCTGAATTCAGAAATAAAGGGGTCGCATACTGTCCACACTGTGATGGTCCTTTGTTTGAAGGCAAAGACGTTGCTGTCATCGGCGGAGGGAACTCCGGTATCGAGGCCGCAATTGACCTAGCCGGAATTGTGAACAAAGTAACCGTTCTTGAATTTGCATCTGAGTTGAAGGCTGATTCTGTTCTGCAAGAACGTCTGTATAGTCTTCCGAATGTAACGGTTCACAAGAATGTTCAAACGAAAGAGATTACAGGAACCGACAGTGTGAATGGTATCACGTACATCGAACGAGACTCAGGTGAGGAAAAGCATATCGAACTAGCTGGCGTATTTGTTCAAATCGGTCTTGTGCCGAATACAGATTGGCTTGGTAATGCAGTCGAACGCAATAAATTCGGCGAAATCGTTGTCGATAAGCGTGGAGCGACAAATGTACCTGGAGTATTTGCTGCAGGAGACTGTACGGATAGTGCGTACAAACAAATCATTATTTCAATGGGATCAGGAGCGACGGCATCTTTAAGTGCGTTCGACTATCTAGTCCGGAATTAATGAATGGGTATGAACTATTGAATTGGATTAATTGCTATTCGGAAGAACAGGTCAAAAGTGACCTGTTCTTTTTTGTTTTAATAATTTATTGGTGAATTGTAGCATGTAAGCTGGTAGACGTAAAAAAACTGAATTGCTAATACTTATAAAGGAAGCGCTTATAAGGAATAAGCGAGAAACCGCATCTCTCTGAACAATTCAGAGTTCAATATGGCGATATCATTAAAGTGCATTACAAGTTATGGAGATAATAGGTAGAGGCGATGACCAACAACGCAATGCTTAATATATAGGCATCCTGAAAATGCTTTCTCAGTGTTTGTAATCTTTCCAGATAGGGTAACATAGTGCTAATACTGGTTACTAACGGTATGTTGTTTTTGTGCGCTTGATTTACAACATGTATAGAGGAGGTATTCTGTTGGGAAAAGGTAAAAACAATGAGAAGCAGAATGGGCAAGAGGTGAAGCGTGAAACCCTTACGACACGGCAAGGGCATCCAGTTGTAGATAATCAAAATATACGTACGATTGGAGACCGTGGTCCAGCTACATTGGAGAATTACCACTACATCGAGAAGATCTCTCACTTTGATCGTGAAGAAATCCCTGAACGTGTCGTACATGCTCGGGGCAGTGGCGCGTTCGGTTATTTTGAGACATATGGAAAAGCTGGAGATGAACCGGTAGAGAACTATACACGTGCCAAAGTATTTTCGGGAGCCGGTAAACGGACCCCGGTTCTCGCGCGCTTTTCAACGGTCGCTGGTGCAAAGGATTCCCCTGAAACGGCTCGGGATCCACGAGGTTTTGCGGTAAAGATGTATACCGAAGACGGTAACTGGGACTTGGTCGGCAATAATTTAAAGATTTTCTTCGTCCGCGATGCGATGAAATTCCCAGATATGATCCATGCATTTAAAGCGGATCCTGTTTCCAATGTGCCACACCCGCAACGAATGTTTGACTTCGTTTCACGCTCGCCGGAATCGATTCATATGATTACCTTCTTGTTCTCGCCGTGGGGTATTCCAGCAACATATCGTCACATGCAAGGCTCCGGAGTCAACACGTATAAGTGGGTCAATGATAAAGGAGAAGCTGTTCTTGTGAAATATCACTGGGAGCCGAAACAGGGAATCCGCAACTTGACACAGGAAGATGCGAATGCCATTCAAGCAAAAAATGTTGGACATGCGACACAGGATTTGCATGAAGCGATAGAGCGCGGAGACTATCCTGAATGGGAAATGTTTGTACAGATTATGGAGGATGGCTATCATCCTGAACTTGACTTCGATCCGCTCGATGATACAAAACTTTGGCCTGAAGATAAATTTCCATGGCTGCCAGTTGGGCGTATGGTACTCGATCGTAATCCGGAAGATTTCCATACGGATATTGAACAAGCTGCATTTGGCACAGGAGTATTAGTAGATGGCATGGATTTTTCGGATGACAAGATGCTGCAGGGCCGTACATTTTCCTACTCCGATACACAGCGTTACCGGGTAGGAACCAATTACTTGCAGCTACCTGTGAACGCGCCTAAAACAGCAGTCCGAACTAATCAGCAACGCGGTCAAATGGATCACCGCGACCCGCGTGAATCAGGTGAAAATCCACATATCAATTACGAACCATCTATGCTTGGCGGATTTAAGGAAAATGGTGCAGAACGACCTCCGCATCGACCAACATATAACGCAGCTGCAATGAGCGCACCGATTGACCGCCCGAATAATTATGGCCAGGCAGGCGAAACGTTTCGTAGCTTTGAAGAGTGGGAACGAGAAGAATTAATTAAAAACCTATCGGACGCACTCGCTGTTTGTGATCCAAGCATTCAAGACGCAATGGTGGAGCATTTTACGAAGGCAGACGAGAACTATGGCCGTCTTGTAAAAGAAGGCATTGGCCAGAAAATGAAGGAACTGAAGGAAATGTCGGCAGAGCAAACCATTCCAGGACGTGAATCCGGACAGTCGAAATTTGGACAAGGCACGCCTGAAGCAAAAGAGGCTGTTGAAGACGCAGTAGAAAAAGGACATGAGGCAGACCCTTATTAAGGTGCCAAACCAGTATCGCCCTTATCTCTCTTCCCCTGAGAGATAAGGGATTTTTAAATTCAGGAAAATTCAAATGTCAATGTTTGTAGGCATTGCCGCAAATCTTAACTGGTATTTTATTAATGAAAAACAATTGACATACAAATTTATGTAATATAACATAATTGTCAACCGAGTGGTTTTATTAGTTGACTAAAGTAGGGGGATACTGGGAATGACAGATTCAAGATCTAAACTTCAAATGATGATTGTCACTGCATTATTTGCGGCAATTATTGGGGTAATGGCACAGCTGACCATTCCGCTGCCGTTGGTTCCGATTACCGGGCAAACATTGGCAATTGGTTTGGCTGCAACGATTTTAGGTTCTCGTTATGGAACTATTTCAGTGCTTGTTTATTTAGCGATGGGTGCGGTAGGAATTCCTGTGTTTTCAGGGATGTCTGCAGGATTAGGTGTCGTTTTTGGTCCGACAGGTGGATTCCTCGTTGGCTTTATTCCGGCTACATTCATTATGGGGTATTATATGGAACGCACTAGTTTTTCTTTTGGGCAGGCCATGATTGCAAATGTTATTGGAATGTTCATCACGTTGTTCTTCGGAACAGTTTGGCTGAAATTTATAGCTGAACTTTCTTGGACTGCTGCATTTATGGCAGGATTTGTACCGTTCTTAATTGGCGGGTTCATCAAAGCGTTTCTTGCTGCATGGGCAGGGATATTGATACGTGGTCGATTAATGGCTAATCGGTTATTGCTTGCTTAAAGTGAATAAGGTACCAAGTTCGCAGGAGGATCTGGATACATTGCGAACTTGGTACCTTTTATTGGGTTTCAGCATAATTGCAGAATTTACTTTTAGAAAGTTATTTCCTCATGGATAGCTAAAACTTGCTTTAAAGATTTTAGCTGTGAGTTAGGTAAAGGGAGTATAGGCAAACGTACGCCCCCGACAGGTACCCCTTTTAAGTTTAATGCCGCTTTAACAGATGATGGGTTCGGTGCGGCAAAGAGTTCTTTCATGATTGGCAGAAGACAGCGGTGTTCGTTGGCTGCTTCCTGGACGTTGCCATTTTTGAAATGGTTGATCATCGTTTGCATTTCATTACCGATCACGTGTGCAGACACGGAAACGACTCCTGTTCCGCCGATTGCTAGTACGGGAAGTGTTAGTCCATCATCACCGCTATATAAGGAGAAGTCCTTAGGCGTATGGTCAATGATCTCAGCCATCGTATCTAAATTTCCGCTCGCTTCTTTGACAGCAACGATGTTCGGAATTTCGGCTAGTCTGATGATCGTCTCTGCACTCATGTTGACAGCACTGCGTCCAGGAATATTGTACAGCATAACTGGCAGTGAAGTAGCTTCTGCAATTGTCTTGAAGTGCTGATACATGCCTTCTTGACAAGGCTTATTGTAATAAGGCGCAACGAGCATGATCGCATCGACTCCGGCGTCCTCCGCTTGTCTTGTCAGTTCAATTGATTCTCTCGTGTTGTTTGTACCTGTTCCAGCAATGACTGGTGCTCTTCCACCGGTCACTTCCACGGTGAACTTGAATAGCTCCACTTTTTCTTCGTTCGTCAACGTAGGCGATTCTCCCGTTGTACCTGAAACGACCAGACCATCCGATCCATTGGCAAGTAAATGATTGATCAAGTTTTTGGTAGCGGCAAAGTCAATTTCTCCTCGTCCATCAAACGGAGTTACCATAGCAGTTACAATTTGTCCAAAATTCATCTTTTCTCCACATCCTATCTTTTTATTAAAAAACATAGAGGGTGGAGGGCGGGTAAGTCATTGAACGCAAAAAGCAGCAACGAGGGGCTCGTTACTGCTTTGAAATAATGAATTATTTCTTTGCAAGATAGCCCTCCATATAGTCGCCTATATGACAATTCTGCACTTGTTCAGCCCAGAACCAGCTTCGAGACAATGAGAATCTCTTCCGCTTCGGCAAATTCCCCTTTCCACAATCTTCATAGGATCTCATCATCCTCGAATTGTGTACTGATGGTTTTTGCGCCTCTATCCTTACTTCGAAGGTTTCGAAATAAGTGAATGTTTAATTACTACCACTCTACCTGTTATCTAATGCAATTGCAACTTAAACTTATTGAAACTTTAAATGCTGAATCTTATAGAGATTTTTGATGTTCTTTTTTGTCTTTATAAATGCTAAAGATTTATTTTCGTGAATAACTTTTTATCAAAAATCAACGATGCTTAAGTTGGTAGTGATGGTATAGCTTTCCTATATAATCTAAAAAGTTAGATAACGCATAGTTAAATGCTATAACCTTATATATAAAAGTTATTTGTAATGTTTAGACTATTAAAATATACTTACAATAAGATGATGATGTGGTAATAAAAGTTTTTTAGTATATAAGAATAAATAGGGGGTTAAGGGACTAAGGTTGAACTTCATTATCTTGAGGCCGAAAATGTAAGCGGTTAAATTGTCTGAATCGACATCTCGTATTAATTTTTCGTTTTATTTTTTTAAAAGTTTAGTAGTTTTAAAAACTATTAGGGGGTAATTACATGATGAAGAAAATCTTGATGTTTGCAATAATGGCATTCGCTCTTATTATTGCTGGTTGCGGAGATTCTGGCGACACAGCCGAGGGTGCTGAAAGTGGGTCCTCAGATAAAAAGTACAAGATGACTATTTCTAACTCAGTTGAAGAAGATTCTGCACTTCATAAAGGGCTAATGGAGTTTAAAAAAGTAGCAGAAGAAAAATCTGACGGAAGATTGCAAGTTGAAGTGTTTTCTAACGGAGAGCTTTACGCATCTGAAAGAGAAGCCATTGAAGCTGTGCAGGCTGGTAACATTCAAGCAGCGAGTCCAGCCACTGCACCTCTTACAAACTTCGTAAAAGAATTTATGGCTCTTGATTTCTTATTCGTATTCGATGATGTAGAAGATGCGAATAGCAAATTGGATGGGGAGTTAGGCGATCTCCTAAAAGAAAAGTTGGAGGAGAATCAGCTGAAAGGTATAGGTTGGGGCAGTGCAGGTATGACTCAGATGACCAACAACATAAAACCTATTGAGAAGATTGAAGATTTTAAAGGAATGAAACTTCGTACGATGGAAAATAACATTCACTTGGATAGCTTGAAAGAGTTGGGAGCTAATCCACAACCGTATGCATTCGGTGAATTATATTCTGCACTCCAGCAAAATATTTTTGACGGCATGCAAACGACGGCCCAATTGATCGATAGCTCGAAAATTTATGAAGTTCAGGAATATATGACAGTGATGAATCATTCATTTACAGCGGAATCACTTGTTATGAATAAAGCTTTTTACGATTCATTGCCTGAAGATCTTCAGTCTGTTGTTGATGAAGCAGGAGATGCATTTACAAAGCATGAGAGAGAAGTATCCGTAGAGTATGATGAAAAAGCAATGGAACTTTTAGAAAAAGAGCTTAAAGTAAATGTTTTACCTGATGAGACAAAAAAGGCGATTATCGAAAAGTTAAAGCCTGTTTATGACAAGTATGAAAAGGAACTTGGCCACGACATCATGGAATTAGTAAGAAACTAATATATTAATTATGCAAATTCATCCCGATTGTCAATTCTATATCGATAATCGGGAGAAATTTTAAACTAAAACATTTCGGCTGTCGTAATAGTAAGAACGCAATAATGCGTCAAGCGTATAGTAGTAAACACTCTATATAAATGCATCTAAGAGCAAGAAAGTCATGCTATATATCGAATGAGTGGAGAGGGTAAATGGTGAAGAAATTTCTACATTTCATAAAGAAATTCGAAGAGATATTTTTAATACTTACAATGGTTGCTATTTTACTTATGATTTTTAGTCAGGCTCTATTCCGTTATTTCCTAGGAAGTGGTCTGATTTGGGGCGAAGAGTTTGCAAGGTATATCCACGTTGCCCAAGTTTGGATTGGTGCAAGTTTAGCCATCAAAACAGGCGGCCATATCCGAGTAACTGTTTTTAGAGATTTACTTAACGAGAAATGGAAAAAACTATTAGATCTTTTGGCTACATTTTTATTTTTCTCGTTCATGGTATTCATCACCTTTAAAGGAACACAGTTTATCCTACAGCTAGTAGAAACAGGTCAAAAAGCGCCTTCTATGGGGATTCTTATGGCGATACCATACACGGTGATCCCTCTTGGTGCATTTTTAATGGTTCTTCGATTAATCCAGCAATTTAGAAACATTATAAAAGGCGATTTATTGGAAGAAGATATAGAGGGGGTAGAACAATGACGATAGCGGTTTTATTTATCAGTTTTTTTGTTCTCATGTTAATTGGCGTCCCCATCGCTATATCTCTTGGTGCATCCGCTTTATTTACTATGATAGTTGCTACTGATCTACCATTAGGTTCCATCGTGCAACAAGCATTTACTTCTCTCGATTCATTTTCTTTACTGGCGATTCCATTATTCATTTTAGCGGGAGTTCTAATGAGTCAAGGCGGCGTCTCAAAGCGTTTACTGCGCTTGGCGGATGTTTTGGTAGGCTACTTAACTGGTGGATTAGCTATCGGTACAGTCCTTGCAAGTATGTTCTTTGCCGCTATCTCAGGATCTGGACCTGCGACAGTAGCGGCAATCGGTTCATTTATGATCCCTTCTATGGATAAAAAAGGATACGACAAACCGTTTGCTGCAGCAGTAACAGCTACTGCTGGTTCCATCGGAGTTATTTTACCGCCGAGCATTCCGTTCATTATGTTTGGAATCGTAGGTGGAGTATCCATTGGAGGCCTATTTTTAGCAGGGATTATTCCTGGAATCTTGGTTGGGCTCGCTTTAATGTTCGTTTCATATCGGACTGCTAAGAAAAGAAATTTTCCAACAGAGGGTAAGTTCCCTACTTTCTTGGAAGTTCTAAAAGCGATTAACTATGCGAAATGGGCTCTGTTGATTCCAGTAATTATTCTTGGAGGAATTTATAGTGGCTTTTTCTCTCCGACTGAATCAGCGGCTGTCGCTTGTATGTATGCACTGTTTATCGGGCTTTTTGTATACAAAGAGTTGACTTTTAAGAAATTATACAGTGTTTTCCTTGAAGCAACTCTATTAAATATTCCGGTTATTATCATAATTAGTTTCTCTATTTCTTTTGCTTACTTATTAAGTATCGAGCGGATTCCGGCAACGATTGCACAGTTCATTACCGGCATATCGGAAAATATGATCATCACCATGTTATTGGTCAGTGCATTTTTATTCGTAGTCGGGATGTTTATCGATACGATTTCGGCAGTGGTCATATTAACACCAATCCTATTGCCTGTCGCTGTGGCGGTAGGTATCGATCCGATTCATTTTGGCGTCATCATGGTATGTAACTTGGCAGTCGGCTATGTTACACCGCCACTTGGAGTCAATTTGTTTGTAGCTTCACATATTAGTAAGGTTTCAATTGAGCGGATCAGCCGCGCATTGGTACCGTTTATTATAGCGATGCTTGTTGTTATCGTAATTATTATTATGATTCCTCAACTATCAACTTTTATTCCTAATTTAGCTAAGTAACATCACAGAAGACAGGAGCTGTATTTGCACATGAGATGGAGAAATACTGTAAAAGAGATTGCCCCTTATATTCCGGGAAAATCAATCGAAGCGGTGAAAAAAGAATTACAACTGGAGCATGTGCATAGACTTGCATCGAATGAAAACCCGCTCGGCCCATCCCCGAAAGCAAAAGAAGCAATGGAGCGGGCGATCCAAGAAGTTCATTTGTATCCAGATGCATCTGCAACAAAGTTACGGGAACGGCTCGCCCAGTTGTATGCAATCCGGCCTGGACAAGTGTTAACTGGCAATGGAGCAGATAATATTATTTCATTAGTAATCAGCGCCTATATCGATGAAGATGATGAAGTCGTGTACTGTAGTCCGACTTTCCCGGCGTACCGTTCCTCCACCCTATTAATGGGTGGAAAGCCGGTGGAAGTACCACTAACAGAAGAGTGGGCATATGATTTAGATGCTATACGAGAAAAAATTACTGACAAGACAAAGCTGATTTTTATATGTAATCCGAATAATCCTACAGGAACAATCGTAGAGGATTCAGCTCTTCTGCAGTTTATCCAAGAAGTTCCTGAACATGTGACCGTCGTGCTGGATGAGGCATATATCGAATATATTCGAAAAGATCAATATAAGACAGGAATCGATTACTTTAAGGCTGGCCACCCCATCATCACAATTCGAACATTTTCAAAGTTTTATGGCTTGGCGGGGTTGAGGATTGGGTATGCCATTGCATCAGAAGAACTTCTGGAACCGATTCTGCGTCTGCGCGAACCATTTGCTTGTAATCGAGTTGCGATCGAAGCAGCAGTAGCTACATTGGATGATCAAGAATTCACTGAAGAACATTATGAAATGAATGAGGCAGGAAAAGAATACTTAACTCAAAAGTTTTCAGAATTAGGGTTTTCCGTGTTTCCTTCCTATACAAATTTCTTATTTGTTCATGTGAAATCGGATGTACAAAAACTATTTAATAAGCTGCAAGAAAAAGGATTGATCGTTCGCCCATGTACTCCATGGGGATTAGAACAATATGTGCGTGTGTCGATTGGGACGCAAGAGCAAAATGAACTGCTAGTGGAGATATTAAATCAATACGATAGGGAGTGAAGTTAAGCATATGACAAAGAAAAAAGTATGGATACTGGATGACGAATGGTTTTCACACGATGTAGAGATGGGGATTTACAGTGACCATGATATTGAATATAAAGTGACAAGAAGTGAAACGGTTAAAGAAGATTTGGAGTCGTTTGGGAAATATGCGGATGGAATTGTAGCACAAATCGGTTTTCCTTGTGGTAGGAACATTATATCGGAATTGAAGAACTGTAAAATAATTGCTGCTTCTGGGGTGGGATTCAATCATATTGACATGGATGCAGCTACAGAAAAAGGAATCTATGTAACGAATATGGCTGATTATTGTATCGATGAAGTGTCTGATCACACAATTGCATTGGCATTGGGCGTAGCGAGAAGACTTCGTGCTTATAACGAACAAGTAAGAAACTTGGGATGGAATCCGCTTGATACATTACCGATCAAGCGGTTAAGAGGAAGAACAGTCGGTTTGCTTGGTTTTGGAAGAATCGCAAAGGAGGTAGCGAGGAAGTTTCAAGTATTCGGTGTTCACGTGATTGCTCATGATAAATTTGTACCGGAGGAAGCATTTGCTGAGCTTGGAGTCGAATCCGTTACACTGGACGGGCTTCTGGAACGGTCAGACATTTTAAGTTTGCACGTCCCGCTTACGGAACAAACGAAAGGTTTACTTGATTACGATCGTATGAAACAAATGCAGGAAGGTTCAATTATAATCAATACATGCCGCGGTGCAATAATCCAAGAAGAAGCATTGTCCAAAGTTATTAAAGAAGGCCATATTGCTGGCGCAGGGTTAGACGTACTGGCAGAAGAGCCGCCGAGTAAAACTCTTGATCTTCTTTATATGGATGAAGTTTTTGTGACACCGCATTCATCTTATGTATCCGTTGAATCAGAGTATGAGTTGCGTTCCCGAACTAGTTTGAATGTCATCCGGACACTTGAAGGGGAGAGGCCGGAATTTGTACTAAATACTATTAAAGAGAAAGCTGTCTAAATCTATGATTCTTTGAAGAATGTTTTTGTTATATCGACGAATTCTTCAATAACCGGAGGAAGATACCGGTTTTTAATAAAAGCAATATAGACAGTTCTTGAAAGACTTGTATCCGTCAGTTTTTTTATGGTCAATGAGGGATGGTCTGGCGTTCTAAGATAGTTTTCAGGGACAATCGTGATGCCAAGACCTTCCTCTACTAAGGCGCAAGCAGTTTCAAATCGTTCTATTTCAAAATGGATATTCGGTCTTATCCCTGACTTGCGATACTCATTTAAGATATCATCGCGCGTCTGGAAACCTTCCTTACATATGATGAATTCTTCATCTTGTAAATCGTGTATGGAAAGATTGGTTGCATCCTGCAGAGCATGTCCTTTTGGCAATAAAGCAACCAGTTTTTCATTATAAATAGGGATCATTTCAATCTCATCACTTTCAAAAAGCTGGTTCGTAATTGCGAGATGTATCTTATAATTTTTTAACGCAGTTTCTACTTGTTTTAATCCAAGTACTTCCAACAATCTGATGTGTATGTCTGGATGTGTTTTGGTGTATGAGGCAAGTACTTTCGGCAGCCAAAATCGTACTGATTCAATCAGACCAATATGTAATTCAAGTGGTCCATCCTGTTTCAATCGTATTGTTTCTTTTTGAAAGTAATTAAAGTGGTTTAGCAATTTCTTCGCTTCTTCGTATACAATTTCTCCCTCTTTCGTCAGAGAGATATTCCTCGTGTTGCGTTCGATTAATTTAATTCCGACTTGCTCTTCAATCTTTTTAATTGCAGAACTTAAAGATGGTTGTGAGATATACAGTGCTTTGGCGGCTTGTGTAAAACTTCCCTCTTCTATTAAAGTCGTGAAATATAGTAATGAACGATGATCCATCTGACAACCTCCTCACAGAACAATCTTAATCTTCTTTCTAATTATACCACATTCCCTTAAGCTATTATTGTATAGCCTAAAGTTATATATCGGGTAGGGGACAACTTCTATATAAATCAGTATTTTAAGGAAAAGGAGTGTCATTGATGTCAAACATCTTAATTTCTCCGACAGGGCATGAAATGAGCTGTAAGAGCTGGGAAATTGAAGGCTTGTTACGTCTTTTTTTAAATAGTATAGATCCACGAGTCGCAGAAAGTGGAAAAGATTTAATCGTATATGGCGGCAGAGGAAAGGCCGCACGTAATCATAAGGCGGCAAACGCGATAATTCATGAACTGAGACAGCTGAATCCTGACGAAACATTGCTAATTCAATCTGGTAAACCAGTAGGTAAATTTAAATCTTTTCCCAACTCCCCGCGAATCGTTAATGCATCTTCAGTTTTGGTTCCTCATTGGTCTACAGATGAAGAATTCAGTAAGTTAAACGAAAAAGGATTAACGATGTATGGACAATCTACAGCTGCATCGTGGGCTTATATTGGTGTTCAAGGGGTGTTGCAAGGAACATTTGAGACAATGGGCGAAATTGCGAAAAGACATTTTGACAACACATTACAAGGGAAGATTTTGTTGACTTCAGGACTTGGCGGGATGGGTGCGGCACAGCCTTTGTCTGTCACCATGCATGGCGGAGTGTGTATCATTGTGGAAATTTCTGAAGAGAAGATTAATCAGCGATTAAAGAATAATTATTGTGATATCAAAGCAGATACACTGGAAGAAGCGATCCGTTTGGCGCAAGAGGCTGTTGAAGCGAAAAAGCCATTGGCCATCGCATTGATGGGGAATGTAGCAGATCGTTATCGAGAAGCATTGAATTTAAATTTCCTGCCGGATATCGTGACGGATCAGACATCTGTCCATGATCTTCAAATGGGCTATATTCCGAGTGGATTGGATATTGAACAGGCGAAAACTCTGCGCAAAAAGAATCCAGCACTCTATTACGATTTGATTAAAGAATCATTGATTCAGCACGTAGGTGCAATGGTTACTTTTAAGGAGCGTGGGGCCATTGCTTTTGAATATGGAAATAATCTTCGCAAGCAAGCCTATCAGGCGGGTTTTGATAGGGCATTCGAGTTGCCTGGCTTCGCATCGGAATATTTACGCGCACACTATTGCGAAGGAAGAGGGCCTTGTCGCTGGATCGCCTTATCGGGTAATCCAAATGATATCTATAAAATCGATGAAGTGATTCTGGAAGAGTTTGAGGATGACAAACGTGTCTCTCGTTGGATCGAGTTTGTACAGGAGAAGATTTATTTTTATGGATTGCCTGCACGTACCTGTTGGCTTGACTATAAGGAAAGAGAGCGCATCGGTGTGATTATTAATGAAATGGTACGTTCGGGAGAATTGTCTGCTCCCATCGCGATAACAAGAGATCACTCGGAAGGCAGTACGATGGCTGCTCCATTCAGAGAGACGGAAAATATGGCTGATGGAAGTGACATGGTTGCGGATTGGCCGATCTTAAATGCGATGTTGAATGCGAGTGCAGGGGCTTCGATGGTCAGTATCCAAAACGGCGGCGGCGTCGGCATCGGCAATTCGGTCCATTCGGGGATGACAGTCATTGCTGACGGCAGCGAAGAAGCATCCGAACGCTTGAGAAAAGTTCTGGTTGTTGATCCGGGTATGAGTATTATTCGCCATGCAGATGCAGGATATGAAGACGCCATTACCTCATTGGATAGAATAAAAATGAGCAAGAGGTGAGGTTGTTTTGCAAAATACTACGACGGTATTGAAAAGAGAATTAAGAAAGCAAAAGAGGGAAGAAGCTTACATATTACGTTCGGTTCGAGAGAGCTTGGCATACGATCTATTGCATGGGAATATAAAGAATGCGAAAGAGATTTGGGAGCGGAGTCAATTAGCCGAACTCCCACTGATCCCGAATACCGTACTCTTTCTAAGTATCGATCATTTTTCAAGGCTTGTTGAGAATAAAGGGGAGATGTGGAAGAATGCCTTGAGGGAAGAAGTTCTTCGGGCAATCCGCGAATGTAATTTACAATACGAATCCTTAAAGGTACTGGTCACGCAAGAGAAGTATGCTATATTACTTGCTCTGCCTGTGCAAATAGAAGAAAAAAACTATAAAGCTCTTTCAGTCGAATATGCGGAAAAAATCCGTACAGCAATTAATCAGAAAACGGAATATACCGTGACGATTGGGATCGGAAATTATTATGAAGATGCGCGTAATTTACATCTCTCTTTTCGAGAAAGTGAGCAAGCACAAACATATCGACTTTTTTCAACAGAGAACTCTATTATCCATATTGATGACTTGGACATTTTCGAGACAACGGAATACTATGATTTTAAAGTGCGCATCCAATCGATAACGGAGAAGTTTTCATTAGGAGATATAAAAGCTGTTCTTCACAGGTGGGAAGAGATTTATGACTCAATCGTTAAACACGTCCATATCAAGCCCGAAGAATTCCGACTGCAAGTGCTAGATCTTTTATTTTCGTTGTCTAAATCTGCTATACAAAATGGGGCCAGTCCGAAAAATATGATGCCTTTACAGATCAAGCACGCAAAGGAACTGCATGATTTAGAAACATTGGCTGAAATCGATAAATGGGTCAGGACCATCATCAATGAATATAACCTGCAAGTGAACGAAGGACATAATGAACAGTCATTAAAGTCTGTTCAAGAAATACTACAATATATTGAAGAGCATTTCCAAGAAGAAATCGGACTTGAGACTGTGGCTGCACAGGTCAATTTGAGTCCGAACTATGTGAGTGCTATTTTCAAACAAACAACCGGAAGTTCGTTTAGCTATTATGTAACTGATCGCAGGATGAAAAAAGCAAAACATTTATTGGAAGATTTTAATATGACGGTATATGAAATTGCAGAGACGATCGGCTATAGTTCTTCCCAGTATTTCAGCAGGGTGTTCAAAAATCATGTTGGGATGACGCCGAGTGCGTATAGAAATAGTTTACATTCAACTAAATATTGAGGCATAGCCATTCGAGGTGTCAGGAGACCCTTTCGAATGGCTATGCCTTGTTACTCAACCTATTTCCGTTTAAAATATTAGACTTTTCATTCAGTATAGAATATTACAATAAGAAAGTGTACTATATCGTATAAATTTCTACTGTTAATAAATACACCTTTTGTTAAAGTAGAAATAAGGAAATGTAAGCGTTTTATATTTGCACTGGAAGTGAGGGTGATTTAAATGAAACAACCATTAGAAGGCATTAAGGTATTAGATTTTTCAAGAGTCTTGGCAGGACCTTATTGTACAATGCTGCTAGCCGATATGGGAGCAGAAGTTATAAAAATCGAACGTCCGGAATCGGGCGATGATACACGTCATTTCGGTCCTTTCCAAAATGGGGAAAGTGGTTATTTTATGTTTTTGAACCGAGGAAAGAAAAGTATTGAGATGAATTTAAAAGATCCTTCCGATCGTGAAAGTTTAATGAGATTAATTAAGGAAGCAGACGTCATTGTAGAAAACTTCCGCCCAGGCGTTATGAAAAGCTTGGGACTTGATTATGAATCTCTTAAAGAAGTGAATAAGGGTTTGGTCTATTGCTCCATTTCGGGATTCGGTCAATATGGTCCGCTAACAAAACGTCCAGCGTATGACCTTGTTGCACAGGCAATGGGCGGGATTGCGAGCATTACAGGCCATCCTGACAATCCGCCTACTCGGTCGGGGGCTTCCATAGGTGATATGAGTGCAGCATTATATGCAGCATATGGTGTGATGGTCGCACTATTCCACCGGGAAAGAACAGGTATTGGTCAAGCAATTGATGTTGCTATGGTGGACACGATTTTCTCTTTGCTCGAGCATAACGTCATGCGCTATACATCTGAGGGAGTAGTTCCTGAGCGTATCGGAAGCCGTCACCCGATTAGTGCACCGTTTGATGTATATGAAAGTAAGGAAGGCAGCATTGTTATTGCGACAGCGAATGATCCGTTATTCGTCAAACTGTGTAAAGTGATGAATACAGAACATCTACTGGACGATGAGCGGTTCAAGACAGATATTTTACGCGGTGAAAATGAAGCCGAATTAAAAGTGTTCATTGAAGAATGGCTTTCCAACTATACAGCAGACGAAGCAGTGGAATTGATCAGTGAAGCAGGTGTCCCTTGCTCCACCATTTTAAACATTGCTGAAATTAGTGAGAGTGACCATATTAAAGAACGAGAGATGCTACTGGAGGTTGAACACCCTGTAGCAGGAAAAACGAGAATTCCTGGAAACCCTGTGAAGTTGTCGGCAACACCTGTAAAAGTGACATCACCGAGTCCAGCTTTAGGCGAGCATAACGATATGATCAAAAATCTGATGAAAAGTGAGTGATTGTAGATGGATTTCAATTTGACAGATGAACAGAAAAGTATTCGAGATATGGTACGAGATTTTACTAGAGAAGTTATTTCCCCGAAAGCAGAAGAAATTGATCAAGAAAACCGCTTTCCAGAAGAACATATTCCCAAAATGGCAGAACTGGGTCTTCTCGGGATTGCTTATCCGGAAGAAGACGGAGGAGTAGGTGCGGATGCCATTGCGGAAGCGATCGCTGTAGAAGAAATTACGTACGGCTGTGCCGCGACAGGTTCTATTTTAACGGCGCATTACTTAGGGATTGACGGACTCTACCTTGCTGCCAACAAAGAGCAGAGAGAAAAGTATCTAGTCCCCGGTTGTCAAGGTGAAAAGCTATTCGCTTTTTGTCTGACTGAACCAAACGGTGGGACGGATGTAGGTTCCATGAAAACAAATGCTCGTCTGGATGGGGACAATTACGTTATTAACGGCTCGAAAATCTTTATCACAAACGGAGCGTATGCAGATACGCTAGTAGTGTATGCGAAAACGGATACTTCAAAAGGTACAAAAGGAATCAGCGCATTCATCGTTGAGAAAGGAACGCCTGGTCTATCCTTTGGTGCTGGTGATGATAAAATGGGGATCCGCGGCGCGAAGACCGATGAAGTGATTTTCGAAAACTGTGTTATTCCGAAAGAAAATCGTGTGGGAGAAGAAGGAGAAGGCTTCAAAATTGCCATGACAGTCGTCGACCGCGGGCGAATTGGAATTGCGGCGATGGCAGTAGGACTTTCTCAAGCTGCGTTAGACGAGGCAGTCAACTATTCGAAAGAACGTGAGGCATTTGGAAAACCGATTTCGAATTTCCAAGGTTTACAGTGGATGTTGGCGGAAATGGAAGCAGATGTTGCGGTGAGCCGCTTGTACACATATTTCTCGGCAAGTTTAAAGGATAAGGAAAATTACCGTTTGTCCAAAGAGGCTTCAATTGCAAAGTTAATTACCTCAGAAGCATCCAACCGTGTTGTCAACAAAGCAGTGCAAATTCATGGGGGCTATGGTTACATGAAAGAATACAAGGTAGAGAGACTATATCGGGATCAGCGGATATTAGAAATATTCGAAGGGACATCACAAGTTCAAAAAATGGTCATTTCCAGTTACTTAGTATAATAAAGGGAGTGTTTTTCTTGAGTAGTTTGAAGGTCGAAAATATCCGTGCGCCGCGTGGCAATGAATTGACATGTAAAGGTTGGACACAGGAAGCTGCCATGCGGATGCTGATGAATAATCTGGATCCCGAAGTGGCGGAAAACCCTGCTGAACTTGTCGTTTATGGTGGTATCGGAAAGGCTGCACGAAACTGGGAAAGTTATCATGCAATCATTAATGAATTAAAAGAATTGGAGAATGATGAAACGTTATTAATTCAATCGGGTAAACCGGTTGGCAAATTTCGAACATATGAGAACTCTCCAAGAGTGCTGATTGCAAATTCCAATCTAGTTCCTGCTTATGCAAACTGGGAAAACTTCAATAAGTTAGACAAAGAAGGTCTCATGATGTATGGGCAAATGACAGCAGGCAGCTGGATTTATATTGGTGCTCAAGGGATTCTCCAAGGGACATACTTAAGTTTCGTCGAAGCCGGAAAGAAAGTATTCGGCAGCCCAGATTTGACAGGAAAGTTTATACTGACCGGTGGTATGGGTGGAATGAGCGGGGCGCAGCCACTTGCAGGTAAAATGGCAAAAGCGGTTATTTTAGTAGTAGAAGTCGACAAGAAGCGTATTGAAAGAAAAATTAACGAACGTTACTGTGATTATATCTATGAAGATTTGGATGAAGCATTGAAAAAAGTGAAGGAGCTTACTGAGAAAGGTGAAGCGGCTTCAATTGGGCTAGTAGGAAACTGTGCGGATGTCTACCAAGAGATTCATGATCGCGGAATTGTACCTGACATTGTGACGGATCAAACGAGTGCCCATGATCCTAGGAATGGCTATGTACCAAGTGGAATGACGTATGAAGAAGCACTGACATTAAGAGACGAAGATCCCGAAAAATATGAAAAGCTTTCTCTTGAAACAATTGCGAAGCATGTAAGAGCGATGCTGGCTTTACAAAAAGCGGGAGCCGAGACATTTGATTATGGAAATAATATTCGTCACTACGCAAAGGAACAAGGAGTAGAAAATGCGTTTGACTTCCCCGGTTTCGTTCCGGCATACTTACGTCCGTTGTTCTGTGAAGGAAATGGGCCGTTCCGCTGGGTGGCGCTTTCCGGTGATCCAGAAGATATTTATAAGACCGACAAATTGGCCAAAGAAATGTTCAGTGAAAATAAAGTCCTGACCAATTGGATTGATATGGCGCAGGAAATGGTCGAATGGCAAGGTCTTCCGGCAAGAATTTGTTGGCTAGGCTACGGCGAGCGTCATAAATTCGCATTAAAAGTCAATGAAATGGTCGCAAGTGGTGAGATAAGCGCTCCGATTGTATTTGGCCGAGATCACTTAGACAGCGGATCGGTAGCTTCTCCGAATCGTGAAACAGAATCGATGAAAGATGGCAGTGATGCAGTGGCGGACTGGCCGATTTTGAATGCGCTTGTGAATACAAGTGGTGGAGCAAGCTGGGTAAGCCTTCATCACGGCGGTGGCGTGGGAATGGGGTACTCCATCCATGCCGGTCAAGTATTAGTGGCGGATGGAACAAAAGAAGCAGCTGAGAAAATTGAACGTGTGCTCGTTTCCGATCCAGGCATGGGCGTGATACGACATGCGGATGCAGGATACTCAAGAGCGATTGAAGTTGCGGAAGAGCGCGAAGTTCATATTCCCATGAAAAAGTAAAAGGTTGTAATGTGTAGAAACATGTTATCTGTTTGCCTGATAAACAGGGCTGCTTAAGAAGTCATTTTCAGCTGACTTTTTGGGCGGTCCTTCTTTTTGTCAAAGAAAAGCTCTTTGGTCATTTTGACGCTTGGTACGGAGTGGAATATACAGTGTGTGGGAGTAGCGTCTGCTTTTTTTAAAAAAGAAAAAGACTGTCGTCAACCCGACAGCCTTAGTGGCCACCATTGCAACTATTTATACCTGCAAGCTGCTACTTTTGATCAGCTAAAATAGAATGAATTATGTGTATTGAATCCCATTCACCCGATGAAAATTTGGTAATCGGATAATTTTTAGGAAATAGTTGTGTGTGGATTTCTTTCTCCCCATAGCCTTGCTTATGTAAGGCTAGTGTGCGTTCACGAAGTTTCTCAAGATATTCAAGTTTTTCTGTCAATGCTTTTCGCCCATCTTTTACATAACCTGCATGACAACAGAACATCTCTCCAAAATTATAAGACAGCGTTTTTTCAATGGATCGGATGATGATTGGGATGCTTTCATCGCGCAATACGACTTTCGTTTTCGGATGGACGTATAAATCTCCTGAAAATAGTTGGCCTGTTTCTTCATTTAAGAATGCTAGATGATCTGAAGCGTGGCCGGGGGTGGGGATAACTTTCCAATTCGCGTTACGTGATGTGAAAGTTTCGCCGATCGGCTCTGCCTCAAAAGGACGTCTTTTACCCCAAAAAAATTTTCGATACATTGGATATTTCGCTCTATCCGCACATTCTCCGATGGTCATTTTATTCATATAAATCGGCAGACCATGGTCAGTCTGCAGAAATCTTGCCCCGCCTGTATGATCTTCGTGTGAATGAGTAACGACGGCATAGTCGACGTCCGCTTTTGCAAAGAAAGGTTTGAATTTATTCAGCACCGACTGTGAACCTGTGTCAATCAGCACCCCATCTGTTTCAAAACAATGGACATTTAGCTTAACGCCTTTTAACGAGACCATCCCATTGATAAATTGTACACCGCTTACTTCCCCTTCACCTGCACTCTTTTTTATGAACACTTGCCCCACCTCTTTCTTGAAGCTTTAAAACAAGAGTACCATAAAATGAATGAGTATTCATCTGAGGAGTGTTAAGTTCTGATTATTTCAACTTTATCTAAATCACCGCCAGAACGCTAACATTAAAGCAAAGCCAAGTCCAATTGCCATTACGGTAAGAAATATGCCATCCATTAAACTATAGCGAGTCGGATAATAATATGTTCTGGCAGCCCCCATTTGATACTGTTTAGCTTCCATCGCAACGGCAATACGCTGAGCGCGGCGAATACTCTCTGCAAATAAGGGAACTGTATACATTTGCAGACGTTCATACATACCTTTAAGTCCCCGAGAAAACTGGATATTCCGTACCTTAAGAGCATTTCTGCGTATTTGAAGTTCTTCCGTTACGGCAGGAATCAAGCGAAAGGAAGCGATGAAGCTATAGGCATACTTGGAAGGTAGGCGAAATTGCTGCATCATCGCATAGAAAAATAGAATAGGTTGTATAGTCAGCAAAAAAGTAAATCCGACAAAGCCGAATGACAGCGATTTACTGCCGAGTAATAGTGCATGTTGAATACTTTCCTCGGAAATCTTGATGAGCCCCCATTGCCAAAGCACGGACTCGCCTTTACCGAAGAGCACGATGGTGAGAGCGGAAGAAAAGAAAGAAATGGCTAAGGGAATGGACAGCAAAGCAAGTTTTTTCATTGAATAACCGCTGAATCCGTAAAACAGAATGCCGTACAGCACTGCTTGCCAAACTGCAAACGACAAGTTCTGATTAAATAAGGTGATGAGCAGAAAAGCAAAGAAGATGATGAATTTGAGTGCAGGGTTTACTTTGAATAGCCATGTTTCTCGTCTAGGTGTGAACCATGCAAGCATTCAAATACACCTCCAACCATTTCATTGTTTGTATACAATACGCCGTCTGCCACTGTCCATACTGAAGTCGCAAAGTTTTTCACGATCTCCATGTCATGGGTCACCATGAGAATCGTAATTCCTTGAACGCGTAGCTGTTCAAGCTTCTCTAAAATCGCGAATGTATTGCGTGCATCTTGACCAAAAGTAGGTTCATCCAAAAGCAAAATATCCGTTTGCGGAGTCAAGGCAGTGGCCACACTTAAACGACGCTTTTGGCCCGTGGAAAGCTGATAAGGATGCCGTGTGCCTGAATTCGGTAAATTAAAGAGTTGCATTAAATCTGCCGCATAGTTCACTGCTTGAGGTTTGCCCATTTTATGCAGAGAGACCGTTAATTCTTCAGCTATCGAATTCGTCACAAATTGCAGTTCTGGATTTTGAAAGACGAGCGAGAGTCCTTTAGGCAACTGCTTTTTCCTTTTCTTCTGAATAACGCGTTCACCATTCACTTTATAGATGCCTTCAGTGCGTAATAATTGCATAAGAGAAAGAAGCAGCGTACTTTTTCCTGAACCATTTTCACCCGTGATCGCAATCCAGTCACCTGTTTTAGCCACTGCTTTCTTTGCAAAGATTTTCGGGGCAGTGCCACGAAAACCATGAAAGTCGTTGAGAAGGATCTTTTCAAATGAGGAAACTTGTTCACGTTCATGCATCATCGATTTAAAAGACTCAGATTCCTTATACTCATCCCACACACTTGGATACCAAATACCGTAGCGTTTCAATTCTTCTTGATAGTGCTTGAAAATGGTGGAAGGAGAGTCGTCCGCTAGAATAATTCCATGGTCATTAAACAAGACAACACGGTCTACCCAGTCTGCAATCAAGTCAATTTTATGCTCAACAATAATTACGGTTTTATCAGCAGTTGCTTGTTTAATAGATGACCAGATTTGTTCGGTGCCTTCGGGATCAAGTAATGCGGAAGGTTCGTCGAGAAACAGAACATCGGGCTTTAGCAGAAGTACGGAAGCAAGTGCAAGCCGTTGTTTCATCCCTTGAGATAGTTCAAGGATCGGTGTGTGTAAGTTTTCCAAATGTAGATCGACGCGTTTTAGCGCCTCTTCTATCAAAGGTGCCATATCGCTGCGCGGTACGTTCAGGTTTTCCAGTACAAAAGCGAGCTCTTCATCGACATATGACATACAGAACTGCGTATCGGGATCTTGAAAGACGAAGCCCCATGAGTCGGGCAGATTGATTTTATCGGCTTTCATTGGCAACTCAATGGAGTTCGGAACGATTCCGCTGAGCACTTGCAGTAACGTCGATTTTCCACAGCCGCTTGGTCCGAGCATGAGTACTTTTTCACCTGGCTGAACCGAAAAGGAGAGATCCTTGAAGATCAAGGAATCCTCTCCAGGAAATTTTAAACGCAGATTGGTTAGATTGATGGCATGTAGATTCGAATAATTCATCAAAATTTACCGATCCAGCATCGTATATTCTTTTTTATCGACTGGACGAATTAAAGACGTCACACCAGTTGCTTCGAGTGCCCGGACGATCAGCACGGCGAAAATCCCAGTGAAGATGAATGCACTGATGGCACGTAGTCCATATTTCACGATAAGTGCCCACGTTTCAAGTGCTGCATAACCATAGAACAAGTCGAGCGTAAAGCTGGCCAGGCATGAAGCGACGCCCGCTAATCCAGCAACTACCATTGAGAAGCGTTTATAACGGAACGCTGCAAACAGCAATTCTGCTGCAAGTCCCTGAACGAAACCATACATTAGAACTTCGATGCCATGCCCGGCAAATGCGGATAAACTAGCCCCTGCAATACTTGCGATCAGCGCTGTACCGGGTTTACGGATGAGCAGATAAGCAAATGGACCGACCATGAACCACATTCCATAAATCAGCTGACGTGCAACTGGCAGGATCGGCTTTACAACGGTATACAGATCATCCCAGAACTTCATCAGGATTCCGAAAACGACCCCGATCATAATCGTGATCAATAAATCTGTGAATTTCAATCTTTTCAATAGATCCCACTCCTTCTTTTTTTGCCTATACAAAAAAGCCGTCTGAAAGAGCAGACAGCCGAGGAGGGGACATGCAGGTCCCAGATATTCCCTTCGAACGCTCTCTACGCTGGCATTACCCAGATCAGATTAACGGTCAGCAGTGGTTTTATCTGCTATCTCAGCCTGATTCACTCAAGCACCCGTACGGACAATTATGTAAGCAGTCATAGTATACAACAGTCTAATTTATCTGGCAACCTGAGGCGCAATAGACTACATGTGAAAAAGTAAGAATTTGTGGCTGTGTTATTGTCGTTCAAAAAGCGTCTACTCTGTAATTAGAGAAGACGCTATTATCGGTGCATTTGAAAAGATATGCGATTTTAGAGTTTGAATCGTTGCATCAGTAGATTCAATTCCTCTGCTAGTTTTGCTAAATCATTGGAGTTATTAGCGACTTCCTCCATGGAGCTGCTTGCTTGTTCGGATGAGGCAGAAGTTTCTTCGACCCCTGCTGCAGATTGCTCGGTAATTGCTGCAATTTCTTCTATAGAGCTGCGCATTTCCTGGCCATTTGCTGAAATGTCGTTTAAGTCTTCAGCTATACTGCGAATTCGATTCGCCATTTCTGTAACAGCTGTACTGATTTTATCGAATGTTTCACCCGTTTGTTTAATTTGGCTTGTTCCTTCTTCGACTTCTTTATACCCGTCCTGCAGTGAATCTGTTACTGTTCTGGATTCATTTTGAATGCGGTTGACGATATCTGTAATGTTTGTGACAGATGAAGAAGATTGCTCTGCAAGTTTTCTCACTTCATCCGCTACGACTGCGAAGCCTTTCCCATGCTCGCCAGCTCGCGCAGCCTCAATTGCGGCATTCAATGCCAATAAATTCGTCTGGCCCGCAATGTCTTGAATGACAGAAACTAGTTCAGAGATTTCTTGCGTGTGCTGATCCAATCCTTCTACTTTAACAACGGCATCGTGAACGATTTGATCAATCACAGCCATTTGCTTGGAAGAAGAAGTCATCAATTCACTTCCTTGGTTCGTCATCTCAAGAACCGAAGTGGAAGATTTTTGTACATGCATACCATTTTCATTGGCTTCCATCACTTTTGCTACGAAAGTTTCCATGGAGGATGACAAAATCGTGGCGTTATCGGCTTGAGACTCTGTGCCGTTTGCTAAGTCTTCCATCGTTATGGCAATTTGGGCCGTGCCTGCTTTTACTTCATTTGCTGATTGAGTCAATTCTTCACTTTGTGTAGACACAGTTTCGGCCACATGATTGATTTCATCTAATAAATGACGAGTGCTGGCACTCATTTCATTCGTCGATGCGATTAATTGGCCGATTTCATCTTTAAGATGTGTTTCCATAGGCTCGCTACTTAAATCTCCGCTCGTAATGAGTTTCATTCGATTCATGACGATTCGGAGTGGTCTTGAAATCGAGTTAGCTGTAATTATAGCCGTGGCTATGCTTAAAAGAATGACTAGAACAATTACTCCAGTGACAATAAGTAATGTCGTTTTCCCGTTTGCTAGCATATTTTTCTCTAAATCAATAATAAAATTTTCTCGGTTTTTAGCTGCTTCTTCGTAAGACGACATTAAACTACGAGCTTCATCAGTCATCGACATAACATTACGAAGAGCTTCCTCTTCATTTCCTCTTTCATATTCAGCGAATACTTGTTCAGTAACAAAATTACGCCATTCAACCGTTCTTTCGAATAGGTTAATACTTTCTTGGGTTCCCCCTAGTTTTTTTAAAGATGATTGACGATTTTCACTTTTTTCGGTGTAGCTATTAAACAACTCTTTAAAACTGTCGTCACCTGTCAGAATGAAACCACGAGACGCTGCGAGTTGATTCGCCATATCCAGAGATAGCTGTTCATCTATAATTAAAAGTGGCAGTTCTTTATCTAAAACCGCTTTCGTTAAGTTATTAGAATGATTTAATGTGTAAACGATATAAACACCTAATAAAACAATTAAAATGACTACAGTAGAAAATCCAAACAACATTTTTCCCCGTATGCTTTTGAATGTGCCCATTATTATCCTTATTCCCTTCTTATTTCATAGAGTTTCTTTTACCTATAAAACTGAAGAACTATTGATGTTTAAATAGAACTAAAAGTAATAAGTAAGTAATTCAATTATACCATTTATTTCTGTTGTTATCTATAGAGTGGTAGGAAAGACTAAAAATATAGTTAATAAAAGGCTGAGCAAAGTAATGGTAAAGGTGAGGGTGAGATCACCCAAGTAACGATATAATGAAGAAGTATGCATGCAATTAGATAGCTTGCAGTGTACTATTTATTTATGGAATTGTAGATGATAAGCTAATACCATTCAATTATGAAGTTAAATTAGTTGGAACATCATGAGAGGAGAACAATATGCATACTTTTAAACAGCAATGGCTTGGGAATGTCCGTGCTGATCTTTTGGCAGGCATTGTTGTAGGACTGGCACTTATTCCGGAAGCTCTGGCTTTTGCGTTTATCGTCGGTGTCGATCCGCGTGTCGCGCTCTATGCTTCCTTCACCATTGCGGTCATCACATCATTTGTTGGCGGCCGTCCCGGTCTAATTTCAGCTGCGACTGGTGCGATGGCTTTGGTTCTTGTCAGTTTGATGGCGAATCACGGCTTACAATATGTACTTGCAGCCACTATTTTAACAGGGATTATTCAATTAATCTTAGGGAGTCTGGGTGTTGCGAATTTAATGCGCTTCATTCCAAACTCCGTCATGCTCGGATTCGTCAATGCCTTGGGAATTATGATTTTTATTACGCAAATGCCCTATTTGCTTGGGTCGAGCATGATGACCTATATATTCGCAGTGGTTACTTTAATTTTAGTGTATGCAGTTCCGCGGTTTTTCACGGCAATTCCTGCACCGTTGATTGCGATTGTCGTTATGACGACAGTAGCCCTTTTAAGTGGAGTGAAATTGCAGACGATCGGGGATTTGGGAACAATGCCAAGTTCATTGCCTATGTTTTTTCTGCCGGATATCCCGCTGAACCTCGAAACGCTGAAAATCATTCTGCCGTATTCCTTGGCTTTATCGGTTGTCGGTTTACTGGAATCATTACTGACATCTCAGGTGTTGGACGATATGACGGCTACACCGAGTAATAAAAATAGAGAAGCGCGCGGACAAGGGATCGCCAACTTCATCACTGGTTTTTTTGGCGGCATGGCAGGCTGTGCGTTGATTGGTCAGTCGGTCATCAATATTAAATCAGGAGGCAGGGGACGTTTATCCACATTGACTGCAGGCGTGTTCCTGATTTTTTTAATTATTGTTTTGGGAGATGTGGTTGTCAAAATTCCAATGCCTGTTCTTGCCGGAGTCATGATTATGGTAAGTATGACAACGTTTAATTGGGGATCATTCAAGTTTTTGAGACAAGCACCGAAATCGGAATCAATTGTAATGCTGATTACCGTTGCGATTATTTTATATACACATAATTTAGCGATTGGCGTGGTGATTGGTGTGATTTTAAGCGCACTGTTCTTTGTCGCTAAAATATCTCGTGTGACAGTGACGAAAAATGCAGGGGTATATCGGATTAAAGGGCCATTGTTTTTTGCCTCCACTACAAAATTCATTCAATCATTTGATGATACGGCAGAAAAGGAAATCATCATCGATTTTGGAGATAGCCAGCTTTGGGATGAATCTGCAGTCGGGGCAATATTCAAGGTGAAGCAGAAGCTGGAGGCGAAAGGTACGGATGTTACTATTCGAGGATTGAATGCTTCCAGTGAAATTTTATATAAAAAATTACTCTGAGGGGGAATTTATATGAAGATAGCTGTAGCGGTCGATGGTTCTGAAAATGCTCTGCGTGCCGCAAAACATGCGGTTATGCTTGCTCAATACTTGCCTGGAGCAAATTTAGAGATTATCTATGTACAGGATTATAGTAAGGCAAAAGATGAGCGGCTGCTGTCGCAGAGTCCGGAAAGCCTATCGCTAAAACGTGAGCAAAAAGTGCAACCGATTTTAGAGTATGCACGAGAGGCAGGCGTAAATGCAAGAAGCACGATGCTGAAAGGGAATCCGAGCCTGGAAATCATCAAGTATGTGAACGCGGAGAAAATAGACAAACTCGTCATCGGCAGCCGTGGTTTGAATGCGTTCCAAGAGATGGTGCTTGGAAGTGTCAGTCACAAAGTATTGAAGCATGTGGACTGTCCTGTTACGGTAGTGAAATGAAAATTAGTATTATACGTTAGGTACTTGCAAATTTATTTTGCATGTACCTTTTTTTCATTGTGCAGTGTAAAGAAATAGATTAATCGTTTTGGTATAGACCTCTTTTCAACATATTAATTTCTAGTGTGTATCTTTTTAACGCTTCATCAGGAGTTAGTTGCATAGCAAAGCTTTGAACTATATTTTGGAATGTCACAGCTTTGATTATATTCATCAGGTGAAGTAATTCTCGTTCATTCTCGATAGCCATTTTTTTGGTGTCAACTAATTCCAAAAGCTCTGATCGCCGAGCCATAAAGTTTTCCAAGTCGGTATGGTTTGTAAATGCCTTTCCCACTTTATGATTCATATTTAAAAACGCGTTTTTAAAGAAGATACGGTGCTCTTCACTTTGGAAATCATGTAGCATCGATTGAAAGACACTAATAAAAGTATCTAGCAAGTCCCCATTGTTCAGTTTTAGTTGCAAGGTAAACCTCTCATTATTTCGCTTTACATATTCCTCTAAAATATAGAAAAATAAGTCCTCTAAATCCTCGAAATATTGATAAAAACTTCCCCTCGGTATTTTTGCGCTTTTAATAATATTGGAAATGACTGCTTCATGTAATGGAACTCTGGAAAATTCTTTCTTCGCTGCATTCAGTAAGTTATCTTGTTTTTCAGCAGGTAAATTAAAAAAAGTTTGCTTTGGCATGATTGGCCTCCCACTCAAATTGGTAAGCGATAATACGTCATAAATCTATGATAAATCGCGGCGTGGGACGTGTCAATATAAAAAGTGACAGCATGTCATCTATTCGTTGACATGCTGTCTTGCGTCATTTATTATAAATTAGTAGTAACGAGTGACACGTTGTCACATGTAAGTGATTACTCATGGTCAGCTTCTTCTAAAATCGCTGTGCTTCTAAATCTCAAAAGAATTGAGGAATCCATAGAATGATTAAAATCCTGAAAAATTTATCCGTCTATAAATGGATGGTCGCTGCAATCTTTGGACTTGTTTTCATTCAGGCAATGTCCGAATTGTATTTGCCGACGCTGATGGCGGATATTATCGATAAAGGTGTTGTGGTAGGAGACATCCCCTACATATGGAAGATCGGCGGACTGATGCTCGTAGTCTCTGCACTTAGTGCTATAGCATCCATTGCCGTCAGCTTTTACTCATCAAAAACTGCGATGGGACTGGGCAGGGACATTCGTCGCAAAGTATTTACTCATGTTGAGAATTTTTCACAGCAAGACTTTGATAAATTAGGCACGGCCTCCCTTATCACGAGGACGACCAATGACATTACACAAGTGCAGCAAGTGGTCATTATGATTCTTCGTATGGTGTTAACCGCACCGATTATGTTTGTTGGCGGTTTGATCATGGCGTTATCCAAGGACATGAAATTATCGCTTGTCATCGTAGCGACCATGCCGTTGTTAGTCGGGTTAATTTTATTTATATTGCACAAAGGGATTCCGCTCTTCAAAGCTGTTCAAAAAAGAATCGATCGTTTGAATCTAGTATTACGTGAGAATCTAACGGGTGTGCGGGTCGTTCGCGCGTTTAACCGTGAAAAAGATGAGCAAGTTCGATTGCGCGGAGCAAATGAGGATTTACGAGACGTTTCGATTAAAGTAAACAAAGTGATGGCGTTTATGATGCCGGTTATGATGCTCGTAATGAATTTGACTGTTGTAGGAATCATTTGGTTCGGTGGAATCCGAATTGATAATGGGGCCATGCAGATAGGAGATTTAATGGCATATATTCAATATGTAATGCTGATTATGTCGTCGCTTGTCATGGCTTCAATGATGTTTATCATGATTCCACGTGCTGCAGTTTCCGCGAACCGGATTAATGAAGTGCTTGAAATGGTACCGACATTTTTGGATGAAGGGACAGAAAAGGCGGACAGGGAACGCGCGACACTTCAGTTTGATCAAGTATCATTTAGCTATCCAGGCGCTGAAGAGCAAGCATTATCGAATATTAGTTTTAAATCAAAAGCTGGAGAAGTGACTGCAATTATCGGCGGTACGGGAGCCGGAAAAACAACATTGGTTAATTTAATTCCGCGATTCTATGAAGTGGCGAGCGGAACGATCCGAGTTAACGGTGTGGAAATTAAAGATTCCTCACAGGAAGAAATCCGTTCGAAAATTGGCTTTGTCCCTCAAAAAGCTTTGCTCTTTTCAGGGACGATTGCAGAAAATATCCGTTTTGGTAAAGAAGATGCAACACAAAGTGAAATTGAACATGCGGCTGAGATTGCACAAGCAACCAGTTTCATTGAGCAATTGAAAGATGGATATGAATCCGTTATTTCACAAGGCGGTTCGAATTTATCCGGTGGACAAAAGCAGCGTCTTGCGATTGCACGTGCGCTCGTTCGCAAACCAGATATATATGTATTTGATGATAGCTTTTCAGCACTCGACTACAAGACCGATGCCAATTTACGTGCGGCATTAAAAGAAGAAACGAAAGATGCAACTGTCGTAATCGTTGCACAGCGCGTAAGTTCAGTGATGGATGCGGATCGAATCATCGTCCTCGATCATGGAAAAGTTGCAGGGATTGGGACGCATGAAGAACTACTTCAAACAAATGAAGTGTACCAAGAAATCGTCGAATCTCAGCTGACAGAGGAGGATATCGCATGAGCGAACATAAACAGCGACCATCTCACGGCGGACCGGGCGGTGGTCCTGGCGGCGGAAATATGATGATGGCGGGTCAGAAGCCAAAAGATTTTAAAGGAACTTTTCGTAGACTATTAGGCTATTTGAAACCTCATCGCGGCAAGTTAATCACCGTGTTTTTTGCAGCAGTTTTGAGTACGGTTTTTATGGTTCTGGGTCCGAAGGTGATGGGGAATGCCATTACTGAGCTATTTGAAGGTGCGTATGGAAAGTTTAATGGAATTCCTGATGCGTCTATCGATTTCGGAGCAATTGGCAAATTGCTATTATTGCTAGCAGGCTTGTACGTTACGAGCAGCGTATTCAGCTACATTCAACAGTTCATTATGGCCAGTGTATCTCAAAAGACGGTCTTCGATTTACGTGAAGATGTCAATCATAAGCTGGAGAAACTTCCGCTTAAGTATTACGATGGGCATCCTTTTGGTGATACATTAAGCCGTATGACGAATGATATCGATACAATCGGCAGTACTTTGCAGCAAACAATTACGCAGTTTATCACATCGGTCGTGACGATTGTCGGTATTCTTGCGATGATGTTATGGATCAGTCCGATGCTGACGATTATTGCGCTCGTGACACTACCGTTATCCATCTTTGTAATTCGTCCGTTTTTGAAACGTTCTCAAAAGCACTTCGCGGATCAGCAAAGGACGCTAGGAAATTTGAACGGCCATATTGAAGAAATGTACACAGGTCATCAAGTTGTTAAAGTATTTGGTCACGAGAAAAAGGCTATTGCTGAATTTGAAGATGTTAATGAACAGCTATACGACGCAGGACGGCGTGCCCAATTTATTTCAGGTATTATCATGCCGGCGATGACGCTGATCGGGAACTTAAGCTATGTACTGATTTGTGTAATCGGTGGGATATTAGTTACGCAGCGTGCGATTTCAATTGGTGATATTCAAGCGTTCATTACGTATATGAAGCAATTTACACAGCCGATTACGCAAACGGCGAACATCGCGAATATTATTCAATCCACGATCGCAGCAGCAGAGCGGGTATTTGAGTTGTTGGATGAGGAAGAGGAAATTAGCGAAGTGACCACAGTGCGTTTGCAACATGCAAAAGGTGAAGTGGACTTTGAGCATGTA
Organism: Sporosarcina newyorkensis; assembly: GCF_900167515.1. Classification (NCBI taxonomy): domain Bacteria; kingdom Bacillati; phylum Bacillota; class Bacilli; order Caryophanales; family Caryophanaceae; genus Sporosarcina; species Sporosarcina newyorkensis. The sequence goes on along the minus strand of NZ_FUYJ01000012.1, from coordinate 14,339 downwards.
GACTTCGGTTACGCAGACGAATTATTGATTAAAGATATGAATGTTCATGTGGCTCCCGGTCAGACCGTCGCCATTGTCGGGCCAACAGGTGCAGGGAAGACGACGATCATTAACTTGCTCATGCGCTTCTACGAGCTAAATAACGGGACAATCAAAATTGATGGTATGGATACGCGAAAGATGTCACGCGAAGATTTGCGGACGACTTTTGGAATGGTATTGCAAGACACGTGGCTGTTTAATGGCACGATCAAAGACAATATCGCCTATGGGAATAAACATGCGACTGATGAACAAATCTACGAAGCGGCACAAGTCACACGTGCGGATCAATTCATTCGGACGCTTCCAGAAGGCTATTATACCGTCTTAAATGAAGATGCATCGAATGTTTCACAAGGACAGAAACAGCTGATTACAATTGCACGCGCTGTTCTCGCTAATCCAACAATTATGATTCTGGATGAAGCAACGTCGAGTGTCGATACCCGAACGGAGTTGCTAATTCAGCAAGCAATGAACCAGTTAATGGAAGGCAGAACCAGCTTCGTCATCGCACACCGCCTGTCTACAATACAAGGCGCAGATTTAATTTTAGTGATGGACCAAGGAAAAGTCATTGAGCAGGGAACGCATGAAGAATTATTGGATCAACAAGGATTTTATGCGGATCTCTACAACAGTCAGTTTTCTGATAAACCAGCTGTCTAACCAAAAGTGGAAAGCGCCGTCTAGCCTCGACAGGCGTTGGAGGCTCTACCACAAAGGCGTTCTTTGCCTTTTTGGCAGAGTCGAAACGACCCAAGAGGCTGGTGCTTGGAACTGGATGAACCAAAAGTGGAAAGCGCCGTCTAGCTCCGACAGGCATTGGAAGACTGACAATAAAGGCGGCATTTTGCCTTTACTGTCAGTCTGAAACGATCCGAGGAGCTGGCGCTTGGAACTGGAGCGATAATAGGATGGATCAATATCAGGTAGAACAATTGAAAAGTATGAGAAATGAATTATCAAGATTTATGTTGATGTATAAATTTGCACTGAATGAATTAGAAACAAAAATAGATATATTGAAAGAAGAATTTCGTATTTTACACGATTACAATCCAATTGAAAATACGAAGTCGCGAGTAAAGTCACCTGAAAGTATACTGAATAAACTTCAAAGAAAAGGACACGACATTACTTTTTCAAACATAAAAAGAAATGTGAAGGATATAGCGGGCTTACGAATTACCTGCTCTTTCATTTCAGACATTTATCAGATAAGTGATATGTTACAGCGCCAAAGAGATCTTAAAGTCTTAGAGATCAAGGATTATATTAAAAACCCGAAATCAAATGGTTATCGCAGTCTGCATATTTTAGTAGAAATACCAGTCTTTATGTCAGATCGAGAAGAACATGTTGCTGTGGAAATCCAAATCCGTACAATCGCCATGGATTTCTGGGCAAGTTTGGAACATAAAATATATTATAAACACAACAAATCAGTTCCACCTCATCTGTTAAGAGAATTAAAGGAAGCTGCCGAATCTGCAATTGCACTAGATCATAAGATGGAGCGTCTTCATCTTGAAATGGCAGCAATGAATGTGAAGGATGAAGAAGAAAGTGCAACACAGCTTACTATTAACGATCAACAGTTTTCGATTCCTAAAGTCTTATTGGATCTTTTAGGTAATGACCGTAGCAAATCGGATACTGTCAGTCTGTCTAACTAGGATACGGATTGAGAAAAAATAGGATATTTCATATAAAAAGCGTTAACTCCGCTAATGAGGAGTTAACGCTTTTGTAAGTTGTTCACTTATTCCCACCCACTCACATCTTCAAACACTTTTTCTTGTTCTGCTTGAGAGACTGGATACGACAATGGATCAAATGTTACGTTAATCTGCCTATATAGTGCAAGTTGCTCAATCGTTTCATCAAACTCAAACCAAGCGGAATCATACGCTGCATCTTGAATTTCTTCAGCCGACATTCCTTCGATTTGATCTTTCTCCACTCCTTGGACAACCAATACTCGACGGTTTTCGATAGCTGCGACTAATCCCTCAAACTCTACGTATACAGAAGAAGGATCGGCAGGAGGGATTTGTTTCTTCTCCATAAATTCAGTGATCACATCCGCATGTGTTCCTAGAAAGGCATCTAGCACTTCACGCTGTGTTGTGTGTTCTGCGGGAGGATTATGATCTAGCCATTCCACGGCCGCAGTAAATTGAATAGTATGCTTATGAATCGTTTGAAAATATTGTTCATAAGTATAGCCGAAATTTTCGAGCTGTGTTTGTTCGACTGAATTCAGTTCCTCTTCATTGAAACCCTCGAAAAAGGTTTGCTGCTCTTTCGCTAATTCTTCTTTCATTGCTTGCTCATCTGCTTCGTAGCCAAGTGACTTTGCATATTCGATTAAGGAATCTGATTCTACTAATCTTTGCATAACAACAGTGCGCAATTCATCTGGGTCTTCAATTTCGTGTTGTTCGCTTTTCAGAAGAAGATCATAGAGCTCCTCATTCACTTCATATTCACTGCCATCCTTTTTCAAATACTCTCCTTGGAACACATTGAATGTAAAGAGAAGAACAGCGGTCATAACAATAACAGTAGCAACTAAAGGAAAAGGATTTTTTCTTTTAGACTTTCTTTTTCCAGAAAGAACTCTTTGTTTCAATTCTTCTTTATCAGTAGTAACATCTCCAACAATCCTATCCAAGCTTCTTTTCACTTCATTCAATGGAAAGCACCTCCCAGTAATCAGATGACAACGTGTTCTTAAGTAATTTGCGTGCTTTAATCATTCTCGTTTTCACCGTGTTTTCCGATAGATTGAGGAATTGAGCAACCTCTCTCATGTTGTATTCTTCATAATAATAAAAGAGTATAATTTCCCGATACTTAATGGGGAGCTTCAATACTGCGATTGCAATCTTTGCTTTCTCTTCTTGCAAAATTAATGGATCACGTTCGTTATGTATAGTTTCGATCCAGTCCTTACCAAATTGCAGATGACGAAATGACCAGCTTCGCAAATAATCTTTACAGCGATTGACCGTCAGTTTCGTTAAATATGCGCGAATCTTTCCTAGTTCCTCGTAGTTTGCTGTGCCATAAAAAGAAATGAATACTTCCTGTACGATATCTTTCGCCGTTTCCCGATCTCGTAAATAAAAACAAGCCATTTTCAGTAGATGTTCCCCGTATTCATCCATGACTTTTTCCAAATCTACTGAATCCATTTGCCATCACCGCCTTTCTACTACTATAACGAAGCTCGAGTTGGAATAGTTTTAAAACAGGGGGAACTAGACGCTAAACGATAGTGTGAACGCCTGTCGTACAAGTCGTTTCAGAAGTATGCACTTTTTGCTGTCTTTCATTAGAGGAACAGAGAAGGTTCTGTATAATAGAGAAAGAGGTGTTGTGAAATGAAAATCGGAGTAATTGGAACCGGCAACATAGCGCAGTATTTATTGGAAAGTATAAATGCCGGTGGAAAACTGGAAGGCGAGATTACTTCACTATTTGGCCGGAATCAAGAAGTGGGTTCCCGGTTGGAAACAAAATATGGCATAAAGTTTTATACGGATTTTCAGGAATTTATTAATTCCCCAGTCGATATTGTAATAGAAGCTGCTACGATTGAAGTGGCCATTCAGCATATGGAAGATGTCTTAAGAAGTAACAAAGATCTCATTTTGAGTAGTATTGGGGTCTTTAAAGACGTGAAGTTTTTTCGGGAAATGAGTGACCTGGCACGCGTTTGTGGTCAGCATATTTATCTTCCTTCAGGCGCAATTGGCGGTTTGGATCTTTTGCAATCGGCCAATTCGATTGGCGGATTGAAGGAAGTCGGCATTACGACAAGGAAATCATACGAATCATTGGGCTTGGAATTAAAAAATGAAGAAGAATGTTTATTTGACGGCATGGCGCTTAATGCTATCGAAAAATTCCCTAAAAACGTCAATGTTGCCTTGTTGCTGTCGATTGCAGGGCTAGGAGCCGATCAAACGAAAGTACGTGTCATCGCAGATCCTTTGGTCAAAAGAAATACGCATACAATCGAAGCAATAGGTGATTTCGGCAAGATGAGTTTGACGATCGAGAATGAACCCATGCCCAACAATCCGAAAACAAGCTATCTCGCTGCGTTGAGCATTTTATCGACCTTAAGAAATAAAGGGAATTCGGTTATTGTGGGGAGTTGATAGGTTTTTCTGAATGTATACTACAAGAAAAATCTGATTAAAATTGATTTGGAAACTCGAATCTATATACAATTAATAAAGATGAGCTCTTTAACTAGTTTTAGGCATTCGCCTACATAGTAAAGAGCTCATCTTTTTAAAGTTTAAAATATACTTATTTACTTCGAATTTTGGAAAGCAACCGCAATATTTCAAGATACAGCCATACCAACGTTACCATCAATCCAAATGCGCCATACCATTCCATATACTTCGGTGCCTGTTGTTTGACACCTTCTTCAATGAAATCAAAATCCAGAACTAAGTTCAATGCAGCAACGATGACAATGACGACAGAAATTATAATACCGATAGGGCCCGTTTCATGTATGAAAGGGACGCCCATCCCGAAAAAGCGAAGAATGAGGTCGGCAATGTAAACGAAGAAGATGGCGCCCGTTGCAGCAAATACCCCTAGCTTGAAGTTTTCAGTCACTTTGATCCATCCTGAGCGATAAGCAAACAGGAGGGAAAGCAAAGTACCGAGTGTTAGCAAGATAGCCTGGGTTGTTATTCCTTCAAATTGTGTTTCGAACATAGCAGAAATCCCGCCAATAACAAGCCCTTCCAACAATGCATACAAGGGAGCGGTATAAGGAGCTGCTTTTTTAACGAAAATTGTAATGAGAGCAACTACAAAACCGCCCAATAGACCGATCCAAAGCAGGCTTTGGATATCCTTGCCTGCAAAGTATTGCGTCCATGTGAAGAATGCAGTTGCGCTCAATAGCAAGAACAGAATGAATGTCTTATTCACAGTTCCTTGAATGGTCATGGTAGAACCGCTATCAACCTCTAGTCCACGAAACGTGTCTTTCCCTAAACTCGGGTTGGATGATCTCATACAACACATTCCTTTCTAAGTAATAGTTTAATTATTTAGTATACGACTAACATCTCTTATAGTTTCATTTGAATTTGATAAGTGTAATAGAAGTGGGAGATATCGTACATTGCATCAAGTTTAACCAGATAAATGATAGACGCTAAATATATTGCAGCTATGAGGTTAAATCGGTGAAGTTTCCACCAAACTGTTATATAGAACGATTCAACAGGACGAATTGCATACCAAACAAATCGAGGAGTTATAAAAATGATGAACACAAATATACTAAAGTTGGAAGAAATCAGACAGTCATTGAATGCAAAGTTTTATGAACGCGAAAGTGAAGTGGAAGGAATTCTTGTGGCACTTCTCGCGAGGCAACATGTGCTTCTGATCGGACCTGCGGGAACAGCTAAATCTGCTTTGTCTGCTGAACTTGCGAAAATCGTGGAAGGATCAAAATACTTTCAATGGTTACTGACTAGATTCAGCACGCCGGAAGAAGTCTTCGGCCCATTATCATTAAAAGACCTCGAAAAAGGCATATATAAACGGAATACAGCGACTAAAATGCCTGAAGCTCATTTGGTGTTTTTGGATGAAATCTTTAAGGCTAATTCTGCAATCTTAAATAGTTTGCTGACCTTGATTAATGAGCGGCTTTTCTATAATGACAGCGCACCTACCGAAGTTCCTTTGATGTCCGTCATCGGTGCTTCCAATGAATACCCAGAAGACGGCGAAGGTCTTGAAGCATTATTCGACCGTTTCCTTCTGCGTTTCGAGATCAATTTCATTACTGATGAATTGAATTTTCTCTCGATGATGAAAGATGCAGGACAGAATAAAGAAATGCCGGCAATGACGTTGGAAGATTTAGTGCAGCTTCAAGAATTGACGGATCGTGTTGTAATTCCTGATGAAATATACGGGATCTTAGCGAAACTCAGGAGAGAGCTGCAAGACGAGGGAATTCAGCCTTCCGACCGAAGATTCAAGCAATCATTATGCATTTTGCAAGCAAAAGCGTTGATCAATCAAAGAAGAACGGTGCAGGTTGACGATGTGTTAATACTTGAACACGCTCTCTGGGAAACACTCGATCAAAAAGAAACCGTCTCGATTATTGTTCGCAGACATGCACAGGACGCTGTGGTCCGAATGCTCGATTCCATACAAAATGAGGCTGAAGAAGTGCTAGATGCTACATTTCGGGATCATTCAACAGAAGTAGGAATGGAAGCGACTCAAAAAATGAATAATTTACTGTCTACTCTAAATCAACTTAAAGAAGCTAACCAAAGCAGGAAGTCGGAAATTGACGAAGTACTCGATAAAGTAAAATCAATGTACCAGGAGATCCAAAATAACACACTGGATCCGGCATATTTTTATCATACTGGTCGGAAAAAGGATAAGAATGTTAAGTCGAGTGGTATCTTTTTCAGGATGTAAGGAGGATGAAGTTCTTGCAAAGAAGCAAAGTAATTAAAGATCAACGTTCCGTACTGAATACAGATGCTTTTGACAAACGACGGTTCAAGGAACTATTTGAGATGTCTGATGAACTTCAAAAGGTGAGAGCGGAAGGGATTCTGCCGACGATGGAGCCTTTATTGAGCGATGTTTGGGCTTCTTTGTATAAGATGAAGCCCCGAATCCTTATTGGAGAGATTGACGCGGTATTGAAGTCCAATCAAACACTAATAAAGAGGGTCATGTCCGATGAACAGTTCGAAAACTTTCGTCGCTTTACACGATTAGATGACTTATCAGCTGCAATTTGTACCGTGAAGTTCGGTGAAAAAATAAATGAGTGGTTGGACGATTCACAACAGCAGGACGAGGAGCTTGGGATGCTGTTGAATGCAATACGGGAACAATTACCGGGTAAACAATCAGAAGAAATAGAGGAGGTAGAGAATGGGCCCTTACAGGAACTTGAAAGAGCTGCACTTGAGTTAGATGAGAAATTACAGCTGACATTTGAAACGAATGGCGACCGGTTCTTACAGGCATTAGACGAAGCAAAGGAAGAAACAATACGGATAAAAGAGAGTTTGATATCTTTAATGGGAGGCTTAAGTGCGGGCAAAGGTGCTGCAGACTTAAAGAATATTCCATTACGTAATCAGTTGTCTTTGGCAGAGAAAATTGCGACGGATCCCAAAATGCAGCAGATTGCAGAATGGGCAGGCCGATTCAAACAGATTGCCCAGAATAAACAAAAGCTGAATTATACGGCTGCGATGGAAAGAAGGGACGTAACGCTGGGGAATGAATTGGAAAGGTTGCTTCCGATGGAACTTGCCTTGTATACGCATCCTGCGGTAAGGAATGAGTTTCTACGTCGCTATGCAGAAGGAGAGATCATGCAATACGAACAGAAAAAGCGTGAGCAGTTGGGAAAAGGTCCGATTGTAATTTGTTTGGACCAGTCCGGTAGCATGAAGCTACTGGACAACCAATCAAAAGGCTTCGTATTAGCGCTACTAGCCATCGCAAAAAAGCAACGCAGAGATCTTTGTGTAGTGTTATTTTCCACGAGCATACAAAGCTTTACATATGAAAAAGGAAAAATAACAGCGCCTGAATTGATTCGTCTGGTGCGTACCTATCTGGGCGGTGGTACAGACTTCAAGTTGCCGTTGAATGAGACGTTGAAAGTAATCAACAAAAGCCGTTTCAAACAAGCGGATGTAATTTTCATCACCGATGGAGAAGATGAACTCAGCGAAGCTTTTCTTAATGAATTTAATCAAAAGAAAAGAGAAAAGAAATTTAATGTTCTTTCACTCGTGATTGGAAATCATACAGATGTAACAGAATACTTTTCAGACAAAGTGTTACATGTGACAAACTTTGATGAAGAAGGAAGCTTTGCTGCTTTTGAAATTTAAGGAATGTTCTCCCCCTGATAAACATAAACATCTTTAAGTATTGTCCAATTACATAAAAATGTAGATTTCATCTTGTGTAACTAATTGTTTAATTGGAAAAAAACATTTTTTCCTAGGGGGATTATATTGATTAATAGTAAAAAAGTTAGCGCGCTAGTGGCTTCCTCAGTTTTATCTATTGGCATGTTTACACCGATTGCCGATGCATCATCCACTGTGTATGGACAACCAGAAAAGGTGCGAATCCAATTAGCTTCCGTAGAAACTGCTTATAAGAAAGAGGATTTGATCCAGAAATTTCGGCAGCTATTCCCAAATCAATTTGAATTTCTGACAGCTAGTGATTTTCAAATGAGCAGCGCACATATTTTTCCGGATGATGAAACCATACGCTATGATCTCCAATTCACGAAAGTTTTGAACGGCAAGCGGTTGTATGGATACGTAGGATTTATTGGAGAAGAGTTGGAAGTAGAGTACTTCTCGTATCAGCCTGCCAATATCGCAGATGCACTGTTCCCGGCAAAGGTAACAAAGGAAGAGGCCGGCAAAGTTGCAGAAGGATTTATGAAGAAATTTCTTGATGGAAAAGACTATCAATTAGAATCGGACACATCTAATTATTTTTCGAATCAGTTATTGACGGAACCAATCCGTTATTCGTTTACTTTCACGCGAACTAAAAACCAAGTACCTATTGCGGATCAGATGATTGAAGTATACGTTCTAGGAAATGGAGAAATCGGCGGTTTCTACAAAACTCAACAGAATCAGGGGTCTTCCACTTTTGCGGATGTCAGTAAAGTTAAAGCTAATGAAGAGATGTTAAAGAAAGTAAAAGATCATTTGTCTGTGGATTTGAACTACCAAATTAATTATAACTACGAAACGGGTGACCGCAATGTGCAGCTCGTTTATCAACCGACGAACAGGCTGCAAGGGGTACATGCGCTTTCAGGGGATTGGCTGACTCAAAACGGATATACAGCAAATTTCCCAGCGAAGAAGAAAATTGAAAAGCTGACGGCGAAGCCGCTTTCTCCACGACAAGAAGGGGTGACGGTAGCAGAAGCTAAGAAGATTGCCGAACAACTTCTTGCTGTCACTTCAGACAAAGTAAAATTAACGATCGAATCTATTCAAGAGACACAGAATTATAATGGTCAAGACGTCATCAGTGTTGAGTATATGTACCATTATGCGAATGGAGGACACGGATCAAATTTAGAAATTAATAAACAGACAGGGGAAGTCGTTCAATACTATAATTTTGAAGAAGAGTTGCTTAGAGAAATGGAGAAGAATGCAACAACGGAGAACTCACTTACCGAACAAGAGGCGTTGAAAAAAGCGATTGCATACGCAAAAAAATGGGCTCCTTCTTATTTGCATAACTATGGGATGCCGGTTGAGGACCCTTCCTTTGATGAACGAACGGGAACCTATCAATTTTCATTCCCGAGACTTGTCAATGGAATAGTCGTAATCGGTGATCAAATTAGCATTGGTGTCGGAGCAGATGGTTCTCTCAATAGTCTCAATATCGATTATCAGGAGATAGAGAATTGGCCGTCAAGCGATAAAGTGATTAGCGACGAACAGGCGAAAACGCTGTTGAAGGATGCACTTAGCCTAAAGCTTATGTACATGAATCCAACACAAAATGAAAAAGGGAACCAGTATGATCTAATCTATGTGCCTGTATTTAAAGGAGATATGTATAGTTATCTGGATGCCAATACAGGAAAATGGAATAACCTATTTGATGCGGATCAATCAATTGCAATTTCGCATCCTTGGGCAGAAGCAGAGCTGAATTATCTACTGAATTCGAAAGTGCTGGATGTAAAAGATGTGGAAAAGTTTAATGCAGATGCGTCTGTTTCAAAAGGAGAAGCATTGAAGGTACTTGTGAATTCGCTTACCTACTTCCATCATGGAGACTATTTCTTTGGTCAAGAGGAACCTACTCAAACATTCGATAATATAGGCGTTAAGCACCCATTGTATTCTGTAGTTGAACATGCAGTCGAAGCGGGGATTATTAAACCGGATAAGAAGTTTGATGTGGACTCATCGATAACAAGAGAAGAATTGGCAGTTTGGTATGTACGAGTTCTTGGACTTGAGCAAGCGGCTAAGGATAGTAGTATGTATAAACTAAGCTTTGACGATACTGAAAAAATTGAAACTGACAAAAAAGGGTATGTGGCGGTCGCCAACTCAATGGGATTATTGAAAACGGAGAAAAATTTATTCAATCCAAAACAGGAAGTATCATACGCAGAATTAGCAGTCTCCACAATTCGTCTTGCTCATGCAATGGTCGATTTAGGAAGAGATTTACACTAAGCTGTTTGAGTGATGCTGTCCAATCAATCCTTAAAATAAAACAAGTGACAAAAGCAATTTGGCTTTTGTCACTTGTTTTCATAAGAATTTCTTTTTTGGACACCCTAACAAAAATGAAAATTTAGTTTGGGGTGAACAAAATGCTGATTGAAAGATCATCTGCTTGGCAAGAAGCCTTCATTGAACGACTGGAAAACCGTGAGCAATGGGATAGTTGGACATTGTATAAGATGAGTTATGATATTTCCAAAAACAATTTAATTACCGATTTTAAAGGGCTGCAGTCACTTAAATACTTACCGAATGTAACACCGCTTGCTCATCAATTGGAAGTGGCAGAACGAGTCATTGAGGAAATGAATGGGAAAGCAATTTTAGCTGATGAGGTAGGGCTAGGAAAAACAATCGAAGCGGGATTAATCTTAAAAGAGTACCTCATTCGCGGTCTTGTTAAAAAAGCACTTATCTTGGTTCCGGCATCGCTTGCCAATCAATGGGTAGAGGAGCTGCAGCTGAAATTTCATATCCCAGCGATGCTTTATAGAAAGAATTTTGATTTGGATTATCTGGATGTTGTAGTTATGAGCATGGATACTGCTAAACGAAGTCCTCATAAAGAGAAAATTTATGCGCAGGATTATGATTTAATCATTGTGGATGAGGCACATAAATTAAAGAATCATAAAACAATCAGTTATACGTTTGTGCAGAATCTAAAGAAGAAGTTTTGTTTGCTATTGACGGCAACGCCTATTCAAAATGATGTTTTTGAATTGTTCTACCTCATCACTTTATTGAAGCAAGGGCATCTGGGATCCTACGAGACCTTTAAATCTACGTTTTCCGCAAATAAACGAGATGTGGAGCAGGATAGTTTCTTGAATGAATTGGTTAACCAAGTAATGGTCAGAAATAGACGGCAGGATACAGGGATTGAATGGACAAATCGTCAAGTTCAAGTAATCCCGGTTGAGTTTACAGACAAAGAACGAGAAGCCTACGAACTTATTTCAGGGTTAAAAGATGTGTCTTCCGTATTTTCTGGTGCTTTTTCAACCATTACTCTGCAGAGGGAAATGTGCAGCAGTCAGGAAGCTACTCTTGGTACTTTGAAGAAACTAAGCGCGGATTGCAGAAGTACGGACGAAATAGCATATGTGAATGAAGTAATTCAGCAACTGGGGAATCTATCGGTTCATTCGAAAGCGGAAAAAGCAGTGGATCTTATTATAAAGGCGAATGACAAGGTCATCCTTTTCACTGAATATCGGGCTACCCAAATGTACTTGTGTGAGTATTTTCATTCGAAAGGCATTTCGAGTGTCTTATTTAATGGTAAATTAAGCAAAAACAGCCGAGAGTGGATTAAGCACCTATTCAAGCAAAATGCCCAAGTGTTAATTGCAACTGAGTCGGGAGCAGAAGGAATTAACCTTCAGTTTTGCCATCATGTCATTAATTATGACTTACCTTGGAATCCGATGAAGTTAGAGCAAAGGATCGGACGTGTTCATCGTCTGGGACAAGAGCATGATGTGCACATATATAATTTAGCGATTCAAGATACGATCGAGGATCATATATTGGGAGTGCTTCAACGGAAAATAGAGGTTTTTGAAAAGGTCGTTGGGCAGCTCGACGATATTTTAAAGACCACTAAGAAATCAGAGGAGGATGTACATGTATCCGCAACAAATCCACGGATATCTAAGACAATTCTTCAATGAAAATAATTGCCCGATTGTCAATGGAAATGAACACTATATGACTGTCCAGTTAACGGTGGAGATGGATAAAAAGATTATGAACCGTCCATTTTATTGGAGATATATAGAAAGTGTTAATGAGACGCCTAATCCGGCACAAATTACGCTTATCACGAATATTCAACAGCTAAATGAAGGAGTTAAAGGTGAAGTGGTGCATTTAGGTTCACCTCGCCTTCATCAATTATTTCAAGTAACAAAGGATATGGGTTCATATGTGAAGATGTATGAGCAGCTCCAAACAAGACAAGGCGAACAAGCAGTTTTGACGCCATGGTTGAGTGTAAATTATAAAATTTCATTTAGAAGTCAACAAACGAAAGAGGCTCTTCATTCGTTAGGCATCAACTTGATGACAGGAGCTGTTTTCCAGGAATTCCAGGGGAAACTGAACAATTTGAACTTGGCAATGGAGCCGCCTGAAAATGTTTTTAACTTACCGTATATCATTACTCCTGTCCGAGCTTTGGATCGGTTAGATGCTGTAATCGATAGGATTGTTGGAGAAGAAGATCGAAACTGGGCAGTGGAATCGAAGAAGAGATGGCAAAAGGATCAAGCGGTATTGGATTATTTTTATGAAGGACAAGATGTTAAACCAGAATGTTATGAGATTGAAAAACAGGCGATGGAAGAACGATTTAAACCTCGTATTACAATTGAGATAGTCAATGGAGGATTGTTTTATCTACGTAATTAATTCGTTTGGAATTAGAGTTTCAGGAGTATGAAAATAGCGGGGACATGAAAGGCGGTTGTAGTGACCCCTAAAAGTTAGAGTTTTATATTACGCAGCTAGTTGGCTGGTGTGAAGACGGTATTGTACCGGACTCATGCCAGCCAATTTCTGTTTAATTCGTTTGTTGTTGTAATAATGAATGTACGTCTTGATCGCTTGTTCCAATTCTTCGTACGTACGAAGCGGTTCACCATAATACATTTCTTGCTTCAATAAGCCGAAGAAATTTTCCATGGGCGAATTGTCTAGACAGTTTCCTTTTCGGGACATGCTTTGGAACACGTGGTGTTCTTTAAGTGTAGTGACCCAATGTGAATGTTGATAGTGCCAGCCTTGGTCCGAGTGAATGGTCGTGCGATATTTTGCATCTTTCACGATATCAAGTGCTTCTTCTAACGGCTTCATCACAAAATCAAGGGTAGGATGCATACTGATACCGTGGGAAAGAATCTCTCCGTTGTACATATCCATCATTGGACTAAGATAGAGTTTACGCCCATCTGCACACTTAAACTCCGTGATATCTGTTGTGAGTTTTTGATAAGGGATTGGCGTGTTAAAGCGTCGGTTCACTCGGTTCTTTGACACTGTACCGATGGTACCTTTGTAAGAACTGTAGCGGCGTGATTTTCGAATGAATTTCGCACCTTTCAATCCGAGCTTGCGCATAATTCGCTGCACCTTTTTATGATTCACTCGGATCCCACGATTCTTTAATTCTAAGTGGATTCTGCGATACCCATAATTGCCGTTGTGCTCATCAAAAATAGATTGGATGGTTTCCTCCATCTGCTGATTGGGATTTTCTAACTTGAACCGTTTAACATGGTAGTGATAAGAAGATTCCGGAATTCCTACAATTTGAAGCACGTCAATCAGTCGGAATTCTTCTTTGAGTTCGTATGATAACGTTGCTTGTGCTTTTCGAGATAGCCGTCCGGATCCATCTGAAAAGCTTTTAACTTTTTTAGGTACGCTACCTCTAGACGTAGGAGTTCATTCTCCCTTTCTAATGTCTGTTCACGCGTCATTTCATTCTCTGAAGTAGTCCTAGTGCTTTTAACGTTCTTTGCTTTATCCGTCATGGGTGGCCGTCCTCTCGGTTGGTCCAGGGCTTCTGCACCTCCTTCAAGGAATTTCTTGTTCCATGAAGAGATCATAGGAGGATTCGTTAATCCAAAATGAAGTGCGGTTTCATTTAAAGAAGTACCTGTCCTTTTCATAAAGCTTAGTACATCGAGCTTGAATTGAACAGGGTAAACTTCCTTACTTTTCTTTCGAAACACTCCTTTGACACCATACTTCTCGTATGATTTCACCCAATTCCTAATTTGTGTATCAGCCTTCACACCATATTTTCTGGCTAATGTCTTATATCCAGATTTACCATCGAGATACTCAAGAATAATCATCATCTTAAATTCATTACTATACTTAGCCATAATAAAACACCCCAAAAGTTAGATTTTGAACTCTAACTTTTGGGGTGCACGTCAG
>NZ_FUYJ01000014.1:0-20329 GCF_900167515.1 Sporosarcina newyorkensis | reverse complement strand
CGTCCGCCGCTAATCTTTAGGAGCAAGCTCCCAAAGATTCGCTCGACTTGCATGTATTAGGCACGCCGCCAGCGTTCGTCCTGAGCCAGGATCAAACTCTCCATAAAAGAGAAATTCGAGTTAGCTCGATTTCTTGCTGGCATCATTTAAGATACTCATTTTGTTTATGTCACCGGCAGAGCCGATGCACAAACGTATAATTCGTTAACGTTTTGCTGTTCAGTTTTCAAGGTTCATATGGCTGCTCTTTCGCAAGAGGCAACTTTCTTATAATACCAAATCGCTGTTTTGTTGTCAACACTTTTTCTTGAAAAGTTTTTTTGTGTTGTTCGGGTGTTTTGCAACTCCCCGATGCGACGCTTATAAATATACCACCGTACATTTTATATTGCAAGCTTTTTCGCTATTCTTTTTAAAAAAGAATAGCGAAACCGCATAACGCCGCGAATCCTGGTACTCCTAAGACTGCCAAGATGATGCCTGAAGCAATGTTTACCGGCACGTAGATCCCAATAAACCCACCTGCAATGTTCATTAAGAAGAGTACAAAGAACGCAAAAGCCAAGCGAAACCAGAAGACAGACAAGCGCTCCATGTTTTTTTCTAAGGTTGTTTTACTCATACTTAATAAAATTAGTGAAACAATACCTAAGGCAACTATTACTAAAACTCTCACAGAAAACGCCCTTTCTTTCATAGATACTTATCTATATGCGTTTCTGCTAGCTTTTAGTTCAACCGTTCCCTAAATTCCGTATCTTTGCTTCACGAAACAGATAGAAGTATCTACACTCCGCCATTTTACGTTGTGTCAGGACATCCTCGTCATAATCGTTAATATAACTCTCAACTTCTCGTGCTCGTTCCCAATCTTCTTTTGCTTCCAACATTAAATCACGAAGCCGGTCATCATATTCTTTTTTTAATTTATTCTTTTTTCCAAACAACATCTCACACTCCTCACAATTCTCGGCGGCCTTCCAATGCTCTCGAAAGTGTGACTTCGTCCGCGTACTCCAAGTCGCCGCCGACTGGTAGACCATGAGCGATACGAGTAGTTGTAATGCCGGATGGTTTAACAAGACGGGATATATACATCGCTGTTGCTTCTCCTTCTATAGTAGGGTTCGTTGCAAGAATCAATTCTTGTACTTCCTCATCTTGCAATCTAGTCAATAAGGAGGGAACATTGATATCTTCCGGTCCAATACCATCCATAGGAGAGATTGCACCCTGTAAGACATGATATAACCCGCGGTAGTCGCGCATCTTTTCCATAGCAATCACATCTTTCGGATCTTGCACCACACAGATCGTCGAACGATCGCGCGATTGGTCCTGACAGATATGACATGGATCAATATCTGTTATATGACCGCATACCGAACAGAATTGCAAGTTACGCTTTGCATCGACGAGCGCTTTTGCAAAGTCGAGTACCGTATCTTCTTTCATACTTAATACAAAAAACGCCAGACGACCCGCAGTTTTGGGGCCGATGCCTGGCAATTTCATAAAACTATCCATTAGTTTAGATATAGGTTCCGGATAATGCATAACTACACAGCCTCCTAGAACATCCCAGGCAAGTTCATTCCTTTAGTAAATTGCCCCATTGTGGAGTTCGTTAATTCTTCCGCTTTTGTTATCGCTTCATTTGTTGCAATAACAATTAAATCTTGTAGGATTTCCACATCTTCTGGATCTACTGCTTCTGGATCGATGATGACTTCCAAGACTTCTTTATGTCCGGATACGATAACCTTCACCATTCCACCGCCAGCTGTACCTTCCATTCGCTCTTCACCTAAGTTTTCCTGAGCCTCTGCCATCTTCTTTTGCATTTTCTGCATTTGCTTCATCATACCTTGCATATTTCCCATTCCACGCATTGTCAATTCCTCCTCAAGAATTTAATCTTCTTCTATAGTAATAAAATCTTTTCCAAAAAGTTTCTCCGCCTCTGTTACGAGGGGATCCGCTTGTTCAAGAGTCGCTTCCTCCATAAATGCTGAAGCGGATTGCTCCACTTCCGATTGTTGAGAGAACTCCCGATTTTTCTGAACGGTCAGGCCATTCTTTTGAATGAAGTCTTGTCGTACTTTCAGCCAGCTATCTTCCGCGACATAAATCACTTCATACGCTTTTCCTGTTAGACGCAACAATGCTTCAGACAGTCCTGCTTGCAGTGTTCCATTCTCTGACGCCATCAAGCAATGAATTTCATACTTGAATTTTAACACAAAAGCCGACTCAGATGCCGCTACCGGTTCAGTCTCTTCCAATAAAGCCGCATGAGATCTCTGTAAACTTTGCATCATCCCGGCCCACTGCTCTCGTATTGTCCGTATATCCGACTTTGTTGCGGATTTCAATACTTCAACGATCTTACCTGTTGGTACTTTGGCAGATCTTGACGCAGTTGAAGCAGCCCGACGAGTTGGAGCTTGAGATTCTGCGGTAGCTTGTTGCACAGGACTCGCTGCCAATTGTTGTTGAAGCTGACGAACCGTCTGTTCCAACGCAGCCAGTTTTTGAGCCGTTTCAGGATCTGCTGCAGAAGATGAAGCCACACGTTGATCACCTGAATGAATCATTTTCAAGAGCGCCGACTCGATATAAACCTTCCCATGATTGGAGAACCGCATCTCCTGTTGAGTTTTCGACAATATATCAATGTACCGGTACAGGTCATCGGAATGAAACCCTTGCGCCAACTCTTTGAACTTTTCACCATCCGAAATCAGTTCCAGCAAATCTGTCAGCTCAGGTGCTGTGCCAAGCAATAGTATGTCGCGGAAAAATGTGATCATATCCTCCGCCAATCTGCCAACATCCTTACCTTCTGCTATTAATTGGTGCAACAAAGTAAGTGCAGAACCCGCATCTTTTGCTTGGATTGCTTGAGCAAGCTGATAAAAAATCTCTTCCCCAATCGCTCCTGTCACTAACAACGCATCTTCTGTGGTCAGCTCATCTCCGCTGAACGACACTGCCTGGTCTAGCATACTGAGAGCATCTCGCATACCGCCAGTGGCTGCTTGTGCAATTGCCCGCATTGCCCCGTCCTCCGCTTTCACACCGATATCGTCCAGCACTTTCCTCATGCGCTGCATGATTTCCCCAGCTGTAATCGGTTTAAAGTCAAATCGTTGGCATCTAGAAATAATCGTAAGCGGCAATTTATGAGGCTCGGTTGTTGCTAGAATAAATACCACGTGGGCAGGAGGCTCTTCCAATGTTTTCAACAATGCGTTAAATGCCGAGTTCGAGAGCATATGCACTTCATCAATGATATACACTTTAAAACGTGCATTCGACGGAGCAACATGAACACGTTCAATAATATCGCGGATCTCTTCGACACGTGAATTGGAGGCTGCGTCAAATTCGGTGACATCGGTATTCGATCCTTCTGTGATACTTTTACACGTTTCACATTCATTGCACGGCTCCGTTGCCGGTCCGTTCTCACAGTTCAAGGCTTTCGCGAAAATTTTTGCCGCACTTGTCTTCCCTGTTCCGCGCGGACCTGAAAACAAATACGCGTGCGTCGTTTTCTGATGGAGAAGGGTATTTTGCAGTGTCTGCTTGATAGCCTGCTGACCGGACATTTCGCCGAATGTCTGCGGTCTATAGGCTCGATATAATGCTTGATAAATCAACTGCATTTCCCCCTTTTCTCCATTTTGCATAATACTTCTATTATAGCATGAATACTGCTTTTATGGCTTTACGATCTCTTGAAAGTCTTACGCAAAAATCTCAGTCCACTTATCTTTCTTCGACAGCATATTACGTGCAAGCTCCTTGGCTCCTTCTAAACTGTGGCTTGTTGCCCAACCGCACTGTACTTCATTACAAGCAGGCACTTCGGTAGCCACTAACACGTCATTCAATGTTTTTTCTACTATAGAAAGGATCTCTTCATAGTCTTCATGGTTGATGACTGCTAAATAATAACCGGTTTGGCAACCCATCGGACTGATATCCACAATTTGGTCTGAATGATTCCTGCTAAACTCTGCCATCATATGTTCCAATGAATGAATGGAAGGCATATCCATATGCTCTTTATTTGGTTGACAAAAACGCAAATCGTACTTATAAATTTTGTCCCCGTTCTGTCCTTCAGAAGTTCCTGCTAATCGAATATAAGGTGCTTTTACTTTCGTGTGATCCAAATTAAAACTTTCTACGTTCATTTGTTTCTCCGCCATCGCAAATCGCTCCCTTTCGTTAGATGAATTCATTCTCCTTCAAAGTATACACCATTTTCAGGACATAAAAAACTCGCCCATTCTAAGAACGGACGAGTGAATTGTTCAATTAAAGCCGTGCACCTTCCTTCGACTGCCGCACATAAGCGTTACTCTTGTCGTTGGCTCGGCCTAGGCTACCCCGCGGCACATGAGAGAGTCCACTTAATGCTGCTTCCTTCCGGACCTGACATGGTTCATGGGTTCCCATTGCGCAGGACCCAGACGTCAACACTACGTGCAAGAGGCAGACCCTACATGCGGACAGCCTCGAGAAGGAGTTCAGTCTTGCTAGAGCGGATTGCAAGTTACAGGGCACCGCTAATTCCCCACCTAGCACGGCATTTCTAATTATACAGCTTCCACACTAAAAATCAAACATTTATTGTACCAACGTGTTGAATACGATAGAATATATAGAAAGGCGGTGTTTCAAATGAAAGAGTTTGAACTAAGTTTTCGAAACCCTGAAGTGCGTATGTACACAGTGGTTGTACTGCCGGCTGTCCTAATCGGTTTACTTATCATGATCTACTCAAATTCAAATTTGAACTTTACTTATGCGGTTGCTGTTCAAGCGGCTGGCCTACTAAGTTTCTATATATGGCGCATATTTTATCGAAGAAAAGAAAAGTTAAAGAATAACCGTTGACATTACTTTTAGAACATGATAAAGTATTACTTGTCCAACACGGAGGAATACCCAAGCCCGGCTGAAGGGATCGGTCTTGAAAACCGACAGGGGTGTTAAAGCCCGCGGGGGTTCGAATCCCTCTTCCTCCGCCATATTTTTGACATTACACGTTACATGATGTAACGTTTTTTTATTGCATAAAAATAAAGAAGCATCCGAGCATATAGCCCGGATGCTTCTTTATTTTGAAATATACGCACCTTGCTCTGCTGGTTGCAACGCAATCGCCTGATAATGCGGAAAACGTTGATCAAGCAAAGCTGCTACTTGTTGCTCGGTCTCAGGCGGGACAGCAATGAAAAGTGAGGGACCTGCCCCACTGATCGTCATGCCGTACGCACCGATTTCTTTACACGCTAATCGAATTTCATCAAATTCAGGAAATCCGATCTTACGGTATGGTTCGTGAAAAATATCTCGTTCCATCATACGGCCCGCTGTTACCCAGTCAGCTTGCGCAATTGCTGCTGTCATCAAACTGCCCGCTGCACTTCCTTGAATCGCTGTCTTATGCGTCACTTGCTCAGGCAATAGTCCGCGAGAAGCTTCTGTTTTCAATGCGACCGGCGGAACCATTATCACTACGCCAATCGGGGGTGCAGGGAATGTCAGGACTTCCATCTGTTCTTCTGTAAAATAGGATACAGTAATCCCACCGAGCAATGCAGCCGTTATGTTATCTGCATGCCCCTCCAACTCACTGCCGATTCGGAGTTTATCTTGAGGTGATAAATGCAGCTCTGCCAGTTCGCTCGCAATTTCAATTCCTGCAGCAATTGCTGTTGCACTGCTCCCTAAACCTTTTCCTAAAGGAATATCAGAGTAAACAACCAACTTGTGGGGCGCTACAACTTGACCATATCGTGAAGCTACCTGTTGAATGGTCTGTACAATTAAATTTGTTTCGTCTGTTGGCAGCGAGGCATATTCCTTATCTTGATACTGAATATGCCACTGTGCGGCAGAAGATACTTCTATTGTCATTTTAAGTGAAAGGGCAAGACCTAAATGATCGAAGCCGGGTCCGAGATTCGCCGTCGTGGCTGGCACGGTCACTGAAAAACCGGCTTCCGTCATTAGTCGTTCCCCTCTTTCAATTCTTTAAGAAAGTTATCAAATTGTTCATTCGTCATTAATGGCTTATCGGAGTTAACGTTAATCGCTGTCTCAGGGTCCTTCAAGCCATTTCCTGTCAGGATTCCGACAATGGTTGTACCTTTATCAATTAATCCGGCATCTAAACGTTTTTTGATCCCTGCAATCGTTGCACAAGACGCAGGCTCCGCGAAGATTCCATCTGACGCAGCAAGTAATTGATAGGCTTTTAGAATTTCTTCGTCTGTTGCGGAGAGAATATCGCCGCCAGATTCTTCTAATGCTTGAGTCGCTAGGTGCCAACTTGCAGGATTCCCAATGCGAATGGCCGTTGCAACAGTTTCTGGCTCTTCGAATACACGATCATAAACAATTGGCGCTGCCCCATCCGCTTGTACGCCTAGTAACTTCGGTGTACCTGTACCTTTTTTCTCCGCGTACTCTTTGAAGCCTTTCCACGCAGCAGAGATATTTCCGGCATTTCCAACAGGCAATGCGAAGATATCCGGCACTTTGCCGAGCTGCTCGATCGCTTCGAATGCTACGGTCTTTTGACCTTCCAAACGATAAGGGTTAACGGAATTCACCAATGCAATCTTTCCTTCACCGACTTCACGGACCATACGAAGTGCTTCGTCGAAGTTACCTTCGATTGCTACAATTTCTGCTCCATACATTTTTGCCTGTGCCAATTTACCAAGCGCGATGCGACCTTCCGGGATTACGACAATTGTCCGCATTCCGGCACGTGCACCGTACGCCGCTGCAGCAGCGGATGTGTTACCCGTTGATGCGCAGATCAATGCAGTTTTCCCTTCCTCTTTCGCTTTGGCAACCGCCATGACCATACCGCGGTCTTTAAATGAACCTGTAGGATTTGTACCTTCCGTTTTTACATAGAGATTGATTCCCCACTGCTTCGACAAGTTCTCCAAGTGAATCAGCGGTGTATTCCCCTCCTGCAAAGTCAATGCAGGTGTGTTCTCAGTAACAGGCAGCCATTCCTTATATTCTTCGATCAATCCATTCCATCGTCTCATAATAAATTATTCTCCTTCCACCCGGTAATGACTCGAAATGTCAATGACCGTTGGTGTATCTTTTAAGTCCTGTAAAATATCCAAATGTTGTTGACGAGATATTTTATGGGTAATGAAAATTAAGTCCGCACCTTCTTCATGCAGCTCTGAGTCTTGAACGACCGTAGCTAAACTTGCTTTATGATGGCTGTATATAGAAGTCAGTTCCGTCAAAACGCCTACTTCATCGCGTACCGTAATTCGATGGAAATAGCGAGCATACTTCTGATCGTCACTCTTCACTTTTCGCTCATATTGCGGAGCATGTAATCTCTTACCATTCACGCCTAGCAATAAATTACGGCAAGCGGCTACCACATCACCTGTTACTGAAGTCGCGGTTGGCATGGAGCCCGCTCCAGGTCCATAGAACATTGTTTCACCGACTGCATCACCGTAGACATATACCGCATTGAATTCATTATTGACCGTTGCCAACGGGTGAGAGTTCGGGAAGAAAACCGGTTCCACCGCTACCTCGATGCCCTCCTCGTCTTTACGTGCAGAGCCAGCCATTTTGATTGTATAACCAAACTGTTCTGCCAGCTGCAAATCACCATCTTTGATTTCTTTCATACCACGGACGAACACATCATCAAGACGGACTTCCGTAGAGAATGATAATGAAGCCAAGATTACCATTTTTCGAGCAGCATCGATACCATCAACATCTGCAGATGGATCTGCTTCTGCAAATCCTAATTCCGTTGCTTCTGCAAGTGCATCCTCATAAGTTTTATTTTCATGCTTCATTTTTGTAAGAATAAAGTTCGTTGTTCCATTGACGATACCTGTCAATGCGGTAATCCGGTCGGACGCTAATCCATCTTCCAGCGTGCGGATCAATGGAATTCCTCCACCTACACTCGCTTCATATAATAGATCACATTTATTTTCATCTGCCAGTTTCAATAATTCAGGACCTGACTCTGCCATGACATCTTTGTTTGCAGTCACAACACCTTTGCCTGCTTCCAATGAACGTCGTATTGCCTCTTGAGCGGCTGACGTTCCTCCCATTACTTCTACCACTAAATCAATTTCCGGATCATTGAGAACTTCATCCAAAGAAGTTGTAAACATTTCTTTCGATATAACACCGTTACGCTTTTTCTCTAAATCCTTAACGACTACTTTCTTAATCGATACAGGGACACCTAACTTGTGGCGTAAATCTTCCTGATGGTTATGTAAGATGGTTGCCACGCCGCTTCCTACAACTCCGTAGCCAAGCAAACCAATATTAATTTCATTTTTCATTTGACGATTCTCCCATCTACAATGTACACTATGAAAAAACAATCGTTCTTCGCATAAGGACAATTATAGAGAATTCCGCCTTCAATAACAACCCGTTATCATGAATTTTCTAAAATAATAGATAGATAATCTCAAATAGATAGGATCTGGTATATAATGAAAGTTTGTAAATTTGGCGGAACTTCCGTCGCATCTGCGGAACAAATCCGTAAAGTGGTCGACATTGTCGTGTCTGATCCCTCTAGAAAAATCGTCGTAGTTTCTGCTCCGGGTAAACGCTTTTCTGAAGATATTAAAGTGACAGACCTGCTGATTGACCTGGCAGACACTTCACTAGCCGGAAAAGATCCGACTGATGCATTACATAATGTCGTGGAACGCTATCAACAAATCGCTGAAGGTCTTGATCTCGATAGCGGGATTGCTCAAATCATCGAACAAGATTTAATTCGACGGTTAAAGAAAGATCAATCAGATGAAATCTTGTATATAGATAGTCTAAAAGCTGCCGGTGAAGACAACAATGCGAA
This sequence comes from Sporosarcina newyorkensis, assembly GCF_900167515.1. NCBI lineage: Bacteria > Bacillati > Bacillota > Bacilli > Caryophanales > Caryophanaceae > Sporosarcina > Sporosarcina newyorkensis. The sequence goes on along the minus strand of NZ_FUYJ01000014.1, from coordinate 11,412 downwards.
ATTAATTGCTGCGTATTTCCAACATATTGGTATTGACGCAGAGTATGTTAATCCGCGTGAAGGTGGTCTGCTCGTTAACCTCCGCCCAGAACGCGTTCGCGCTTTACCTGAAGGTAATGAAAAACTATGCACTTTACGCGATAAAAAGGGCATTGTCGTATTCCCAGGCTTTTTTGGCTATACAGAAGATGGAACATTGCGTACATTCAATCGGGGAGGCTCCGACATTACGGGTGCACTCTTAGCAGCCGCTACAAACGCAGAACTTTATGAAAATTTCACCGACGTGGATTGCGTTTTTTCAGCGAATCCAACAGTCATCGAGAACCCACAGGCAATTGATACGATGACCTATCGAGAGATGCGTGAACTTGCCTACGCAGGCTTTACAGTTTTCCATGAGGAAGCACTGGTTCCAGCATTTCGCCACAAGATTCCTGTATGCATCAAAAACACGAACAATCCTAGCGCGCCGGGTACCATGATCGTACGAAACCGAGACCATGCACTCCAATCCGTCGTCGGCATTGCGGCTGATAATGGCTTCTCAACGCTATTCGTAGATAAATACTTGATGAACTTAGAAATCGGTTTCGGACGCCACTTGCTGCAAATTCTCGAGGAAGAAGAAATTCCTTATGAGCATACACCGTCAGGAATCGACAACCTCTCCGTTATTATTCGCAGCGAACACTTAACGGATGAAAAAGAAGCGCGTATTATAAATCGCATCGAAACAGAGTTGCACCCCGACGATGTGCATTTCCAACATGACTATTCCATGGTCGTACTTGTAGGAGAAGGCATGCGTCATACTCGAGGTCTGGCAGCACGTGCGGCATCCGCTATTGCACGGACAGGCGCCAATATCGAAATGATCAACCAAGGATCCTCTGAAGTCAGTTTGGTTTTCGGTATTCAAGAAAAGGATGAAAATCTCGTCCTACGTGAATTATATCAAGAATTCTTCACAGAAGTCCCAGCACATTAAAAGGCCAGAGAGGCGACATCCCCCATTACTTATCGGGAGTCGGCTCTTTTTTTATCACATTCGCTATTTTATCAATAATTTGATCCACATCTTGTTCATTCCTCAATACATCATAGTCCTCAATATTCAATCGTACGACAGGGCATGCCGTGAACGAATCAATCCATTTCTCATATCGACGATGTGTTTCTTCCCAATAACCGCGAGACGTCTGCAACTCCATCTCTCTTCCCCGCCGTTCGATTCGTTCAAGTATCGATTCCAATGAACCTTCCAAGTAAATTAAGGCGTCTGGATGCGGAAAGTAAGGAGTCATGACCATCGCTTCGAACAAATTCATGTAAGTGGTATAATCCACACTATCCATCGTACCTTCATCAGCATGCATTTTCGCAAAAATTCCAACATCCTCGTAAATAGAGCGATCTTGTACAAAGCCACCGCCATTTTCAAAAATCCGCTTCTGCTCTTTAAAACGTTCTGCCAAAAAGAAGATCTGCAAGTGAAAACTCCACCGTTCAAAATCACTATAAAAACGGTCTAAATAAGGGTTTTCTGCTACATTTTCAAAGGATGCTTGAAAGCCAAGACGCGATGCAAGAGCTTTAGTCATCGTAGACTTACCTACACCTACCATTCCTGCCACTGCAAAAACGCTATTCTTTGGAATTTCATGTAGTTTCATTCAAATTCAAACCTTTCTGTACAGCTGCATCCACTCTAGCCAAAATATTCTTCAAGTCTTGCGTGTTACGCACAAAATCCATCTGATCACCGTCTATATGGAGAACAGAGATGTCAGGATGTGCTTTTTCAAACTCAGGTATGTAGGAACTGTAATCGTCCGAAAGCAGTTGTAAATAGTCAGAATCCATATCGGACTCATAATAACGTCCGCGCTCATGAATTCTCTGTTGTAATGTCGACAAGCTAGCCGACAATGAAATGATGATATTTGGCATTGGTAAATCCTGTGTCAAAATACGGTAAATTTCTTTATATTTAGCTAGGTCACTGGCTTCCAGTGTACGCTGCGCAAACAGCATATTCTTAAAAATATGATAATCCGCTACAACAGGAATACCCGCGGATATATAGTCTTTATTGATTTGTTTCAATTGCTCATAACGATTGCACAAAAAGAACATCTCTGTTTGGAAACTCCACTTTTCTTTATCCTGATAAAATTGATCCAAAAATGGATTTTCACTGCTGATTTCTTGAAGCTGTTGATAGCTAAAAGTCTTCGCAATCGCTGCAGTCAATGTAGTCTTCCCTACACCGATCGGACCTTCGACAGCAATGAATGGAACAAACACGTGGCCTTCACCCTTCCAATTTAGATACATGTTTTATTTTAACACATCAGAAGGCCAGGTATGGTACTTATCTGAATTCAGTGGAAAATCCCCATTTCTTAAAGTAGTAATTAACTAAAAGTAGTTTTCTGTTGAGTAACAACTCAAACTTTTATAATTCTTTATGGACGGATTCCCTATTGAGGCAATCAAATTCATCCATCGTCCCCTAAATGTTTCACGTGGAACATTTGAAATATTGATTTTGACCTTTCACATGATAGACTATTTGTAAGGAGTGGACGAAATGCACAAAGATGATCAGTACTATATGATGTTAGCTATAGATGAGGCAAAGAAAGCTGAGACTTTAGGAGAGGTCCCGATTGGAGCAGTTATCGTCCATGACGGCAAAGTCATTGCATCTGCCCATAATTTACGTGAAACAACTCAGAATGCTGTGACCCATGCTGAGCTTTCAGCAATTCAACTTGCTTGTGAAACATTAGGGAGCTGGAGACTGGAAGATGCTGTTTTATATGTCACCTTAGAGCCTTGTCCGATGTGTGCAGGCGCCATTCTGCAATCACGTATTCCTCGTGTAGTGTATGGTGCGCGTGATCCAAAAGGTGGTTGCGTTCATACATTCTATCAATTGCTTAATGACCCTCGCTTCAATCATGAATGTGAAGTGAAGGAAGGTGTATTGGCAGAAGAATGCGGTCAGCTATTGACCAATTTTTTTCGTGCCATTCGCCGGAAAAGAAAAGAAGAAAAAAAAGAAGCCCGTTACCAAGACGGAGTCCTGGAGTGAGCTTCTTTTCTTATTATTTTGGTGCCTCGATTTTTTCTCTTCCACCCATATACGGACGAAGTACTTCAGGAATGACGACTGAACCGTCTTCTTGCTGATAGTTCTCCAAAATTGCAGCTACTGTCCTACCAACTGCCAATCCACTGCCATTTAATGTATGAACGTATTCTGGCTTCGCGCCTGCTTCCCGACGGAAACGAATAGAAGCTCTGCGTGCCTGGAAATCTTCAAAGTTTGAACAAGATGAGATTTCACGGTACACATTTTGCGTCGGAATCCATACCTCTAAGTCATACTTTTTCGCTGCCGTGAATCCTAAATCCGCTGTACACATCTTCAATACGCGATAAGGCAAGTTTAATAATTGCAATACACGCTCTGCGTGCCCTGTCAATTTTTCCAACTCATCGTAAGAGTCTTCTGGCTTTACGAAACGAACAAGTTCCACTTTATTGAATTGATGTTGACGGATTAATCCGCGTGTATCACGACCAGCAGAGCCCGCTTCTGAACGGAAATTCGTGCTATATGCAGCAAACGCTTGTGGTAATTTAGCCCCGTCTAAAATTTCTTCTCGGTAAAAATTCGTTACCGGCACTTCAGATGTCGGAATCAAGAAATAATCTTCTTCTTCAACCAAAAACGCATCCTCTTCAAATTTAGGTAGTTGACCTGTTCCCGTTAAGCTTGCACGGTTTACCAAATACGGCGGCAACATTTCTTCATATCCATGTTCTTCCTGATGAAGATCCATCATGAAATTGATCAACGCACGCTCCAGACGTGCACCGAGTCCACGGTAAAATACAAAACGGCTGCCCGTTACTTTTGCTGCTCGTTCAAAATCCAGTAACTGCAGGTCTGTTCCAAGCTCCCAATGCGGTTTGGGTTCAAAGCTAAAGTTCGGTTGATCTCCCCATGTACGGACTTCAACATTATCATCCTCACTGTCCCCGATCGGTACGCTTTCATGCGGGATATTCGGAATACGCATTAGCACATAGTTTAATTCTTCTTCTACTTTTGCAAGCTCTTGATCGTAAGCTTTAATTTCTTCGCCAACTTCCCGCATTCTTACGATGACTTCATCGGCATTTTCTTTATTACGTTTCATTTGCGCAACTTGTTGTGAGACTTCATTTCGCTCTGCTTTTAAAATTTCAACCTTCGATAAGATTTCGCGACGCTTCTCGTCTAACCCGCCAAACTTATCAAAATCGGTTAAATCTTCTCCTCGTTTACTCAACTTTTCCTTTACCTCTTCAAAATTTGCACGCAATACTTTACTGTCTAGCATACAACTCGCCTCCCTTTAGATAATCCACATAGAAAAAAACAATAAAAAAAGCCCTCCATCCCCTATAAAAGGGACGAGAACTACCCGCGTTGCCACCCAAATTGACTGGTTACCCAGTCCACTTGTTTGAGATATCGGCTCAACTGACCGGCAAGAACCTACTGACTTCAGTTCTGCTACTCCAGGACGGATTCACAACGGTTTTTACCAGCTCACACCACCCGCTGGCTCTCTTTGAAAAAACCTAGTTGCTACTGCTTCCTATCATCGTGAAATATGTGAAATTAGATATACCATACTACAAATAATCTTCAATGACAAGGTTCATGATAATAGATGTCGATCAAACCATTGGAAACATGTCATGGACGGTCATCCCACCCATAACATGTTCTTACGTTATAAACTGCGCGCTGCCATTAATTCACTATCCGCCAGCGTCGACATTTCCAAACCTTTCATTGGGGTTCCAATACCTTTTGATAAATTTGCAATCAGCCCGTAATTTTGAAAGTCTGCCGTTGCCTGTACAATCGCACGCGCAAATGCTTCCGGATTATCCGACTTAAAAATGCCGGAGCCAACGAATACGCCATCCGCACCTAGCTCCATCATCAATGCTGCATCCGTAGGAGTCGCCACACCGCCTGCTGAATAATTGATGACTGGTAAACGTCCTGCTTCTTTAATCGCTAATAAAATTTCATATGGCGCCCCTAAGTCGCGCGCTTCCGTCATCAATTCATCCTTGCTCATATGCACTACTTTATTTACTTGTGCATTGATCATACGTAAGTGACGAACCGCTTCCACGATATTTCCTGTGCCCGGCTCCCCTTTTGTTCGGAGCATCTTCGCTCCTTCACCCAAGCGACGAGCCGCCTCCCCTAAGTTACGTGCACCGCAGACAAATGGCACATTAAAATCACTCTTGAGAAGATGAAACTCATCGTCGGCAGGTGTCAATACTTCACTTTCATCAATAAAGTCGACGCCAAGTGATTCGAGTACACGTGCTTCGGAAATATGACCGATTCGTGCTTTTGCCATAACCGGAATAGAAACAGCTTGTTGCACTTCTTCAACAATGCGAGGATCCGCCATCCGGGCGACACCACCTGCTGCCCGAATATCCGACGGTACCCGCTCCAACGCCATGACCGCTATTGCACCTGCTGCTTCCGCCACTCGTGCTTGCTCTGCATTAATTACATCCATGATAACTCCACCATATTTAAAATTCATATCTCTTCCCCCTTTTCGATATTTTCAGTATAATCGAATTTGACCACATTGAAATAGCCAGATAGACAATAAGTGAAGTGGTCAGAAGGAAGTTTTTAACATGGATATGATTTTCATTGAGCTTCAGAAAACATCAGACATTCCGTTATATCAGCAAATATACAATCAAATTCGACAAGATATCATTGATGGAAAATTTCCTGTAGGGATGAAGCTGCCTTCTAAACGTCAGTTGGAGGACTTTCTGAACGTCAGCCAAACAACTATCGAATTGGCCTATGACCAGCTAGCTGCAGAAGGTTTCATTGCTGCAGAACCAAGAAAAGGGTACTTCGTTCAAGCGATTGAAGAACTGGCCTATGTGCAGCCAATGAAATTAGAAATCCCCGCTGCCGTGCAAAAAATAAAGGAAGAGCCAATTCTCTACGATTTTTCTGCAGGGGCGATTGATACAGATCACTTCCCCTTCTCAGATTGGAGGAAGTATGCACGCGATATAATAGATTCATCTCATTCCCATCTATTACTGTTGGGCGACCCGCACGGCGACCTAGAATTACGCCGGGAAATCGCACGTTATTTATATCACTCACGTGGAGTAGACTGTACGCCTGGACAAATTATCGTTGGCTCCGGAACAGAACAATTACTGCCATTGATTATTCGGATACTGGGCGAGGAGGCTCGCTATGCTATTGAAGATCCCGGTTACTTGATGACAAGGCATGTGTTTTCAGAAAGCCATAGGCAAACAATCCCGATTGCAGTGGATCAAGAGGGAATGGAAGTAAAAGCCCTTCAACGATCGAATGCAACAATTGCCTACGTTACCCCTTCTCATCAGTTTCCAACGGGTACAGTGCTCACTGCAGCACGCAGAACGGCTCTCTTGAACTGGGCAGCTTCCAATCCTGACTTTTTTATTATTGAGGACGATTATGACAGTGAATTCCGTTATCGCGGCCGTCCCATCCCTTCATTGCAGGGAATGGATAAGGGCGAAAACGTTATTTACCTGAGCACCTTCACAAAATCGCTTATGCCTTCGATGCGTATTGCTTACATGGTGCTTCCTCCGCTGCTACTGGAAATGTATCGGCAAGCATTCATTCCCTATTCATCTTCGGTTCCAAGGATCGATCAGCATATTCTTGCGCGCTTCATGGCCGACGGAAAATTCTCCCGCCATCTCAATCGGATGCGCAAAATTTATCGTCGAAAGATGCAAGTTCTGACTGAAGTATTGAAACTTTACGAGCCTTTTATTTCGTTCTCAGGCGATGAAGCTGGCATGCATATTTTGCTGCATGTACATATAGAGAGTACTGAAGAGGAATTGCTGGAGAAAGCATTATCCGTGGGAATCAAAGTTCGCGGCCTAGATACCTACCGAACTGTCCCTAGCTTGTCCACCCCCTCCTTCCTCATCGGTTTTGGTGGATTGTCGGAAGAGGAGATCACGACAGGAATTGACACTCTATTGCAAGTCTGGAACATAAAAAAAGCAACGACACCTAGTTTATAGGTCCGTTGCTTTACATCAATCAAATAATCCTTTTACAAAACCAGTTGAACTCTTCCAAGCGCTGGCAAAGAAATCTCCGATTGCTCCCATCGTTAGAGAGAACCATCCTGCTTTCTTCACTTCTTCCGTTGTCACAACTTCAGTGCCCGCTGTTTCCCCATCGATAAAGCCAAGGTCCGAACCATCTTTTTTTACTAACTTCACATGGCCGATCACTGTACCTTTTTTCAATGGTGCTTGAACTTTTCCATCTTTCACAAGCTTTTTGTCGAGCACAAGCTCAGGTTCATACTCTTTTTTCTCACTGTTGCGAATCAACATGCTAACAGGTTCTTTTGTGGCAATTCCAACTTTCTTCTCTTTCCCTTTGATGACACCTAATGTTTTTTGTTTCTTGAACTGATGTCCTGCAGGTAAAAGCTCTGTTTCAGTAAATTGACTGAAGCCATAGTCAAACAATGCACGAGTAGCATCAAAACGTGCTTGATACGAACCAACACCCTTTGTATCTACAGCATTCATTACAACTGCAATAACCCGTTTATCAGCACGAGTGGCAGTACCTGTAAAACAATGTCCCGCAAACTCAGTAGTTCCCGTCTTCAAGCCATCGACTCCCGGGTACTCATACACTAAACCGGGAAGCATGAAGTTCCAGTTATCCATATTGATGGCATCTTCTGTACCTTCGCGAAATACCTTCTTACTGATTTTTGTAGTTTCCAGTACCTCGGGATAGTCTTGCAATAGGTGATAGGCCAATTTGGCAACAGAACGTGCAGGCATCACGTTTTCGTCCTTCTCGCCTGTCCCACTTGGATGCATTCCCTGTAAGTCATTGTTATTCAAACCTGTCGAATTGACAAATTTATAGTCTGTTAATCCAAGCTCTTCAGCTTTGGCATTCATTAATTTTATGAACTCTGCCTCTGTTCCTGCAATTGTCTCTGCGATCGCAATTGTAGCAGCATTGGCTGAATAAATTGCTACAGCTTCATAAAGTTCACGGATGGTATACGTGCCATCACGGCGAAGTGGCACATTGCTCAAACGGCGATCTTGCGACACAGCATATGTATATCCGTTCACCCGATACTCTTGATCCCAAGAAATCGTTCCTTCTTCCAATGCTTCAAACATCAGGTATTCCGTCATCATTTTCGTCATACTTGCAATACCTAATGCTTTATCAGCATTTTCTTCGTATAAAACTTTTCCACTGTCCGCATCAATCAAAATTGCTCCGTCTACATGAATCCCCAAGGAAGATTCTGCATTTGCCGCAGGCGTATGGATTCCGATTGTCATTAACAACATCATCGGTACCATCAAAACTGACAGCCATCTTCTTGTTACCTTTTTCACTCACTATACCCCCGTATTGACAATATCAAAAATCAGTGTACCATATTATCGCCGTATCATGTATCCTTATCCCAAAAAAACACCTTTTCGCTCATAGAAAGTGACGAAAAAAGGTGTAAAACATTAGAACGGCGGAAGGTATATTTACCTCCCTGCCGATTCTCTAATAATAGTTAACGCACAGAGTAGTTAGGAGCTTCTTTCGTAATCTGAACCTGATGCGGGTGACTCTCTTGTAAGCCGGCGCCTGTCATACGTATAAACTGTGCCTTTTCCCGATGAGCTTCCAAATCTTTTGACCCGCAATAGCCCATTCCAGAGCGAATACCGCCAACTAGTTGATGGATCGTATCCGTTAGTGGTCCTTTATAGGGCATACGACCTTCAATACCCTCAGGTACAAGTTTCTTCTCATCTTCCTGGAAGTAACGATCTTTTGAACCTTGTTCCATTGCCGCTACTGATCCCATGCCACGGTATACCTTGAAACGGCGTCCTTGGAAGATTTCAGATTCACCAGGGCTCTCTGTAGTACCCGCCAACAAGCTTCCTAGCATAACAGCATGTCCACCGGCAGCAAGCGCTTTGACAATATCTCCAGAGTATTTAATTCCACCATCCGCGATAATCGTCTTGCCATATTTTCTAGCAACTGACGCACATTCGTAAATAGCTGTGATTTGGGGAACTCCGACTCCTGCTACTACACGTGTTGTACAAATTGAACCAGGACCGATTCCAACCTTGACCACGTCAGCACCAGCTTCGTAAAGAGCCTCTGTTGCTTCCGCAGTCGCCACGTTCCCTGCGACAATCGCAAGATGCGGATAGTTCGCGCGAATCTCTCTAACAGTGTCAATAACACCCTTAGAATGACCGTGAGCCGTGTCAATAACAATAAGGTCGACTTCTGCTTGTACTAACTTCTCCACGCGTGTAGACGTATCTACAGTCACTCCTACAGCTGCACCGACCAACAGACGGCCAGCTTGGTCTTTTGCAGCACTCGGGAACTCAATTACTTTTTCGATATCTTTAATGGTGATCAAACCATTTAGGATCCCTTTTTCATCTACAATAGGAAGTTTTTCAATCTTATATTGCTGTAGTGTCTTCTCTGCTTCTTCTAACGTAGTGCCTACAGGAGCAGTTACTAAGTTTTCTTTCGTCATAACTTCATCAATAAGCATTGAATAATCCTGAATAAATCTAAGGTCGCGGTTCGTCAAAATACCAACCAATTTTTTCTCTTCCATATTATTGACGATCGGAACACCTGAGATTCGGTATTTCCCCATTAAGTGTTCTGCATCAAACACTTGATGTTCTGGCGTTAAGAAGAAAGGATTTTTAATAACTCCATTTTCCGAACGTTTTACCGTAACGACTTGTTCTGCCTGCTCTTCAATACTCATGTTTTTATGAATAATGCCAACTCCACCTTGGCGCGCCATAGAAATTGCCATCTTGGATTCAGTAACAGTATCCATTCCAGCACTGATAATAGGAATATTTAACTTGATTGTATCCGTCAAACTCACGGCCAAGGACACGTCTTTCGGTAACACATCAGATGCAGCCGGAACTAGTAATACATCATCAAACGTTAAACCTTCACGAGAAAATTTTGATTCCCACATTAACTTTCTGCCTCCTAAAATAACTATTGTCAGTAAAGATTATTAAAAGGTTATCAGCGCCAATCTAACGTGTCAAGGCACAAATGTGTAAACTAAGTATTCCCATTATTCATTGAATAGTTTTTCCAATGACTTTTTCATTTTGAGAGGGTTCGTTTGAGGAGCAAAACGTTCTACTACCTGTCCATTCTGATCAATCAAAAACTTTGTAAAGTTCCATTTGATTCCCTCTGTCAGTATGCCCTTCTTTTGTTCAATTAAGTAACAAAATAAAGGATCTGCTCCGTGACCTTTTACATTTACCTTTGCAAACATCGGAAACGTTACTCCATAATTCACCTGACAGAATTCAACAGTCTCCTCAATATCATCGAATTCTTGATTATTGAAGTTATCGGATGGAAAACCAAGTATCACAAGCCCTCTGTCTTTATATTCTTCATATAAATACTGAAGTTCTTTAAACTGTTTTGTAAAGCCACACTTACTGGCAGTATTGACAATAATCATTGGTTTGCCTTTATACGCCTGTAAAGATTTCTTCCCTCCACTAGCAGTCTTCACAATAAAATCATAAACTGTCATCATGATAAGATCACCTCGTTTCTTTTCATACACTTTACATGAATATCAAAAGAAAACCTAACAATCCATTTTTCAACCTTTCACAGAATCCCTCTCCAAATGAACCATTCCACTCGGAAAATGAGCCAAATCTTCATTGAAACACACCAATCCAGGAAATACACGAACCTTTCTCTCCACTCACCGCACCAATCCGCCTCAAGTGCGAACATTTCTCTCACTGCACCACACCAAACCGTTTCATACACAACGAGCCGTCTCCCTCTTTTCATATTTTCGAGAACACAAAAAAGCCACTCACTATGAGGACCATAGTGAATGGCTTCGCATGCCTAGCAACGTCCTACTCTCACAGGGGGAAGCCCCCGACTACCATCGGCGCTGAAGAGCTTAACTTCCGTGTTCGGTATGGGAACGGGTGTGACCTCTTCGCCATCGTTACTAGACTGATGAGTAAAGCTTGTTCACTCAAAACTGAATAAAAGACATTGTGTACATCAAGTAGTGCTTCTTAAAATAGGTTAAGTCCTCGATCGATTAGTATCTGTCAGCTGCACACGTCGCCGTGCTTCCACCCCAGACCTATCCACCTCATCATCTTTGAGGGATCTTACTTACTTGCGTAATGGGAAATCTCATCTTGAAGGGGGCT
>NZ_FUYJ01000015.1:0-3975 GCF_900167515.1 Sporosarcina newyorkensis | reverse complement strand
TTTTCAAATTCCTCTTTCAAAGGAAAGGCATCTTGCCACCTTTTCTTATTGTCATCATACAAGCCTTCACTATACAGGTTCTTCAATGACTGATTTTCCAGTTTTAAGGGTTCTTTTCCTTTTTGGAATTCTTTTACTTCCTTCAGCAGGATACGGCGCATATGAATAACAGGTAAATCACTCGTGCCCAGACGTTCATTCGTTCGGTCTACGATCGTACCCATCGCTTCTGTCGCGGCGTGGTCCTGGTTGGCGATCCCTCGGATCCCTGTGAAATTCCCAGTTTTTTGCAAATTCCGGTCCTGATTATATTCGTTCTCTTTATTGACCTGCTTTTTAAGGTTTTCATCCAGCTTCAGGCCGCGTCGGTCATGTTGTGCCTGTACATCAATTGCACGGTTATGGGCAAACTGCACGTCCCATGTCCAAGTGCTGTGGTCATCCCGCGGAATAAATGCATGCCACATCCCATCCTCCCCTCCAAAGCGAGGTGGATATGTGTAGAATGGGAAAATATAATGGATCTCCATAAAGGCATTTTCTTCTTCCGTGCCAATCCCAACAGCTACACAGCGCTTGCCATAATTCGTGTCCTGTACAGATTGTTTGACCGGCGGATTTTTCACCAATGGATGGTTGGGATCAATACCCAAGTCACTGCTTAGGATTCCTTCTTCTGTTTCCTGATTGCCATGTGCTTTATGGAGGAATGCCGCATGTACGTAGTCCAGGTCATTTTCCATCGCTTGTGCATAGTTACATTCCTGCCAAACTCGTTCAACCAATTTATTCTCATCCGGCAGTCCCACCCAATAGAATTCCGGGAAGTCAGGTTCTGACCCTTCCGGCCCCATATATGTCCAAATGATACCGCTTACTTCTTTTGTCGGATAACTCTTTATCTTAATGGATTCTCTGAATTTCCCATCCGTCGGTTCTGATGGTATTTCCGTACACTCCCCATCTGTATTGAACTTCCACCCATGATACATACAACGCAGGCCGCAGCCATCATTGATTCCGTAGTAAAGAGAGGTTCCGCGGTGCGGGCAGCGTTCATCGATTAGCCCGACTTTCCCCTCTGTATCCCGGAAGGCGACCAGGTCTTCGCCCAGCAACTTCACACGCTGTGGCTTCCCATCGCTTTCCAATTCATGAGTCTGCAGAGCCGGAATCCAATATCTCCGAAACAACTCACCCATTGGTGTGCCTGCATCTGTCTGTGTTAGCAACTGATTATCTTCTTTTGTAAGCATTTTAATTTCCCCCTTAAAATATTGTTTCTAAACGAGTAGATTTGAATTGTGTACTGCTAGAATGTATTCTTGCAGTTACCGAAAATAAGCAACCGTATTTGCAGATCAGTCGTCATTTAATACGAAGCTTATAAAAGTAAATATATTTGGCTTTGTAAATTCATAGACAATATGTTCTTCATGACTGTTATTTTCCTCTGTTACGCAGGTCTATTGTTTTATTTAAAGTAAAATCTGAATAACTATATACAGCTCCTATGTATAAAAACAATAATAGGAAATTAGAATCTAAGAATTTACTTGTACAACAGTGCTGTTTGATAACCATGTATTGTATAATGGTGAAAGCTGTGAACAAGTTCTAACACCTCATAAATTCACTCCAAAATTTTATAATTATTATAGGAATATTCCTTAATCCCACGTAATGATAGCGCTGTCATTTATAAAGGGATATCTGCTATATATCTGTAAGAACAATACTATCTTATTAAATACTCAAAAACATTACACTATTAGGTCTGAATTTTCTTTCAAATCAAACTATTGATACTAATTATTCTGGAATATTAAACTGATTTGACACTGTATCTCTAATCACTTTACTCTTTCGACCAACTGTAGCAGTTCCCCATACGGCCCTTCAAAGAGTATCATGCGTCCCCCTTCAAGTGTTGTATTTGGTGCATCCGTTTGAAATATAACATTTTTCTCCTTAAACTCCTTAATAGCATGATCGATATCGTCAACGGTGAAAGCTAAATGATTCACTATTCCATTTTTGTTATATTCTTTCTGCAATCCCAAATCTTTAATTAACTCAATTTCAATCCCCGGCTGTTGCTCCAAATACAAAAATGCTAATTCTTTGTCTTTTGTATTCCCGCGAAGACGGACCTTATATCCTATCAACTCAGAGTAAAACTTGATAGATGTGTCCATATCTTTTGTAACGATGGCTATATGTTCTATTTTTAATTCCATTCTATTCACTTTCCTTTCCATTCTCCGAGATTCTTAATTAAAATAAGCAAAAACAAAAGATAACAAAATCTTTATTAAACTTCTCAAGAAAAAAGATTAATCAAGACAGAATATTTTTCCGTCTCATTAATCTTTTCGTCCACTCTTGTTAAATTCCCGCAACGACTGAACTCTTTTTATTCTCTTCACCCATAACACTCGTACTGTGAAGAGGCTGAACTTTCGCACTTGGATCAATATAAACCTTTGCATTGCTCACTGCGGTCGGCGCCTCTCCAAATCCACTAGCGATGAGCTTAACTTTGCCTTCATACGTACAAATATCACCTGCTGCGTAAATCCCTTCAATATTTGTCTCCATTTTAGAATTCACAACAATGCTATTTTTTTCGATTTCCAGACCCCAGTTTTTAATTGCCCCCAATGAAGAAATAAACCCATAATTAACAATGACATCATCAACTTCAATTACCTTTATATCCTCACCTTTAACTTGTTCAAGAATAACATGTTCTATTTTGCCTTCACCTTTAAATTCCTTTGGTACATAAGGAGTCATTACATTCACACGGGAACTGTGTAATTTTTCCACACTTTTTTCATGAGCCCTAAACTTATCTCTTCTGTGCGCAAGTGTGACTTCCTTGGCAATCGGCTCAAGCATAAGCGCCCAGTCAACTGCAGAGTCACCACCGCCAAAGATCTGCACTCTTTTCCCACAAAATTTATTAAGATCATCTATAAAGTAATGTAAGTTTTCATTTTCATATTTCTCAGCTGATTTTAATTCGATCTTCTTCGGATTAAAAGCACCATTTCCCGCAGTGATAATAATTGTTTTAGCGTAGTGACTATCCTTATTTGTAGTTAACTTGAAAACCCCATCCGATTGTTTCTCTACTTCGCTCACCGATTCACTTAATGCAATGACTGGGTTAAATTGCTTCATTTGTTCTAATAGACTATCTACTAACTCTTGACCTGTAACTTTTGGAAATCCTGCAACATCATAAATGTATTTCTCCGGATATAAAGCGGAAAGCTGTCCGCCCAGTTGAGGCAGACTTTCCAGAATTTTTACCGATGCATTGCGAAGTCCGGCATAAAATGCTGTAAATAACCCTACCGGACCTCCACCAATAATTATAATATCGTAAACTTCTTTTTTTTGAGACATCTTGGTCACTCCGATTCTAGTCTTTTTCATACAAAGACAATAAATTACTTACATGTTTTTGACGGATTAAACTTTTGAATAATCTTTTTCATCCTCTAGAGCTTCTTTATTGAACGGTTCATCAGAAACTTCAATAGAACCACTAGGACAACCCTCATGAGCATCTTCTAAATCATCATGTAACTCTTCAGGCACTTCTACAATACCTTTATTTTGATCAAGTAGTACAAAGGAAACTCCATCATCGTCGTGATCATATATGTCTGGTGCCGTCGCCCCGCACGCACCACAAGCAATACAAGTTTCTTGATCTACAATTGTATATTTCGCCATCTTTTATCCACTCCATCTTGATGTATTAAAAACATGAATGTTCACTTGGAAGTTTGTTCTAGATTCTTTTTAATAGACCAAAATCATGATAGTTCTTCCGGATAATTAACTTTTTACTTTATCCATGTCTTTTTCAAATTCCTCTTTCAAAGGAAAGGCATCTTGCCACCTTTTCTTATTGTCATCATACAAGCCTTCACTATACAGGTTCTTCAATGACTGATT